>CAZNIK010000006.1:245-2072 GCA_964573095.1 uncultured Candidatus Saccharibacteria bacterium | reverse complement strand
TGGTTTAAGCTTCGAGGTCGATAGCAGCCCAAAAGGCCAGAAGGATTTTGCTGGCTTTATGCAAGTTATCAGTAAGCGCACCCATACAATCCCTCGTAGCCCAGAATATATGGCTACGTTACTTGAGACTTTTGGAAAAGAAAAAAGTGACATTGTTTTTTGCCTACATAACGGCAAGCGGTTAGCCGGAGCTTTATATGCTGATGATGTCGAAAACAAGACTCGATATTATCTTTATGCCGGTTCGGTAGAAGAAGCCAAAAAACATAGTTGTGGTTCTGCCCTACTCTGTTATTTGATATTTGAAGCCAAAGCCAAGGGCCTAAAACACTTAGACTTTTTCGGAGTAATTCCAGAGGGTGTTAAGAACCACCCCTACACTGGTTATAGTGCATTTAAACGCACTTTTGGTGGACACGACGTTAACTTTTCTGGAACCTGGGAACTACCAATAAATAAAACGTCACACGCTACGATTCGTTTTGGGCGTCGAATCGCCAAGACTATAAAAAAACTCCGAAAATAGAGCTACCTAGAAACTGGTTCTGGTTTTGGATACCTAACTATTGTCGCTTCTTCAACATCCCTAATAACCTGTTCAAGGCGCGTCAAGGGACTTTCGACACCAGAATTGGGATCATACATATCTTCAACCTCTTCAACCGGAGCTCCACAGATTAATGGTCCTTCGGGTGAACAGCTAATAATAACGTCCGATCTTGATACAGAATGATCTCTTCGCATAAGTCTGTCTACATATGAGTCAGCTTTTATTGGGTCTAGCTGAGCTAGTAAATCACATGTTCCCGAAGCATCTTTGTGAAAAGAGACCAACTGCATATCACTGTTGGGATGACGGGAAATGATGGCATCAAGATCGTGTTCATCTACAAGAATTGGTGCTTTAGGTTTGTTGCGATCTGTTCCGCAAATGAGATAAAAACCAATGATTACTTCGTCGGCTTGAGCGACAACTTCTTCAGGCAAGCTAGCAGCTAGTCGATCAAATTGCTGTTCGGCTTTTTGAAGGAGTGTTTCTGCTCGCTGAGTTGGGGTTTTCGGTTCAATACCAAATTCATGTTTATTTTTGTTCATTACTCATATCATACCATAAGCACTATTAAAAAGCAATAACATTTATCTTATTATCATCTGTTTTGGTATGCTCATAAGTAATGAAAGTTTTAGGAATAGAAACTAGTTGCGACGAGACAGCCGCAGCGGTTGTTGAAATAGACGAGCAAACGCAAGTTTGTCGTCTACTTAGCAATACCGTCGTTAGTCAGATTGATATCCATAAAGCCTACGGTGGCGTAGTTCCGGAAGTTGCCGCTCGAAGCCATATCGAAGCCATTATCCCTGTTATAGATGAGGCCCTACGCGAAGCTTCGCAAACCAAGGATGATATAGATGCAATTGCCGTAACTTACGGCGCCGGTTTGGGCGGATCTCTGCTCGTCGGTGTTATGACTGCTCGATCACTGGCTATTGCTTTAAACAAGCCCCTGTGCGCGATTAACCATGTTGAAGCGCACGTATACGCCAACTTCATCACCGAAACCTCCCCTTCCCTATCTTCTAAGTTCAAACTGCCTGCTTCAGCACCAAAGTTCCCAATTTTGACACTAATCGTATCTGGTGGACACACCCAACTAGTCCTCTTTAAAGACCACTTTAACTATCAAATCTTAGGCAAGACTCAAGATGATGCCATAGGTGAAGCCTTCGACAAGGTCGCTAAAATGATCGGTCTACCCTACCCTGGCGGTCCATCCATCGCCGAAAAAGCCAAGGCGATCGGCATCACTCAGGTCGCGTTCGACCGCT
>CAZNIK010000006.1:0-235 GCA_964573095.1 uncultured Candidatus Saccharibacteria bacterium | reverse complement strand
GCCTATGCTTTCAACTTCCCCAAGACGAAGATTGGCTCAAGGACAGAGCTCAGCCGTGAAGCGCAAGGCGACAGCGAGAGCCGTAAATCAGATGCACTCCTCGGTGCTTCTGATGCGGATCGGAGCGACAACGCAGCGATTCATGCTGTAGCTATGTCCGGTAAGTATGACTTTTCGTTCTCTGGGCTAAAAACAGCCGTACTACGCACCGCGCACGGTCTCACCGGTCATAACC
>CAZNIK010000005.1:1914-2781 GCA_964573095.1 uncultured Candidatus Saccharibacteria bacterium | reverse complement strand
TTGGGATATTGCTAGGTCAACCGACACAAACGAATTTATATACTCATTTTTCTTGGTTCGTTCTGGCAATTCTTCGTAATATTGAATCCACTTTGCATCGATAACCTGATCTTCGTCTGGAATGATCCGCAGCATGTACTCACGCTCCCATGATATGGGGTTACCAATAGACCGTCTAAGCTTATTTAGGGCGGCTTTATCAGGGTACTTGCCCGGCCAAAGACTTTTGTTGCCACGCATGATAGGCCATTCATGGTAGCTGCCATCAACCTCACGTTTGTCTATACGTTCTTTCAGGCGCATTAACAGCGAATCTTCGTGTAGTAAGTTACCAACCGCAATTCGTTTAGTGTTGGTGTCGCCTGCAGGGATTATTTCGCTGGTATACCAGTCAAATGTCTTGTTACGGCCTTCACGGGTCTTCACAGACGCCATATCTTCTACATCATCGGCTATTATGAGATCTGGGCGATAACGCCCATGACGGATGCCACGAACGCTTTGCTCCGTAGAGATAGCCGTTATACGCGCATTGTACTTTGGAATGTAGAGCGAGGTAGAGCCCCACTCCTCACGCTGTTCTACAAATGGCCCCATATCATTTTTCAGTAGGTCATTGCTTTCGAGCTCACGCTTGATATTCATAAGGTGAACCCTGGCTTGGTACTGAGTCTGGCTGGCAATTAGCACAAATTTCTTCTGCTGTTTACCAAGCACTGCCCAAATAGGGTAGCTCATGGTCATAATTGTGGATTTACCTGAACCTCGAAATGCTACCACAACCGACAGTGGATTGCTTTCGTCTTCCGTTAAAGCAAATAGCTGCCGGTGTAGGTCTGCAGTTTCATGCGTTAAATAACCTGCAAA
>CAZNIK010000005.1:0-1904 GCA_964573095.1 uncultured Candidatus Saccharibacteria bacterium | reverse complement strand
GAAGAACCACTCGTGGCTCTGTGAAGTAACTGCTGTACGCAGCTCTCGATCTGTAAATAACTTCTGCTGTAGTTCATTTGGTTCCATTTTCTTTATCTCCTTCTTCTTTAATTAGCCCAGCCAACCGTAGTGCTTGTGATACAAGCTCGGTTTGCTCGGGAGTTAGTCCTTGTTGAACGCCTTCAATCTTGGCATCTACTTCTACACGGTTGCGGTAGGCACGCCGGTGATGCTTCAACCAAAACATTATTGCGGTCATATTCTGTTCTTTAATGGCATTTATTAACTGGCTTTCTGCCATGTCGCTAATCAGCCCAGCACTTTGGTCGATAGCTTCGTCTACTGATTCAGCAAACTCTTCATCATCTTTACGCCAGCGGTAAAAGGTACTGCGAGGGATGCCTGCTTGTTTGCAGGCAGCCTCCACAATCGGCGTACGCTTTAACTTGGCTAGTACTTTGGCTTTGTCTTTATTCTGATTACGACTCATGTCAGCAGCTCCCGCTTTTGACCCGTCAGCTTTTCCCAGCGTTTCAAAGCTACCTCGGCATACACAGGAGACTTCTCCATGATGTAGCAACGGCGGTTTAGCTTAGTGCTGGCGATCAAGGTTGATCCGCTACCACAGAAGGGCTCTACTACTAGATCGCCACGCTTTGTTAGCACCTTTATGTATGGGATTAAGATTTCCAATGGTTTAGTGCCAAACACTACACCTTGGCCAGAGTGTTTTTCGTCACTGGCTTGGAACTCTATAAAATCAGTCGGTTGATACTTTTTACCGCCTTTATAGCCCTCCCACTGGGGTTTACCACTGATGGCGTACAGTGCCGTTTCATATTCCTCTTGCAAACCAGCTGACTCTTCATCGTGATTGTAGGGTACGGTGCCGCTGCCGCCGACCATGGCGATGTCATGCTTACTAAAGAACTTGTATTTGGCACTAAAGCCCTGGTGTCGGTTGGGTAAGTGCCAGACGATCATGTTTTTGACTTTCCAGTACTTTTCCATCTCAGCCCATATGACACGGAGGTTCTTCCAGGTTTCATATACAATAATGCTGTAGTCAGGCTTAGCGTAGCTAGCAACATTTGCCATCCAAAGTTCTGTAAAGTTATCAGGCAGTTCGTCAGTCTCAAGGTAGCGGCGATTTTTCTTAGCCCCAAAGCCGGTAGTTGGTTTGCCGCCACGCTTGGCGTGCAAGTAATCTAAGATGTAGGGTGGATCGGTCATGCACATGTCTGCAGACTCGCCATTCATAAGCTTATCGAAATCTTCTGGTATGGTGCTATCACCAACCATCAGTCGTGAATCGCCCAGCTTATATACATCACCCTTTTTGGCTTTAACTTGCTTGATATCTAGCTTCTTGAGCTCTTTTTCGAGATCAAAATTCTCTGGCTCGTCCACGTCGATATCAAAGATGGTGTCCAGCTCCTCGCTACTAAAGCCGATATCATCTAGTAGTGATTCATCGAACTCGGACAGCAAATCCCAGTCCCAATCTCCTTGGTTTTTGTTGAGCCGAAGGTTGAGCTCTCGCTCTTTTTCCTCCTCTGGAATATCCAAGTACACCACTGGCACTTCGGTTAATCCTAGGTCTTTAGCCACCTTCAGCCGAAAATGGCCACCAATCACGATGTTTTTGCGCTGCTCCGAACCATTCACCAGGATTGGGTCTACCAGCCCAAACCGCTTAATACTTTCCGTCAGTTGCTCGGTAGTGTCTTCGTTCCACGACCGTGGGTTATACTCGGACGGTTTGAGATCGCCGATTTTCACCTGTTGGATTGATAGTTTACTTGTCATATTTGCTCCTTTTGTTAAGTAATGACAAGCCAATTAAAAAGAATCCCGCCGATTTACGGCAGGACTCTTATGGGTCTCTACTACTGTTATTAAAT
>CAZNIK010000004.1:0-7434 GCA_964573095.1 uncultured Candidatus Saccharibacteria bacterium | reverse complement strand
ATGGCTGAGCATACAGGTCTGGTACGGTGTTAACAGGTAAAAATGAGACAAATGGGACACAAAACAGCTATATTCTAAGATGTCTCGCTTTTCTTCACTTTGGCTAGACTTTTGCCTGGCTTTGTTGTCTTAAGTCTAGACTTCCTCTTCTTTTTAGCACCTAGTTTCTCGCCAGTTTCAGGATCAAGCCCATGCTGTTCGCAGTACTCTTTTCGTCTCGCTTCTGCTCTAGTTTGCAGCAATTCTAGTAAACCACGGTACTGTCCCCAGCTAAGCCCATGGTACATTAGCTTATCTTCCGGTTCAGGGAACTTATTGAACCATTGTTTCTTATAGCCATATGCATAGGCATGGCCGTTTGTGAATTCGCCATCTTCCCACTCTGTACCTTCGTCTTTAGCAAGTTCTTCTGTAACGAACTTCATTTCATGGCCATATAATCGCCATGCGCGCTTGTAATGTCGTCTTTCGACTGGGTCTGTAGGGTTTTGATCATGTTCTTTGATAACGTGCCGTATAAATTCAATATCCGACGACTTTCGGTAGAATGGATCAATTGTATGACGTATGTGCCAATAATAAACATCTTTATCAAACCTAACTCTTAGACCAATATACTTCCACCGGAACCAGTCCATGAATATGAAGTTGGCTGACGGCATATACTCAGCAACGTATTCACCCTTAGCGTTTGCAAAGTGTAGTTTTGGTTCTTTATATTCAGTTTGATCGGCCATTCTGCCAACATTATAAAGTTATTAGCAATTATTACAGAATTACTTCACGCCCATCTGGTGTTTTGAAGGATCTGCTAGCCTTTTTGTCGGCAGCAGGGTTACTTGTTTGCTTGGATTTCAACTTTCCGCTCTTGATAACCAGCTCTTTCAAGGCTTCTTCGCCTTCATAGGCCTTTACGCGCCCATTCAAGTATCCCAGCCGATACGAGATGCCATCACTCATAAGTCGCCAATTAGTGTCGTTAAGGGCGCTATCAACTAGCTTTTTCAATGTCTTTCTGCTGTCGTAGTCCTGACGATCAGACTTATTGTCCAAACAGCTGAAGCCAACATAGACATCACGACCCATTTCTGGCTTATCTAGGTGAAATTCAATATAACCAGCTTTTTCGAGTACCGGCGACAGTAACGGCACCAGTTCGGCTATCTTTGGCTTCTTTATCTCTTTTACTGCGTCATATATATGCTTGTTGTCTTGCTTTTCTTTGAATTCCTTACCAAGTCGAGCCATTTCTATAAAATCACGCCGCATTTTGGAAAGTCGATCACGGAACTCTTCATCAACCAGACAGTAGTGGATACGATCTTTATCATAATCAGGGTCAGGCGCTTCCTTTTTATCCCGTAAATCCATCTTTTCTTTATAACTGTGCTTACATGACGGACAGGTATATGTAAAAGTAATTGCTTGCTTTGTCTTGGTTGTTTTATGGATAACTTCACTTTTGCACTTTGGGCAAAGCGTTGGTTTAACTTTCCAAGCGCTACCGTCTTCCCAAAAAGCGCTATTTTTGTCGCAGTGTGGGCAGTTGAGCATAAATAACACTTCTTCTGGGTCGTCATGCTTGTAGTGCTCACCTCGGTGCATTAATGACTTGTCTGTAATCCGGAGCCCTTGCTTACCACAGTGATGGCAGCGCGGTTCTTCCGTCAGCCTAGCAACTGCAATTTGATCGTCTTTGGCTTCATCTTTCGTCATCCATTCGGTAATGTACTGGTCTCGTTTTTCATAGCGTGCCAGTAGCTCATTGCCAACAGTCTCCATATAGAATACGTTTAATAAAAAGGCGTTGCCGGGCCGATCAATCTTTTCGCCTTTGGGTAGCTTGCTCTCGAATTCGGCGTAGAAATTGTCGTAGTGGACTATGCCACGACGGCCACCTTCTACAGTGTGGCGATCGTAAATATCTTCGTAAAATTGGCGTTCTTTAAGATGTGTGTACACACTACCATTTTAAACCTAGAGTGCGATGAATTCGTCATAGAGTGTAGATGCATACTGTCGCGCTGTAAATTTTACCAAAGCTGCAGAAACAATCGCCAAAAGTGTATAGGCACCAAATAAAGTTAAAGCCATGGCACTGGCGGTCGGGTTGTCTGTTAAATCGCTCAGGAGCAAGCCTGCGGCTGATATGACAATAGCAATAAGGCTCCCCGCCAAAAGGTTCCTAGTCAGACCGAACTGTATGTTCCTCTGCTGAACAAGATGGTTATCTCCGTAAAATATTTTCCGGATTTGTCCGACAGCTTCATTTATAAGCCGACGGTTGGCATCACTACCCTCTGTCGCAGTACTCAAGTCTATCTTAAATCGGTCCTTTATTTTTCGTCTGATTTCAGCTTTGCGCCTGGGCGTGAGACTAGTGTCACTGTCCAGCAGAAACTCAGTAGTGGGAAAAGTGAGACCTTTGTGGAACCATTTTTCTTCGATGACCTTTCCTATGGTTCTACAGAAATGTATTGCTACTAGATACAGCGCAGTTGAAAGTCCCACAGAGCCCACGGTCAGAGCAAACGCTGACTGCCAAAAAGCCCCGTCAATGCCGTTAATGAAATAGTAGCCAAGAAATAAGAACGGTACTGAGCAGACTAATGCCGGTACATAGCGCGCTTCGATATCGTACCTATCAACGCTATGCTTAGTCATCGGCTTCCACCTCAACATACAGGGGATGCGGGATTGAAGTTGACCATCCGGGCCGATGTTCGCCCAAATTGTGGAAAATCTTACCAAGTCCCTCCGTAGAAGTTACAGGATAACCGCGTCGATTAAATGCGTTCATTACAACCTTCTTTGGGTGGTCTTCACAATCTTTGGCCGCAGACACATAAGCATGGCCCCGTTGCACGCTGGAGTCGGTCAGCTTGCTTCCAAGCAGCTTAGTCAACACCGTTGGTCCAACGTTATGGCGGCTGCCATGGTGAGGCACCTGCACAACCGTATAAGAACCGGGGGCATGACCAAGATATTCTAACTCCTCAGAGACAAGTTCCAGCGCCTCAATACCAGCATCACCAGTGAACAAAAACTTCTTTCCGTCATGCTCAATCAATGTGACTGCGCTTGAATTGTTTTGAGGGCTTGTGTCACCCTTATCTCTCAGTGTTTCAATGTGAAGCGTCTCTTCTACAAAACCAGATAACTTACTAAAAATGCGCTCTAGAGATGATAGCTGCGACACAGCAGCCTTTTGCTTGGGCTGCCAGTCAAGGAACTGCGGTAGAAGCGATTCATAGTAGTCCCTACTCGGACCTATGACGGTAATTTTACCGTGTCCAGTATTAAAAGCTGTCTCACCTGCAAACGGTTCCAAGATACGTACATTGTTGCGTGCCGCCACTTCAGCAAGGTCAGCCGACTTTCCTAGCGACTTGGCCAACTTTTGGTTTAGCCGGGCAGAACTAAAGTTTACTTGTTTGGATTCGGCTAAGGCTTCAGAATGCTCCCACGGCATGTGCAGCCACAGTTCACCAACATTCATTGCCTCTATAACACCGGCCAAGCCATTGATATGATCTTGGTCGGGGTGAGTAGACACAATTAGGTCAATCTTCTTGTGACCATACCATTTCTCAAAATGGCTCTTAATGGTTTCCGCATCCTCGGTGAAGCCACCGTCAATCAGTACAACTGTTTGATCGGATAAGTTTCCGGTGCCAAGATAGCCGAACCGGATTGCGAACGAGTCGCCGCACATTGATTTGCCTATTGGCAAGAAATCTACTTCAAAGTTCATCCTTGTCCCCTAGCATGCGGGCAATTTTAATAAATTGTTCTCTTCTGTTGCGTCGGGTTCCGTTTGAAGAAATCGTGTACCGTGGCTGCTTTGGTTCACAAAACAGTTAGCTCGTGGACTAACACGTTGTACATAGGCTGTGACGCGAGCACCATTAACGCCATTGTCTAGCCAGCCCACCACAGTTTGGCGCTCGGTGATTGCACCTTTACCCGTACTATTCTGCACCCACCTATAAGCTTCGACAGCTTCGTAGGGGTTGTCGTGGTTTCCGTTATCTTTCCTTATACCCGTAATTTCTATTTCTGCCATAAAATACTCCTCAAGCAGTTAATTATTATGTTTTTTTAGGGGGATTTTGGTTTTCCGACTACTTGGACGACTCTACCACCAATTAAGTTGTCGCTTTGGTCTTCGGGGTGAATAAATATTGGATCGAAACCTTCGGATGATTCAGACAAGAGTGCGATCCGGTCGCTCTCGCGGTAAAAACGCTTTATATTAGCCAAGCCACCAACAACAGCAACAACGTAGTCACCGTCCTTTGGTTGGGTATACTCGCTATCGATAATCACATAGTCACCATCTTGTATTGGTCGCCCGTGCACAGATGCTCGGTTCATAGAAGGGCCGGACGCCTTTAGGGCGTATAGGCTAGCATAACGACGGGTCGGTAAGAGGCTACTCGATATATGCAACTCACCCAGAGGTGTCTGCTCGGCAATCTTAGTTGCGGGGCCGCAATCAGCCACACCAAAAACAGGTATAGTTACCAGACTGGTTTTCTCACCCAACATATTACTTTTGCTGGTGCTAATACGTTTTAGTTTGGGTCTAGTATCAGGCAAATAGTCGATTAGGTCTTGGTCGTGCAGTCTTTTCCAGTAGTATTTGACGGTTTCGGGATGAACCTCTTTACCAGCAATAAGATTTTTGCCTATGCTACGTAGACTGTGTTGGCGCAGATCGGTGGTTTGAGAGAGGTTATGTAGCTGTGTTTGAATTTCGTTCATTGACATAATTATAGCAAAAATCGGTACACAATGCAAAGTGTCAGTATATTGACACTATGCACTTGACACCCCAAACCCGATTTTGCTATTGTGAGGGTGCGCATAAGCGTTACATTAACAATCTAGCTACACAGTTCCAAGGAGTTAACCGAAGCTCAACATATGAGCGCCCCCGAGGAATTGGTCATAATCTTATCCCAACGGATACGACAAGAGGTATATTTCACACTGCACCAGCAGTCGTAGGAAACGGCCCAGTTATGATTAATTCTTTAGTGGTGCTCTTTTATTTGTCTTGAATTGTGCCCAATTGAATTTGTGGTTGGTATAACTACAAAGGAGAAGAGGCATGGAAGCTTCAAATCAGCTCAAGATTGAGCAAGTAAAAATATCAAAACTAAAAGCGGCTACTTACAACCCACGCACATGGAGCGAGGAAACAAAAAAGCAACTGACTGACAGTATTAGTCAGTTTGGTTTAGTTGATCCACTTCTGGTAAACGGTGCCGAGAACCGCAAAAACATTGTTATTGGCGGGCATTTTCGCCTGCATATAGCTAAAGAGTTGGGCTACAAAGAGGTACCGGTGGTGTATTTGGATATACCCGATGAAGCTCGTGAAAAAGAGCTCAATCTTCGCCTGAACAAAGCGCTTGGTGAGTGGAATTGGGAAATGTTATCCGAATTCGATGAGACATTACTTGCAGATGTAGGGTTTAGTAGCGAAGAACTCGATACTATCTTTGATATTGATATAGAAGAATCTGATACGTTCGATCTGCAAAAAGAACTTAAGAAGTTAGACATCAAAAAAGTAGAAGCCAAGAAAGGCGACGTCTACATGCTCGGCGATTCACGGCTTATGGTCGGCGATTCAACAGTTGAAAATGACTTCGACAAACTCATGAACGGTGAGCTTGCGTCGCTCTGCCTCACAGATCAGCCATACCGTCTAAGCTATATGAAAGGCGGAATACGACAAGGCAAGCCAGTTGAAGGATTCGGTGCAAAACGAAACCGTAAATACCTTGAGACTGACGAGTTGCCAGAAGATTTTGTAAAGCTTTGGATGGCGAATGTTGCCAAACACGCCAAGCCGGATTTCTCGATTATTGCTTATGAGGCATGGCACAACATGCGTGAAATGTGGGACTGCATGGCCGAGCATTGGACTATACGAAATATGCTGATATGGCATGTACCGACCAGACATCAGGGCTTTGCTGCGAAATACAAGTTCTTTAGCAAATACGACATTGCTATGGTCGGCAGTAGCGGCATTGTGAAATATAACCACGACAAAGAACCAGAAGGCTTGCAGGAAGAGTATGAAGCTGCACTATATGCAACGGCCGGTAAGCCACATTGGGAAGGTTACGAGAAAGGTCGCAAGTATCAACCGAGCGATTTCATTTCTTTTCCAGCCAATGACGAAAAAAGCTCTGGCCAAGGCATCATCTTTGGCACTAAGCCACTCGAAATACTGATTCCATACATAAAAGTACTTACAAAGCGGGGCGATCTTGTAGTGGAACCCTTTGGAGGGTCAGGTTCGACGTTGATTGCCTGCACAAAACTAAAGCGACGATGTTACATCATGGAGAAATCTCCAGTGTATGCAGAAGTCATCATGAAGCGATGGGAAAAGCTCACCGGCTTAAAGCGGGAGAAGCTGTCATGAGTCGCAATCAGTCGGCGGACAAACAGCGCTTGCTCGCCAAACTCGAGAAAACGCCAATTATTGAGGCAGCCTGCAAAGAGGTTGGGCTGCCTCGTTCCACCTATTACCGCTGGCGTAAGGATGATCCAGAGTTTGCTGAACGGTGCGATGAAGTTATTGAACTGAGTATCGGCAGGATAAATGATCTTGCAGAATCACAGCTTATTAACGCCATTAAAAACCAGAATATGTCAGCAATAACATTCTGGTTGAAACATCACCACCGCAACTATAGAAATCGTCTAGAAGTAGATGCGCGGCTACAGACGGTGCAACAAGAAATGACACCCGAACAAGCTGAATTAGTAAATAAAGCCCTGCGACTTGCAGGCATAACGATCAATGAAGGAGATCAAGAAAATGATTAACGATGAATTAAAGAACAAGTTGTTTACGGATAAAGTAATACGAGCAGAAGTCACGGCAAATAGCCATTTGTACTTCTTCTCCACATACTTTGCTAGTTACATGGAGTATGAGATTTCAGATTTACATCGAGAGCTATTTGCGTTGACTGAGCAAGACGAAACACCGTTGGCAGTCGTGATGGCCTTTCGCGGATCGGCTAAGTCTACCATCATGACGATGAGCTACCCTATTTGGGCAGTAGTTGGCAGGCAGCAAAAGAAGTTCGTGGTAATCGCCAGCCAAACACAGTATCAGGCACGCGTTCACTTAACGAACATTAAACGCGAACTTGAAAGCAACGAGCTGTTAGCAAATGACCTTGGGCCATTTGTCGAACAGCGGGAAGAGTGGGGTTCTACCTCGCTCTTCATACCCAAGTACAACGCGCGAATAACGGCAATTTCGACGGAGCAGAGCGTTCGTGGCATCCGTCATGGCTCAAAGCGACCGGATCTCATAATTGCCGACGATGTCGAAGACGTGCAGTCTGTGAAGACCCGTGAAGGCCGTAACAAGACATTTGACTGGTATACAGGTGA
>CAZNIK010000003.1:0-28725 GCA_964573095.1 uncultured Candidatus Saccharibacteria bacterium | reverse complement strand
TGGCAGTAAAGGCATCATCGGTTCGAAGCGTATCGGCCGCAGAGCGGTAAAGGTTGGTGTCGGTGCCGAAGTATATACCGCCTGTAGCTGTAGTGGTATTTGTGCCAACGGTTAGTACGCCATTACCTGGCACGGCTGCGGGGCCGACGGCTAATTGTTGGTTGGTAGTATCGGCGACAAATAAGTTCTGTCCAGAAGAGTTTTGGATTTGAAAGGCAGTGGTGGAGTTGGTAGAGTTTTTGCTTATCAAAGCTCCTGTCGCACTCACACTAAAGGTATCTGTGCCGTTATTTTGAACTGCGAACTTACTTGTAGACCCAGTGGCGACATTGACCACAAAGTTTGCATCTGTTGAGGTGTCAGCCAGCGTAAAACTAATATCCCGTGAGTTCGTTGAAGTAACAGTATTTCCGCCATCGTATGCAGCTTGAAGGGTTATGGCTGCACCACCGCCAGACGCACCGAGGATCCAACTACTACCGTTCCACACGTAGATCTGTCCATAACCTGCAGGAATGGTCACACTATGCATCGTAAACGATGCGCTGCCTGTGTTGAATACAAACATTACTCGACCCGCAGCAGTATTGGTGGGATTCGGTAAGCTCAGTATTTGGCCACCAGTAGTTTGACCAATTGCAATGCTCGTGTATCGATCTACTGTTGTAGCAGCCGTACCTATTGATCCACCCGAAGCAAAGTTGCCAAGCGAGTTAACTGAATTTAACGTTGAGCCGTTGTTGGTAAGCTGCAGCCCGTCTAACGTAAGATTGCTGTCGATTTCGGTCAGTACCCCGACCCTTCCGATGGTTATGCCCGAAGTATTGGAAGTTCCGATTGATATTGTTCCAGCAGTACCGGTCGCGGTACCAACATCGACGATGACACTCCCCGAGTTGGAAGTGGCACCAGCCGCATTTCCGCTTTGGATGGTGATGCTGCTCGAATTGGTTGACGCTGCATTAGTGTCATTGGTGCGGACACTTGCCGCTTGCCCCGCCCGAAACGCATAAGGTACTCCTGTTAATTTCATGCGAGGATTCATCTCTCCGTCCCAAGTTGGAGTGGCAGTCTGTGTCGAGCCTCCGATATTCATCGTTATCCAGTGCTCTTGATCCCAATTGATAGATGAACCAAAAGCAGTCTGTGAACCAAGGCTGACACTCAAATAGCCGTTTACTACCCTGGCTCTATTGTCATTGCCGGCGGTAACCCCGTTTGAGTCGTAGTACGTTTCAGTCCAAAGCGCCGATCCGCCCGATGAAACATCGTAAAGCTTAAATTCGATATTGTAGTATCCGTCTGGAACTACGTTCCCCGCCGAATTCAATAGTCGTGCCTGAAAGTTTAGGTTTGAGTTTGTGGCGGCTGTGGCAATTCTCGGTTGCTTCAATGACATAACCGAAAACAGACTGATAAGTGCTACCAAGACAAAGAAGCTAACTTGTGCTAGCTTTTGGGATTTTTTGACTGATGTACGAGCTAATTCCCGCAACTTCTTTGTTTCCTCTGTTTGTTTATGTGAATGGTTTTTGTTTGTTATCTATTTATATATATAAATAACTTACTCAGAAGTATACTGACACCAAACCCCTGTTACAACCCCTTTGAACAAAAAAATGATCAAAGTTATCCACAGATGTCATAACAGATATGAAGTGCGCAGCAAGAAATTTATACTAAAAACGTTGCACTAAGTGCAACGTTTTATGCCAATTATATCTGTTATTTTATTGATTCAATCTTGATAGTTGATAGTCTCTGGCGATGGCCGCGGACTGTTCGTACGCGCTTTTTTGCTTTGTAGCGTATGGAGGTTACTTTGTCTTGTTTTATGTCTTTTTCAACAATTGTGGCATGAACTTTTATGTCACTAACTTTCGGGGTGCCGACGACGGTCTTGTCTTTATCGATTACGAGTAACGGCTCAAAAGCAATCTTGTCTTTCTCGGATTTAATGAGCTCTACATCAATCTGCTCGCCTTCGCTGACAAGATACTGCTTTCCACCTGTAGCAATCACTGCTTTTTTCATGACAATAACTAACCTATTTCCGTTTAGATAGTAGCGTAATTGCTACCTTGCATTAACACTGATAATAACAGATTGGGCTTTCCCTGTAAAGAGCCTGGGTCACGAGCTTTTTGTGAGGTTAATATGGAGCGGGATACTATCAATGTGCGCTTCCACACCGTAGCCATCGGTTTGTGGCGAGAAGCTGACTGTTGTGGCAAGCGTTTCTGAAGAAATGGTCTTTTTGTGCTTCTCCAAGGCGCGGCGCAAACCCTCGTCAGACGTGACAATACTAAGCTCAATCCGATCTTCAACATTTAGATTCGCCTGTTTTCGGGCATTTTGAACCACTCGTATGGCTTCTCTCATGAACCCTTCTTGTTTGAGTTCTGGGGTTATCTTGATGTCCAATTCCACATCAATCACCTCACTGTCACTTTTTAGACGAGCCTGCTTGACGTTGACTTCTTCTTGTAAAACTTCCTGGTAGAAGTTTTGGTGCTGCGAAAGGAGTTTTCTGGGAGTGTTCACCAACACAGACTGCAGGGGTTGTCTGACTTTAATCCCGGCTTTGGCGCGTTCTGCTAAGGTAAGTGTAATCGCCTCCCGAATCGCCTGCATATCCTCTATAAGCTGCTCATTTACATGATCGTTTGTTGGCCAATCGAGCAAATGAACCGATTCACCAGCTGTAAGACCTCTGTAGAGCTCTTCTGACAAGAATGGCGTAAAAGGAGCCATCACAAGACTAAGTTGCACCAATACGTGGTGGAGCGTCTTGTATGCGTGCGTCTTGTCTTGATCGTTATCACTCTTCCAAAAGCGTCTACGGCTCCTGCGGACATACCAGTTGCTCGCGTCATCAATAAAAGGCAACAGTGGTTTAAGTGCATTTGGCAAATCATAGCGTTGCATATGCGCATCGACTTCTTGAACTACCGCGTTTAGCCGACCTACGATCCATTCGTCAAGTGGATTTTTAAGATCTTTGCCGTAGTCTAAAGCTTCGCCATTCCACTGCCACTTATCCACCTCTGCGTACATGGTGAAGAAGTCGAACATATTCCAAATCATGCTCAACTTTCTAGCTACATCAGCCACCTCTTGATCTTTTAGAGCAAAATCTTCACCATTTAACAGAGGTGAGCCAAGTAACAAGAATCGGAAACTATCGGCACTGTACTTATCCATGAGCTCGATGGGATCGGTATAGTTTTTAAGCTTTTTGCTCATTTTCTTACCATCGGAGGCATTGATAAATCCTGTACAGATGAGATTCTTGAAAGGATTACTGCCAAACAGGCCAACATTTACCGCCGTCAACGAGTAGAACCAGCCTCTGGTCTGATCAATCGCCTCTACGATAAAATCGGCAGGATAGCTGTTTTTGAACTTCTGTTGGTTCTCGAACGGATAATGAAATTGGGCAAATGGCATAGAACCGCTCTCGAACCAACAATCCAAAACCTTGCCAATATGTCGAACTACTACCCCGTCGACCTCAAACTCAACATCCATAACGTTTGGTAGGTGATAATCATCTAATGTCTTGCCGGTTAGATCTTCAAACTCTTGGTATGATCCGATAACTTTCACAACTTCCGTACCATCTGGACGATAACCCTTCCAAACCGGTATTGGAGTGGCCCAGAAACGATCTCTGGAGATATTCCAATCTGGTGCCGAGTCGATAATATTGGCAAACCGGCCAGTTTGAAGCGCCTTGGGAACCCAGTGCGCAGAGGCGCTTGCCGTTGCCATCTGTGCTTTTTGGCTCTGGATATCAATAAACCAACTTGGGTGGGCTCGATACATCAGTTTATTGCCACAACGATGGCAGTGAGGATAATCGTGCTCCACATACTCAACCTTGAGGCCGTGCCCTTCAGCTACGAGTGTTTTGGCGATCTCTTTATTGACGTCCCAAATGTTTTTTTCGATCCAACGACCTTCGGTGTAATTGCCGTTTTCATCGACAATCGACACGATTGGGATGTTCTTGGCTTTGCAAAGTTCGTAATCTTCTTCACCGTAGGCCGGTGCTTCATGAACTACACCAGTGCCCTCTTCTGCCGAAACAAAGTCAGCCGCTAATACTTGATGCGCATTCGGACCGCGATTCTCAAACAGCGGATGATATTTTTTGCCCACCAACTCTTTGCCTTTTAGGTTTTTTAGCACCTTGTATTCGAGCGGTTGGTGCTTCTCGTCCGTCATCACTCTCTCGACTGCCTCAGTTGCCAGATAAAATTTTCGGGACCCGTGCTCAATCAACGAATAGTCAATGTTAGGAGCCACCGCCACCGCCACATTGGCTGGAAGCGTCCAAGGCGTCGTAGTCCACGCCAATAACGACTCGTCGCTGTCATCAAGCTCAAAGTAGACGTACACGCTGGGGTCTGTCACTTTTTTATAGCTATTCTCCATTGCCACTTCGGACTTAGATATCGGCGTGGCATCCTTGGTGCAATACACCAATATTTTCTCGCCATCATAAATTTTGCCGTTGTCATAAAGCTCTTTAAACGCCCACCACACACTTTCCATAAACTCTGGGTCCATGGTCTTGTAAGCCCCTCTGAACTCTACCCATCGGCCAATGCGCTCGATGGTGTCTTCCCAATCAGTGCCAGTTTTTACCATCGCCGCCCGACAGGCCTCAACATAATCTTTGAGTGATATTTTGGTACCTATCTCTTTTTTACTCTTTATACCAAGAGCGTTCTCGACAAAAACTTCGGCTGGCAGACCATGACAATCCCAGCCCCAAACTCGCTCAACCCTCTTACCCTTCATGGTCCAGTACCGAGCAACGGCGTCCTTCACAGACGATATCAACAGATGTCCGTGGTGCGGGGTACCCGTCAAAAACGGCGGCCCGTCATAAAATACGAAGGCATTTTCTTTTGGCCGCATCTCAACCGACTTCTCAAACGTCTTATGCGCTTTCCAATGGTCGATGAGGTCTTTTTCGTAGTCGATTGGCTTCCGTCTGGTGCCCTTTTTGAATCTCACGCTTTTCTCCTTTGAAAATAAAAAACAACCTTAAGGTTTTTGCCTGGATCCATCGCTGGTCGACGGAGGTACCATCCAGATTCCTTTGAGGTTGTCCCAAAAGCACTTGATTGCTTCGCTATTTCGGGCGATCCCGGTGAATTCTACTAGGCCGCTTGAGCTGTTCTTTTCACTGCTTCGTGGTTGATAGCCACTCACCTGCCAAATCATGGCAAAACGCAACTACTCATATCTTAACAGAGATCTAGACGTGTGTGTAGTAAGAAACTTCGTTCATTAACGGCAGATTCGTTCCCTGCCAATCTTTTATAAGCTGACCGTCGTTGGTAAGCGCCAGCACTGCGGGGTATCGCATAATGTCATATAGTGACGCCGTCGAAGAACCGTCCCTGGTATCAAGGCTCACAAGATCAATCCTGGCCGAATATCTTCGGCTAAGATCATTTGCAAAATCTTCTACAATTCTTGCGTGATCAGAGTTGGGTCGATAAAGCACCACCACTTTCATATGCAGTAGTGTACCCCCAACACTCACCGCAATACAAGCTTTGACACAATCCTACACTCTTCAATCACACACATCACAAAGGCAATCGTGCACTATGCTCTTACGAACAGCCTGTGGTAGAACCACAGGAGGTACACACATAACAACTGCCGCTTCTTTGGGTTTGGTTGCCGCAGTTGTAGCACATTGGCGCGTTATCTTGGCTCTGGGATTTCTTGGTTTCTTTTATCTCAGAGTTTGTATCAGAAACCATAGCAGTTAAGGTGACCTCTTCTTTTATCACAATTTCTTCGGTAGCCGTAACCTCCTCAGCCGCAGGCAACAGACTGGTTTGAGCTTCTGGCATATCGTCGATAGATGCTAGACCAAGCTCCAAGCGATCATCAAACGACAAATAATCGATTGCAAGCCGTCGAAAGATGTAGTCGATCAACGAAGAAGCTGTGCGTATGTCCTTGTCGTCGGTAATTCCTGCCGGCGCAAACGACATGTGGGCCATACCCTTCACATAGGTTTTTAGTGGCACTCCATACTGAAGCCCGTAACTAATTGATCGACCGAAAGAATCCATTAGACCCGCCAGTGTTGACCCGATTTTTGCAATGCTTACAAAGAGCTCTCCAGGGGTTCCGTCTTCAAACTCCCCAACCGTAAAGTAACCGTGCAGTCCTGCAACGGTGAAGGAGTATGTTTTGGCCGATCGAACTTTGGGCAACGTTCGTCGCACCGCACCCTTGACGATAATCTTATCGTCAATTGCCGAGGTCACGTCAGTTTCTGCTGCCTCCGCACCGTCCTTTTTGGCCATCGCAAGTGGTTGGGCCACTTTACAATTGTCACGATAAATCGCCACCGCTTTCAACCCGAGCTTCCAGGCATCAATGTGCAATTGCTCAATATCCTCAACCGTTGCCTCTTCGGGCATATTAACCGTTTTGCTAATTGCCCCCGAAATAAATGGTTGTACCGCTGACATCATTTTTACGTGTCCAAGATAGTGAATTGAGTTGTCGCCCATAGAGCACGCAAAGACGTTTTTGTGTTCTTGCTTGAGGTGAGGAGCGCCTATTATTGTCTTTTCTACATCGATATATTTGTTAATATCTGCAATCTGCTTATCGCTATAGCCGAGTACATTTAGTGCACGGGGCACGGTTTGGTTCACGATGCTCATTGTTCCGCCGCCCACAAGCTTCTTAACTTTCACGAGCCCCAGGTCTGGCTCAATTCCAGTCGTATCACAATCCATCATAAGACCAATTGTTCCTGTGGGGGCAAGCACGCTGGCTTGAGAATTTCGTATCCCATAGAGATCCGTCAGTTCAACCGCATCATCCCATGCACTGGTTGCCGCACTGAGCAGCTGTTCGGATACAAGACTTACGTCGATATCCTTGAGCGCAGCTCGATGTTGTTTTAGCACTTTCATCATTCCTTCGCGGTCCTTGTGATAGCCTGCAAAAGGACCAACCTTTCTGGCGATTTTTGCACTCGTTGCGTAGGCGTGGCCCGTCATGAGAGCAGTGATAGTTGCTGCTTGGGCTCGACCCTCTTCAGAATCGTACGGCAGACCCTGGGCCATAAGTAGCGCTCCCAGATTTGCGTAACCAATGCCGAGTTCGCGGTAGGCGCGAGCGTTTTTGGCAATACTATCTGTTGGATACGATGAGTAGCCGACCAAAATTTCTTGGGCGGTAAAGATAAGCTCAACCGTGTGCTTAAAGGCATCAATATCAAAGGTATTGTCATCTTTCAGATATTTTAAGAGGTTAATTGATGCCAAATTACAAGCTGAGTTATCTAAATGCATATACTCACTACACGGGTTAGAGCCATTGATTCTTCCAGCCTTTGGTGTGGTGTGCCAGTGGTTAATGGTGGTATCAAACTGCATGCCAGGATCAGCGCATTCCCACGCAGCTTCGGCAAACTGCCGAAAGAGCTCACGCGCCCGAACAGTGTCTACTGTTTTACCAGTGGTAACGGCCTTTAGATCCCAGTCAGCATCATCCAACACTGCTTGCATGAACTCATCCGATACGCGGACCGAATTATTGGCATTTTGGTACTGAACCGAGAAGGAATCTTTCCCGTCCAAGCTCATGTCAAAACCTGCTTCTTGTAAAGCTCGAGCCTTGCGCTCTTCGATTGCCTTACACCATATAAAGTCCATCACGTCGGGATGATCGACATTAAGAATCACCATTTTCGCAGCCCGTCTCGTCTTACCGCCAGATTTTATTGCTCCGGCGGACGCATCGGCCCCCCTCATAAAGCTGAGCGGACCAGACGCGGTGCCCGCACTTTTACCGAGTGCTTCTACTGATGATCGAATGCCGCTAAGGTTAATCCCCGACCCAGAACCTCCCTTAAAGATCATTCCCTCTTCTCGGTACCAATTCAAGATCGACGGCATGGTGTCCTCGACGCCGAGAATAAAACACGCACTCGCCTGCTGTGCTCTGTCTGGTGCACCAATATTGAACCAAACTGGTGAGTTAAATGCTGCTCGTTGGGTTGCCAGAATATACTTTAACTCCTCACGAAAATCTTCGGCTTCTTTTTGACTATCAAAATAGTTTTCTTGCTGTCCGTGCCGAGTGATTGTATCAACCACACGGTTTATCAAATCTTTTAACGAGCCTTCTCTGCTCTTTGTGCCAGGCGTACCAGTAAAGTACTTCTGTGCAACAATATTTATTGCGTTGAGTGACCACACATCTGGAAACTCTACGTTTTTCTGCTCAAAAACCGCGGTACCCGTCATCGGGTTTTCGATTATTGAATCTCTTTTGACCCAGGTTAACTGGTCATATGCTTTTGTTTTGGGTTCAGTAAAAAGCCGACCCAATGCTTGGTTGGTTGTTTGTCCCATAATACCCTCGCCGTTTAGTATTAATTTGTTTTTTAATGTTTATTTAGAGTTATCTCCATCCGCCTCTAAAATGATGGAGATGAGCTCTCCTCGACATTCACTCCTACGCGCGGTGTATTTGAGTGTCGGGGAGAGCCGTCGAAGTCATGTAAGAAATATTACTTTCTACACTTCAACGTGCTCAGTTTTTCGCTTGCGTATGTCTGATAGTTCTCGCTCAAAGCTTGCAATGTCCTTGAACCTCCTATAAACACTCGCGAAGCGTACATATGCAACCTCGTTGAGATCTGCCAGGCTATCCATCACCATTTCACCAATTTTGGTGGTTGGTACCTCTGGATCGCTGCACTCGTAAAGTTGTTGCTCGATATCTGATACAAGCTGCTCGAGCTGCAAGCTTGTGACAGGTGTCTTTTCGCACGCTCGATACAGACCTGCAAGGAGTTTGTCTCTGTTAAATAACTCTCTTACGTTGTCGTTTTTGATAACCACAAGTTGCGGTCGCTCAACACGCTCATAAGTAGTAAATCTATGCTCACAGTTACTACAGACGCGTCTACGTCGAATCGACTGACCGTTCGCAACCTCTCTGGACTCAATAACTTTTGTATCGGCAGCATGACAGCGACTACAATTCATATGCGCTTACTACCTTCCTAGTTTAGACTTCTAAAGTTGAGGAAGTCTGTTACTCAATCTGAACGTACAATTACTATATTTATTTACTACATATAGCGTCTATACGTATGATCATAGCCCCATACGTAGCGTAATGCAAGCGTTTTTACGGTGTATTAATTACACGTTGTGTTTTTGATCAGAGTCATCATTTTTACTCTGTTTTTTACCGCGCAGACGACGTAAAAATGACGGTTTTTCCAGCTCTTCTTCGGATACATTTTTTTCAGATTCTTCAACTTTTGCCTTATTTTTATCGTGGTCTTCGTGCTCAATATGCGACCAAATGTTTGGGATTTCGTTCTCAGAATGAAACTCCTCGTGGGCTGACGCAGTCTTCTCGCTATCTTCAAGGTCCATATTGATATCTTTGGGAACTTCTTTTACGGTTGATACCGCTGGGTCTCTGGCAACTGAAGATCGAGCTATTTCCTGATCATCTTCGGAAGTCTGTTGGCCTTTTCCAGTCGTACGTTTAGTGAAGTATGCCTCGTCAAAGCCGGTTGCAACCACCGTCACGATTATTTCACCCTCGAGCTCTGGATTAATCGTTGCGCCAAAAATGATGTTTGCGTTCTTATCGGCTGAGGCGGTTATAGATTCGGCAACGGTGTTAATTTCGTGCATCGACATATCGTGACCACCGATGACATTGAAGAGAATACCTCTCGCACCATCAATCGAAACTTCGAGTAGCGGCGATTCGATGGCTTGTTGGGCTGCCTCAACGGCTCGATTATCTCCACTTGCCCGCCCAATTCCCATCAAGGCCGAGCCAGCGCTACTCATGACTGCTTTCACGTCGGCAAAATCAAGGTTGATAAGTCCGTGAACCGTAATGAGGTCGGATATGCCTTGAACTCCCTGCCGCAGTACATCGTCAGCGACCTTAAACGCTTGCAGGATTGGAGTTGACCGGTCAATTGTCTGGAGTAAACGATCGTTTGGAATAATAATGAGCGTGTCGACGTATTTCCGCAAGTTCGCAATTGCAGCTTCGGCATTTTCGCGTCTTTTCTCGCCCTCGAAAGCAAATGGTTTGGTTGCAAATCCCACCACAAGCGAGTTAAGCTCTTGTGCAACCTTTGCGACAATGTGTCCGGCGCCACTTCCGGTTCCGCCACCAGCACCAATCGTGATAAAGACCATGTCCGCGCCTTCAAGGGCGGCTTTTATGTCATCGTAAGATTCTTCGGCAGCCTCTTGCCCTTTGGTTGGATCTGCCCCTGCCCCAAGTCCCTTAGTTGTTTGGTGGCCGATATGGATTTTGGTTTCAGCTTTCGAGTGATGCAGGGCTTGCGCGTCAGTATTGATGGCAATGAACTCTACGCCGTGAACACCTGCTTCAACCATGCGGTTGACTGCAGCGCCACCGGCACCACCAACTCCAACCACTTTTATTTGAGCAAATGTCTCTATTGCAGGCGAAACTTGAGCCATAACTATCTATCTCCTTACTTCGGTCACTACCATATATACGCCAGTATACCCCAGGATGGCCTCTCGTTCAATCTTGCAGTAGTTACCTAAATCTATTCAGCAAATTACTCACATTGTTCAAAATAGAATTGCCCACATCGCGCCGTGACGTGGGAGTATCCATCATTTGTTCAGCAAACAACATATCGAGCTGCATCAGACCAATGGCAGTCACGTATTCCGGCTTTTTTATGTCGTCGACTATACCACTCAATTGATTAACCGCTCCGACTCGGGCCGACAGTTGAAGTTGCTCTTTGGTAAATTGGGCAATCCCCGCTATGTTGGCAGTGCCACCGACAATCATTATGCCTCCTGGAAGCTTGCGCGCTTTGTGTATTCTTTTTAGTTCTTTTTCAACGAAATCTAAAATTTCTTCGACCCGCGCCTCGACAATCATTGATATATCTTCTGACTCAAACACATGATTTCGATTTTCATGGGTCACACTCAATCTACCGGTTTTGATGTCCCCCGCAAGCCCGGCGTGCTCAAGTTTTACCATTTCAGCAATTTCAAGCTCTGTTTTTAGTCCGATTGCAAGATCATTTGTAATGCTGATGCCGCCTAACGGAATGACTGCCACATGCTGCACCTCTCCGTCCTCAATAATCGCCATGTTGGTTGTACCGGCGCCTATGTCGAGCACCAATGTCCCAGCCTCTCTTTGTTGGCGACTCAGAATTGCTTCGGCGGCTGCAAGACCAGAAACGGTGTGGTGTGTCGGCGCTACTTGAGCCTTCTCAAGCGCCGAATCTAAACTGCGAATATTTGGCGTTGCAACGGTAACAATATGAGTATCAACCTCGAGTCGAACACCTCTCATGCCAACTGGATCCTTGATGCTGTCGTGGCCATCAACTCTATAGTTCTTTGGAAACACTTGGATAATTTCTCTGTTTGCGGGTATTTGCACTATGGTCGCGGCGTCTTCGGCCCGCATTTTGTCCTCGACAGAAATCTCGCGATTCGCCGCACTAATTGCAATAACACCCTTTGAATCTAAACCGCTAATATGTGCGCCGTTGACATTTACGGTTGCAGCTCTGATTGGTATACCCGTAAGTCTCTCTGCTTCGCTCACTGCCTGGTTTATTGCGCCAGCAACCTCTTCGAGGTGAACCACCAAGCCTTTTCTCATTCCAATGTTCGGTGATGAGCCATGACCTAATACCGATATTCTTGCGTCTTCGCTGGTTAAATCTAAACTACCAACAACACATCGAACGGCAGAAGTGCCAACATCGAGCCCGATAAAATAACTGGGCTGGGAATCACGCATACCCGTCAGTATACCGCTTATTTTAGCCTCCTCGCAAGAGAAGGCTCATTATCTAGTAAGAACTTCTTGGCCGTCGTCAGTGATAAGCACCGTGTGTTCGAAGTGAGCTGCAAGAGATTCATCTCGCGTTCTTACGGTCCAGCCGTCCACATCAGTGTAAACCCCGTCTTTGCCCAAGGTCGCCATTGGCTCCACTGCAATCGTCATACCCTTTCTTAAGACAACACCCCGACCTCTGTTCCCATAGTTTGGTATATTGGGGTCTTCATGGATCTCATGCCCCACTCCATGCCCAACAAGATCCCGAACAATACCAAGTTTGGCCCGTTTAAGAACTGTTTCGATCGCGTGACCAATGTCTCCAGTTTTGACACCGTCACGAATAACAGCCAGACCTTCTTGAAGTGACTCATTGGTATATTTCAATAATCGATCTTTCTCAGAATTGGACGTTCCACAGATCACGGTACGAGCGCTATCGACAATCATGCCTTTATGAATCACACCAAGATCGAGACTCACCACATCGCCGTCACACAAAACATGACTCTTCTTTGGTATGCCGTGGACTACCTCATCATTGACGGATATGCATATCGGCTCAGGAAACCCGTTATATCCTAAAAACGCCGGTTGGGCGCCGACGCTCTTTAATACGTTCGCTGCGTACACCGACACGTCTTTGGTCGTCATACCAGACTGTACCGCACCGCTTGTTTGGCGAAGCACCTCTGCCAGCATTGCGCCTCCCACACGCATTGCCTCTATCTCCGAAGCTGTCTTTACTCGACTCATCATGTTGTTCTACATAATCCTAAGCAATAAGCTGCATGATCTCTTGATGAATTACCTCAATTGGACGTTCGCCATCTACTTCAAATACCGGGATGTTGTCTTTCTTGAACCATTCAACAATTGGCAATGTTTGCTGTTCGTACTCATGAAAACGCTGATTAATCGCCGTTTCGTGATCATCCTGCCGACCGCGAGATAGTAATCGGGCCTTTACGACGTCCTTTGAAGCTTTAATATGAATAATAGCTTGAATATTTATTTCTTTACCGTCGTGCTTCTCTATCAGCCACTTTGCTTGCGGTAACGTTCGGGGAAATCCATCAAGCACACACCCCTCGTCAACACCAGCTTCAACAAAAAACTTTTCTAAAATATCAATTATTTCTTGATCATCAAGGAGTTTTCCCGACAACATCTCTTGTCGTCGCTCGCCACTTATGTGCATCCTCAAAAATTCACCAGTTGACAACCATCGATAACCGAGGTCATCGGCGAGCAATTTTCCTTGCACACTCTTACCCGCTCCGGCAACTCCCATAAACACAATCATTATTCTAAGCCGTCTTTCTGTTTCAAAGTTTTTCTTTTACCAGTCTTGCGATTGTTGCGCCGTCCACCGCACCAGATGTTTTGGCTTTTACTGCCCCAATGACCGCTCCCATCTGTGCAGACGAAAATGGCTGCCCCAGCGCAGCTATTTCGGCCGAAATAATTTTCCGAACTTCTTCCTCATCCAATTGCTTCGGAAGGTACGCACCAATTATTTGCTGCTCATAGCGCTCGTTGCTTGCGCGATCTTTACGATCATTCTTTTCATATAGTTCTGCGGCTTCAGTTCTTTTTTTTGACTCCTTTTGCAACAAGGCGACAACTTCGACGTCAGACAAACCCTCTTGCCTGCTGCTGGTCGAAATTTCGGCATTTAGAATTGTGCTTTTTATTCCACGCAAAACACTCACCAGCGGCTTGTCTCCTGCGAGCATTGCTGTCTTTAGATCTTGGTCAATCTGAGATTTAAGCGTCATTACTATGGACGCCTCTTACGAGAGCTTGAGCTTCTTAATCTTTAGAGCTTTGCGCTCTTTTCGAACGATCGCCTTGATCCTTCGGTCTCGTTTACTCGTCGGCTTCTCAAAGTACTGGTTCTGTTTCACTGTAGTGATAACTCCAGACTGTTGTACTTTTCGCGTAAAACGACGCAACATGTTCTCAGTAGACTCTTTCGAATCTTTTCTTGTTACCTGTATCATTATCAATAATCTTAACTAATTTTTTGTACTTTTACAAGGGTAATTTGTCGAAGCTACTGTTGTCGCTTTTGAGTTGCCCGTTGCGACTTTAGCACGATGCTTTGCAGCTCCTTAAAAATTGGAAACTGCTTATTTGTGTAATAGATCTTGGTATTGGCTTGTTTTTCGGAATGTAAAAATCCTATTTTCTCAAGTCGCTTCAACTCTCGTTGAATATTTCCCGCATCTTCTTTGATGAGCTTCGCCAGACCTCGGACGTGCGTCTTAAAATCGGGGTATTTCGCATATACCACGATTATCTTTCTTCGAACTCGAGATGTAATGAATACGTCTAGCATAAGCCTCTTCGATGTTGTTGTAACAACGATAAGTATAGACATGTCGGCAGAGTTTTTCAACATAGAATTTTTCAAAAATCCCAAAACCTTTCCGTTATATACTGGTAGGTACTATGTATTTTTACGAGGTTGCACCAGCGGATAGGAGCTATCACGGACAAGGTTTGCTTACCTATAGTTACGAGAAGCGTGCGGTCGAGGGTCAGATTGTTGTTGTAAAGCTTCGTACAAAAATCTGCATCGGCATACTAGTCGGCAAAGTGAAAAAACCGCTCTTCTCGGTCACGCCAATCACCACTGTTGTCGATGGGTGCATAGTCCCTCCAGCCCAAATGGCAATGTTTCAATGGATGAAAGACTATTATCCGAGTCCCTTGGGAGTATGTGCGTCACTTTTTGTACCATCATCACTTACTGCAAAGAAACTACCCCAGCCAATCTTAGATGCCTGCAAAGTGCGCACTGCATCATTGCCGCCCCTCACCCGCGAACAAAAAAACGCCATAGCAAAAGTCAACGAGCAGCCGAGCGGAACAACTATTTTGCACGGCAACACTGGTAGCGGCAAAACACGAGTCTATCTTGAGCTCGCAAAGCAGGCACTTGAGGCAAAAAAGTCCTGCCTTATTCTTACACCCGAGATCGCCCTCACGCCGCAACTTGTCGCTGTGTTTCAAACACAGTTTTCTGGCGTTATCGTTACACACTCTCAACTAACGTCTGCAACCAGAAGAAATCTATGGATTGGTTTGGCGCAAGCAAAAAAACCACATATCGTTATTGGCCCTCGCTCAGCGCTTTTTATGCCCCTCCCCAACCTCGGTCTGATAGTTGTTGACGAGTTCCATGAAAGCGCCTACAAGAATGAGCAAGCGCCCCATTATCACGCTGTTAGGGTGGCAAGCGTGCGAGCAAAGAACGAGGCTGCTCAATTGGTACTCGGTTCTGCAACCCCGCCGATACAAGAATATTTCTTTGCCGAGCAAAAAGGGACGTCAATAATAAGGATGCAAGAAAAAGCCGTTCGCTCAACAGCTGCAAAAGCCGTTCGCAAAATTGTGGACCTTTCTGATAAAAATCAACGAAGCAACTATCCACTTTTGTCTAACACCCTGCTAGAAGAGATACGTCACGCCCTCAAAAGAAAAGAGCAAGTTCTCTTATTCCTTAATAAACGCGGTGATGCGCGCCTCATTTTGTGCCAAGACTGTGGCTGGAATGCAACTTGTGAAAAATGTGATCTACCGATGATATATCATCAAGACCAGCATCAATTGCGGTGCCATACGTGTGGCAACACAAAAGCTGCACCTCATGCATGTCCCTCGTGTGGCTCAAGCGAAATTAAGTTTAAAAGCCCTGGCACAAAAGCAATTGCTGCCAGCCTATCGAAGCTTTTTCCAAACACCAAGATTGCACGATTCGATAAAGATAACGTTGCATCAGAGAGACTTGAACAGCGTCACGAAGAAGTAGTCACCGGCGATATCGATATACTCGTCGGCACACAAATCCTTGCAAAGGGACATGACCTTCCAAGACTAGCGCTCGTTGGCATTTTACTAGCAGACAGTGAATTGAGCTTTCCAGACTATTCTTCAGAAGAGAGATCCTATCAGCTACTACATCAGCTTGCTGGTCGAGTCGGCCGCGGACATCGCAACGGTGTCGTTGTAGTCCAAACCTACAACCCGAATGGTGTTGGCATAAAAGCGGTTGATCACGAAAACCAGTGGAACGATTTCTACAATTCACAACTTATCGAGCGAAAAGCTTTTGGGTTTCCCCCGTTTTATCACACCCTAAAGATCGAGGTCTCGCGTACAAAACCGGCGATGGCAGAGGCCGCAATTCTATCAGTAAAACAATTTATCAATGAGCACTTTTCTCATATTGAAATCGTGGGACCAAGTCCCAGCTTCGTTGCCAAACGTAATAACAAATACTCTTGGCAGCTCATCGTAAAGGCCAAACAGCGACAGATTCTTGTCGACATAGCCCGCTCCCTACCAACAAAGTCAACCATCGACATCGACCCCCTGCACCTCCTGTAGTCCCGCAGGGTGTTATACTCGAACAAAGAAGAACTACCACCATGAGCCATCCGCCAATCATCACCCTGCCACACAGCGATTTACGAAAACGCTCCACAAAAGTTGGAGTAATTGACGATTCAATTCGTCAGCTCATCCATCACATGGAAACAGCAACCTTAGAGTGGGAGGATAGTCGTGATCATGAAGTCGGCGTCGCGCTCGCAGCAGTTCAGATCGACACCTTAAAGCGAATCATCATCATACGAAATAATTTTGAAAACAAGGCCGATCGATCCTTCTCAGTGTTCATAAATCCCGAAATCACCAAGTATGAGGGCGAGGTCGTGGAGGATTACGAAGGCTGTTTGAGTATTAAAGATATCTATGGCAAAGTTCCCCGGTATTCGAAAGTGCGAGTTCGGGCCTTAAATCAAGACGGAAAAGAAGTGAGGGTCAAGGCCGACGGCTTTTTGGCCCGGGTCTTTCAGCACGAGATAGACCATACCAAGGGCGTTATGTTCATCGATCACATCAAAGACAACAAGGACGCATTCTATACACTCACTGCAAAAGGTAATTTGGAGAAGCTCGATTATGACAAAGACGTCGATAGTCTTCTTTGGTAGTGGCCCAGTCGCGACCGAAAGCCTAAAATTCTTGGTTGAGGCGTTTGACGTGGAAGCGGTAATAACAAAGCCAAAACCGCCCCACCACCGCGGCACCATGTCTACTATAGAAGCTTGTAAAGGCTACGGCATTCCTTGTTTCACGCCAAAAGATAAGGCCGAGCTTGATGACCTATTCGGTTCACAAAAGTTCTCAAGCCCCGTAGGTATCGTTATTGACTACGGCATCATTATTTCAAGACGCGTCATCGATTCTTTTCCATGCAAAATTGTAAATAGCCACTTTTCGTTGCTGCCGGCGTGGCGCGGTGCCGATCCAATAACATTTGCGCTGCTCGCGGGTGATGAGACGACTGGAGTAAGTCTTATGATCATAAATGAGCACATGGACGAAGGACTTCTGTTGGCCCAACAATCGTTGAGTATAACGGCCAGCGATACGTCAAAGACACTGACGACAAAACTTATTCAACTCAGTAATTTACTCCTTTCAAAGCACCTTTCAAACTATGTTGAGGGCAGCTTAAAGCCCTATGAACAACAAGGACCCGTCACCTATTCGCGTAAGCTCACTAAGCAAGATGGAGCTATTGATTGGACAAAATCAGCCAGTCAAATAGAAAGGGAAATTCGTGCCTACTACGACTGGCCCAGAAGCTACACGACGCTTTCTGGTCACCGGCTTATCATTCGGACGGCCAACCTTTTGCGCCAACAAGGCCCTCCAGGAACTTTCGAGGTGCAAGACAATTCATTGATTGTGTATTGCAAAAAAGACGCGCTTCAGATTACTCGGCTTCAGCCCGCAGGCAAAAAAGAAATGACAACCAAAGCATTCTTGGTTGGCAATTCTCTCGAATAAATTTACGCTTGCTGGGCTGCCGCGTCGCTAAGAATTTGCGGCGCCGCTGCCTTAATCTCTGCTTTTAGCTTTTCCAATTCGTCTGCCACAACTTGCTTGTAGTTCGGAAAGTTGGTTTCGAGCCACTTTAGGGCTGCGTATTCGGAAGTTACACCTTCTGGGTTTGGACTACGACCTTCTTGTTCTGCGGCCCTTTTGTCATTTTCGATCGAATTTAGGAAGGCTGGATCTTGCCGCCAGTTGGGATGTATTGTTCCAAGGTAACTCTCAGCCTTGGCGCTGTCGCCGTTCATAAAGCTTTCGAACTCTTCAAGCTGCGCCTCGCTCATTCCACTGGCCAGCTTCATGCCAACTCGCATCTCAAGCGTTTCGTATATGTGCGCCTTGAGCTGATCTTTGTCTGCTTGTGCCAGCGCCGCCAACCCTAACTCCTCCAAAAACTTATCGTCTATCTGAAACATTATCTTACCTCCGGATGATCTTTACGTGTTATTGTACCAAACTAATCCAGCTACGCGAGTCATTTGTTTTCGATCGCATCGATTACTTCTGGGGGTAATGTCACATTGCGCGCAGGATCAGCTATACCAACTTCCCCACCAGACATCGTGTATGTATTTGTAAGTTCTCGAAGCTCTTTTTCGTTATCAAGATATATTTGATAACTCTCATTTCCCGATAGAGAAATTCCTTTCTTTTCTGCCGCATCTTGGATGATATTCGTAAATCCATCCCCCGGCTGCACATCAAACGTCTCCACGGGTGGTGACCCCGGAGCTGGCACGCTACTTGCCGCGTCTTGCGCAATCTGAGATTTTGGTGGTGGCATGGTTCCAAGGTCTGACAGCCCATCTCCTATACCTTGGTTATTGCCAAGTTGGGCAGCGACGTCTTGGTGCCCATCAGAGAGCAATCCGGTTTTTTGCGTAATGTAGGCAACCGCGATCAAACCAATCCCGGCAGCCACGACTCCACGCTTGTGGTCAAATAGTGCCGTATACGCCTCCATAGCCTTGCGCTTTAGCAAAAAGCTGGCTCGCTCACGAAAACTCAATTTTGTTATTTGAGGCTCATCTTCTTGGTTTTCATTGTTGGGTTCGCTGACCCCAGCGTGATCTTGATTCGAGTCAGCCCGTTCAGCTAACCATTGCTGGAAAGATTCTGGGATGTCACCAGTTTGCTCCGCGTCGTCATCATCATAGAAGAAACTGGCCGGGAAATCTTGGATAATTTCGTCGGGAACCCCTTCGGACTTCAAATATTGCATCCAATTTTCTAGCTTTTGGGGATTCATTTTGTCGAGTTGTTCTTGTTTTGCGAGATCCGAATCGGGGTTGCTTTCGCGGTACTGCTTTAGTACGTCAGCTTCGTCCATACGAGCTTGGGGATCATCCTCCTTGAAAAAATGCTCAGCCGGTACTGCTTGAATAACTTCATCTGGCACGTTTAAGTCTTTTAGCTCATTTGCTTGTTGCTGAGCATAGTCAACATCAATTTTGTCTCTGGTGTTGATGTTTTTCAGCTGCTGCACGTAATTATCTTTGTAGCGCATTACCCTGCCCCAAAGCGCATCTGATGGATCAACAACGTCGCCGTCGTTATTGGGTCGATTTGTCCCTTCGATTCTTGTCGATAGCTTTTTGCTCTCGGCGGCCAGTTTTTCCAACAACGCATCAGAGACATTTTGTATCGCAGTTTGATCTTCATGAACTTCGGCCTCAGCCAGTGCTCGGGCCAGCTCTAACGAACCCATCTCTTCGTAGGGCGCCTGGGTTTTCTCTTCGTGCGTTTTTCTCTGCTCTTCAAAATACGCATCTGGGTTCACAAAACGACCATTATTTGGATCGTGGATCGAACCCGATGTATCTTGCAAAGGCCGCTTTGCCAAATAAATCTGCAGATCGGCAACCGAACGCGGATCATTTGCATCAACCCAGTCCGGGTTCTGCTCTATCAATGACCCGTCAACTTCTTGCGATGGTTGTTCATGAGTTTGTTCGATGGGGTCTGCGTTATATGACCCTGTCGCTGAGCCACTTCCGTTCGGCTGCCACACCATGTGCATTTCTGGTTGCCTTGCACGCATCTTTACGAACCTGTTTGGCTGATTTGGCCGAGTTGGGTTTCCCCACACAGGATTGGTTGTTGATCCACCCCCGCCTTCTTGACCAGCCATAGAAGCTGGATTAATCGGGGCGTTCTTTTCGCCTGGATTTCCATCATCAAATCCTTGATCATTTGGCGGGCCATTTGGGTTGTTCATGCTGGCATCTTCTTTTCTTTGGTGTTTAGATTTTTTATTTTAGTTATTCTATGGGCTAAACATTAGCATAAACACTTCAAAAAGTCAATGAGACCTAAAAGACTTGAGTAGCGACTACCCACAAGAGTGCACACGAGATAGCTCCACCCACACCCGCGAGCAGCGAAAGGCGATAGCGCTGCGAAGTTTGAATAATACGGGAACTGTTCTTGTTTACAGCTTTAGGGCGTTCTGGCTGGGAAATTATTTTTTCATCTAGCACTTTCGCAATTGATACTGGAGCTGCCAGCTGAGATGCGCGCCAAGACAGCAATGGCTCGGTTGCAGTTGAGCCAAGATCAAACACAGTTTGGTCGTCTTTTATTTCGTGGCGCTTATCAAACTCCGCCTCATAAACCGTTTCTTGATTTTCCCCGACCTCAACCTTTTTTTCTGGTGGCTCATCAAACTCGTGTGGGTCCCAGGGGTCAGATTCATGCGCAATATGTAGCTCGGTGCTCAATTCTTCGGGTTTAGATGGTTCTATCCTGTTTCGGTTGGGCACTGCTGGTCGCGTCTCGGCAATTTGGGGCATTAAATTGTGCAAAGTGCGCTCCAGTCGTTGGGTTTTTTGAACATCATCATTCCCCAAGCTGTCTTGGGCATTATGCTCCGTTTTTGAAACAGAAACATCGTTTTCGACATCTTGGTCAAGTTCATTGTCTTTAAAGTGCTGCTCGCTCCAACGTGGTGCATCATCATACATGACTTTTCCTACTTTTCGCTACAGTGTTCGCTCCACCGTTTCTTGGGTATAAAACTCTAGCGTATCACCTTCAGCAAGATCGATCCGAGAAGTCGTATTAAAGCTCACACCACACATTTCTCCTTTTTGGACTTCTTTTGTATCTTGTGGGCCGCGTTTTAAGCCGGTTACCTCAACTTCAGCTAACACTTCGTCGCCCCGCTTGACTGTGGCAAGTGCTGGAGCCACGAGCTTGCCTTTTGTCACCTCACCACCGCAAATGACATCGGATTTGGTCGTCTTAAATATGCCCTTTACCACCAGTCTTCCCTGGTCTGTTCTGACAATTTCTGGCGGCAACAGCTCGCTAAGTTCTTTTTTGGCATCATCAATCAATTCATAAATTACCCTAAACATTCGTATTCGAACACGGTCTCTCAATGCCAGCCGTTTAATATTGGTGGGGGCATCCACGTTGAAGCCGTAAATAATTGCACCACTTGTCGCCGCCAAATGAACATCGTTTTCGGTCACCACCCCCACTCCAGATCCCACAACCCGAACGACAACCTCTTCAGTATCAAGGGCTTTGAGACTATCTATCACTGAGGTCAGTGAGCCCTGTACATCAGCAATTACTATCACGTTGAGTTCATTCACCTCTTTAGTGCGATCAATTATTCGTATAAGATCGCTGCCGCTCATATCAAACCCGCCGCCGCTAGCAGTGCGAGTGGTGACGTGCTCGGCCGCCTTGGCGCGAGCTTCTTTCTCGGTTTTTACGACAAAAAATTCATCACCAAACTCGGGCAGGGCCTTAAATCCAGTGACAACCGCGGGGGTCGATGGACCCGCTTCTTCGATAATCGCCCCGCCGGTAGTTTCGAGGTTTCGAACTTTGGCATACGTACCACCGGCCACCACATAGTCAGTTTTTCTTAGCATCCCTGCTTCAACCAAGGCCACCGCCACCGGACCTCGGCCTTGCTCCATGTGAGCCTCGATAATTAGGCCGCTCGCGGGACCAGTACCTATTGCTCGAATATCTTCAACGTCAGTGACAAGTTGAATCATGTCCAAGAGCGCGTCAACTCCTGCCTTGGTTTTGGCAGACACCTCTACGGCAACAATATCTCCTCCCCACTCTTCGACCAACAAGTCCTGTTCCGAGAGCTGCTGTTTTACTCTGTTCGGATCAGCTCCTTCTTTATCAATTTTGTTAATCGCGACAATAATTTTTACACCGGCTTTTCGTGCAAACCGAATCGCTTCAATAGTTTGGGGTTTTATGCCGTCGTCAGCCGCCACCACAATAACAACCACGTCAGTTAACTGGGCACCGTGTTCACGAATTGCAGCAAACGCCTCATGACCTGGCGTGTCGAGAAAAGTAATCTTGCGCTTTTGATGAGTGATCTGGTAGGCAGTAATGTGCTGAGTTATGCCTCCCGCCTCACCGGAAGCAACTTTTGAACCAGAAATTGCGTCCAGTAACGACGTTTTTCCATGATCAACGTGCCCCATAACCGCTACAACTGGTGGGCGGGGGTCACCCTCGGCAGCCTTGTCTGGCCGTTTGCGCACTTCTTTTGGTTCTATTTTTTTTCGATCAAGCGCCACATCAAGCCCGAGCTCACCAACAATAATCGTCGCCGTATCAAAATCTAACCGTTCGTTCACCGTGGCAAACACGCCGTTCTTCATCAGCTCGGCGATAAGAGAAGAGACTGGAATCTCTAGCTTTTCGGCAAGGGAGCCGACGGTAATTCCATCGTCGATCTGAATTGTTCGAGACATAGCTGGTACTCCCCTACATTACGTTTCATTTGTTATTTCGCGTCTTTGAGACTCAAGGCTATTTTGCGTGATTCAGTATCGATTTCGAGAATCTTGAATTGCTTTTTTTCATTAAGTCGAAAAATCTTCTCTGGATCCGCAGAATCTTCACTACTCATTTCGGAAACATGAACCAGCGCCTCTACGCTCGGGCTAAGCTGGACAAATGCGCCAAACGGAGTAATACGTGTCACTTTTCCTTCAACAACCAAACCTTTTTTGAAGTCCTTTGCCTCATGCAGCCAAGGATCGTCTTGCATTTGCTTAAGACTTAGGCTGAGCCGGTCCTTGTCTATGGCAATTATCTTGGCTTCGATTTCGTCACCAACCTTCACGTAATCCCGTGGGTTTTCAACTCGCTCCCAAGAAATTTCTGAGATATGTATCAAGCCCTCGATGCCATCGACATTCACAAATGCACCAAAGTCAATTACCCCAGTTACAACCCCTTTTACGCTGTCGCCAACTTTTAGCTTCGAGAATAGCGCTTGCATGTCATCTTTGACAGCCTCTTTCTCCGAGAATATCAGCTTATTGTCTTTGCGACTGACGTCGAGTATACGCACCCGGATTGGTGCATTGGTAAGGGCATTGAGCTTTTGCAGAATTTCGTCCTTATCGGCACCAGACACTCGTGGATAGTGACCTGCAGCAAGCTGCGACACTGGCAAAAATCCGCGGATGCCTTCCATTTCAACAAGCAGGCCGCCTCGATTTGCGTCGTATGGAACTACTTCGATTATTTCGCTCTCGTCAAATATTCGCTGAAGTTCGTCCCAACCGCGGTCCTTGGCTGCTCGCCGCATGCTAAGTAACGCAAACCCCTCTTCTAGTTCTGGATCCACGACACTTGTGGTCACCTTTTGACCTGGCTCAAGTTGTTGACCATGGCCAATTTCCCGGCGCATTACGACACCAACGCCGTTGGGACCGAGATCTACCCACACCTCGTGTTTCTTTACCGAAGTTATGGTTCCTTCAATAACATCACCTACCGAAAGGTGTTTGATTGGACTCGCTTCTAAGAGCTGGTCCATAGTAATTGCACTTTTTGACATGTTCTAACATGCCTCCTCTTACTTCTGTGGCAATCCGTAGATTGTTGCTCCATTCAGATTTACTGTAATTATACTCTTTATCACCTCTGGTGTCAAAGAGAGTCGTTTGGGCCGCTTTCTTATTGGGCAGTGGTTGTCTATAATGACCTATCATGTACATCGCAGTAGACATTGGGGGAACAAAAACACTCATTTGTGAACTTGATAAGCAAGGTGCATTAATTTCTAAGGTACGTTTTGAAACACCAAAAGAATATAGTGAGTTTATATCAGTTTTCCAAAAAACCTTTCAAGGCATTAAGTTAGAGGCAAAACCCAAAATATGCGTTGTTGGAGCGCCAGGTAAAATTGATCGAGTTCACGGAATTGGTGTGTCTTTTGGTAATTTGGGCTGGAAGAATGTTCCCCTCGCCAAAGACATCGGTGCCCTTGTCGGCGTCCCTGTCCGCATAGAAAATGATGCGAATCTGGCTGGTCTATCAGAGGCAATTCTATTAAAAAACCACTATACAAGGGTGCTTTATATAACAGTAAGCACCGGGATTGGCGCAGGACTAATAACTGGAGGAAAAATTCTACCTCAAGATGCTGATATCGAAGTGGGGTCAATGCTATTCGAACACCACGGCAAACTCCAGCGCTGGGAAGATTTCGCTTCCGGCAAGGCGATTGTGAAGAAGTTTGGCAAGCCAGCCAGCGAGCTAAACGACCCACAAGCCTGGTACGTTATTAGCCACAATATTGCCGTAGGACTATTTGACTTACTTGCGACACTTACCCCAGACGCGGTAGTTATTGGCGGCGGCGTTGGAAGCCATTTTGATAAGTTCAAGGATCGCCTCTTGGAAGATCTTAGGGTTTACGCAAACGAGGTGGTTAACCTTCCGCCAGTACTGCCCGCGAAGCGCGCAGAAGAGGCGGTAATTTTTGGATGTTATGAGCTTGGAAAACAAGAGTCTGCATAGTCTGCTCGAACAACTAAAAAATGACTTCCCTGGTGTATCGTGGCGCGAAGCCGCGCGCTTTAGCTGGGACCCAAAGGAAAGAGTTATATCCTACGCCAGCCACGGTGAGCACCCCAAGTGGTCACTCCTGCACGAAGCTGGCCACATGAACAAAGGACATAACAACTACAAAAACGATATTGGCCTATTGATGATGGAGGTAGAGGCTTGGACCGAAGCAAAATCACTCGGTGCAAAATATGGCGAAGTTATAGATCAAACGCACATCGAAGATTGCCTGGACAGTTACCGTGACTGGCTCCACAAAAGAAGTCAGTGCCCAAAGTGTGAACAAAACGGCTTAGAGTACACGCGCGGGCACTACCGCTGCATAAACTGTCATCACGAGTGGTCAGTCAGCGATCAACGGTTTTGTCGTGTCTATCGTAAGTCAAAAACCCCTAGCTAATTACGAAAAAGTCACCTGTTTTACCAGGTGACTTTTCTCTAGAGGCTTTATAACCAAATTAGACTGACTTTTTGGTTCGACGGCTAATGCGTCCGCCCTTGGCACCGGCGATACGAGCAAGCTCGCGGTTCGCATAAAATCCACCGGTTCGGCCCTTTTTACCACCCATTGCACCGATTTTTGCATAAAAATCAGAACCATATTTGGTTTTATTAGTATTTGCAGCAGCTTTGCCGCCATCTTTTGTTCCGGCCATAAATCTTTTCTCCCTTAAGTTATTAGCTTTTGTCGAAAGATATAAAAAAGAGAGATCGAAACTATTCGTTTCTTCCCTCTCTTTTGGTTGCTTCTTTCGAAACTGAGTAAATATTAACATACTGTGGCGCTTTGGTCAAGTGTTTATGCTCTAATTATTAAAGTTTTTATCCTTACAGAAATGTCGTCACAGAAAATATATATCATCAATGGTTATGTTTAATTTTTAAGCTGACCACATTTGATATAAAACGCGAAAAACTAGTGGGTTTCTGTTTCCATTTGAAAGAGCGAGTTTATTTCGCTCTCCGTAATTAGTTAAGCATCGCCCACAGGGCAGACTTGTTTTTGGTGAATTCATTGTTAGTGTGACTGCCCAGCTCAACAAGAAGCGCAGAGATACCGACTTTTTCATAGAGCCAATCCTCGAACGCCCCTGTTGTGTCGTAGTTAAATACTGTTGCCGTGTTGGATTTTGGCAAGACGCGGTAGCCGCTGAGCCTAGAGTAGGCAGAAGCTATGCCATCTGAGTCGCCGATACCGTTGGCTGTCACGACAGATGCAACGCTATGATAGGTCAATATCCGACTTGGTCTCTCTGATAGCACAACGTTAGCCAACGCGGCGGTTTCTGGCTCAGATAGTGCTGAAGACCCTCCCCCGCCTACTGCAAGCTGCCCACCCGGTAGAGTAACGTCCGATTTCCAGTCGTTTGTAGGAAAGTTCCTGTTAAGGTCTACGCCTCGAGCATTTCTCCTAGAGTTTAGCGCAAATCCATCTGGGCTGACACTGGGAACTATAGTAATTTGCTTACCGGCTGGTATGCGTTCAGCGTGGACGTCAAGCTCTTGTACCCATGAATCTAGTAAGTATTTGGTTGCTTTCTCGTCACCATGTGTGTTTCCGACAAATAATACTTTATTGGCCCCTGTCCCAAATCTGTATGCAAGTATTGGCCTTCCTTGAGCAGAGTTGCCGATAGAAAATACCGTATAACACCTCATCCTAGAAGTTATCGACCAGGCAGAGTCACCACTCACGCCGTAGCTGTTTGTTATTGTCCCGGGTGTAGATAAAACAAATTGCGCACATGCGGGAAGGGTGAGTTTCGGTGTGACGATGGCCTGTCGACCGCTGGCAGTAACAGTAAATGGAACCGCCACGCCCCCACTCGTCAATACAAATTGTTTCAGTGTTTCTTGGTTGGTAGTTATTGTTTGATCAAAAGTAACCACGATTGTTCGACCAGGCTCTACCGATGTACGCCCAATATTTGTTGCAGTTACCCTAGGACCCCCAGAAGTTGAAAACGGTACAATGTGTTCTTTGGCGAGCACTGCCCTATCCTTAGCGGTAGCCTCTTTAAGAACTAGTCTATATTCGACTTTCCTGTCTAGGGGTTTGGCAAATTTTATTCGTATTATCTTATCCTCAACAGAGGTAGTATGTATCACGGCTTGTTGGCTAGCTTTCGCAACCAGCTCAACCTTCGCGCTCACAAGCAGCTTATCGGTTGTAACAACGAGCTCAGTAGGTGAGTCGTAGATCACTGCTCCAGGGGCAATGGAATTTGCCGTAATCGTGATCGGTTCGATGGTAGTTATTGTGCTTTCTGAAATACTTGATACCTTAGATGCACCAAAAAACCGCTCTACGACCAAAGAGTAGCGTTGACTTTGTACGAGGCCAAGTTTGCTGACATCACAGCTCAACCGAGCATCTTTGACATCACAAAACACCGATTTTTCGGCAACACTAACTCTATACCGGAACACCTTATCTGGCTGACTTATGCTGAGTAGTATCGGTTCTTTGATCGAAACTTTTTCTTTAAGTGGTTCGGTATTAATAGTCGGCAATTCTCCGCTAAAAACCTTGTAGTGTTTACCCAATAGTGGCAACCCTGGGGTTGATAGACTTACTTTTTCGTTCGCTTTTTCTTTCGGTGGCTTGAGCGCATGAATACAGGTTTTTTTCGACAATATGGGATAGCCTTTTATTTTGACGGCTGATAGGCTGTGAACCCTATAATTTTCGTTTGATTGTTTGAGTAGTTTCGGAAAAGGAGTGAGATCCGATACACATGTCTGGTTGGTGTAGCTGAATACAACCGGACGTGAGTACACCAATATAAAAACCGATATTAAAATCGATAGTGCACTGGCAGCCAAAAGCACAGACGTTGAGTGTCTGCCGAGATATAACACGATCGGTTTTGACCACGTGCGCATGTTTTGACTTTGTTTTTATTTTGATCTATCTGATCTCCGTTAGTATACCACGGTAAAGAAAAAGAGACCCGTAAAGGTCTCTTTGTTCTATAAAACGGCACCGTGCTATTTTCCCAGGGGTAATCCCCAAGTATTGTAACCGCTACGAGGCTTAACTGCTGTGTTCGGTATGGGAACAGGTGTTTCCCTCGTGCCATGGGCACCGATGTGGCACTTGTGACGCATCGGTGCCCATCTTGGCAAAGCCAAGCTGTTTCGCCAATGCTTCTGGCGCGCTGCGGTGTCAAGTAACGCTTACCTTTCTATCGGCGTACGGTAAGTACGCCTCTCTCAAGGCTCGCTACTTTCCTTGCATCGCACTCAGCCACAAGATCCCACATTTCTGCGAGACTTTTGCGTAATCGATGTCCATTTGTGGTGCTGAATTGTAAATAAACGACTTGATTGGTGGTAGTCTTTCTGCTCTTTTGGGAAAAGCAGCCCACGCAAAAATCACACTTTTTGCCTGGCGCGATGAGAAACCCCAAAAGGGTGTCTCATGATTGATACTCACCAACAACTAGCCAAAATTGCACTTTTCCCATAACGGACGTGACTGGATGCAGTGTGCATGTTTATCGCTAGAGGAAACGCAAGGGAGATGTACAAAAGTACATCGACCGCGTACCGAAAGCGAAAACTGCGCAATGCGCCAGAAGTAACAGCAGCATTTCATGCAAAAGCATGAAAACAGGCTGTTACGACACGTTTGTTATGGTCGTAAAAAGTCAGTGGGGCTATTAGTACTCCTCAGCTAAACACATTACTGTGCGTACACCTAGAGCCTATCAACCTAATCGTCTATTAGGGCCCTCATAGGGAAATCTAATCTTGGGATTAGTTTCGCGCTTAATATGCTTTCAGCGCTTATCTAGTCCGCACTTAGCTACCCAACCATGCCATTGGTATGACAATTGGTACACCAGCGGTGCGTTCACTCGGGTCCTCTCGTACTACGAGCAAATTCCCTCAAATTTCCTGACGTCCACATCGGATATAAACCGAACTGTCTCACGACGTTCTGAACCCAGCTCACGTACCTCTTTAACGGGCGAACAGCCCGACCCTTGGAAGATGCTCCTCCTCCAGGATGAGATGAGCCGACATCGAGGTGCCAAACAGCGCCGTCTATGTGAACTATTGGGCGCT
>CAZNIK010000002.1:0-263637 GCA_964573095.1 uncultured Candidatus Saccharibacteria bacterium | reverse complement strand
CAGCCTTCTTTGTCTCCGCTAATACTACGCCGTTTCCATGCGTACCCCGGGCCACCTTAATAATTAGAGGTGTTCCGCCCGCTTGTTCAATCACATCATCAAGATCGGCAGTCTCTCTGGCAAACACTGTCTTTGGTATTCCTACGCCAGCTCGTGCAAGCAATTGTGTGCTACGAAGTTTGTCTCTGGAACGCACAATTGCAATCGAGCTAGCAGTAGAAAATGCACCCTGCATTTCAAATTGGCGGACGATTGACGTACCGTACTTGGTGAGACCTGGGGCGATTCGAGGAATAATCGCATCAAAATCACTAAGCGCCTCGCCTTCGTAATGCACTACTGGATTGCTACTTTCAAGTGTCACATAACACTTTGCATAGTTTACTACTCGCACTTGATGACCTCGAGCAATAGCCTCCTCTTTGAGGCGCTTGGTCGAGTAAATTTTCGGGCTGTTGGATAATATTGCTATGCGCATAGTTATGTACCTGCTGTCTGCACACCTTATCGATTAATAATTTGCGGGTCAACAATAAAATGATTTCTCTTAAGAAAACTGCGTCCAATGAGTACTTGGTGCTTCATGTCGCTCCGGTTCGCAAGACTCAAGAACAGTTCATATTCTCGGTTTTGAATGATTATTTTTGTTGAAATGATGTGTCTTTTTTGTCTTTTTCCATTCGAGCTCTTTATGTGCTTGGTGACATACTCGTCGCGCACTACTTCAACGTCACTCTCGAGCGGCGAAAAGACAAGTTGCGAACCACCCTCGGCTTTTCTCTCCTCTATTTTTGTGCAATGAAGTGCGCCAGTATATGCGCCGGTATCAATTTTCGCCACTACCTTTGCATTGTCGAACTCGGGAAATATTACTGGCTCAAAAGCCCCCAAAGCACTTCGATAAGGTACGCGTGTGACCATTCACTTATTATAGCACAATTAAATATCGAATGTCAATGCCTCTACCCCTGTTGTGCATTGTGCACTCGAGTATATGCAAAGTAGATCGCCACCACCAGTATGAGTAACAACACTACGATCATGGTAATAAACCCGTTTTGGTTTTTATATTTATTCATATACTTGTCTATTATTTTACTATAGGACAACCCAAAATAAGAGCAAGCGCCACAAACTAATTATTTGACAAACTTCATAGTATTATTGTATGATTTTTATCTTATGCAGTACGGAGCACACGAAACCGATGTTTGGTCGATTGCGACGAACCAATCTATTGGTCAGCACAATAAAGAACAGTGGCACAACGAGCTAGAAGCACAAGTCCAGCACGCGCACGCACACAATGCCCCTTTGTCGGTACTATTTATTGATGTAAACCATTTTAAGGACGTCAATGATATCTTAGGACACGAAGTTGGAGACAGAGTGCTCCACGAAATAGACTCATTAAATGTGGAGTTGGCAAATAGTTTTCGACAAGCTCCCTCAGCAAACTTTCCAGAAAGAGCTTCTGATAATCTCGTGCATACAGAGGCAGCTTCTGACAACCAATACGAAACCATCGGCCTCGTTCCCGGCAGGATAGGTGGTGATGAGTTTGGAGTCATTTGTCACACTGATGAACTCGGTGTCGAAGTTATTATTGAACGTTTAAGAGAAATGTTTTCGAGCCACCTAGAGAAAAGTCCAAAAGACTTTCGCGACATAGGGCTCGGTCTCTCGATCGGTGCAAGTACATTACAAGCCGGGATGACAACCAGCGAACTTCTGGGAGAAGCCGACCGCGCAATGTACGCTAACAAGCTCGAGCAGCTTCCCTCGCTTACGTGGCTAAAGAAAAAATATCTAAAACTAGGCAAGTACTTCGTCGAAAAAAGTGGGGTGCGTTTGCGTGATCTACCGAAATATGAACGGGTTGAAGATTAGCCAAAAAATCCTTTTTTATGATTTTTATTGAATTCTTCAAGTAGTTCTATCTGCTTCTTTGATAATTTCGTCGGCGTATCAACAATTATCGTGACGATGTGTGCGCCACGCTTGTCGCTGCGCAACTTTGGGACACCGTGACCAGACAACTTAAAGTCGGTTCCGCTTTGTGTGCCGGGTGGTATTTTCATGCTTATCGGACCATCGACGGTATCGACATCAATTTCGGTACCCAAGGATGCCTGGACCATAGCAACGTGTTCTATGCTTAAAATGAGCTCGCCTTCGCGCGTAAATTTTTTATGTGGCTTCACACGAATATGCACATACAGATCGCCCTTGGGCCCATTCGCGACCGCCTCGCCATGCTCTCGAAGGCGTATGGTCGCGCCATCATCGATTCCAGCTGGAACTTTAAGATTAATTGTTTGGGCGCGTTTTTCAGTCCCTTTGCCGTGACACACGCTACACACCTTTTCCGGCACTTTTCCAGTTCCTTTGCACTCTGGGCAGGTTGCGGCTTGTTGAATATTGCCGAACACTGTTCGCATTGCTTGCACCACTTGACCAGAACCACCACAGGTTGGACAAGACTTCAGCTCATAGCCAGGTTCGGCTGTTGTGCCTTTGCAATGGCTACAGGTGTCTGCGAGGGTAATTTTAAGTTCTTTTTCGATGCCAAACACAGCCTGTTCAAAGCTTAGATCAATTGCGGTCTCGACGTCGTTGCCGCGCGCCGTTCGCGCACCACGCTGCGACGACCCTCCGCCAAAAAAACTGCTAAAAATGTCGCCCAGACCAAGGTCGCCAAAATCAAAATGAACTTCTTGGCCTTGTTGGCCGAAGCCAGCAAACGGATTGCCGCCATCACTCGCAGCACTCGACCCAACGCCGGCGTGACCAAACTGATCATAACGCTGCCGTTTTGAGGGATCTTTGAGTACCTCGTAGGCTTCATTTACTTCTTTAAATTTCGCCTCGTCGCCTCCTCGATCGGGATGATATTCAACAGCCTTCCGTCGAAAGGCTTTCTTGAGCTCGTCCTCACTCGCTCCTTTCTCTACTCCCAATACTTCATAGTAATCCTTCTTGGACATATCGCTCCATTATCTCACAGTGTCTGCGAAAGCTGGGTCAACTTTAGCTTCTTCGAATTTATCTAAAAGCAGCCCTATTAGTCTTAGGTCATCGCCATCCATAGAGCGAGCTTCGCGGATGTCATTAGGGTGAACGGAGCTCAATAACACTCGACTTTCGTGGACTCTGCCGTGGAGGGCACGGGGATAGTCACTACCCCAAGGGTAATCCCAACCCTCAAGATACCCATCAAAGTCCTTAGGGCGTTCTTTTCTTACATGGTATTCAATTGAGGAATCTGGGTTAATTGATAGGCCAATTCCAACTTGGTAACCATCAAGAGCTGTTCTGCCGGTAAATATGTTAAGTCGCCTTATGCCATCAAAACGACATTCCACGCCACGTAGTTGCTCGTGTATACGATCATTTACTGCCACAAATGCCAGTTTTTCTAGTGGCGCTGACATGCTATTCCTTCTTGGTATCTTTTTCGTCGACAACTTCGCCTTCTACGGGTTCGTTCTTCTGTGACTTTTTGCTATCTTTTTTTGCGTCTTTTTCGCTCGCCTCTTTGCTTGCTGTCTCGTACATCTTTGCGCCGATCGGCATGACAACATCATTGAGTTCTTTCCCGGCAGCTTCGAGCGCTTCCTTGTCCGCTTTTTCGTCCGCTTGAACTTTTTTAACCTTCTCAACTATTTCGTCGATCTTCTTAGCATCTTCTTCTGAGACCTTGTCTTTGTTGTCGGTTTTTAGCTTCTCGGCTTGATAGATTGCATTCTCAAGCGTGTTTCTGGCCTCAATGATTTCACGCTTTTTCTTGTCCTCATCAGCGTGCGCCTCGGCTTCTTTGGCGGCCTTTTCTACTTCTTCCTTGGATAAGTTACCACTGTTTTGAATAGTGATGCTTTGTTCTTTGCCAGAGCCCTTATCTTTAGCCGTCACATTTAGAATGCCGTTGGCATCAAGATTAAAAGTTACTTCAATCTGGGGTACACCACGTGGAGCGGGCGGAATGCCATCAAGCACAAACCGGCCAAGCGATTTGTTGTCATTTACCATACCTCTTTCGCCCTGAACGACGTGAATCTCTACCTGAGGTTGGTTGTCAGCCGCGGTGGAAAACACCTCACTCTTACTGGTTGGAATAGTGGTGTTTCGTTCGATCAGCTTGGTTGCAACACCACCGAGCGTTTCGATGCCAAGACTAAGCGGTGTGACATCAAGCAAAAGCACGTCTTTGACGTCGCCTTGCAGCACACCACCTTGAATTGCGGCACCTACCGCAACAACTTCGTCGGGATTGACTCCCTGTTTTGGTTCTTTGCCAAATATTTTCTTTACCTTTTCGATCACTGCAGGCATTCGCGTCATACCGCCAACCAAGATAACTTCGTTAATGTCACCCGCCTTGAGCTTGGCATCTTTCAAAGCCTTCTCGCACGGTTCGGCAGTTTTATCGATAAGCTCGCCCACCAGTTCGATAAGTTTGGCTCGAGTCAATTTGTACTCGAAGTGCTTAGGGCCATCAGCATCAGCCGTCAAAAACGGCAAGTTAATATCGGCAACTTCTGTAGTCGAAAGTTCTTTTTTGGCTTTTTCGGCCTCTTCCTTTAGGCGCTGCATCGCAGATTTGTCACCCTTTACGTCAATGCCAGATTCTTTTTTAAACTCATCAACAAAGTGATTTACGATCCTAAGATCAAAGTCCTCACCGCCAAGGTGAGTGTCTCCGTTGGTAGAAAGCACTTCAAACACGCCGTCTCCAAGCTGAAGAATTGACACATCAAACGTACCGCCTCCGAGATCGAATACAGCAATTTTTTCTTCTTTGCCCTTATCGAGTCCGTAGGCAAGCGCTGCCGCGGTCGGCTCATTAATGATACGCTTGACTTCTAAGCCAGCAATTTTGCCCGCATCTTTGGTTGCCTGTCTTTGTGAATCATCAAAATAGGCTGGCACCGTAATAACCGCTTCGGTCACGGGTTCGCCAAGAAACGCTTCGGCATCTGCCTTGAGCTTGCTTAGGATCATCGCACTAACTTCTTCTGGGCTGTGGTCCTTGTCACTCATGGTCACCTTAACGCCGCTACCACTTTTGACAATTTTGTACGGCATAAGGTCAATGTCCCTGGACACCTCTTTGTCACTAAACTTGCGCCCAATTAAACGTTTTACTCCAAAAATAGTGTTTGTAGGATTGGTTACTCGTTGGCGATTTGCAACTTGTCCAACAAGTCGTTCTTTATTCTTATTAATAGCTACAACGCTCGGGGTAGTTCGATTACCTTCGCTGTTTGCAATAATTTCTGGTTTCCCACTCTGCATAACCGCCATGGCTGAGTTCGTGGTTCCAAGATCAATACCGATTATTTTGCCCATTATTGTAATTTCCTTTCTCTATAAAGAATTAGCAGTCTATATATCGTATTGCTAGTATAAATGACCTGGCACTCGTGAGTCAAGAGTGCTAATTTTGGTTAAAGCTTTCTTTGCTGCTAGTAACTTTTTCGGCTTCTTGTCGGCTTATTTCCATGTCTAGTTCTTGATCAATGTCAGCCTCGAAACCAAACCACATGGTTGACTGAAGCAATATGGTACTTGCGTTCTCTGAAACGCTCCCGTCCGTAGCGTAGTAGCGCTGATACAATGACCGAAGTGTATCGAGTTCGTCAACCTCTTGATTCTTATACGATTCAATGGCGCTTTCAATATATCCCGCTTCGGTTTGAAGCGATTCGTCATTTTGACAATGCCTCAGCCATCTACCAAGTTCTCTTAAGGTGTTGCCTTCCCGTCCAGGCATAAAATCGTATGTTTCCATCTCTAAATCCTTTTAACTTTTACCATCGCGTGACGAATAACCTGGGTCCCCAAAACATAGCCCGCTTGAAGTTCCTCAGACACCACTTCTGCTTCACCATCCCCTTCGCTGCCTACTGCCTCATGAAGTCTAGGATCAAACGGTTCACCAACGGTTATTATTCTTTTTACCCCAAGATCGTGAAGCGACTTTTCGAACTGTTTCACGACTCCAGCCACACCTTTTACGTACTGATGATCTTTTAGATCTTTTGGGGTATGTGCAAGCGCTCTTTCAAGATTATCAATTGCAGGTAATAACTCCTTTACAACCGACACCTTGGCTAGCTCCTGCAGGCCACTTAACTGAGCTTGATGTCGGCGCCGTATGTTCTCAGCATCAGCCCGCTCTTGCTGCAACGCAGTTGTTAAGTTCTCGATCTGTTGCTTTAAATCTTCCGCTTTTTTTGTATTTAATTTTTTAGGCATTGAGGGTTTTCTCCAAAGAACAACTTACATAGTCAACCAAGCCAACTACTTGTCCATAGTTTTGCCGCGTGGGGCCTACAACCCCAACAAAACTTTGGCCTTCGGGAGTTTGAACCCGTCCTATGATCGAGCTGGCGCCCGCAGCGCGGCCGACAGGATTTTCATGACCAATATAGACCGTCACTCGGTTTGTATCCTCGTAAATTTGATCGATTAATTCGGGCAAACGCTCTACTAATTGTGCTATCGCGAATGCCTCTGGTCCACCAAAAAACTCTGGATGCTGAAACAAGCTTGGTAAACCATACTGATATGCTCGGTTGTTCCAAAACCCGATACTCAAGTTGTGTGTCGCGAGCGCAAGAGCTTGCACGGCATTTTTTACCGCCTGTTCGTCTTCGCCAGAATGCTGAATTTGTCGTTCTATCGCGTGTGCTTGTCTGGTGATTTTTTGGTTTGTTTCGTTATCCTGTAGCCAGTTCACGTACCTGCGGTAGCCTTTGTCAGTTGGAACTCTTCCTGCGCTGGTATGAGGTTGGGCAATGTAGTCAAGTCGCTCTAATTCGGCCATCTCGGACCTTATGGTGGCACTACTCACTCCAAAAACTTTTGCCAACAAACTACTCCCCACAGGGCTTGCAACCTCTGCGTACTGCTCAACTATTGCTCTTAGCAACTGTTCTTGCCGCACTGTCATCTTAATAGCTAATTATACTATCTTGGCACTCAGCATTCAAGAGTGCTAAACACCAAACCTATTTGATGTCGGTGTGTTCTTCTATTTGACCAATCATTATTGAGGCCATTCGGTACCTCAAAGGATCGTTTTCAGATGCCTGCTTTAGAACGCTCAGAATCCTGTGCGCAAGACGTGTTTCCTCGTGCGACAAATCAACTGTATCGTTCAGCGCATCATCAAAATGCCCTTGGACAACTTGTTTTGGAAGTCGATATTCAATTTCGTCCACAAGCAAGGGATCACAAATTGCAATTCCGTCGTGAATCATTTGCAGCTCAGTCGAATGATTTAGTCGCACCCCATCTCTATCGGCTCTTGGTAGCATAAGAATTATTATAACATATTTTTCGATTAAATTCTAACCTAGTAACCAGCTGTTTCAATATCTTCCAGGAGTTTTTCGGCTATTTCCCGGGCAGCCAAATTCTTTTTGTCAGAAAAGTGACCATGCGCTATTTGATCAACAATGCGTACACTCTTTTCGAGATCATCGTTGATCACAAATTCAAAATAGTCTTGAGTTAAGGCCTCTTTAAGTTCCTGTTTTGCAGTCTTTAGACGTTTTTTGATGTCTGCCCGGTCCATGCTTTCCGTATCGTAACGCCCGTGAATCCTTTTTTGCCAAGTTTGAAAACTTGGCGGCAAAATAAAAACCGGAATGACGTTCTTGGCAACCGCTTTATATTCAGCGACACCCTGCACCTCAATGTCACTTATTGCAATTTTGCCCTCGTCATGTGCCATCTGTATCTCCGCCACGCTCGTTCCATAGATATTGCCGCTAAATAGCTTGGCCTCAACGTAGCCTCCCTCATCGAGCATATTTTCGGCCGTCTTAAGATCGATGAAGTGGTACTCTACCCCGTCTTGTTCCCACACGCCGTGATTTTTTCGGCGCTGCCTTGTTGTATGCGAAACAATGTGATGATACTTGCCGGTATTGAGTAATTTGGTTCGTATCGAATCCTTACCAGCTCCCGTAATACCAACCATGAACACCATTTTGGTATTGCGAATCAGCGATATTGCTGGTTTAGGCAATCTGTAGTTCTGTAGCTTCTTAAGCAGGTTGTTGTCCATCAGTCAAGATTATCAAAAGAGTGAGGCTTGTGCTACGTCTTTATCGTCCACCAGCCGCGCTAAGTGTCCAAGGCCTGCGTACAAACTTGCTCTTTGTGCCTGCGTATCAGCATTATGCAGTGCGTAAGTCGCAAAGCCATGTTCAATTTTTCCGTGGATAACACCTTCATCGGGCGTAGCACCCAGACACGCGCAGTCACCCAGTACTTGTAAATGTATGGCCCCATCTCTATCCAAGCTCGAGCTAAAACCAAGATGACCTCCCGAGGATTCAATCTCAACTGGCAATTCATCGCAAAACTGCTTAAACGCATCGACCATGACGCCGCGCGCGCGTTCTACATGGCTGGGGTCAGCTTGCACAAACTCATGAAGTTTCGGACCCGCAATGACCGTTCCCATAGCTGGTATCATGAGCGGGTGATCAGCAATCTCATCCACAAATAAGCCTGCGTGCTCACCTTCTTCCTCACAGATTCGCGATCGACGACGATATGTGTATGGATCATAGTCTTCGAGCGCAACTTTTGTCTCACCAATAAAGAAATACCTCACGCTCTGGTCGTAATACATTGGGCTTAAGTTGGTGCGTTCACCAGGATGATGTTCCTTGAAGTATTCAAAATAGTCTGGTAGCTTCGCCATGCACTCACTATAACAATCCGCGAACCGCGTATGCTAGTTAAGTTTTTTGTATAACGTACCGGTTGCGGTCAACGTTACAAGACCAGCCACCAGTAGTAACCAAGGGTTGTCGCTCAAGACTGGAATTCTATCCACCAGTCGTTGAAAGCCTTGTAAGGTAGCGACCGCGCCAAAGGTAACAAGCAGGATAAATAACAGCGGATATTTTGTCTGAACCTTTGTTCGTTTTTCTATCAACTTGTCGATGAGTTTTTCTTCTGCTTTTGTAAGTGAGTTCGATTGTTTGTCAGCCATAGATTCATCCTAACATATCTCAATTACTTAACGTGTTAAGTATCTGTTTTATTACCGTCCTTGCGCGCCTATCTTCGTCCAAGATACGTACATTGGTATTAAGGTAGTTGTGTACATTCTTTGCCAGAAGAGACAAATCTTCACTCACTAAACAGTAATACCTCTCGGTTTCTAATGCGATTTGCAGTTCTTTAACTCCTGCTTTCATTCGCCTCTCGGTTTCGGCTTTTGATAAAGGCCGTCCTTGGCGAAGACGTTCGCGAAGCACATCGATATTTGGAGGAATGATAAATATAGTTTTTAGATTTGGCTTGAGGCGCACCAGCTCGTACTCCGTTTGCACAATTAAAATGCTAAGACCAGTCTGATTCGGTTGCAATTTACGGATCTCTTGGATGTCTAAACACGAGATTTGCTGATCATGAACCAGCGCCGCTTGCAAAAATTCTTTAGATTTAAGTCCGCTCTCGACATAATGTAGCGTTCGAAAATGATAATCCACCCCGTTGCGCTCACCCTGTCGTGGTGGCCGGGTTGTGGTAGAGAGAACCGGTTGATAGGCGTTTGGATACGTTGTGATGAGTTCATTTCGAAGCGTATCTTTGCCGGCGCCAGACGGACCGGCAATAATTGCAAATTGACTCGCAACAAACTCGCGCAAAACGTCTTGTTTTGGCTGATAGGAATCAATCATTTCTTTGAAGTGGAGAACTTCGGCTTCTTTTAGCAATCTACTCATTGGCTTAATCTCTTTTAAGAAGTACGGTGAAGGCTTCAGCTGGGATCTCGACGTTCCCAAACTTTTTCGCCCGAGCCTTCCCCTTTTTTTGTTTTTCAAGTAACTTTTTGCGCCGCGTGACATCTCCACCGTATAGTTTTGCAGTTACATCTTTGCGATAAGCTTTTACATCCTCACGGGCAATAAATCGACCACCAATGGCAGCTTGCAGTGGCACTTGAAAGTTCTGGCGAGGAATGACCTCCTTGAGCTTTGATACGACCTCTCTGCCAAGCTTTTCGGCTTCGGATTTATGAACCATAACCGATAGTGCGTTTATCGCTTCTCCCGCAACATAAAAATCGACTCGCACTAGGTCTTCGACTCGATAATCTGACAACTCATAGTTAAAGCTCCCGTAGCCACTGGTCTCACTTTTTAGCTGATCGTAAAAATCGGTTAATAAATTTGCCAGTGGCGCGTCAAAGCTTACGAGCGCCAGCTGTGCGTCAACATAGCTCACATTTTTGTGGACACCCCGCTTTGCCGCCACAAGTTGGATAACTGCACCAACATACTCTTTTGGGACTACAATTTCTCCGGCTATCCAAGGCTCAGCAATTTCGCGAATCTTTGCGGGATCGGGAAGATCAGCCGCACTTTTTATGTCAACTTTTTCACCGTTAATAAGGCTGATTTGGTAGTCTGTGCTGGGATTTGTAACGATAAGATCCAGGTTGTACTCTCTTTCCAGGCGCTCTCGGACAATGTCCATATGAAGCAAACCCAAAAAACCAATACGGACTCCAAAGCCAAGAACTGGCGAATTCTCGAGTTCATACTGGAGCGCGGAGTCACTAAGCGCCAGCTTTTCGATGGCATCTTTCAGTTCTTGATATTGTTCATTGCTTTCTGGAAAAAAGCCGGCGTAGACAAATGGTTTCACGTCTCGATACCCGGGCAGCGAAGACTTGGCAGGATTTCCGCTGAGAGTAATGGTGTCGCCGACTTTTGCCTCGCGAGTGCTTCTTAGATTTGTCACAATGTATCCAATTTCACCGTTTTGAAGCTGCGCTTTAGGAGACATTTGTGGGCGAAGCGATCCAACTTCGAGCGCTTGGCCTTCTGCGCCGGTGGCAAACATTTTGATTGATTGATTTTTCATAATTGCGCCGTCGACAACTCTTATATACAACACAACCCCTCGATAATCATCATAGTAGCTATCAAAAATGAGCGCTCGGGTGGGGGTATCTTTTTGGCCGTGCGGTGGAGGTATTTTGTTAATCACCGCACTCAATACATCCTCAACACCCTGTCCAGTTTTCGCACTGATTTTCAAAATATCTTGCAGGGCACAATTTAACAAACTCACAACTTCTTTGGTCGACTTTACGACATCGCTGGCCGGCAGGTCGATTTTATTCAACACGGGAATAATTTTTAAATCAGCTTCGATTGCAAGATAGACATTTGCCAACGTCTGGGCTTGAATTCCTTGACTGGCATCAACCACCAAAATTGCTCCTTCGCAGGCTTGTAAGCTTCTTGAAACTTCGTAGCTAAAATCTACATGCCCGGGGGTATCAATAAGATTCAACTGGTAGTTTTTGTAACTCATTCGAACCGGTGCAAGTTTAATCGTAATGCCCTTTTCGCGCTCAAGTTCCATTTTGTCCAACAGCTGCGCTTTCATATCGCGCTTCTGAACCGTACCTGTCAATTCCAATAATCGATCGGCAAGTGTCGATTTTCCATGATCGATATGGGCAATGATACAAAAATTTCTAATGTGGTCTTGGGTCATGGTTATTGTATTCTTATTGGCATTAGAATGATTCTACGAATTTTCTTAATGAGTGGTTTTGCTTCCTCTAGACCAAACAAGAACGACATTCCCAGATGAACAAGTGCAGCGACCGATGCGATCGCCAGCAGCTTTGTCCCAAGTGTAATAAAGCCTCTGTCGCCAACGCTCAAGGGGAAAAGTGAGATCATAAAATAGGCACTCATAATCGTAAAGCCGGTCACGGAGAAAATTTTAAATAGTCCATTAAAGAACTCAAGATCAAGAAGTTTTCTATCCCTATAGACCATCACCGTCGTAAGAATAAAGACTTCAGCGAGTGCTACCAGCGATTGGGCAAGAGCAAGCCCTTCGACGCCATGAGATTTAGAGAGTGTATACGCAAGATAGATGTTCAGCAAGATTGCAAAGATCGACACAAAAAGTGGAGTTCTGGTGTCCTTCTGGGCATAAAACCAACGAGAAATAAACGCGTAAATTGTACGGAAAAAAATTGCACCAACAAAAAAGCCAAAGATGAGTGCAATTTCTGGAGCGTCTCGGGTAAATATGAGACGCGCAAGATAGGCGCGGGTGAAATAACTCACCACCACAACGGGTAAAATAATCCAGATTAACACTCTTAAGATTTGTAAAAATTCTTTTCGAAACAAGTCTCTTCTGCCTTGGGCTAAGCGATCTGTCAGTCGAGGAAAAGCTGCGGTCGAGATACTTGTACCAATCAGTAGGGTTGGTGCGGACTGCAACGCAAATGCGTTTTCGTAATAGCTTAGGTTACCTTCGCCGAGACGTCGCGCAAAATTTGTTTCGGCGATTGAGTTCACGGAGTCAACACCTTGATCAAGCGCCCTCGGAGGCAAATTGCGTAAAATCTGCACAAAATCTTTATTGCGCCACTTAATTACCGGCTTGTAGACATACCGAAGACCAAAAAATCCGAGCAAAGAAATTACAAGCTGCAAAATCGCACCAATCAGTGCCCCAACCCCAAGACCAATAAGCCCCAAGCTATCCTTAAAAACAAAAATGCTTCCAATAATTGTCGCGTTATAGATTACCGGCGCAGACGCGTAAAAGAAAAACCTACCAAAAGTCTGTTGGACGCTGGTAAAAATACCTGAAATAGTAAACAAAAGGGGGTTAAACGCGACCAGTCGCATTATGGTTGTCGCATTATGCAACTGTTCGGGAGTAAGGTTTGGAGCAACGATGTAATGAATAAGTGGCTCAGCAAATACGAAAATGATGACGCCCACCACACTCATCACGATCAACATCAAGTTGAGCATACTGTTGCTCAGTTCCCATACTCCCTTTCTGTCGTTCTTCTGAATACGTTCCGACAGGAACGGAATAAATGCGACACCAAGCGCGCCTGCGGCAAGAGAGAAGAAAAATAAATCGGGAATTTTAAAGGCTGCAAAATACGCATCGGTGCTGTCTGGACCAAGCGCAGAAAAGTTTGCGTTCACGAGCTTTATTCGCAAAAAGCCAAGGAATTGAGCCAAAAAAGCAGCACCAATTAGTAGAGCCGCAGCACCACCAAGTGAAATGCGAGTATTAGCTTTTTTGAGAAATTTGTTCATCTTATCAGAGCTTCACTAGTAGTAAATGTTATGTTCATACGCATTCAATGCCCGAATATACGCCAAACGGGATTCGCTACCAACTAGTATAGGCTCAATCTTTGAGATTTCACAGATTAAAAATTAGTAGAGCGCTGCAGATTTTGGCATATGCGATCCCTCAAATATTTTGAGTACTTGCTCTGCCTCAACGGTTTCTTGATCAAGCAGGGCCTTTTTCAAAGCCTCGAGTTTATTAAGATTGGCCTTGATAACCTCTCGAGCGCGTCTTGCTGCTTCGGTTATTAGGTTCTCTACTTCGTCATCAATTAATTTCGCCGTCTCGTCAGAGTATTGGCGTTCGTGCATCATTCGCTCGAGCATGAGGCCTTCTTCAACATGAAACACTTGATCCCGAAGCCTATCACCCATGCCTTGGTTGACCACCATTTCTCTGGCCAGCTCTGCCGCTTTCTGCAAATCCGAACCGGCACCGGTGGTCACTCTATCTTTGCCATAGATAATTTCTTCGGCGATCCTTCCGCCAAGCATTCTGGCAAGCACGTCTTTGTACTCTAAAATGCTATGGTAGCTTTTATCCTCGGGAGGGATAAACCAGGTAACTCCACCCGTTCCTCCTCTCGGAATAATCGTAACCTTGTGCACCAGATCGCTATCTGGCAGCACATGGCCAACAATCGCATGGCCAGCTTCATGATACGCCGTCAATTCTTTCTCTTTTTCGCTCATAATCTTGCTTTTTCGTTCTGGTCCAATAGCCACTTTTTCAAAGGCCTCCGTCACGATTGGGCTGGTAATCTCTTTTTTATCTTGACGGGCAGCCAGTATCGCTGCTTCGTTGGCAATGTTTGCAAGATCGGCTCCAGAACTTCCTGCAGTTTTACCCGCAAGCATGTTAAGGTCGACGCTCTTGGCAAGCGGTTTCTTCGCAAAATGAACTTTTAGGATTGCTTCTCGGTCTTTGCGATCTGGCAAACCAATGTGAACCCGCCTATCGAACCTTCCGGGTCGAAGCAGGGCGGGATCCAGTACATCCGCGCGGTTTGTAGCCGCCAAAACAATCACATTTTGACCTTGTTCGAATCCATCCATTTCAACCAAAATTTGGTTAAGTGTTTGTTCCCTTTCATCGTGTCCACCACCCATACCACTTCCCCTGCGGCGGCCGACTGCATCAATTTCGTCAACGAATATTATGCATGGCGCGTTTTTCTTTGCCTTCGCAAATAAATCTCGCACCCGTGAGGCACCGACACCAACAAACATTTCAACAAATTCGGAACCACTAATACTAAAAAATGGGGCGTTCGCCTCGCCAGCAGCGGCCCGGGCCAACATAGTTTTACCCGTTCCTGGCGGACCAACCAACAATACACCTTTTGGAATTTTCGCCCCTACGTTCTCAAACTTTTTTGGGTATTTAAGAAATTCAACGACTTCTTCCAGATCTTGCTTTGCTTCATGACTACCCGCAATATCCTTAAACGTTATCTTGTCTTTTTCGTTACCGTACAGTCGTGCTCGGCTCTTCCCAAAACTCATTGCTTGATTGCCTTGACCTTGGGCGCTTCTTAACATGTAAAAAAGCAAAAACGCGATCACGATAACAGGCAGTAGTCCAATGAGAACACTCGACCAAAACTGCCCCGACGTGGATGCTGGTTTGTTTACTACCTCAACTGGAGCATTGGTTTTTAGGCCCTGTTCATAGATACTTGAGCCTTCTTCTTTTCTTGATTTCTCGCTCGGCTTATCTTCTCCCTTTTTGGTAATCGACAGGCTGCTTCCAGAAAGTTCAATCTTTTTTACCTCACCGTTGTTCGCACGAGTAACCACATCGGAAAAGGGAACTTCCTTGAGTTTGGTTGGCTGATTAAGGGCCGAATAGGCGATCAATCCAATCAAAACTAACAGTGCTACAAAACCAAAATTCTTAAAGCTTTGTCGCCTCTTTTCACCACCCTTTTTTTGCTTGGGTTTAAACGATTTCTTATCCATACGTACACGTATTATACAGATTGGCGGGGTTGCATGCGAATCCAGTCTTTCTGAATAGAAACCACCCATTGTTTGTCCACGTCAAAATGGGTTCCCGGCTTGGATGTTTTAGCTTTTTGAACCAGTTGGCTAATTCTTGTCGAATTAAAGTTGGCGTGGTGGGCTCTCAGCCAATCCGTTAAAACTTCGCACGCGACATCATACGAAAGCATCACAAAAATTTTGCGATCAATAACATCGTTTGCACTGTCAAAAACAGCTTCTAATAGCTCGTCGATTTCTTTGTTCGTTTCGTGTGTCTGATTAATTATCGTTACTAATTTTTGCTTTTGTGCGTGGTTTTGGGTTTTCAAAATATTTCTAATCTTATTTCTCAGATATTTTTCGTCGTTGTTGGACTCATCTTCGCGCCATTCAAGGTTGTGAGCTCGCGCATAGGTGGCAATTTGGTGTTTCGTCATATGAAGCAATGGACGAATAATATCTTCGGCTGACCCAAGCGAGGTTAAGCCCTTTCTTTTTGTACCGCGCAGCAGATTTATCAGCGCTGTTTCAATAACGTCATCTTGGTGATGAGCAGTTACAATGGCCCTCCCGCCGTGCGCAGCAACTACTTTTTTCAAAAATGTGTATCGTTTTTCTCGAGCTGTTGCTTCACTAGCATTGCTCCCCAAGTCTCCTTTTCCAAGCACAAACGTATAGCCGTATGTTTCGGCCAGCTTTTGGACAAATTGCGCATCACGTGAGGAATTTTTTCTTATTCCATGATCAAAATGGGCAACAATACAGTCAATATGAGAATCATTACTTAACATGTTAAGTAATGTCACTGAGTCGATGCCGCCCGACACCGCCACGACATACGTACCTGGTTCAAGTAAACGATCCATCTTATAATAGTAGCAATGAAACGGCTATATTTTATTCGACATGGACTTAGTGAGTTCAACAAATTGCATAAATGGTCTGGAACCAGCGATACGCCACTTGCACCCGAGGGACATAATCAAGCAAAGGCTGCAGGTCGAAACGCCAGCGAACAGGGCTTGGCTTTCGATGTCGTGATCAGCTCCCCGCTTCAAAGAGCGCACGACACCGCGAAGCATGTTGCGCATTCTGTTGGCTACCCAACCGAAGAAATTATTCTTTCCGATGCCGTAATCGAGCGACACTATGGTGCGCTGGAAGGAAAACGGGCTCTTCGAGAAGGCGTAAAATATTATTTGGACGAATCGTCAATTGATCACATTGAAAACATTGAAACCTTAGAGCAATTGCAAGTCCGCGCCGATCAGTTTCTGCAATACCTTCACTCGCTTGATCACGACAGCATCTTGGTTGTTTCACACGGCGCATTTGGCCGGGCGCTATGGAGAGCGGTTCACAAAAAGCCCTTAACGTATCGACATAAGCGCTTCGAAAACGCGAAGTTAGAGAGGTTCATTTGAGCCAAAAGAATACGCGGGTTGGTGTAGGCATTTTCGTCTGGAAAGATGATAGATTTTTGATGGGTAAACGTCGTGGTTCGCATGGACACGACACGTGGTCTATCCCAGGCGGTCATCTTGAGTTTGGTGAGTCGTTCGAAGAATGCGCAAAAAGAGAGGTCTTTGAGGAAACTGGAATGCTAATATCGAATGTGCGACTGCTGGCAGTCACAAATGACTTTTTTTCGAAAGACGATAAACACTATGCAACTGTCTGGGTCGAGTCAGACTGGAAAGCAAAAACTCCCGTTATTAAGGAACCAGATAAATGGATTGATCAACAGTGGCATAATTTTCAAACCTTGCCCACTCCGCTATTCGAACCGTGCTGGAAAAACTTGAAGGCAGAAAAACCAGAACTGTTCAGTCGCTAGGCAATCCCCTCGAGAAGTGTTAGCCTAGAAATAGCTAAAAAGAAAAACAAACATGACTGAGCTACTCGTATTTTTTACCGGTATTATTGTCGGCGCGATGAACGCAATCGCCGGCGGTGGGCTGCTGATTGGATTTCCGGTACTCGTCGCTGCGGGTGTTCCGCCCATTGTGGCGAATGCCACCAGCCATATTACAGTTATTCCCGGTCAAATTGCGTCGACCATCGCCTACAAAAAATACTTAAAAAGGATCTCTCCGCGTTATTTGCTCGTACTGGCAACGTGTTTTGTTGGCGGTTTTATTGGATCAACCCTGCTGCGATATACACCGGTAGACAAATTTAAAGAAGCGGTGCCGCTGCTGATATTGTTCGCGGTGTTGCTTTTCGCGTTTCAGCCGTTTATTCAAAAACACATTCATTACCATCTCAAGGGTCGAAGAAAGCAGCTCCGCAGCATTGCGCTTCTTTCGCTCGCTCTGCTCCCAGCAGCGATCTACGGAGGATATTTTGGGGCGGGGTTTGGGTTTATTATGCTCGCCTTCCTAAGCTTTAGCCGACTTCATGACATCCACAGAATGAACGCCATAAAGGGCTTGGCGGGTCTTAGTGTTGCTTCTGCGTCAACCGTTGCGCTGCTGGGTAGTGGCTTAATAAATTGGCATTTGGGTATTTTTATGGCTCTCGGAAACGTTATTGGCGGTTATTACGGTGCACACATATCGCAAAGGTTTACGACGCACGCTATTCGAGTTTTCATAACCGTCATTGGCGTTCTGGCTGCGATTTATCTCGCCTATTGGGCATATTAGTCGCTAGATAACAGATACGAATTGTGCTATATTCAGCAGGTATTGTGCGTTCGATTTTGCGGCAGGGTAGCTCAGTTGGTTAGAGCGCAGGACTCATAAGCCTGAGGTCGCGAGTTCAAATCTCGCCCCTGCTACCACATCTTCCGAAGAATCTGATACTATTGTCTTTGAAGTGCATAAAACTCCAAGGGGTATTTTGTGGAAATAGTAAAACAAGCACCAAAAGACACTACGCCTATCCAGCAAATCGAATCAGAACCCCATTTAAGACTCGTTAAAAACCAACCTTTCGTAATAACCCAAGACTACTGGGATCAGTTCAAAGAAAAAAAAGAAGCCAAACTCAACAGAATTAGACAAGCTAGAGAGACCTATTTGGAACTGCAATTTTCTCTAAACGCCGCGAAGAACATTGTATTCCAATCAATCGATTGCATTGGAAAAATCGTGACCTGCGAACGAGAAAACGAGAAGCCAGTCCATGGGGTTTTGGTGGGTTTAAAGAACGAAGACACTCGTGCACCGTCTTTTACCCAAAACGAGCTGTACATCAAAGAACCAAGTTCCGACGAGCCAACAACACTTGCCGTAAAACAAGTTGGGAGTGTTGCACTTTTTGACACCGACCAATTGCCGTTTTTATGGGAAGGCGATCAAACCTAAGACAGTAACTTACGAATAAGTCTATCTAAGTCGTTCCTTTCATCAGCAGACAACTTGCTCATATCAAGCAACTCGGATTCCTTAAGTAAACCCAGCAGCTCTTGGCGATTTTTCTGGCCTTTTTTGCTAAGTTGAATTTGTTTAATTCGGCGGTCTTTATCAAAAGCGGTTCGATCAACCAGTTTCTGTGCTTCCAACCTATCCACAAGACCAGTCGTGTTGGAAGCATCACAACCAAGGGTGTCAGAAAGCTCGTTCATCGACTTAGTTTGGTGTGGTTCCAAGATCAGCAATACCAACCCTTGCACGGGAGTAAGTTCCATTTTCTCGCAGCACTGCGAAAGTTGACGCTTCGAACGAACCGTAAGCAGTATCATATTGTGGTATAGATCATGCGAGCTCATTAATGTGTGCCGTCCTTTCGCTTCTACACTCCATTATACTTGATATACTAAATACTTGACAATCTCAAGTATTTACCTGTACGCTAGATGATAATTATTTCAGAGGGGAAAAATCATGATAAAAAATAAGCTTCACAAGGGCCAAATACTGGTACTTCTGGCAATTGCCCAGTTTATGGTCGTGCTCGACACGACTGTGGTAAACGTTGCGCTACCATCGATAAGCAAAGCGCTTCAGTTTTCACCGGAGAATTTACAGTGGATAGTGACGGGCTATACTCTCACCTTCGGCGGATTTTTGCTACTTGGTGGACGGGCTGCGGACTTGTTTGGCCGTAGACGAGTTTTTGTGGCTGGTATTGCTGCCTTCACTGCGGCTTCGCTGCTCACTGGACTCAGTCAGTCCGAAGGAATGCTAATAGCCTTTCGAGCCATTCAAGGCCTAAGTGCAGCATTTATGTCGCCGGCGGCATTATCAATTATTGTAAGCATCTTCAAAGAAGGGCGAGAAAGAAATCGAGCACTAGGTGTGTGGGGTGGAGTTGCAGCCGGGGGTGCAGCCACGGGGCTTCTTATTGGCGGGGTTCTTACCGAATGGTTAGATTGGCGATGGAATTTCTTTATTAACGTCCCCGTTGGTCTGGCGCTGCTTTATTTTGTGCCAAAGATTGTTCCAGAAAGCAAAGCCGATCTTAAGCATATGCATCTCGACTTGCCAGGTGCCGTACTCGCGACTTCCGGACTCATGTTGTTGGTCTATGGACTTGTAAAAGCGCCCGCTTTTGGCTGGACAAGCACGCATAGTATTGAGTTTATTGGCGGCAGCATTGTGTTGTTGGCACTTTTTATTCTTAACGAGGCCAGATCAAAGCAACCGTTGATGCCGCTCGATATCTTCAAAAATCATAATCTGCGAGGCGGAAACTTAACGCAGCTACCAATTACCGCAGCCATGTTCTCGATGTTCTTTTTTCTATCACTCTATGTGCAATCGGTTTTGGGTCTTACCCCGATACAAACCGGGTTGGCGTTCTTTCCCGTCACCATTGTCATCGGAATAACGTCTGCAATTGTGTCGAACATGGTAACCAAAATTGGCTTTAAGCCACCCATGGTTTTTGGCCCACTGTTTATCGCGGGTGGCCTCGCAATCTTTTCCCGGCTGCCCGTTGACGGAACTTACTTCGGCGATGTGTTCCCTGGCCTCATGGTTATGGCGCTTGGACTTGGCTTGTCCTTTGTGTCAGTTACTATCGCCGCGACGTCCGGCGTACCGCACAACGAATCTGGTCTTGCCTCTGGCATACTAAACACGTCCCAACAAATTGGCGGTTCGCTTGGGCTGGCAATTCTTTCGGGCATCTATGCCGCCACCTTCAAAGATACGCTCGCGACAACCAATGGTAACGTTATTGCCGCCGAGGTCGCTGGATACCATGATGCGTTCAAGATCGGCATTGGCTTTGCAATTACCGCATCGGTGTTTGCGTTGGTTTTTGTGACCAACAAAATAGTGTCCGACAAAGAAATTCACCCTGTCGGATAAAAGAAGTGCCCTTTGGCTTACGCGTGTGGGGCACTTCTTTACGCTGGCTCTATTATTTTTAGAGCTGGCGAAGAATGGAGTCAATCTTGAGAATGCTCGCATCGTTGGTTGCAGTAAACTCATAACCAATATCGGTCATTTGTTTGCTCCTTACTTTTAGTTTTTGTTTTAGTCGACTAACAAACAATATTATACATGAAATTGTTATTTTGTCAACTTCATTCACTAACCACATCAAGTTGCGCCGCCCACTCGGCAGCTTGCAATTCACATGATCAGCTTGTAAATGTTTGTTTTTCTTTGACTAATATCTAGTATATATGGTTTACTTCCCTTTGCAAGAGCTTAATTGTTCTTGGTCAGCTCATCCACAGTGCTCCACGTTTCCTTGTATGTTACTAGGCGATCGGACAACGGTGATAGTAGGTCAAGCTAAAGAAGTTCGGTCGATTGCTTTAAAAGATATAAGGAAACAACGTAACATGTATAAGCTATACGTAGGTGGTCTACCATTTTCGACCACTGATGAAGAGCTCAGCGAGCTCTTTGGTGCTCACGGCAAAGTTGTCAGCGCAAAGGTTATTACTGACCGCGAAACTGGCCGTAGCAAAGGCTTTGGTTTTGTAGAGTTCGAGAACGATGCAGAAGGCAAAGCAGCAGAAGCAGCAATGAACGGATCTGATGTTGGTGGTCGCTCCATCAATGTAAATGAAGCCCGTCCAATGCAACCCCGCGAACCACGTCGAGATTTCGGTGGCGGTGGCGGTGGCAACCGAAGCTGGTAGTTTTTTACTATCCACTAAAAGAGGTTCCATTGCGAGCCTCTTTTTTATTTACAATATTTACTTCTTATGCTATAATATCACTATGTCACGACCCACTTCTAACCCAGAGCAAGCTCTACTCTTTGATCCAGTTCTGTCCAACGAGAAAGATTATGAAACATGGCAAAAGTCTTCGCAGCCAACTCCGGCTGAACAACCTAACCACGCCATTCCAACAATTTATGGAAAACCGGGATCCTACGTAGACCTACATGAGAGAGCTAAGCTATTAATAAGCTCACTTCAAGCCATCGGCAAAGCAAACCAAAGAGTAGGATTTGTTGATGCTGCAGAAGTGCCTCCACATAGATCAGATATATGGGGAAGATACGCAAGAAATACTCCTCGCGTCATAGAAGGTGCGGATAGAAACCGCAGTGAGTATCAGCTGCAAGCGAAAAATGATTTCTGGAAAGCTACGGGGTTGGTTGCCCTACAAGGTGCCAACATGACTGACAAACACACTCGAAACGCTATGGGACGAACTATGTGGCGAGATTTTAGCAGAAAATTTGGTGGGGTTGGACAACCTATAGCGAAACGAAGACAAAAAGCGATAAGATCTTATGCCAAACAAACTATTTAGATAACAACCTTCATTGACAAAACTACCTCTGTTTAGTACAATACTCTACTGATCCCACAGTTGGGTTCATAAAACAAAACTTTAAACCAAGGCTTGCCTGTTTGAAGTTTTGAGAGGAGGAGCAGTACTAAGCTCGTCGACGAGGACCAACAAACTTGTTTTGTGGTCGCCGTCGCTAGCTAACTACTAGGTCTGACGACGCGGGGTAGAGCAGTGGCAGCTCGTGTGGCTCATAACCACAAGGTCGCAGGTTCGAGTCCTGCCCCCGCTACCAAGTGAAATTTGGAACCACCTAGAAGTAGGTGGTTTTTGATTTCACTCTGTACCATGGTCAAGATTCGAGTTGCGACGCTAAGGGTCGGAGGTGAGGATTGCCTGTGGCAGTCCGCAAGGAAATCTTCCGATGGAAACTGGTTTTCAATCGTGAAGTTTCGGGGTCGCGGAACGTGACCGAGTCCTGCCCCCGCTACCAAAATTATGAACCTCATCGAAAGATGGGGTTTTTATTTTGGTACTGTGTTTGACTCGGTTCTGAGACTGATATTTTCCTCACGGAAAATATCGTAGTCGCTGGTACGGTCATCGAAGTTGCGCACAGGAGCTCGCTCCGAGCACAACTGTAGATGTGCTTTGCCCCTGCCCCGCAAGCATTTTCGCGGTGCTAATACCGATATCTTGATTTAATCAAAAATTACACTAAAACTGATACGTCTTTCAAGCTTGGGCGTTGTGCACCTAGAGTGGTCTCTATCGCCTCATTGCCAGCAATAATATAAAGATTAATCCTATGTCTTTGAGCCGAAAGCCCATAGAGGGACTCTCTGGTATCAAGGGTGTACATCTGGCATACTAAGCTTTGTGAATACTGAATTACCAGCTCCAGGATCCGAAGAACTGGACAAACTGGTAACCCATACTAAAGGCCGCGCAATTTATCGTATTCTCTATGAGAATCAAGATAACCCCCTATCTATTGCTCAGATTCGCGAAGCTATGGGACTTGCGGTAGGCGAGCAAGAACAGCTGGGCCGTCGCTTGCGAGACCTAAGAAAGTTGTTCGTAATCCATTGTGATAATAAGAATCTCTACACCCTCAAGCAAAAACGTGAAGTAGCTCTCAATACCAGTAGTATAAGTGGCAGTGATAGGGCTTGGGCACTGAGAGACCAACGTTGTGCGCAATGTGGCAGAACACCAACAGAAGACGGAGTTAAGCTGCATGTCGACCATAAGATGCCTCAAGAATGGGGTGGTACTAATGACAGGGGTAATCTTCAAGCGCTTTGTTCGGAATGTAACGAGGGTAAGAAAAACTTATACGCCACATATGACGAGTTCGCAGATAAAATTAAAGCTTCTGCAAATTATGATGAAGTCCATAAGCGCATCGGCGAGTTATTAAAGGCCTTTGATGGAAAACCTGTACCATCAGACTTGATAGATATTGTCGCAAAGGCCAAGCAATACCAAGATGACTGGCAAAAACGTATGAGGGAATTGCGGGAATTAGGTTGGGATTATTCAGTCTCAAAGAAACGCGAAGGTAATAAAGTAAAGTCTGCTTTTACACTTGTGCACTTTGAACCATGGCCAGAGGGCAGTGTTCGTGCTGCTATTAGACAGCGGGAACTTCAGAAGAAGCAAACGAAGGAATCTGACTAGCGTCTTCGTCGTCTGAAGTTGCTGCAGTAGCGTGTTGAGGAACCATGACAATAGCAAACTGTATGGCTTGGCCTATTGCTGCTGCAACTGGTGGTGGAAAGGCGTTGCCAACCTGCTTGTATGCACTAGTTTTTTTACCAGCAATTTTCCACTCTTTAGGGAATCCTTGAAGTATGGCTGACATCTGAACGGTTAAACGAGGCAGTCCCTCAAAATCAGCATGCGGTGGACTATCCGCTACGCCCTTGCCGTCAACTCCCAGCTTTTCCCAGGCCGCTTTTGCCCTAGTAGGGCCTAGGTCAGCGCCACCATGTTTTTTAGAGCCACCTACCAAAGTAGGAGCAACTTTATTGGCAAGTTTCTTCCATTCATCAGCCAGCCTCCATCCTAAGCTAGACATCTCACCATGCAACGCTTCCCCAACAGTCATATGCTCTTCCGTAGTGGGTTCTGGCCACTCAAAGTATTCAAAATATTCTGGTCTTAGCGCCACAAGAATTGCACGAGGTCGCAATTGGGGTACTCCATGACTGGCTGCCTGTATCAGCTTCCACTCTCCATCGTAGCCAAGTTCTTTAAGTCTGTCTAAAATCTGCTGACGATAGGCGGCAAACTTCGGGTCAAGCAACCCACGAACATTCTCTAGTAATACTGCCTTTGGTTTGGTCTGTTCAACTAATTTAAGAGCAGCAGGAAACAGGTCTCGGTCATCTAGGTGCCCTAGCTGTTTACCAGCATGAGAAAACGGTGGACACGGAACACCACCAGCCACAAGATCCACGCCTTCGTAAGGGCTTCCTTCAAATTCATTTAGGTCTTCTTCGAGCACATTCCAATGAGGTCGATTAAGACGCAGCGTTTCACAACACCGGGCATCATTCTCAATAAGTGCGACATGCTTAAAACCAGCCATCTCTAGGCCAAGCGCCTGACCACCTGCGCCAGCACAGACTTCTATAGATGTTAGGTGTTTCTTCCTCAGCTTTTTAACCATATACCCTCAGAACCCTCCAGTTGTACTAGTAATTATAATCTAATAGCACCCTCATTACACCTTATCTAGTACGATTTAATGCGCTCAACCCGTATGACAAGCACTGGCACAGTAGTAGCAACCATTGATTGATAGCTGCGGCCACTTTTGCTTTGCTAAAGCGACGGCCTGCCAACAGTAGTCAAAATTACCTAAACCGATTCTGTTTGATTCTTCTGGCGGGTGCGTACAGCCGGTCGTATGAACTTCGTGTTCGCCGTTTTCTTGGGCATTCTTATTGATGTAGTAGTAACTCATATCCCGACACTCCTTTAAATATTATCTTTCATCCACTCAACAACGCTATCCGACAGGTTGAAGCTCGCCCAGCCGTCGCCGGTGACTCGCATGACTAAAAGCTTGTCGTTTTTATCCATGTATTGCTTTAGTTCGTCACGCACGGTAGACGTCAGCTTGTCTGTCGTAATGAGCCAAAGTGAGTACTCGGGCTTGGCATAGCCGCCGTAGGATTTTATTTTTTTAATCAAATCTTGGTAGTCGTTCGAAGTTTCAGAAGAACCTAGGTCGTAGCTGATAAGTAAGACGCTCATTGCTTTATCGTTTCCTTTTTTATACAATTAACTTACGCAATAAGTATAAATAGGAAAGGAACAATACGTCAACAGTAATGTGTTGTAATTTTACTGTTTAAGTATATTGACAGGGGTAAACTATGAACATTCTTGAACACGTGGCCAACAAAATCAAAGAGCTACGCACCAACGCCAAGCTGACTCAAGATGGCTTGGCCACAGAGCTAAAGGTGGCGACTAATACTGTTTCAAGATGGGAAACTGGAACATATAAGCCCGACCTCGAAGACCTCGAAAAAATTGCTCGCTATTTTAAAGTTTCTGTATTGGCTTTCTTCCCTGGTGAAGACCCAGCGACTAAGCCGGAACTCCAGGCCTTGCTAAGAGCAGCGGGCAACTTAAAGGGCGACGACCTTGCGGAGCTGCAGCGTTATGCAGAGTTTCGACAAGCGAGACATCATTATAAAAACGTGAAGGCTACAAAAAGAGTAAGACAGTAGCAGGAATGATCTATCGTGACACCAAAAGAGCAATACCAAGCAGCAAGAGCTCGTGCGCGAGAAGTTAGGGCGCAATACAGCCTAACTACACCCCGCGTGATGGTGAACGACCTCAAAAAAATATTCCGGGCCGAAGGCATTGACCGCGTAGATTATTACGACGGCTTCAAAAGCACACGAATTAGGGGTGCTTATTTTAATGACTCTGCTGGCTGTACGGTTATGGTAAACAAAAAGCTAATGACACAAATTGACCCAAAGGTCTTTACTCTGGGCCACGAGCTAAAGCACCACTTGATGGATGATATTCATGAAGTTTCCCTGTGCAGCGACAATAATGAGCATGTGGTAATGGAGAGAGCGGCTGATGTTTTTGCGAGCGAACTAATATATCCAACGGGCTTGTTTGCAGACCACATGGCAGAACGTTCAATTGAAAAAGGTCAATGTACTTCAGAGCATATCGTTAGGCTGAAGCATGAAACAGGCACCACTTTGAGCCACGCGGCCCTTTCCATTCGGGCGTCTCGATTAGGCTATGCTTTGCCAGATACCTTTAAGGGCGTCCAGTGGAATAATTTAAGAGATAGGCTTTATCCTGAATATCAAGCGTTTCGCCGCCGGTACCAACGTATATAGAGTTCCGCTGTTACGCACTAGAGGAACGGGTATCTTTTAGCCACCTTCATAATTGATCGCCACCTAACTAATTCCTCGCAGATTAGGTTCCACTGCGAGACCACGCCCACTACCAAGTGAGAATTCAAAACCTCTTCGGAGGTCTTTTTTCCTTGCCCATGCTTGTGTATTGAATCTGTTGGTTAGATAATTAGTTTAGGAAACGATATGAAGTTTGAGAGCGTAAGAACCACATTTAGTGCATCTAGAGTCGCGGCAATTGGCTTGTCGGTTATTGCTCTAGGCGGTGCGTCGGCTGGGTGTAGCGACTTTGAAATAGCGTACGAAAAACCAATTCGCGTTCCAGATAATGCGCGATATCTAGGAATACACCAGGATGAAAATCGGTCCTCAGAGCAAGCTGGCAAAAGTTTTTTGATGCATGTCGAGGACGTGCCATACACTGACTGCGGGGCGTCGAGAGAAGTTATAGAAAACTCTGCGGGGCTCGACACCGTCATCACAAAGGAAGTTCGAGTGCTGAAAAGTGGTATGGCAAAAGTAACCTGCCGCGGGGCGCTTCAAGAGGAGTTCCCTGTAGTTACATTTACCTCTAGATATCCTGGGCCAACAAACTAGCGGCGACCCAAATGAGCGGATCGCACAAAATAGGTAATGCTTTTGAACAAACACCGGTTTTGGATTCTATGCGAGAAGACGTGAGAGTTAAACTACAAGAACTTAGCGATAGTCCAAACGCCAGTTTTAAGTCGGGTACCGATTTGGTTGGATACTGCGCTCTGAATTTCGGTATAAGTTCTAGTTGGGTTGAGCCATTCATAGTTCGCCGAAAGCTACGTGGCGCACAAGTTGTCGATCTGCCTTCACAGCAGACCACAGATTTGTTTGGCAAAAACACAACCAAAGCCCCACTCGAGCGGATTGTTGCAAATGAGTTTGACAAGGACGGGTTGGAGCTCGCCCTGGGTGAGTTTGCAGCTGCATTAGAAATCACCAATGATCAAGTTGAAAGTAAGAAAGTCGATGTCATCTACCCCGCAAATGGTTTTGCAATGGAATATTGGGGTCGAACGATTGCGCGACTCGGCCCGCTGCAAAAAATTGACCAAGAAATTGCCGCAGTGAATGTTTTTGCAGATATTGTGTCGATCCGAAATGACGATAGACACCTTCGCTCGGTAATAATAATGGGCGAAGACAGTGGGAATAATTTCGTGATTAACAGTATGCACTAGGCTTGTTGTTTTGTGGGATATACTAAAAGCAATATGAGTAAAGAGTTAGACACGCCAGGAATAGAGATGATTGGTCTGAGCAAACGCTACCGCGGCAGCGACCGACTGGCCTTGGATAATGTATCACTACGAGTAATGCCCGGGGAGGTGTACGGATTTTTGGGGCCAAACGGCGCAGGAAAATCAACGACCATAAAATTGCTGATGAACTTTTTGCAACCCTCCGGCGGTACTGCCAAAATTTTAGGCTACGACATTGTAAAAGATAGTGTAAAAATACGAAAATCTATCGGCTATTTGTCTGGCGACATGGCAATGTATCCCAAAATGACTACCGGCGAATATTTTGACTACATGTCTGAGCTCCAAGGACAGTTTGATAACTCTTACCAAAAATATCTGATCAAGAAGCTAAAGCCAGAGATGAAAAAACGGCTTGGTGAGCTCTCGAGGGGGAATAAACAGAAGGTTGGCATCATCCAAGCTTTAATGCACAAACCAAACGTGATCATTTTTGACGAGCCTACTACCGGCCTTGACCCCCTCATGCAAGAGGTTTTCTATGAGCTGCTTCGAGAGGCAAAACAACGCAATGCCACCATTTTTGTCAGCAGCCACATATTGAGTGAGGTTCAAAAAATGTGTGACCGAGTCGGAATTATCCGAGACGGAAAACTTGTGGGTGAAGATAATATTTCGGAACTTGCTTTTGAAGCCACCCAAACGTTTGACCTAGAATTTTCTGGAGAGGCGCCACTCGCCGCATTGAAAAAAATAAAAGGCGCCAAAATAATCAGCGCCTCTGGGCACAAAGCAACCATCCATATCCATGGGAAGCTAAAGGACCTATTGGTGGTGCTCGCAAAAAGCGATATCACAAAGATGGACGCACGAACCCTGGATCTTGAAGAAGAATTTATGCACTACTACCAACAGGGAGCCAAAAAATGAACGCAATCGTGAAGTGGACTGTCAAGCAACGCCGTCTTAGCACAATTTGGTGGTCCATTGCCGTGATCGGGTTTGTTTTTATCAACATGATTTTCTATCCCAGCTTCAAGGACCAAGCAGCAGAGCTACAAAAAAGTTTTGAAAACTTGCCCGAGGCTGCGGTTCAGCTATTTGGAGGTTCGACGGACTTTTTCTCTCCCGTGGGGTTTCTAAATAGCCAAATATTTTTCTTTATGCTCCCGCTTTTGCTCGGCATCTTGGCAATTAGTCTTGGTGCTGGCCTTATTGCGAAGGAAGAACAGGAAAAAACAATCGAATCGTTGTTGGCTCGACCAATTAGTAGAACAAAACTCCTCCTATCGAAAGCCTTGGCTGGAGCGATAATTGTTTCTTTGGTTGCAGTGGTAGGGCTCATTACAGTCGTTGCATGCAAAGAGCTTGTTCGCGTAGAGATTGGAACAAAGCCAATAGTTGAGGCGGTGTTTTTGTGTTGGCTACTTGCACTCAGTTTTGGTGCAGTTGCTTTGTTATTGACTTCGATAGGGCGGGCTCGAGGAGCAAGTATTGGTCTTACCACCGCGATTGCACTCGGTGGCTACATTGTGAGCTCTCTCGCCAGTACTGTCAGCTGGCTGGAAACACCAAGCAAAGTATTCCCTTTTCACTATTATCAATCGGAGGCAGTGCTAAGAGGAACCTATGAGTGGAAAAATGCCCTTTTCTTTTTGGTGATTATCATTGTTTGCGCTGGGCTCAGTAGTTTCTTTTTTCGCACACGTGACCTGGAATAGGCAGTATTACTCTCCTCTTTATTAGCTGTTTTGGCAAAAGCAGACTATAATTGTTAAGTGAACGGAGTTGAATATGTCCGACCACTGCGTCACAAAAAACAAAAACCTTAAGATTCACTTGATAAATAAATTGTCATGAACTCTAGATTTACAAAGTCAAAAAATCAAGGTTTTATTGATCAAGAGGCTATAGAAGAAGCGCTTCGAACGATGGAGCAAGATGACGCCTATTACACCGAGTCCAGTTACTGTGCAAATAGCACTTTGTATCCAGACAATCGCATGCCCTTTGTTGCAAAGCATCTTGCCTATCTAAAATCACACGGTTCGGTAAACCCAGAACAGTATATATCGAATCTCAAGCTAATGACCCGAATTAGGTAGCAGCCAAACTCTGGTTTCGAATACCAAGAAACGCGACAAAAGAGGCTAAAACACTTACAAGTAACACCAGACTTTTTTTCTTTTGGCTTGTTTTCATAAGTATACGCTCTTATTGCTGCTAAAATAAACCTAGATGAAGAAAGTGCTAGTGGTATATGCAAGCAAGCATGGCTCAACGAAGGAAATTGGCGAGTATCTTTGTCAAGAACTTCAAAAAACCGGTTTTACGGCCGTAAGTTTTGCAGTAGCCAACGCACCGTCTCCTACAGCCTACGACATTGTTGTGCTAGGCAGCGCAGTATATGCTGGCAGCTGGCGCAAAGAAGCCATAAAGTTTGCCGACAATCACACATCGATACTTAAGCAAAAAACAGTCTGGCTTTTTAGCAGTGGGCCAATTGGAGACCCCCTAAAGCCGGCTGCAGAAAATTCGGTGCACCTTGATAGTATTCTTGATGGCTTAAACTCTCGAGAGCATATTATTTTTTCGGGCAAAATAGACAGAAGTAGGCTTAGTTTTGGAGAAAAAGCCATTGCTTCGGCGCTCCATGTCCCGGAGGGCGATTTTCGAAATTGGGAGGCAATCGCTGACTGGGCTAAGAAAATAGCTAAAGCGTAACTATCGGCCCTTGCATGCTACTATCTAATTAAAATCATGAAAATACATCCGATCACAAAGACAGAGCTATGGACCGCCCAAGCAGCCTTGTTTGCGGCAATAGGTCTACAGTATGTGGTGTGGCAAATAAGCCCCAAGCTCGTGTATGGGCCGCAGTATATTCTTGTCGCCGTAGAAATTGCACTTACTGTTTTGCTCGGGTTCACCGCCACCAAAGAACACTATAACGACAATCATCGTCTGCACCACAATGGGTCAATTTTTCTTTTGGCTCTTATTTCACTGGCAAATATTAGTTCCCTAATTTTGGTGCTTGATTCATTAATATTAGGCGCCTCTCATCTCACCGGGTATGAGCTGCTTGCTTCTGCGGTGGCAATATTTTTAACAAACATTATTGTATTTGCGCTTTGGTACTGGGAAATAGATAGCCCCGGCCTTACTGGCAGAAAATGGTCAAAGCACGACAAGGATTTTCAGTTTACCCAACAAAGCATGGGCAATGATTTTAGTGGCTGGCAACCACGCTTTTTGGACTATCTTTATCTCTCTACAACAAACGCCATAAACTTTGCAGCTGCCGACACAAAACCTCTCACCACTCAAGCCAAAGGCCTAATGGGCGTACAAGCCTTAGTTTCGGTATTTACTCTTGCACTAGTTATTGCTCGTTCGGTGAGTATATTGGGCTAATCGTTTTTAATAACAATTTCGAACAGGTTCGTTATGTCACCCTTGTCCGGCTTCATGTACTCGGCGAGACGAAGCGAGGTTGGAGTAAGCTTATACATAAAGTAGTCTCCGGCAAACAGTTTTGAAACGGGTGGTCGATCGCTGTCACTCGTGTCAGCTGAGATGTCTAAGATTTGGGCAAAAAGGCGCATGAATTTAACTATGTCATTTATCGGCTCTACCGGTCCGCTGGCTTGCAGCGTAGCTTGATTCTCAGCGTCAAAAACAGCAATGGAAGCGATTGGATTCTCGGTAAGATTTTTGTGCTTGGTTGTTTGCTCTTTGGTCACAAAGTAAATGTTAAGGTCATCATCAATCGCGAAGTAGACTGTGGCCGCGTGCGGGCGGGCCGCAGAACTGGCGGTGGCTATAACGCCTACGCGGTGTCGTCGCAGAAAGTTGACGGCTTTCTTTGACGCATCTGGGTTGATGTGTATTGGCATATACCTAATCATAGCCGAAAACCAAACCGAACGTAAGGCCTCAGATGTTTCTCAGCGAAACGAGCTATACTACCTCTATGAGAATTTTGATCGTAGAAGACGACCATAAGATTGCAGGCGCACTAAAAAGAGGACTGGAACAAGAAAATTTTGCGGTTGATATTGAGTACGATGGTGATTCTGGATACGGAGCAGCCAGGACACTTCCTTATGATCTCATCGTTTTAGACAGAATGCTTCCAGGAATAGACGGACTTACACTATGCAAAAAGCTTCGCGAAGAGCAAATTCATATCCCAATACTTATGTTGACCGCCAAATCCCACGTACATGATCGAATTGATGGGCTTAATTCTGGTGCTGACGATTATCTACCAAAGCCCTTTTCTTTTGAGGAGCTTTTGGCCAGAATCCGCGCCCTACTGCGTCGACCAAAAGAGGCCCAAGATAGCGTCTTGTCGGTAGGCAATCTCACCCTCGACACAGCTACGTATCAAGTGTCCAGAAACAACACACCAATACAGCTCTCCTCCAAAGAGTTCGCGCTCCTCGAGTACCTCATGAGGAACGCTGGGCAGGTGCTTTCCAAAGAAAATATTATCGATCATGTCTGGAATTTTGACGCAGACATTCTTCCTAATAATGTTGAGGTCTACATTGGATACCTGCGCAATAAAATTGATAAAGGTTTTGCCACTCCGCTACTGCACACCGTGCGAGGCTTTGGCTACAAAATAGCCGAATCATGAGAGATCAAGAGCGGGCACGCCTAAAACTTGCGGGAACCTATCTTGTGATCATTATGACTATGAGCATTGTATTCAGTTTTGTACTTTATGGTGTATCAAGCAATCAACTAGATCGCAATTTGCGTCGCTTCCCCGGTGGTGACGCAAGACGCGAGCCGATGGTTCAGCTATTTGAAGATATTCGACAAACTCGCCTCGAAGAAAGTCGGGCCGAATTACAAAAGAAATTGATTCTTTTCAACATCTCCACCCTCATCTGTGGCAGTTTGTTGAGTTATGTGCTGGCTCGTGAAGCGCTTCGTCCCATAGAAGAAAGTGTTGAGGCTCAAAAAAGGTTCACGAGTGATGCTTCACACGAGCTACGAACTCCTCTTACTGCCATGCGCTCAGAAATAGAGGTCGCCCTTCGGGACAAAAAACTCACCGCCAAAGAGGCAAAGAATGTGCTGTCGAGTAATCTTGAAGAAATTCAGAAGCTTGAGGCCCTTACCGGCAGTCTGTTGCAGCTTGCACGACAGGGCTACAAAGATGTTCAACCCGCCTCCTTCTCTGTAAAACAAGTGGTCATTGGTGCAGTCAATAGCATGAAACCAAGTGCGAAACAGAAAAAAATTACCGTCAATACCGAAAAAGTGAATGATGTCTACGTTTTGGGAGAGCCCGAAAGTCTAAAACGAGTAGTGCTTATCCTCCTCGACAACGCCGTCAAGTATAGTTCAGATAAATCCATCATCACGATCGGCACCATCACAAATAAAAATGGGGTTGGGTTTTTTGTACAAGATCAAGGCAGTGGAATATCAAAAAAGGATTTGCCGCACATATTTGATCGATTTTATCGGGCTGACACATCCCGAACCCGAGCGACAGCAGACAAGAGTGATGGCTACGGCCTAGGGCTCGCCATTGCCAAACAAATTGTCGATGCCCACCAGGGGTCGATAGAAGTTGCTAGTCAACTTGGAAAAGGAACCACCATTACAGTTCTTCTCCCAAAACTTAGTTAATATCTGCTTTGGTAAGGAATAAAAAAGCCACTTTGCAAAACGCAATAGTGGCTTTTTTGGCTTAGGGTACTTAGTTATTGTCTAGTCTTTTTGATCGCGCTGGTGACCGTGGGGTCCGCCCATTCCTCGTCCGTCACCAAGAACATATCTTAGGTCGATACCGTTATCGCTCGCCCACTTTTTTACCTCCTCGCGGTGGGTTTCTCTCGCGGTCTTTCGTTCTTCTTCGGATTTATCTTTGAGGCTTTCGAAGAATGTCGATTGAGACTTGAGATACTCGAGTATCTTGCTTTTTTGATCCTCGCTTAACTTTCCATCTTTTACGGCTTGGGTGAGACGTTCTTCAAGCCGTTTTTGATGTTCCTCGCGATGTTCAGCTCGCTTTTCACTACGATACTCAGTTACCACAGACTGCACGTCATCCTTTTTGAGATTAAACTTTATTGCAATCTTATCAGCAAGTGAATCGTCTTGATTGTTGGGCGCTGCCGACGCAGAGACTCCGTATAAACCTGCCCCCACAACACCAACTGTTACTGCCGCTACGAGAGCGACTTGCTTTATGTGCTTTATTTCCTTATCCTCCTTTTTGCAATATCTTCTCGTGTTATTAGGCCACTATTTGATCTACAAAACGCGGGATCAATAACTGATCATTTGTCCGAATCGTCTGTAGTCGTTCGTGACTATAGACAACACTACACGACAAAACTGAAAGATCGCTTAGAGTGCTCTGGATCAGAAAAGAAACTCTATCCAAGCTTGAAAATTTTGTTGCGCCTTCGGTTTGACCTTTTCGGTTTTTACGACAAGTCTTTGATCTGCTGGTACATCTATGGTCTTCGAGAGCGCAACACTTTCGGGAACCATGTACAAACGTTCTCCAGGCAGTGCTTTGCCGAATTGTCGCCTCGCCGCCAGATCCAAGAATTGAGGGCTTTGATAATAGGCGTTTTTCAATTTAAGATTCTCGTTTTCTAGCCGTGCAACTTCGTTTTTTTGTTTTGAAACTGATATTTTCTTATCCAGTTCATAGTTGGTTTGAACGACCTTTACGCCACTCCAGGTAACCAAGAGCGCGACAACACCAAACGCCAAAAGGCTTAACACCCGTGTATCTGTAAGTAGTTTCAGTTTTTTGGATAGATTTTTTTTATCTTGATTCATCAAGTTTCCTACCCTTTAGTATACCATTTCTGCTATACTCGTATCTGTTACAGACTGCTGAATAATCGAACTTTAGGGCAAATCTGCAATCTGCAGCACCTCGGGGGTGTAGCTCATCGGTTAGAGCAGGCGGCTCATAACCGCTTGGTAGTTGGTTCGATTCCAACCACCCCCACCATATTTAAGTTTTTAGACCCAAACTCCACTACCCTCTCATAATAATCCACCAATTTTTGCGACTCCAAACCCCTTTAAGGAATATTTGCTAATTGTAGACTTTGGTGGTATAACTGGCTGACAATCTTCCAAGGTTTTGGGATATTAATTTTTCAACATGAGACTTGTGCACACCTCGCACTTACCTTAGTTACGGGGCGATATCTAAAATTTACTGATTATAAAATGGGGCGATAAAGTGGGGGTTAACTTTAGCTAATAAGAAACTGTGGATTCATTACATAGCGTCGAACCTTATTATCTCCAACTGCAGTAAGCAGCCCCTTTTCTACAAGTTGGCGCAATTCTTTGTTTGCTTTCTTGTCGTCTCTTACGTTAACCATACTGTTAATACTTCGATATTCGCTGTTATTTATGCCTGCTGGGTTATTCCTAATGTGCGCTAACGCAGTTTGCTGCCTTTCATTCAAATTGTATGCGCTAAATCTTGCTAACCAAACTTTATCTTCACTCGATATAAATGCTGAGCTTGAAAGTGTAATTTTAAATGAGTCGTTAATATTTTCAAATCCTGGCTCAAGCAAGCCAGCTTTTTTTAATGAAATTTTAATTGTTCTAATACCTCTGGCTTTTTGCTCCGTAATTCCAAGTTCCTTTAAAAAGTTCATAATTAACGGATTACGAGTTGCAGACGGTGCTTTATCGAGTTGTTCTAATGGAACCAAACTAGTGCCAGGATTAATTATTTCTATTCTGTCTGAGAAAATATCAATCTGAATTCTTGATGAATGGCTGCCATAATCTCGATGTGCTATTGCATTCGCAAGGGCTTCTCTAAGAGCAATCTCAGGTATTACTAGATAGTCTCTTCTTTTACCCGATGGTTCAACGGTGCCGCTAACAGGTAGTTTGCTTTTGATGAAATCGAATGACTTTTCAAATAAAACTACTGCATTGCCATTAAACTCCCTGTTATCTATATACGTTTCATGTACATCGTCTTCGTTTACCTTTGATAGGCCAGGATACTGTGTGACTGCTATATTCAACGTTGGCGATACTATTTCTTGCAAACTCTCCAATTTACTGAAAGCCATAAGACCAAATAATGTAACATCGCCATTATTGTTAATCGCTTTTTGCTTTATAAGAACTTCTTCTGTAGTAAAATCTTGATAGATATTTCCTCTAGTAGAATTCATTGACTTTACGAATGAAGCAACGGCACTATCATCGAAGTAAGTTTTATAATGAAAACCTTCATATACTGCTATCTCAGCTCCACCTTTTGCAGCAATACTGAATCGCTTTAAAGCTTCGTCATTCGCAATATGGTTTGAAGAACCAATTCGAATGTATGTGCCCTTATCCCTGCCTTGCTTCTTAGAAAAAACAGGGCGCAAAGGAGCTGCAACAGGCAGTATATTGATAATTAATGTGCCGTCTTTATTAACAACCTCAGGGGTAATTACTGTGTTGAAGCTGTTCTGGCATAATGAGACTATATCAAGTTGTAATTTATCAATATTCGTCTTTGACAAATTAAGGTCTGAGCCGTCATTGGTAATTCCGAAAACTATTTTACCTCCTTCAGTGTTTGAGAAAGCAGATATTGTTTTCCAGATATCCTTTGGTAAGCGACCCTCACTACCACTTTTAAACTCTACGTTCGGGCCTTCTGGTAATTCTTGAACAAATATTGGTAGTTCTTGCTGAGCCATTCAGTAATTATAGCTTTAATACAGCCTCGGTATAGAGTTTATGCTTAAAAAAACAAAGTGTGTTTATTATTCCATTGAAGCCTGGTAATTTTTGGTTGAAGCTTGCTACTTGTTTCAGAAAATACAACTTAGGTCCCCATTGCACTTAGGCCATTACCGATCACGGGCAGCTTTTAGGGTAGTAGCCCACCAGATCAGATTATCTTCGAATTTCTCAAAATTACCGCGAACGTGTTCTTGCTTTATGGTACCGTCCTCATCTACTGCCATGCCAATATCCAGCACGTGAATTGCAGGGGAAGAAAGCGGCACCATGTCCATGCGGGCCACAATCGTAATAAGGTTTTCTATGGCCCGTACGCCACCCATCCAGCCATATCCAACGAATGCGACTGGCTTTTTTGCCCACTCTCGGTAGACCGTATCCAGCGCGTTTTTGAGTGGCGCGGGCGGTCCGGCATTGTACTCGCTTGTTACTAATATGTAGCCGTCGTAGCTCTCTATCTTTTTTGCCCATTTTTTGGTGCTTTCTTGATCATACTTTTGCATTGCGGGCATAGCTTGGTCCATCAAAAACGGCAAATTTTCCTCGGCAAGATCAATTATGTCGTAGGTTGCTGATTTATCTTTTGAAAGATTGTTGTACGCCCATTTTCCGATTGTCGCCCCCACTCTTTTGGGACGAGTACTACCGATAATAATGGCTATCTTGATATTTTTTTCTTTCATAGTTTGCTCCTTTTTGCTCGAGATCTTTACAGAAGACGAGGACATCTATTAACTAAGTCACTTTACATTGTACAGTGACTCGCTTTACTTTGTAAAGCGACTTTTGATACACTGGGGTTATCGTGGCGTTTGAACATAAAAAACCAATGTGTAAATCTCTAGAAACCAAGCCGGGTTGTATTCAAGCCGCACTAAGAATACTTGGTGACAAGTGGTCCCCGCTGCTCATTGGACAACTCGTAGAATCCCCGATGACCTATAAAGACCTAGAGCTGATGCTGGGCGGGATTAGTTCGCGCACACTTAGCGCGCGCTTAGATGAGCTTTTAGAAGCCGGGATCATAAAGAAAACCCGCTACTGCGCTCACCCTCCTCGCTATACGTATAGCCTCACAAAGAAAGGCGAAGGTCTAAGAAGTATCTTACTGCACATGGCAGAGTGGGGAGAACAACATCACACTACGCCCAAGCTCAATCGCGCATGAAGTGTGCCAAGTTTTTGCTTTAAGACATCAAGGCTTTTTGCGCCCATGAGGTCCAACCGAACTTCTTTTGCCCCTGGAAAATCGTTGACATATATCTTGCAAAACTTGTTGAGCGTCACTATAGGTCGCTCGCCTTCTACCCATGTATGCTCAAACAGCTCGACGTGCCTTTGATAGAGTTGAATTTTTTCAGCGGGCGTCATCTGCTTCCAGGGAGATTCAAGGCTACACGCATATGGGTCATGAAACACTCCGCGCCCAATCATCACGCCATCAATACCGTACTGCTGGGCGAGCAGGTTTGCGTGAGTTCGGTTTTGGACGTCGCCATTGCCAACAATGGCCGTTTTAGGCGAAATCTCATCTCTCAACTGTCTTATTTCTGTCATTAATTCCCAGTGAGCAGGGACTTTCGACAACTCTGCCACAGTTCTAAGATGTATACTTAACATGTTAAGTTTTTGCTGAAGAAGCCACTCGATCCATTCAGATTTATACATCTTTGTGCCCAAACGAGTTTTCACACTAACCGGTATTCGTTGATTCACGCCTTCTTTTACCGCATCAATGATTTCTTTGGCACGCGTGGGCTGGTCGATCATTGCCCCACCACAACCATTTTTGAGCACTGCTTTGTCTGGACAGCCAAAGTTAATATCGACGCCCGCAAAGCCCATTTCTACCAACTCTTTTGACACTTGATAAAAGTTCTTAGGATCTTTCCCCCAAAGTTGCGCAATAAGCGGTTGTTCGGCATTCACGAATTTTAGCCTTTTCAGTGACACTTCCCGACCGGGTGAACACAGACCGTCAGCGTTGGTAAATTCTGTCATGTATACATCAGCCGGTGCAATTTGGGCAATTAGTTGCCGAAATACCGTATCTGTGACGTCGTCCATCGGTGCCAATACAATAAAAGGTTTGGGAAGCTGGTCTTGGTAAGGCATTCTAGAAGGCAAATTTTTTAGCTATTTCGGCTAGTTTTTCGTGATTAGGATCTTCGTTGATAAACACATCTGCCTTTAGGGGTTCGTCGTGATCAAATGGCACCAAATGTACGTGCGCGTGGGGCACATCTATGCCTTTTATGACTACACCCACCCTCTCTTTACCAGAAACGTCTCGAATGCGCCCGGCAACTTTTTTGACGGTTCGCCACAAAGCTTCATAGTCTTCGTCTGGCAAATCGATATATTGATCAACCTGCAGTTTTGGCACAACAAGGGTGTGTCCATCTCTTACTGGACCAATTGTCAGAAAAGCGATGGTTTTATCATCCTCATACACTTTATGGCACGGCAGCTCACCCTTGATAATCTTGGTAAATACTGAGTCTTCCATCCCTACTCCCATCTAAAGACGCGGAATGCCACCGCGTAGACCACAATGGTCCATATTAAAATAATCAACACTTGCGACGAAACTTCGACAAGCGACCTTCCTTCGGTCGCAATCAACCTAATCCCATCAATGACGGGAGTTAACGGCAAATAGTTAGAGATATTTTGCAGCCACTCCGGCATCAGAAATCGCGGGAAAAATGTGCCAGACAAGAAAAGCATTGGAAAGACCACGATATTGCCAAGTGGAGCTGCCTGTCGTTCGTTCTTCGCCCAGCCACCTATCGCCAAGCCAATACCCAAAATACTAATAATACTTAGGACCAAAAAAACCACCAGAGCCAGAATATTCCCCACTACCTTTAGGTCAAATACCGCGATTGCGACCGCAAACATAACGGCCATGGTGAGGAGTCCAATGACAGCTTGCGACAGCGCGTTTGACACGAAATATTCGCTCGTCTTGAGCGGTGTTGTGTGAAGTCTTCGAAGCACACCTTGTTTCTTTAGTTCTGGAAAAACATTGATTGGGCCAAATATTCCCAAGCCAACAATCGCGAATCCCAAAAGACCTGCAAATGTATAGTCAAAACGGGATAAAGTTTTTTCATTCAGTCGCTCGGTGGTCACTGTAAAGGGCACATCTGTGTTTACAAATTGCTTATTTATTTGTTTGAGCTGCACCTGCAACACCGATTCGAGCGTCTGGGCAGCTTGTTCGTTATTGGGGGAATAATACACTTTTATCTGTCCAGAGGGGTATGTTTCGGCTCCCCGCTTCGTCCCAAAATCGTCTGCCAGTACAATTGTGGCGTCGAGCTCGCCACGGCTCATTTTTTGCTTTGAGCTTTCAAGTGAATTTACCGTGGTATCAATCTCAAATATTTTGTTTTGCTTGAGCTGATTTTGATACTCTTTGGCAAACTCTGTCTGAGATTGGCTTACAAGTCCAACCTTAAAGGACAGGTCACTTTGTTTCCCAAAGATACCACCAAACACAAATAAAAATATTAGAGGGAATACTATAGTAAAAAATATTGCCAAGCGGTCGCGGAAAAAGCGTTTGGTGCTTATTTTTGTAAAAACTCGAATGGTGTGAAGCGATTTCATCATAACTAATCTCGGAGCTGCTTTCCCGTGAGATCAATAAACACGTCTTCAAGGTTGGCTTGCTCGACATAGCGCTTCTTTTTGAAACCGCGAGCCAGGAGCTGTTTCACAAGATTCTTTGGCGTATCAATCGTAATAATTCTCCCCTTGTCCATTATGGCCACACGATCGCAAAGTAGTTCAGCCTCTTCCATATAGTGTGTCGTCAGAATTACCGTAACTCCTTGGCTCCTTATCTTCTGGACCAGGGCCCAAAGATTTCTGCGGGCTTGTGGATCAAGTCCAGTAGTCGGTTCGTCCATAAACAGCACTTTAGGACTATGGACAAGCGCCGCCGCAATACTAAATCGCTGTTTTTGCCCACCAGAGAGTTGCTCTACATAGCTCTGTGACTTTTCACTCAAATCAACATCTTTGAGTAGTTTTTTGGGGTGAGCTTTCTCGCCATAGGTTGAAGCAAATAATTCTAATATCTCAACCAGTTTTGTTTTGTCTTGAAAGGCGGGGCTTTGAGGCTGGACTCCAATGATATAGCGTATGTCTCGCGGATTCTTTTCAACATTAATACCATCGAGGGTCACCGTTCCGCTGTCAATTGTCTGAATAGCTTCGATCATCTCGAGCGTAGTGGTTTTGCCAGCACCGTTTGGGCCTAAAATACCAAATATTTCACCCTCTTCAACGTCAAAGCTAATGCCTCGAACCGCTTTTTTGTCGCCAAAACTCTTTGACAGTTTTGATACTTGTACTATTTTGCTCATGAGTATGCATTCACTATAACAAAAGACGCCGAGCGCAATGAAGCCTCGACGTCTTTGACTTTTGGTTCTTTACTAGCCGCGCTTAACGGTAAGAAAACCGTTGCGTGGATTTTCGTTGACACTCATGCCACTTGGAAGATCTGTAGCTGTGTCCTTTCGCTCGTCCTTACTGAAGTAAAAGATTTTTTGTTCTTTTCCGCCCCTTAGCACGACGTTCTTTGAGTTTAGGTAGTATTTTACACCTTTACTATTTGTGTGGCTGTATCCCATCTCACTATTCTCCCTCTGTTAATAAGTAATGGTATTCCTACCATACTCCCCGAGCTTTTCTCTTGTCAACACTTTTAGGGATAAAAAGGTGATTTTTTCAGAGAATATCTTGCCTTTTATGACGGTTATGCCTTACACTTGTATCTGTAATCAAATAAAAGAAGGTGGAGACATAAATGGATTTTATGAACCGCAATGCTCGTCCCACACAAAGTGGGGCGCCGCAAGCTGATAGCTCTGGACCAAGTACTTCCAGTTCGCCAGCAAAAAAAGGAAAGTTTAAGAGAGATTCTAGGCTCGGGCAGGTGCTATATGCTGTGTTCTTTGTTGCATTGATTGTATTAGTCGTTGCGGCACTTTCATCGGTCATATTTAGCAAAAACCAAAAGGAAAGTCAGTATGTTGACAGCAGCAAGCTGCAAGCTGTCTTTCTCAACGGTGGACAAGTGTATTTTGGTAATATCACAAAACTCAACGATAAATACCTAAAAATGAATAATGTGTATTATTTGCGAGTAAATAACCAGAATGCCCAAAATACTCAAACAAGCGCAAATGACGTGTCTCTTGTAAAGCTCGGCTGTGAGCTACACGGGCCACAAGACCAGATGTTGGTCACCAAAGATCAAGTGATCTTCTGGGAAAACCTAAAGTCTGATGGACAAGTCGCAAAGGCTGTGGCTGATTACGTCAAGGCAAATCCAAACGGTCAGAAGTGCGAAAACGAAGGAACCAATAACAATAGTGGCAATAACCTTCAGTCTGGTAGCACAAACACCAATACTCAAAATAGTCCTGGGAACACGAACACTCAGAACAGTACCGGTAACGGAAACAACAACCAGAACAATACCGGCACAACGCGACCTTAGTCTGGAGACAAAAAATAAAACACCCTGGTTACTCATACCGGGGTGTTTTTATGTCTAAAGCAGCCTGTTAGCTTGAGTGTGTTGCGTATTTATCGGAGACGATTAAACAATACCGTTGCCCCACCGAGAGCAAAAAGCCCAATACTAATAACCAAACTCCAGCCAGCAATATCTGGTGACCATGACGGCGAAACAAAATCAAACTTATAAAGACTGTCCGGGACGCCTGTTGCCGAACTTCCATTCGTTCGGACATATTCTTGAACACAAGCCACTCTCGGCGCGTTAAACCCGGCTCCAGGATGCTGCGCAGAACACTTTGCTTCGCCATCAGCGGTGACTTTGGCGTTTGCTTGTTTTATCCGTTCCTGTTCTGCGCTTGCAAGCCGCTCGTAACGGGCTTTTAGCTGAATGGGGGGCTTGATGGCATTACTGCCGCTCGAAAGATCAGTATTCATGTGGCCATATACGTGCTTCCGAAGCGCCTGGAGTGCCGCCTCGACGTCACCATTGTCTTGATCAGCTTTTGTAACAGCCTCACGAAGCTTTATCATGGTGAAGTTGTTTTGGCGAAGCGCAAACACCCCAACTATCAAAAAAACCCCCGCTAACACAAATATGTGCCATGATTTTAGGACCGAAAGCTTAAAACGCTTGGTGGGTTGCATCTTTTTATTCATAACCACTATTAAATCAGTATAGACGTGAAGGGTTCTTTTTGGCTATAGCGCTTAATTTTGGGGTATGCTGGTAGGTATGCATATCTTCTTTTCCGGCATTGGCGGAACTGCAATAGGTCCGCTTGCGCTGATTGCAAAACAGGCCGGTTACGATGTTTCTGGTTCTGATATGCAAGACTCACGGTATATTAAGCATCTTGAGCAATCTGGGGTATCCAATATTCACATTGGCCAAACCCACGACGCGATTCAAGATCTACACCAGAAAAATCCTATTGACTGGATTGTCTATTCGTCTGCGCTGTCGTTTGGCAACAACACACATCCAGAACTGGCATTCGCCAAAGCGCACAAGATCAAAGCCACAAAACGCGACGAACTGCTCAACGAAATCATCACCGACAAGAACCTAAAGCTTGTGGCTGTTGCCGGTACGCACGGCAAAACCACCACAACAGCTATGGCTATATGGTTATTCCGCGAGCTTAATGTCCCAGTGAGCTACTCGGTTGGTGCAAAGATTCCCTTCGGCGACATGGGTCATTTTGACCCAAAGGCCGAGTACTTTATATATGAATGTGACGAATTTGATCGTAACTTTCTCGCTTTTCACCCCCATATCAGCCTCATTACCGGCATAGACTACGACCACCATGAGATATTTCCAACCCGCACAGATTATCAAAGCGCGTTTCTGCAATTTTTCGAACAATCAACGCACGCGGTAGTTTGGCAAGATGACGCCGAGCGCTTTGAGCTAAAATCAAACGAAAAATACACTGTTGTCGAAGATAGTAGCCCTCAGCTTAGCTTGCTACAGCTTCCTGGATTGGTGAACCGAAGAGATGCGCTACAAGTCATTATCTCGGCCAAGAAACTACTGGGAGACCAAGCGGGCGACTTGATACAAATCATGAACCGCTTTCCCGGTTTAAGTCGACGCTTTGAAAAAATTACAGAGGGGCTCTATACAGACTATGCGCACACCGTTCCCAAAATCCGTGGCTGTCTCCAATTGGCACGCGAGCTTTCAAAAAATGTGGTCGTTGTTTACGAACCATTAACGAATCGTCGACAACACTATATTCGACATGAATATTTTGATGTTTTCAAAGAGGTTAAGAAACTGTATTGGGTCCCAAGTTATCTGGCTCGTGAAGACCCCTCACAACACGTGCTTACTCCTCAAGAACTAATAACTAACCTCCGCAACCAAGCTATGGCTGAGGCAGCCACGCTCAATCAAGAACTAAAAAATAATATCCAACACCATTTACAGCAAGGTGATTTGGTCGTGTGTCTCTCTGGAGGCGGCGGTGGCAGCCTAGATGAATGGCTAAGAGCCAGTTTTCGTTAACGATTATCGCCCGAGGCTTGAATCACGTTTCTTGTGTGGCGATCCGCAAGCTTCTCGATATTCATTTTCCCAACGGTTTCTAGATTATATCCAAGGTACTTAGAAATAAGCGCTATATACCAAAGGACGTCTCCAAGTTCTTTTAGAATTTCTTTGCTATCTTCTTTAGAAATTTCCCCATTTTTGTCCCGAACAATTTTCTTAAACTTTTCGGCAACTTCCCCTGCCTCACCTGCAAGCCCTAATATTTTTGAAATAAATGCGGGGTCGAGCACATCAATTGGCTTTCCGCCATAGTAAACATCTGTCCGTTCCGCTAAAGATTGATATTCTTTAAAAGTCATAGATCACTAAAGACCCAGTGATTGATCGGATATTCCAGATGTAGGATCTTCGCTTGTGGGCAGTTGACCTGCCTCAGTAATAGCGCCATCTACTTCACTCTTATCATTTTGGGCACTTGTTTCTGGTTGATTCTGTTGACTCTGTGTTTGATTAACCGGTGCAGCCTCATCGTCCTTGCTCATGGTCAAGTACACTACTACACCAATGAGCAACGCACACACAATAACGGCAAGAGTAACAGCCACAACCGGCACATGGTGAGTTTTGTGCGGTTCGGGGGGTGCCTGTTGGTCGGATGAGACGTGCTCATTCTGCGAATCTTGATCCTCTTCTTTCTTTGGCGCAAGTTCTTCGGATGATGTTTCTAGTGATTGCGTCGGTTCGGTATGTAATTGTTGCGTACTGACTTCTTCCCCAACGGAATCGGTAGGAGTTTCTTGAAGTTCTGCTTGCGCCGACTCGGTCTCGGTCACTTCAGCGGTTTCTGGTGTGGGCTTTTCCTCTTGAGCTGTATTACCTTGATCGACATCAGTCTTTTGAGACTCATCTGCAAAACTATTTACTTCAATTATTTTGGGCTCGCTGTCGTCAGTTGGTGCTGTTGCATCAACCGCTGAATCGAGAGGTGGTGCAGACCCAGCTTCATTTGGTTGCTTCTGGGGTTTTAGGATATCTTCCGGCACATTTAGCTCCTTGTTGCTCTAATTTTTTCGAGTGTGACCTTTATAGTCGTCTTCACGTAGCTCTCTAGTTCTTGGTTGGCTTGCTTTACGACTACCGCTTTTGCACGGGCGTCCTCGAGGCTCGCTTTGAAGCCAGTTGGGTCAGTTTTGCAATTGATGGCCTTGGTGTCGGCGATCGACGTTCTAAAGTTCGCAACCGCGACTTGCACCGCGTTGTATTTTTGCTTGAGCACTACAATTTGAGCGTCGAGTTCTGCGGTATCAACATTGTTTTGCTTTAGGGTTGCGGAAAGCTTCTCAAGCCGTTTTATGAACGCCTCGTACTTTGCTTGATACGGTGTATCGTTCTTGTAGCGACCCTGCAAGAACGTGTTAATTTTGACTTGAGATGGTTCGCACTTTAGGGTAAGTTTTTGAACTTCAGCATTTGACAGTTTGGTTTTTAGCCGGGTCTTCTTCTCTTGAATGCGGGCTTTGAGTTCCTCTGGCGACAGCGCCTTTTCTGCCTCTTGTTTTGTTTGGGTGGTAGTCGAGCTGTTTGTGGTTGATTCCTGGTTTGATGTTTCGGCGGACACCACTGCTACAGGCACGCTCAGTGCAAGCAAACCCCCAAACACCAGACCAACTAATTGTTGTTTCATATTCTTGATTTTACCACAACCACTATACACCAAGCTTAAAATGATTATTTGTTTTGGATATCAAGTTCTCGCTGACCAGGTCCCCAAGCACTACTTTGAGCCTATCATCTTCTATCTCACTCTGAAGTTGCGTCATTGTATGGGGACCAGTGTTTAGTGCTCGTAAAACTCGTCCTCTGAGTTGCCTTTTGGAGCCCAAGAACGAGGACTGTTTACGATAGGTTGTGCTTGCGTGATTGATTTTTTTGTACCGCTTTTTTACTTGCGAGCCGTAGTCCATTAGGGCCCAATACCATCCTCTGGGATTGTTTTCGTCCATCGTTTCGAGCACTAGGCGCTGAACTTGCTTGTCATCAACCTTCGTCTGATTTGCAAAAAAATGATGTATATACACACTTCTGATGTTTGTCTCAACAAATACCACAGGCTGATTAAACGCATACACAACTATTGCGCCGGCAGTATTGCTACCTATCCCAGGAAGCTCGCATAAGCTTTCCGTCGTGCGTGGAATGATCCCATCATATTTGTGTTGAATAATCTTGGCAGACTCCCAAAGATACTTTGCCCGGCGATTGTAGCCAAGGCCTTGCCACTGCGTGAGAACGGTGGCTAAGTCAGCCGCTGCGAGTGTTGTTAAAGATGGAAATTTGAGAATAAATTCGTGGTACGGAGCAATAACACGGCTCACTTGGGTCTGCTGAAGCATCATTTCTGAAACAAAAATCTTGTATGGATCAATTCTTGTGTTTTGATCTGTTTCGCGCCAAGGCAATTGTCTTTTATGTATGCGGTAGTTGGCCCAGACCGTTGCTTGAAATTGCTGCTTCTTTTTTGGATTCACCACAATTAATTTTATATGTGATACATATTTAGGAGATTAACAAAAGTTGCTAGTAATAGTACCAGCGATCAACACCCGCAACATTTGTCACATCTCTAATTTTTCGTGGCTCTCCACCACTAAGACTAATTATATAGTCAGCGGTTTCTTGGCCATTTGCGACTCGGTAAACAGCATGAGCTGTATCAACCCAGGTGATCGGATTCTTTAGGCCGCCTTGAGCGCGAAGGACAGTTTCTTGCTTCGAGTTCACATCAACCACAACCAGCACCCCTTTGCCATCGCGCTCATCAACCCACAGACTCTTTTGACCGTCTTGATTATCAACATAGATCCTGGACTTTAGGAGTGGCGGCGCGACATTGGTTTTTGCAAACGCGCCAGTTGAAGGCGTCAACTCATACCAATCTTGTCCGACAGATACACTTATCCTGTCATACTCCGTCCTCAGTAAGTTCCAAACTTCTTTGTCGTACACCGTCTTCTTATTGTTGCCATCAGCATCAATTTTGAATAACCCAACGGCACCGTTCACCTTGTATACCGCTGGACTATAATAAATTGACCCACGATCAATAAGTACATCGTTGAAGTAGTTTGTACTCGCTAACTCTTTCTCGCTCTCGGTGCGCACGTCATAGCTCATAAGCTTATGCCTGTTCACGTTGGCTTCACTGGCGCCTTGAGTAATTTTTACGTACACGAGCTTGTCGCCAACCCAGTCAATAATTTGAATGCGCTCAGAATCGGTAACTTTTTTCACTTCGTCTTTTTCAAGATCGATAACATTTAGTGAGCTAAGTAAGAACCCGTCGCCGTTTTTGATATTGTCTCTGACGGAAACGAGCGCCGTCAAATTTTTCTTTGGATGAGGAACGAGCGCCATCGTATCTTGACGTTCCCTCCCCGTTCCACTCAAGACCTTTTGCTCATCTTTGCCGTCAACATCAATTTTATACAGATCAAATGTACCCGTACGCTTGGTAATAAACGCGTGTTTTTTTGCCGGAACCATCAATAGCTGGGTGCTATCCTTTTTGCCTGGAACAACTTTTAGCGTTTCGGTTCGGTACTCGTCAGCAGAAATTATCACCTCGATGTCATCTTGATCGGTCTGAGGAACTGTGAGCACAATTTCGCCGTTTGTACTCGCACGAGCACTCGACTCACCGCTGTTGGCCTCGGCCTTAGTTATCGGCTTTTGCGACAAAAAATCGCTCACCAAAAACGTATACTGCGTGCCTGTTGGGGTCAGTTTTGTCTCCCCAAGCGGATTGCTGCCCCAGCCGACGGTTAATTTCCGATCAATACGGGCAAAACCAGGCTTATTAATGACCATTGTCTGGTCACCAAGCTTTATTTTCTCGACTTTTGCCCGTCCATCACGATCGGTCTTGTCGCTCATACCGGCGATTGTAAACTCAACATTTTTGAGTGGCAGGTTCGTTTTTTCGTCCAACACGACTACTGACGACGAGGCCCGAACACCTATAGAGTTGAGCGCGTAATACCGCGTACTAGGAACAATTGCGATAATGACGAGAGCAAAGAATCCTATAGCAAGTGTCGTGTTGCGATATTTCTTGTTGTGCCACCACGCCGAAAAAAACGCTTTTACCTTTGCTCGTAGCCCTGTTTTTGGAACAGTTTCATTTTCCTTTGCCCGTCTATTGTCACCAGCCTCAATGAGCTCATCCGCTTCCGCGGCAATAATCTCATCCACTGCTTTCTCGGTTTGTGGATCTTCTAGTCCAAGTTCATCACGTGGTAAACGTTCGGCGGTTTCCTCGGCAATAGACTGCTGCTCTCCAGAATCCTCTTTATCGGTTTCGCGAGTTGACTCAAGTGGGAGCGATGCCTTTGCGTCTTTTTGTTGTTTATCTGATGATTCAAACGGTGGTGTTTCTTGGAGGTCTTTCTTGGAGGTCGATTTCTTTTTGCCTTCAAGGTTAGGTAGCTTCTCACTTGGCAATAGTGGAGCGCTCGCAATATCTTCACTCGAGGGAGGCTCAAACTCCATCGGCGCTTCGGGTACTACTTCTGGGTCTGGTTCTTTAATATCCATATACTCGTCAACTTTATTTAGAAGCTCCGGGTCAATGTCTTTTCCTAAAAAAGAAGTGGTGTCTTCGCTTGATTGTTCTTTTTCTTTGGCCATGTTCGTTTTTTATACTGATATCCAGGTAGTATAGTACCAGAAAAGCCAATGTCTAAGAACCTTCAACACCTCAATGCAGTAACGCAGCTGCGCGACAACGACCCCGTTATGAATAGGCTCATTGGCAGATATGGAAACTTTGACCTACAGCCTCACGATCGACACTTCGAAGAACTCGTCAACAGTATCGTAAGCCAACAACTATCAGTTCGTGCTGCCCAAAAAATTTGGGGTCGCTTTTTAGAGTTTTTTGATAATTCTATGCCCTCCCCGGAGCGAATTCTTGCAGCAGATGATGACTCGCTGCGTTCAGTTGGTTTAAGTTACCAAAAAGTAGGTTACATTAAAGATCTCTCTGCCCATGTTATTGACGGAAGACTTGAGTTACACAAGGCCACGTCACTGAGTAACGACCGGTTGATTTCCGAGCTCACTTCGGTTCGAGGCATTGGCACCTGGTCAGCTCACATGTTTATGATATTTAGTTTAGGGCGGCTTGACGTATTGGCGTGGGGCGACCTCGGGATTAGAAAAAGTGCAATGCAACTTTATAGCCTGCCAAGACTGCCCAGTCAACTCGAACTCGAGGCGCTGTCGAGCGAAAAAGGCTGGTCGCCTTTCGAATCGGTCGCGTGCTGGTACCTCTGGAAAAACCTTGATAATAAAAGCTAGTAGCTTTCGCCGGGGGCGTAGTCAAATTTGCCGCTAATGAGCTTGGCCATTTGTTCGGTTTCGCCCAGTGTGCGCTGATTTATATTTGGTGCTCCGTAACTGAGAATGTACCACGTGTTGCCCTTTAGAATGTTCAGTTGAGCTAACTGTAAGTTCCAATATGCTCCCTCTCCGTAGCCACTTACATCTTGGGTGTTCGGGGGTCTTTTCTGAGTAAACTGGGCTTTGTTGCTCGCTTGACCGGCGTCGGTTTTAGCCGAACGTACCAGTATGGTTGCCGCCTTCATTGATTTATCTATGTAGCTGCACGAGCTGACACCAATGTCGTTTGACTGCGCCCCAGTGTTATCTTCGGGAGTAATTGTGACGCTGTCATCGCCAAATAATTTTTTTGCGTCGTCAAGCGAAAGAATATCACAAGCTTTTTTCACCACGTACTTTGAGGGGTCGGCTTTGTTGGTCTGAAGTTGGCGCGAAGTATCTTTTGTGTCTTCTGATTGAAGCGAAACAAAACCTACTGCCCCAATTACAAGACAAATTCCGAAGAAAATTCCTATGATTTTTTTATTCATTTTGCCCACTACTGCTTTTAGTGTAGACAATCCTACTTACGCATGCAAAAAATCTTATGGCGTAAGCCGGTGCATATCTCGAGGGAATAAAATTGCCTCCTTCACGCTATTTAGACCAAGGGTTTTTTGGACGAATCTGTCAATCCCAAACCCAAAGCCCCCGTGTGGTGGAAGTCCGGCCTTAAATGCTTGTAGATAATAGCGAAAGCCAGGATGCTCCGGGTCAATGCCGGCGCGTACTATTTGTTCTACCAACACTTGATATCGATGTTCGCGCATTGGCACGGTCGCGATCTCGAGTCCGCGGAGGAGTAAATCGGCCCACAGTACTTTTTTAGGGTCTTTAGGATCAATCATGTGATAAAACTTCATAGCTTCAATTGGAAAATGGGTTGCAAACACTGCTTCACTGCCGTGTTTCTTCTTTGCATACTCACAAATCCAGCGTTCCTCGGCCGGAATTAGGTCCTTCTCTTTGGTTGTGTCCTCACCCGTCGCTTTTGTGTAAAGCTGATGGATCTCATCAACCGTATATCGGGGAAATGAATCAGCAATAACTAGTGGCGGCGCATTTAAGCTCGTAAGTAGTTCTTGGTGTTGTTGATAAAGTTTTTTGAGCACATAAACCACTAGCTGCTCTGTGAGCTTTAAGACATCATCGTGGGACTCTATAAAACCCATCTCAATATCAAGCATGGTGGTCTCACTGACGTGTCTGGTTGTCATGCTCGGCTCAGCGCGAAAGGCAGGCCCGATTTCAAAAACTCTCTCAAACACGCCGACCATGATTTGTTTGTAAAACTGCGGACTTTGGGCAAGTGTTGCCTCTTGGCCAAAATAATCCGTTTTAAACACCTCAGCACCGCCCTCAGTTGCGCCTGCAACAAGCTTTGGTGTCTGTATTTCAATAAAGTCATGCTCGTATAAGAACTCTCGAATATATCGATTGACTATGGCTCGGACTCTAAAGATCTTTTGCTCTTGGGTATTACGCAGATTTAATACTCGATGTTCAAACAGCGTATCTTGGTTTTCCGGCTTGTGATCAATAGGCTTGTCAATCTCTATGGCTGGTGGCTCCTCAACTGCTGTAATCACTGTAAGGGTTGGGCTGTGAATCTCAGCGCCATTGGGAGCCCGCGACTCTTCTACCGCCTCGCCTTCGACAGTCAAAACAGTGCCAATATGGAGACCATGGAGTTTGTTGGTCTCCTCCTTATCTTCGATCAAAATCTGTACCAGACCTTTTCGATCTCGCACGTTAATAAAGGTAAGTCCACCCATGGCCCGTTTTTTATGAAGCCACCCTTGGACTTTTATCCTTTTCCCAACATGTTTTTGGATATCAGTACTTAATACTCGCATAGGAGGTAATTATAGCAGAGGTGACCCAAAACATAGATCAATAATGTTGACTTTTTGTGCTTTTTTTGGTATTATATGTTCACGTTTACAAAAACAAAAATGAAAACAAACCTCAAACTTAGCTACAGTGCATTCTTGCTATTAACACTTCTTGCGTGTATCGCATTGAGCATGGTACAGCGTACAAGTAGTAAGCTTGGTCCCGCTGCGCAACCGACCATTCCTCCGTCTCAGCCGACAGAACAAACCAAAAAACAATCTCCGCAGAGGGCTTCGGATAAAGGTAACCCAAGGAGGGTGAAAGCCACCTACGCAAACCCTAGCGGTATTCTTTCTTCTTCTGCGAGAGCAGCAACCATTACTGCCAAGACCAAAGAAAAGATAATCACCAAAAATGGCGTCGTATATCCTCTGAGGATATACTCTCCCCTTTTGATCCCAAACGACACGTACGCCAATCAATGGTGGATAGGGCCAAGTTCTATGGGAGGTGTCTGGGATTTGCCGCCTGGAGCACGCCAAACCAAAATTGCCATCATTGATACCGGATTTGCGCTGGCGCATCAAGATCTTGTGAGCAGATGGGCAACAAACGCCGGCGAATCTTCTGCAACCACACAAGAAGCACCAAGCAGCCGAAATTGCACAGATCGAGGATTAAGTATCGACACCTCGTGTAATCTTATCGACGACGATTTTGACGGCCTTATTGATAATGAGATCGGACCGACGACAAAACAAAATCCTTCGCGGCTCAACTGTTCTGATCAAGGAATAAGCCTCCAAAAATTTTGTAATCGGATCGATGATGATGGAAATGGCTATATCGATGATTACCGTGGCTGGGATTTTTCAAACTACGACAACAGCGTCCAAGCGGGCGAAACAAACCCTTTAGGAACCGGGACGTCACATGGAACAATGGTTGCCGGTGTACTTGGGGCAACCGGCAATAACACAGTGGGCATTTCTGGGGTAAATTGGCATAGCTCAATTTTGCCATTGCAAGCCCTTGATGATGATAGCTACGGTGACAGCCTTACCGTGAGCGAAGCTATTCATTATGCGACCGATCAAGGCGCCGACGTAATTAGCATTAGTCTAGGAACAAGCCAAAGTGATCCATACATTCGTGAAGCGGTACAATACGCGACAAATCACGGAAGTCTTGTGGTCGCTGCGAGCGGAAACGACGGCTGTAATTGCATCAGTTATCCGGCAAATTACCCGGAGGTTGTCGCAGTTGGAGCAGTCGACCGTAATAATAATCCTGCAACTTTCAATAGCTATGGAAAAAACCTCGATGTGCTTGCGCCCGGCGACAATCTAATCAGCACCTACTGGACGCCATCAAACGGCGTAAGTTCGTATGCTGGTAACTTGGCCGGTACATCGTTCGCCACCCCAATGGTAAGCGCGCTTTTGGGCCTCGGTCGCAGCTATCAACCCACTGCTTCGTGGGATGAAATTGTGGGCGCTATGCTGGAAAACGCAGACCGCAGGACGCTCACAAGCGCAAACCCACGCAGCGACGGGCTTGGTTTTGGAGTAATTAGAGGCACACAAATGCTTGGCAGAGTTACTACGAACAACCCTTCTCAGCTCCGCTACCAGCTTGGTAATAATATGGTTCAAGGCTCGCCCAACATTTATCAATGTGATGGCACTTTGCCCACGACACTCGTCTATAGACTCACAAAAGCAAATCAACAAAAATTTGCGACGGGCACTCTTGGATACTACAATCTCGCTTCACAGGGCTGGAACCAAAATGAACTGATGTACACCTGTATTGGGCTTCCAAGTGACACACCAAATTCGATTCGGGCCATTGACCTCAATAGGGAGCTCTACAATCTCTCGACAAAACCATAAAAGCTATATATGTTCGCCCTCATTAGGGCTAAGCTTCTTGGCAACGGCCCGTAAATCGGCATACCGATCGAACTCGTCAACAATTTTACGACCAAGAATTTGTTCGAGAATGTCTTCAATAGTGATGATCCCAACAATATCTTCAAATTCGTTTACCACCATAAATAAGTGATGCTTGGTGCGAATAAATGCCTTGAGCACATGGCTGAGTGTTTCTTGGTCGTTCACATAATAGACCTTGGAATTCATGGCATTACTCACGATTCCCCCGTGCTTTCGCTCGACCAAATCTCTTAAGAATAAGGTGCCGACGATGTTGTTGTCAGCTTCTTTACGGACGGGAAACCGCGAAAAGCCACTTTCGTGCAATTCGTTAATAAGCACTGGACCAATAGGCTCCTCAGCCTGGACGAAATGAACGACCCTTCTTGGCGTCATCACCTCTGACACTTTCTTGTCACCAAATGTGAGCGCATGTAGCGCTATATCAAGCTCGGTATTGTCAATTTGATTACCAGCGGAAATTTTCTGATCCTCAAACAACTGAATAATATCTTGTTTTGTGTACACGCCTGTTTGGACAGCGTGTGGTCGATATCTTCTTACAATTCGAGCAATATGGTTTGTAATAGGACGAATTTTGATGAGAATGCGCGCAAAATATGGCGAAACGGGCCCCGCTAGCTTGTGGGCAAATCGATATTGTTTTGTTGGGATGAGGAAAAAAACTAGAAATATTGTTGCCATCACAAAAATTGCTGCCAGTGGCGCCCCAAGTGTCCCGACAAAGATAACGCAACACACCGAAACAGATACTAATGAAATGAGCACCAGAACAGCCTCGGCGGTCATGCCGTGATGAGATACTTGGTAGAGTAGATGAGCCGCTTGATCTCCTCGACTGGCTCGTCTCCTAAGCTCTTTTATGGGGACACCAGCGTACACCGGCCTTAGCCCCGCAGCCAAAATGGCAATGCCCAAGAAAATGACGAGTGTAATAAGTTCGAGCATATTGCTAATAGTATCCCATACTCATTATAAATTTATAGAGGTTCTTGTTATCATAGATGGGTAAAAGAGGAAAATTATGAACAAACAGTTTATAGCAATAATTGTAGTGGTGGTGCTTGGCTTATTTGGAGTTTTGATGCTCACAAAAAAGTCCGATCAAACGGCGACGAACAATCAGACTTCTCAGTCCCAAGGCAGTAATCATACTGTTGGGGCTGGCAAGAAAAAGGTGACTCTGGTTGAGTTCGGCGACTTTCAGTGCCCGGCGTGTAAAAGTTATGCGCCAATCGTCAAACAGCTAAAGGCAAATTATGGTGACGATATCACCTTTCAATTCCGCCACTTTCCCCTTACCCAAATCCATCCAAATGCAACTATTACCGCTCGGGCAGCAGAAGCCGCAGGAAAACAGGGAAAGTTTTTTGAAATGCATGATTTGCTCTACGAAAATCAAGATAGTTGGGCGCGACTCGACAATCCCTCGTCAGTGCTTGAAGGATTCGCAAGTCAGCTTGGCCTAAATATGGATCAGTTCAAAAAAGATCTGGCCGATGCGAACACGCTTGCCATAATAAACGCTGACCAAAAGGCAGGACAGGCCGTTGGAGTTAATTCAACGCCAACGTTCGTCATCAATGGCAAAAAGGTGGAGTCCAATCCAAAATCTCTCGACGAATTTAAACAGCTGATCGATGAAGCGATCGCTCAGTCGAACCGATCATAGATTTATCCGTTATATAACCGTCTAAATCTTCTTGTGCAGTATCTCGTTAAGGTGCGTCGGTGTTACGCCTCGGTGTTTTCTTCTTTCGTGTTCAGCTTCTATGCTTTCGTGGAGTTGTATCATCAGCTTGCTGCCCTCTGCCCGCTCGTGCACGTCCTTAAACTGGGTGTTGAGTTGAGCTAATTCCTCATCGGTCAAATCTTCTAGATTCACGAATGCATTTCTTGCCCGGGTTGCCAAAATCAACTCATCGAGTTTTAACTGCATTGCTTTACTGTCTCGATTTTGAGTGTTCTGAATTAAAAACACCATTAGAAAGGTGACAATTGTAGTGCCGGTATTTATTACCAGCTGCCAAGTATCAGAGAAGTCAAAGAGTGGACCTGTGGTCGCCCAAATTACGATAATGAGGAACGCAAAAAGAAAGGTCGAGGCATTGCCGGCAATATGCGACACGCGGTTTGAAACTTTGCGAAATATATCTTTCATCTATAATTAAGCGTAAGTGGTTTGTTAGAGCTCACTACTAACGGTACTCCAAATTATACAAAAATGCACTCCGTCTTCACAGAACTAAGCCTTATTATTGCCCTCGGTGCGTTTATTGCATTTTGTATGAGGTTGATCCATCAGCCTCTGATTATTGGCCACATCATTACCGGAATTTTGGTGGGTCCGTCGTTTCTGCACCTGGTTCAATCATCAGAAACCATAGAAACCTTTTCTAGCATTGGTATTGCACTACTGCTGTTTATTATTGGTCTTGGGCTGAATCCAGGCGTAATAAAGGAGGTCGGCAAGGTTGCCGGCACTGTTGGTGTTCTGCAAGTTGCAATTACCACGCTGGCTGGTTATACCGTCGGAAAACTATTAGGTCTTGGTGATACCGAGTCACTATTTGCGGGTGTTGCGACCGCCTTTAGTAGCACAATTATTATTCTTAAATTGCTTTCCGACAAGAAGCAGCAGGGTCGCCTTTACGGCAAGATCGTTATTGGCATACTCATTATTCAAGATATCGTTGCCGCAACCGCACTCTTGCTGCTGGCCGCTCAAGGCGACGGTACTGGATTTTCTGTTACTCAGCTCGCCAGCCTGGTTGGCAAGGGCATACTGGTGGCGATTCCTTTGTTTCTTATTGGTGGCAAGATTCTTCCAAAAATGCACAACCTTATCGCGGGCAGTCAAGAGTTCTTATTCCTGTTTGCCATTGGGTGGGGTTTTGGAAGCTCAGCGCTGTTCGAGCTGGCCGGCTTTAGTCTCGAGATGGGCGCCTTAGTGGCGGGTGTCAGCCTCGCATCGCTACCGTACTCACAGGAAATTAGCGCCCGTCTTCGCCCGCTTCGCGATTTTTTCATTGTGGTATTCTTCATCGCGCTCGGAACCCAACTTCGCTTCGACAACATATATAACTACCTGGGTGACATTTTTGCCTTCTTGGTCGTCGTAATTCTAATTAAGCCGTTTGTTGTCCTCACAATTATGGGACTTATGGGCTATACAAAACAAACCAGCTTTAAGGCCTCGACAGCGCTTGCTCAAACGAGCGAATTCTCACTGGTTTTTATTACACTGGCCTACAAACAAGGGCAAGTCAGTGCTGAGCTGGTAACCACTCTTACCCTGGTGACCCTTCTTTCGATTGCCTACTCGACCTACGTCATCATGTACAGCGAGCAACTCTTTGGTTACTTTCAACGACACCTTGGGCTATTTGAACGACGAAAAACCCAGTACGAACAACAGATCACCAAACACCACTACGATTTGGTGCTTTTCGGCTACCACAAGGGTGGCCATGAATTTTTACGCGTCTTTAAAAGCCTAAAAAAGCGCTATATCGTAATCGATTATGATCCCGAAATAATAGACCTTTTAGAGCACCAAAAAATTGAGTATCTTTACGGCGACGCCACCGACATTGAATTGTTGCATGAGGCCGGGATCGAGAAAAGTAAGCTGCTGGTTTCAACCATTTCGGATCATGACACAAACATCTTTTTGGTGAAACTGATGGAGCGCATCAATCCCCATTCGGTCGTAATTTGCCATGCCGACAATGTTGCACAAGCCGCACAGCTGTACGAGCTTGGTGCCAGCTACGTGATGATGCCACACTATATCGGCAGCGAGAAAATCGGCACCTTCATCAAGAACTCCGGACTAAAGAAAAGCGAGTTTAAAAAATTCCGCGAAAAACACCTCGACTACCTCACCGAACATTTCTCTGACGGAACAGAATAGCTATTTGCGAATGCCCCTATCAAATTCTGCTTGGCAGCTCTTACAGACATTGCACTGAGCAACTTCAGTTAGTTTTTCTTTATTCTTGCAGTCTGGCACTCGACACTTGCCCTTTTTCCAAATAAGTTTTGTCTTGTCGGCACCAAAGCCAATTTTCGTAAGGGCTTCTAGATCGTCATTGGCAATTGCCGTAACATCTAGGTCAATACTACCTCCGCAACCAACCATACCCGCCCTTCTGCCGAGTGCTCGGTGAAACGCTAGATTAATCTGATGATCCATGGACAAATGAGCATTTGATGAATACTCAGCAATGTCCGAAAGCCGAACATCTTTTCTCTGCATATTCTGCAGTCGATCGCTCATCTCCGTCCATACACTGACGGTGAGAATTTTTTTGGCCTTAAGAATACTTTCCTCGTCCCAATTGCTTTTGGCAAGCGTTTCGACTTCTCGAAGATAGTATTCAATAAGATCATGCTGGGCAGTGGCAAAATCCCAGCCATCGACTTCTTGGACATTTTTATTCCTACCACTTCGGAATACACCCTGTCCTTCGTAACACAAACCCATCTGGGTATCATAGGAGTTGACAATTTGATCAACCAGCGTTGCTTGAGCCGCTTCGTCAAGCGCTAAGGTAATGCGTTCGCCGAGAAAGTCGTCACTATTTTGGGTATTCGGAATTTCTTTTCCCAAGGTTGCGGCAACACTCCTAAAGACTTCAAGGTCGCTATTGTCGATAGTTGCAGCGGTGCACTGCATCTGGGTTTCACTCTGTTTGGTAAATACGTAGATAAAACCGATTTTTCGATCTGGGTTATAGCCAATATCCTTTACAAACTCAGCGCCGTGTTCCACGTAGGCTTCTTCTGGAAACGGCGAGAAGCTGATCAGTGTATTAAAATCGGCGCGATTGTCCATCATCGCTTCAAGCACAAAGCCTTCTTGTTGGTGATGCTGCGTTCGTACGAGGTGAAACTCGGCGCGAGGGTCTTGATGGAACCGTGCTTCGGCCGCTTCTTTGCCATTTTGGAGCATCGTTTCAAACGACACGTTGCGTTCATCATGAAGCCCAGTACCAGGTTGATAGCTGTAGTTAATTATGGTTTTGTGCGGAGCGTCGAGGCTTTCGGCAATATAGGTAAGCTCCTCATTGTAAATCTGTTGCCACGTTCCTTCTTGTACCTCTCCGTACGCTTGAATGTCCTCGCGCGCCATTCGAACGGCAGCACACGGGTCAAATATATCCTTGTGGGTTCTGGTTTCTTGAGTACGTTCTAGAGTTTCCATTAAAAAACCTGCTTTTTTGCGAGCAGGTGGTTCAGTGGATGGTTGATCGACTTCCTGCTCGGGAATTTGTCTCTTGTTTGCTGTATCGGACTTGTCGCGTATTTTGCGATCACCGTTGCGGCACAGTGTTGGATTTTCACCAACTTCCAGCGTCTTGAAATATTAAAGTACTAACAAGCATACCACGCTAGCTGTGGTGTGTAAGCCGTAAAATCTACACCATCCCTAGCGCCCTCTTAGGGCATCGCCAGCATCGCCCAAAACCGTAGCACTTTTAGTCCGATCGTCGGTTATTTGCTACTGTTTACTCAGATTTTTATAGGTTTAGCTGAACGACAGAACGACCAAGATGATGCTGCCGAGAATTATCCGATAATAGGCAAATAGCTTGAAGCTATGACGCGAAACATATGAAAGCAGCCAGCGAATCGTCAGCAAGGCGGTAACGAAAGCCGCAAGGGTACCTGCGACAATTGCCGAAGCGCCGCCTTGGACGGTTGAGAAATCATTCTCATTGCCAAAAAGCTGATATGCGCCGGCAAGGACTAAAATCGGTATGCTGATATAAAACGAAAAAGCCGCTGCGGTCACACGGTCAAACCCAGAAAGCAGCCCGCCCATTATGGTCGAACCGGACCGAGAAACACCGGGAATAAGTGCAAGTGCTTGATAGCAACCGACCGCCAATGCCTGTTTTTTTGTAATTTTGTCTAGATGAGCCTTACCGGTTTTGTTCGGCGCTGCCTTGTGATACGTCTCTATCAACCAAATAAGTATGCCGCCAAGAATCAACGCAATCGCCACAGTTACGGTCACTGCATACACACTCACTTTGTCCTTCAGCAAGAACCCAGCGGCGCCACCAGGAACAGTAGCCAGCATCCAGACTATCCAAAAATTAATAGTTTTTTTATCACCACGAAATAGCCCCGCTACTTTGGCGAGAAGGTCTCTTCGATAGTTCCAGACTATGGCAAATATGGCTCCCAGTTGAATCACTACCGTAAATATTTTGGCACTATCTCGGAAGCCAATAAGATCTTGGGCGACAATGAGATGACCGGTACTCGAGATTGGCAGAAATTCCGTAAAGCCCTCAAGCACCCCAAGGGCAATTGCTTGCAACACATCCATCGTCTTAGTATACGTCCTTCTTTAGTGTCTGTAGACGAGCCAGGAATGACTGCGCCGCCCCATCCAACCCCAACACCCTCAGCGCAGCTACCAATACATACAGCTTATCAACGTCGTCTTGGGTTCGTGCGTTCGAACCTTCAAGCTGTTGAAACTGATAATCTATCTTTTCAATCAGCCACTTCTCTTCGGAGGGATTGATAATGTTGGTTTGAACTTTGGTAGATGTTGTTGATGGTTTTACGACCTCAAGTGACCGTGCCAGGCGACCTTTTTTCTGTAAATGACCTCTAGAAATAAGATTATTAACGTGCAGCGCAACGGTTGCCACAGAATTGTATCCACAGCCTTTCATGATCTCCCGATAGCTTGGCCCGTAGCCGTGTTGACTGACAAACTTTTCAATAAACAGCAATAGTTCGTATTGTTTTTTTGTTGGCCTCGTTTGTTTTGCGTCCATATCTTAAGCAACGTACTTTATTACTTTCTATAGGCGCTGTGTCCGTGCGCTCGATGAGCAATAACCCGCGCCGGTGTTTGCTTGGCTTTTTTTGCGACCTTAAACTTGTCTGGGAACACCCAAAACTTGTACCAAAAATAATTCCAGCCCGTAAAGAACGCCGCCGAAGCAAATTGTCCAATGTAAGGAGTAATTCCAATTGATTTTAATCCAAACACAATAAGGTAATCCAGCACAAAATCAACCAAAGTAATAATTACATATCTAGTAGTCACCTCGGTTTGATGCTTCTTAAGTTTAGGATTTTTAAAAACCCAATACCGTTGCAGCAGATAATTTACCGTCCAGCCGGTGAGTGTTGAAACCGATTTTGCCCAAAAAAAGCTTAAGCCGAGCACTTTATCAATAAAGAAGAACGTTGCATACCCCGACCAGAAATAGGCACCACCACTTATCATGTACTCGGTAATACGCAATAATTCTTTTTTATCTCTTTTTTTCATGAATCTGCTGTTTATATTTTGTTCTCTTTAGATTGTAGTATAGCAAAAACAAGAAAGATACGGTGTTATAATCTGCTACAGATAGATCATGAAGAACAACGCCTCAAGTATTTACAGCATTTTTCTAGTTATCGGTGACTTTTTGGCTCTCATCGCTGCATTTGGAGTGGCGTATATTGTGCGCGTAAAGTACGATGATCGCCCCTTAATCCAACAGATCCCCGCCGAGACCTACATACAAGCCTTTTTTACGGTGTTGCCACTCTGGATACTGGTTCTTGCGTTCCTGGGTCTTTACAGGCGAGAAACGTACGACAATCGGTTTGCAGAGCTCGGTAAACTGGCGATAGGATCGGTGCTGGGAATGCTGTTTGTGATCGGCTATGATTTTGTGAGTCCAGATAATCTCTTTCCGGCCCGTTTAGTAGCAGTCTATGGATTGCTCCTTGGGTTTGGTTTTTTGGTGCTTTTTCGCACGCTGGCTCGATTGCTCCGATCAGAGCTGTTCTCTTATGGCATTGGCATCAATAACGTGCTTATCGTGGGAAGCGGCCCAGCTCGAAGCGCCATCATTGAAGAGCTCGAAGATACCAGGCATTCTGGGCATAAAATTGTCGGTCTTGTCGGCGAGGCGTACAAAAACTTTCGGGTCTTTCATAGCTTTGAAGATGCCATAACTACTCTCAAGAAGCCGGTTATTCACAGCATTATTCAGACCGAGCTGTACTCCTCGGCTGACAAAAATGATGAAATTATGAACTATGCGCAGAGCCACCACATCGCCTATCGATTTATTCCCGGCAATGACGAATTATTTGTTGGCAATATCGAGGTTGAGCTGTTTCGAGGAACACCACTTGTCACCGTACATCAAACTGCATTAGTTGGTTGGGGACGAATACTAAAGCGGTTATTTGATTTTATTGTATCGCTACTCCTACTTGTATCGTTAAGTCCAGTGTTTTTGTTGGTCATTGTGCTCATGAAGCTTGCCAATCCCAGAGAGCCAGTATTTTTCACCCAAACCCGTCTTACTCAATTTGATGAACCATTTACGGTGCTCAAGTTCCGGTCTCAGTATCGGCGCTTCGACGGCACCTCGCCGGAAGATGCCTTTGCACTGCTTGGGAAGCCACAGCTCGCAAAACAATATCGGGAAAATGGTGATTATCTTCCGCATGATCCTCGAATCTTAAGACTCGGGAGTTTTGTCCGCGCAACCAGCCTTGACGAATTACCGCAACTTATTAACGTGCTTAGGGGCGACATCAGCTTAGTCGGTCCAAGAGCGCTTATTCCAGAAGAGCTGAGAGGCTATCGGCACAAACAGCATATTTTGAGTGTAAAATCCGGTGTCACCGGTCTGGCACAAGTTTCGGGGCGGCGCGACCTCAGCTTCGAACAACGACGAAAACTCGACACCTACTATGTTCAAAACTGGACATTTTGGCTCGATATCATCATCCTGCTCAAAACTCTAAGAGCCGTTTTTGGTGGCTCGGGAGCCAAATAAATGGCCAAGAAAAATTATGCATTTATCGACAGCCAAAACCTTAATCTCGGGGTAAGATCTTTGGGCTGGCGAGTAGATTATAAAAGGTTCCGATTGTATCTAAAAAACAAGTATCAAGTCGACAAAGCATTTATATTCATAGGTATGGTTGATACGAACCAGAAGCTGTATACCAGTCTCCAAAAAGCCGGCTACATTATCATATTCAAACCCACAACTGAGTATTTGGTGGACGGAAAAACACTGGTAAAAGGCAATGTCGATGCTGAACTAGTCCTTCACGCAGCCGCGATAGAGTATCCAAACTATCATAAAGCCATCATTGTAAGCGGAGATGGCGATTTCCGTTGTTTGGTCGAATATCTTCTAGAAAAGGGTAAGTTGCTCAAACTTATGACACCCAACAAGCACTACTCGAGTTTACTCAGAGAGTATAATAATCGGATTGTTCGTGTTGATTTACTGAAAGAGAATTTGGAATTAAAAAAGACCAAGATCCGCGGTCGGTCGAAACCTTAGGCGACTTAGCTTGGCCATGGTGATCCGCATAAAATTATAGCAAGAAAGCCGCGTTCCGTCAATGTCAAACCCTAGAAAAAGTAGACCTTTTCTGCGGATAAGACAATCATCTATACCCATGGCGCTCCTCCAGGCTTTGAAGAACTGAAGAAATAACCAATCGAGGAACATCTGGTTTCGAGGACTGTCTGAGCGATAGCGAGTTCCGCAGAAGCAGAGTGTGGAAAGTTTGGTGTTTCAATCATGCTTCTTCAATTGCCTGTCGTTTTTTGGATTCCGTTTTTGTCGACACAAAAATGGAAGAGCTTGGTTCTTTGTTTAAAGAACACCCAACTAAATATATAATGGCCTCTAGTAATGAACAGCAGTAAAACACTAACACAGCTCAAGGTGGCGATTGTTGCAGACTGGATAATCGGTGGCGGCGCCGAGATGGTCGTCCTCGAACTACACCGCATGTTCCCCGACGCCCCTATCTACACTTCTTATTGCAGCCCCACTTGGAGACAGCGTTTGGACAATAAGGTCGTAACGAGCTATCTTCAATTTTGGCCATTTCCTCAGCTTCGTAAATTCATTCCTGGGATGCGAGGACGGTGGTTCGAAAGACTCAATTTGGAAGAGTTTGATGTCGTGATGAGCAGCTCGGGCGCAGAGGCCAAAGGTATCCGAGTCAATAAGCCGGTCCACTTTTCGTACATCCATGCGCCAACCCACTACTATTGGTCTCGGTATCAAGATTATCTGGCTAATCCTGGCTTTGGATTTGCCGACCCCTTGGCGCGCGCCGGACTAAAAGCGTTGGTAAATAGACGAAGAAAGTGGGATTTCGCGGCCGCTCAGCGACCCCGTTATTTGATCGCGAATTCTTCTCATACCCAATCAGAGATTTTAAAGTATTATCAGCGGAAAAGTGATGTTATCCATCCCCCAGTTGATACTGATTTTTTTATGTCACAACACGAACTATGGCATAAGAAAAACCAAAAATGTACCCGACATGGCTACGTGGTTGTGGGCCGTCAAACCGCCTACAAGCGCATTGACCTGGCAATCCAAGCCTGCACACAACTGAAGCTTCCACTGCTTGTCATTGGCGATGGACCACAACACAAAACGCTTCGCGCTCTCGCAGGACCAACGGTATTTTTTAAAAAAGATGCCTCACGAGAAGACATTGCGCATGCCCTCTGCTCAGCGAAAGGTTTTATTTTTCCTGGACTGGACGATTTTGGCATCGCGCCGGTCGAAGCACTGGCGTCTGGAACACCTGTGCTTGCCTATAAAGCAGGTGGGGCACTAGACTATGTCGCCCCAGGTAAATCTGGAGACTTCTTTGACACCCAATCTGTCGATTGTCTCATTGACGCACTTCATCGTTTCGATCAAAAAGAATATTCGTCTGATGATATAAAAAACACTGCAAAGGCATTTTCGAACGAGAAATTTGACTCAAAACTAATCACATATCTGCAAGAAAAACTATAATAGTCCTCACTGATAAACTATAGAAAGGTTTTCATGTGCGGCATCGTCGGCTATATCGGTAAAAAACCAGCTCAAACAATCCTCCTCGACAATCTTAGGAAGCTCGAATATCGGGGCTATGATTCGGCTGGAATAGCGCTAGTTGGTCCAAAGGGAGCGTTTGTGCACAAGCGCGCGACTGGTGAAGTCCAACAATTAGAGAAAAAACTGCAGGAGTTCGCCACCAGACAGAACAATGCCCCCATGTCACACAAAACAGGAGAGGCTAGCTTGAGTCGAGATGCTGATTTATCTTCGAGAAGCGGACAGAGCCGTACTGAAGCTACGGCGAAAGGAGCACCGCAGAAGAAAATCGGTATATCGGCCAAGAGTGTTGGCGGCGCTGCCGACTTTGTCGGTAGGCAGGACAATACGTCCAGCCTCTCCTGCGGAATTGGACATACGCGGTGGGCTACCCACGGGCAACCGAGCGAAGCCAACGCACACCCTCACAGCAACCGCGACCAAACCATTTTTGTCGTCCATAACGGGATTATTGAGAATCACCACGCAATTCGAAAAACCCTACAATCCAAGGGCTATGTCTTCGAGTCACAAACCGATACAGAGGTCATTCCTCATTTGCTGGATTTTCATTACACACAAACCAACGATTTTCAAACTGCCTTCGAAGAAACAATAAAAGAATTGGATGGCGCCTTCGCCATCGCGGCCACGAGCTCTTATGACCCAAACCACATATATGTAGCTCGTCTCTCCAGCCCACTCGTAATCGGAACCGGCCCGCACGAACACTACATCGCATCAGACCAAACGGCGCTCGATCATAATGTGCAAAAAGTTATCTTCCTGGGCGACTACGAAATCGCAAAAGTTGGGAAAGATAGTTTGTCTGTCAGAAATATTCAAGAAAAAACAGACATCACCCCGCTGGCCGCCGAGATCGAACGCGAGGAAGACGCCGATGCATTACAAGATTTTCCTCATTACATGCTCAAAGAGATTCACGACATTCCTCAGACTATCGAGTCCGCAATCAGTGGACGACTCCGCTCGCCTATCAATCCCATCAAACTTGGCGGCCTCGAATCGGTGAAAACCCAACTTGAGCACATCGATCGAATCGTTATTATTGCCTGTGGAACCTCATACTATGCGGGCATGGTTGGCGAATATTTGATCGAGGAAATCGCTGGTATTCCTGTCGAGGTTCAGCTTGCCAGTGAGTTTAAGTACCGCGATGAGCCCTTTTCAAGATCAACCGCAATTATTGCAATATCCCAATCTGGCGAAACCGCCGACACCATCGCTGGGCTCGAGAAGGTTCGAGAATACGGCGTGTTAACTTTGGGAGTTGTGAACGTTGTTGGCTCAACAATTTCACGAATTACCGACGCCGGTGTTTACTGCCACGCGGGGCCCGAAAAATCAGTTGCCAGCACCAAGGCATTTGTCGCCCAAGTAACCGTGCTCACGGAACTTGCGCTGCTGCTTGCCAAAGACAACTACAAGTCATACCGATCCATTATCCAAGGAATGCTCGAACTACCCGACCTTGTTCGAGAACTACTAAAAGACTCGAGCGACATAGAAAAGATGGCAAAAAAATACTCACACTACACAAACATGCTCTTTATTGGACGAGGTTATCTGTTCCCTTGCGCGCTTGAAGGAGCTTTAAAGCTCAAAGAGATAAGTTATATCCACGCCGAAGGGTATGCATCTGGCGAAATGAAACACGGGCCGCTCGCCATGATCGATCCCAAGTTTGCGACTGTTGCCCTTGCCTGCGACGGACCATTTTTGGAAAAGAGCTTGTCAAACATAGAGGAAATTCGAGCCCGAAAAGGACCAATTCTAGCTATTGCTACCAGGGGCAATAAGGAGATCAAGCACCTTACGGATGACGTTTTGTTTGTACCTTCGGCAATTCCGCAGTTGCAGCCAATTATTGTTGCCACCGTAGTGCAGTTGTTTGCATATTATGTGGCAGTCAAAAAAGGCATGAATGTTGATCGGCCCCGAAACCTCGCCAAATCCGTCACCGTCGAATAGTTATAGGACCTTCACTAGTGCTTCTACGGCGTAGCTGGTATCTTCCCACGATCGAACCTCAATGCAATCTATGCCCATCGTCTTAACTGGATAGTCGTTGCCGCCCTCAAGGATCTTATCTCCCATAAATAGTATGTCTTTTTTTTCCAATCCAGTAGCTTCCATCAGTTTTCTCATGCCGTAGGCTTTGTCTATCCCAGGTCTTGTCACATCAATCGAGGTTGCTCCTGCAGCTCGAACCTCAAATTCTGGGATCTTGGGCGCGATTATGTTTCGTAAGTATATCTTTTTTGACCCATCTGGATCCCACGCTTCTTTGATCTCCACGCCTTTTAGGCCGAGCTCTGCGACAATTTCCTGTCCAAGAATAGAAAGTGTAATCTGGCTGTCCCGGTCTTCAATAATTTCGCCGTAGGTTTTATCTGGTCGATAGCCAGCTTCGTCGAGACCATCATTCAGTGCTTGAATGATCCTTTGCTTGTCCGCAGGCTTAATATCTTCAGCATAGGCAAGTTGCCAATCGCTCCTTGTCTCATCGTAAAAATAGTACCGAGTTCCGCTGGTTGGCATCAGATGCAAGCGTCGCAATTGCTCTGACTCACATTGTAGGTTGGTCAAGATTTGCGTCTGAAATAGCTTATATTTCCCACCGGATATTATGCACACCTCGTATCTCTCAAGGAGTTTCCCAAGCAATATACTCATTCTATCTGGTAGTGGAGATTTACTCGGTGCAAGCGTTCCGTCCAGATCAAAAGCAATTAACTTTTTCATACGTCCTCTCCTTATTTCTTGCGATTATCCCAATCTTTCAAAAACCAGCTGCTCGACCATTTCTTATCTTCGCCGACCCCAAAAACAATTTCTATCTTGTGCTTTTTGCAGGTATCCCACTCTGGTAAAGTTTCTTCGTCAACTCTATCTCCCCCTTTTGTGAAGACATGCGGCTTAATTTCTTCAAGTGCTCTTGATACTGTCTGGTCGCCTTCTATCTCAAACGGAATTACATAGTCCACCCCTGCAATACCACTGACAATCAAGCTTCTTGTTTCGAGATTTTGAAAAGGCCTGCCCTTTTTTGCAGTTAAAAATGCATCGCCGTTCACGATTACTGCCAAGGTGTCGCCATATTTTTTGCTGTCAATTATGCAGCTTATGTGACCAGGATGTATCGGGTCAAACCCCCCGCTTGTAGCAACAATTTTTCCGAGCTTTGGTCTTTGTTTTTGAAACTCATCAAAAGATACTATCTGGGCTCCCCAGCTTGCTTGTGTCATTACTTTTGATTATAGCAAAGCCACCCAAAATAGTTGTGGTGATCTCAACTGTTTACCTTTGCTGAGAGCAGGCGTTATACTAGGATATATGCGAATTATTGTTACTGGAGGAGCTGGTTTTATCGGCTCCAACTTTGTTCACTACGTGTACAAAAACCGGCCGGACTGGCACATCACTGCGGTTGATGCCCTCACGTACGCTGGCAACCGGAAAAACATAGAAGGCTTGGACGAATCGCGTGTCACTTTTGTGCACGGTAACATATGTGACGGAGGACTTATAGACAGGCTGGTTAGGGATCATGACGGGGTAGTTCACTTTGCCGCCGAATCGCACAATGATAACTCCCTGGTCGGACCATGGCCGTTTGTCGAGACCAATATCGTTGGGACCTATCAGATTCTTGAAGCGTGTCGAAAACATAAAAAGCGGCTGCATCACATTTCGACAGATGAAGTATATGGCGATCTAGCGCTTGACGATCACAGCAAATTCAAAGAAACGACCCCTTACAACCCCTCCAGTCCTTACTCTAGCACCAAAGCAAGCTCTGACATGCTCGTTCGCGCGTGGGTTCGCTCCTTTGGCGTTCAAGCCACTATCTCTAACTGTTCCAACAACTATGGCCCCTATCAACATGTCGAGAAGTTCATCCCGCGTCAGATTACAGAAATACTGGAAAGTAGAAAGCCAAAACTCTATGGCAGCGGCGAGAATGTTCGTGACTGGATACACACCGAAGATCATAGCTCGGCAGTTCTGGCTATTTTAGAAAAGGGCAAAATTGGCGAGACTTACATGATTGGGGCTAACGGCGAAAAGAACAATAAAGAGGTTATAAAACAAATTTTGCAAACAATGGGCAAGGATCCAAACGACTATGCGCACGTAGACGATCGTCCTGGACACGATTTACGCTACGCAATCGACTCAACCAAGTTGCAATCTGAGTTGGGGTGGGAGCCAGTTTACACTGATTTCACAAAAGGACTGGCCGACACCATCCAGTGGTACAAAAACAACGAAGCCTGGTGGAAACCCCAAAAAGCCGAGACAGAAGCTAAATATTCGGAGTTGGGTCGATGAAAACAATGGGAAGAGCAGCCGGAGCATCGGATTCATTCCGTGCACCGCGCGATGAGAAACCCGTTTATGGGTGTCTCATTATAGCTAAATATTCGGAGTTGGGTCGATAATGGCAGATCTAGCTGTCAAGGAAACAAAAATCCCAGGATTTTATGAAGTAGATCTTGTGGTACACGGCGATAATCGTGGCTGGTTTAAGGAAAATTATCAGCGCGAAAAACTAGAAGCTCTTGGGCTCCCTACTTTCAAAATTGTTCAAAATAACATCTCGTTCAACGCTGAAAAAGGTGTCGCCCGGGGCCTCCACGCGGAACCTTGGGAGAAGTTTATTTCTGTCGCGACCGGCCGAGTTTTTGGTGCATGGGTTGATCTGCGCAAGGGTATCTCGTTTGGCACGGTGCTGACTATAGAGCTCACGCCAGAAAAAGCTGTTTTTGTTCCACGAGGCGTTGCCAATGGCTACCAAACGCTAGATGAAAACGTAGCATATACCTACTTGGTCAACGAGCATTGGTCACCAGATTCTCGATATACTTTTGTAAATCTCCAGGATCCAGCGCTCGGCATTGAATGGCCAGTCCCTATTGATCCTTCTTTGCTTTCCGAAAAAGATATTAACCACCCGCTACTCAAAAATGTAATCCCTATGGAGTTTTAGTGGTGTCTGGCGCAGGAAATCTATTTGTGATCAAAAATTCTGAGGTTGAGATAGTTTCGGTGCGATTCCGAAACACGGAACGAAACGTACACAGAGGTACGTTGAAGTGAGTATTGTAGGAAATCAAGCCGAAAATAGCCAACAAGACAGTGGCATCTCTGGCTTGCCGGAGAACAGACTGTCTGGCGCAGGATTTTTGATAATTGGATCAAAAGGGCAACTAGGCTTAGCTTTACAGGCCCAGTATCCAGACGCAAAAGCTGTCGATAGTGATGAGCTAGATATAACTGATAGAGAGGCTGTCCAGAATTTTGATTGGTCAAACATTACACACATCTTGAATGCGGCGGCGTACACCAATGTTGATGGCGCCGAAACACCCGAAGGCCGTGTCGCTGCCTGGGCAGTCAATGCAACTGCCGTATCACACCTTGCATGTGTCTCTAACAAACATGACATCATTCTCCTCCATATTTCATCAGACTATGTCTTCAACGGCACAAACAATAACCACACCGAAGATGAGTCCATGAGTCCTTTGTCGGTGTACGGTGCCAGTAAAGCTGCAGGCGACCTTGCTTGCTCAACCACCCCAAAACACTATTTACTGCGCACGTCGTGGGTTATAGGTGAAGGCAAAAATTTTGTTCGTACTATGATTAGTCTCGCGGACAGGAACATATCGCCGACAGTTGTTCATGACCAAGTTGGGAGACTCACCTTCACTAGTGAGCTTGTTCGTGCAATTAATTATCTATTGAGTACTGGTCAGCCCTACGGCACCTATAACATCAGTAACTCTGGGGATTCAGCCAGCTGGGCAGATATTGCCCGTACAATTTTCGGAGAACTCAATAGGAATGATCTGACAGTATCCAACACTACCACGGCCGAGTATTTCGAAGGCAAGGAAGGCATCGCACCCCGGCCTCTACAGAGCACTCTTAGCTTGAGTAAAATTGAATTGACAGGATTCCAGCCCACAGACTGGCAACAAGATTTGAAAGCGTATATGGAAAAGGAGAAAAAATCATCATGAAGGGAATAATACTGGCAGGAGGCTCTGGTACTAGACTCTATCCAATCACCCGAGCAATCAGCAAACAGCTCGTACCAATCTACGATAAGCCCATGGTCTACTACCCTCTCAGTACACTTATGGCTGCAGGCATCCAAGAAATACTAATTATTACTACTCCCCACGACCAAGAGCAGTTCCAAAAACTTCTGGGCGATGGTTCAGATTGGGGCATTTCACTTAGTTACAAGGTCCAGGTGGAACCCCGCGGACTTGCTGATGCCTTCATTATTGGTGCCGAGTTTATTGGCGACCAAAAAGTAGCCATGATCCTCGGCGACAACATCTTTTACGGCTCTCAGATGGACAAACAATTAAAAGAATTTACAGATATCGATGGAGCAGTTGGTTTTGCTGCCCAAGTTACCGACCCAAAACGATACGGCGTGTACGAATTTGACCACGACATGAATGTGCTTTCTATCGAAGAGAAGCCCGAAAATCCTAAGTCAAACTATGCAAATGCCGGTCTATATTTTTGTGACAACCAAGTTGTAGAGATCGCCAAAAACGTCCAGCCAAGCGCCAGAGGAGAAGTTGAAATCACTTCTGTGCTTGACGCATACCTAAAAATGGGCAAGCTAAAAGTTTGTTTACTTGATCGCGGTACAGCCTGGTTGGACACGGGAACATTCGAAAGCATGAATCAAGCGTCACAGTTTGTAGAAGTCGTCGAGGCGCGCCAAGGCATCAAAGTCGGCTGCCCAGAAGAAGTGGCTTACGAGCAGGGTTTCATAGATAAGCAAAGGTTACTTGAAATCGCCGAGCCCCTTAAAAAATCTGGTTACGGTGAATATTTACTTCAGCTTATCAAGCGTTGACATTTTTGGAGAATATAAACCATTTAAAGACTACAAAATTCCATGTTGCAATAATGGCTGTTGCTACAACTTTTGCGATAGCAATATCAAGCAAATCTAAACGAACCAATGTGTCTACGAATACACTGGTGAATATCAAGTTAAAAATACTCAGCGACAACACCATCGCCACTTGATACCGAACTGTAAATTGGTCTTTGGAGGTATGTTTAAAGACGCGGTTCCTGTTCATCGGAAAATTGAAGAAAAACCCAGACATAAAGCCTATCGCACTTGCGAGGTATGCAGGAAAGCTAAAAAACTGATACAAACTTTTCGTAACAACAACATCAATCATCAAAGTGATTACACCAACAAGCCCAAAAAATAGAATTTGTTTTATGTTGCTTCTCTTCACCACAATGGACGTATTATAAACTAAGTACCTGCTTGGCATTAAAAATCGTGCTAGAGTTAATAGTAGTCTAACTCGAACTCACACTATGTACAGAAAGCTAAAAATTGCAGCTATATTACCTTGTTATAATGAGGAAAAGCTCATCGAAAAAACAATTACGACACTGCCAAATTTTGTCGATTTAATTATCCCTGTGGACGATAAAAGCACAGACAAAACAGGGGTTATTATTAAACACTTGGCAAAAAAGAATCGCAAGATACTTCCCGTGCACTTATCTATAAACCAAGGGATTGGTGGGGCATACATTAGTGGATTTGAAAAGGCACTTGAAAACGGCGCTGATCTAATATTTACAATGGCTGGAGACGCACAGTGCAACCAAGACTATATGTCCAACATGATCGATACTTTACTTGATGAAAGACTTGACTATGTAAAAGCGAACCGCTTTGTCCATCTTGAAGAATTAAAGCAGATGCCAACTTATCGCCGAATTGGGAATACAATAATTACTATTCTTACAAAATTTTCCTCAGGCTACTACAGCATATTCGATTCGCAAAATGGGTACGGTGTTTTTACAAAAAAAACACTTCAAAATCTGCCCGTTGAACACATTGGCAGACGATATGATTATGAGAATACCCTATTAATATCCCTAGCTATCATGGGAGCACGAATAAACGACGAGCCTGTACCAGCTATATACGGTGACGAACAAAGCACCATACCAGTTTTCAAAACAACGCTGCGAGCTTTGAGTGTTGTATGGAAAGGATTCTGGAGACGTATATTCCACAAATATGTGGTTGTTAATTTTCACCCGATTGCTTTATTTATATTTAGCGGTTTGCTACTCACTATTATAGGAATCTCTTTGGGTCTGTATTTAGTTATTGTGAAACTATTTTCTGGCACTACTCCTTCAAGTGGAACCGTAATGCTAGCTGTTCTTCCTCTCATACTTGGATTTCAGCTTCTCTTATCAGCGATTACAATGGACATGAACAACGAGAATCGTAGCTAGCTAATATCTAGATCTTTTATGTGCGTAATGTCGCTTATCAAATAGTCTGGTTCGAGTTTTTTTAGAAACTTTTCATCTCTTATGCCGGTTTTCACTGCTACGGTAGTCAATCCAAGTATTTTACCTGTCATTACGTCTGCCTCAGTATCGCCAATAACAATTCCTTTATCTTTCTCCAAAAGATTCTCGATGAGCTGTATTTTTACATCATATCCATCGTTTTCAGAATGACCCGTAAGTACTGTCTGGAAATACTGGGCTATATTCAGAGCTTCTAGCTGACCTAGTAGATTATCCTTGTTTCTTCGCAGACTTACTAGATAAAGATCGCCATAATCACTAATTATCTCTAGCGCACTTATCACACCAGGAAAAAGAGTATCTTGTGCAAGATATTTAGGGTCTTCTATCTTGCAAATAAATTTCTTTAGAAATACTCCTTCATCCTTGAATGATAGCTTGCTCTTTATAAGGATTTCTGGCCATTTACACTTCTGCCTCTTAAGTGTCCAATATTCACTCTTCGTTATGGCTTGCCCATTAAGCTCCACTGCTACATCCCTATATACTGCATAGTGCCTATTTTTAACGTTTATGAGTGTTCCATCAAGATCACAAAATATCTTCATTTTTTCTCCATGAAATATACTCCATTAGACCTTCTTCGATTGGTGTATACGTATCTATGATTTTCTCTCGTCTTGCCCTTTTTATATCGAGTAAATTATCCATCGGAATAGATGGCTCGCCTTTATGGACTTCGATTTGGACATTGATTTCGTATTTATTCTGAAAGATAGTCTTTATGGCTTGCGCTACGTTAAGTATCGAAACCGAATGCCCACTTCCAATATTCATATATTTGTAATCCTTTAGGGTTTTCTTGGCAATAATATTTTGTATTCCATGAACAAAGTCCTCTATGTACATGTAGTCTCTTTTCGTCCCAGGAGAATTAATCACTAGCCTTCTACCGTCTAGTGCTGCCCCAACCAAATTGGGTATCAAGCCTTTTGAAAATTGTCCAGGACCATATAATGACGCTACTCGAAGATTGAGAATTTGAACACCATTTCGGTTACTTAAAAGTAGTTTTTCTACATTCAATTTACTTAAACCATACGGATCTATGGGGTTTGTTTTAGAGTCCTCACTTATAGGTAATGCCCCTTTTGAATCGTAAACATTCCACCCAGACAAAAAAACTATTTTAGGAACTTTTAGGTGATTAGCAATTTCAAGCACCTCTTTAGCCATTACTAAATCCAGTCCATAGTTATTCTGTTTAGCCCAGGGTGTTACGGCAGCAGTATGGATAATATGTGATATCGGATATATCTTTATCTCATTTATAGTCTTTTCTACAGACCTTTTATTCAGCAAATCACACCTATAAATATTAATTGCGTCCGCAGTATTCTTACTTCTTTGTAGTCCAATTGCATTCGGGCCAAAACTTTTAACAAGTGCGCTACCTATAAACCCAGAGCTGCCTGTAACGACTACCATTTTCCGTTCAAATTTTCCCTAGTATTTCATTCATCCGGTCAACTGACTCTTGCACCTCTTGAACGTCCGAGAGAACTGGTTCAAAGTCCATTCCTCGAATCCATACTTTTCCGTCGGGCAGTGGATTTTTCCTATTTTTAATTTCAACAATGGGTTCTCCTAGGGCAAGACTAACAAATATCTGGGGCATGTTAAGGCCCGCGTTTGTGAAGAATTGATGCGTCGTAAAGAATCTGCCAATGTTGATTTCTGTGGGATTTGGTATCCCTTGTTTATCGTAGGCCATATCCACGCCGAATAAACCACTCGGCTTAGCATCAATTGAAAGTACAGCTTTTTCGGCTATTTGGTCAAGCTTAGGATCTGAGTAAGTCAATCCTGTTCCTGTGGCTCCAGTGACGCCAGAAGGTGAGATTTTTGATAACTCCCAATATAGTCGCTTTCGCCCTTGCGCAACAACAAGCTTTCCCTTATCCCATATTGACATCCATGTTACAGTCTCTGGCTCCAACAGCTCAGATGCCGTAAAATTACCATCCCAGGCACCATTTTTTTCATTAAAATCAAGCCAGTTCTTTGCAGCTTCAATGTCATGAACAGGCAAAGAGCCTCGACCACCTGCTCCACTAATGGCTCTGATCCACATAGAGCCACCAAAATCATGAAGCAGTTCCTTTAAATTAGATTTTCTGTCGATAAGTACAGTCTTGGGCACCTTAATGCCCGCATTCTCCCAGACTTTAAATGACTCATATTTATCTTGAAGTATCTCTACTGTTTCCATGGTCGGGAAAAATGTTTTAGCATTAATCCTTTCACGATTCTTACTGAGCACCGAAACTTCAACATCGTTTTGGGCGTGCACAAAATCAATTTTTTCTTTTTCGATTATGTGGTTTAAGAAACTAATGTACTTTGGATCCTTGGCCGGCGGTGCTAAATATCGAGCATCCACTTCAGCCCTCAGTAGGTAGTATTTGTCGGCATCTGTACCTACGAGATAGTAGTCTTCTTTTGCCTGTCGCAGCGAACGTGTAAAGTTTACAGCTGGAGAACCACCAGCACCAGTAACCAAAATCCTTTTCATAGCTTTTCTTCTCCTTTATTTTCTTTTACAGCAATGAGCGATAGCCTTAGCGCCTCTTTAGCATCCCTTGGATCTACCAATTCCTCATACTCATTGCCTGCCACTGTGTGCAAAAAGGCTTTTAATTCCACGGCTAGCGGCTCTTCAAAATCAACTGGTATAACATGCTTTTTCGGATCTCCCATAGTAATAACGAATGTACTAAATTGAGCATCTTTTACCTTCTTCATATTATGCTCATAATAAACAAGTTCTTGAGTTATATAATTTCCTTCAAGATAACCTTTTGATCCTGTTATAGAAATTGTTCGTATTTTTACAGGAGTTAGCCAGTTTGCGCGCACAAATCCAGAGATCTTGCCATAGTCTAGCAGTATTTCTGCTGAGTCTAATTTCTGTGAATGATGTGTTCTTGAACCATGACTATATAGATTTGTAGGGTAGCTTCCAACAAGGTAGTTCAATATATCAATATCGTGGACTGCCAGATCAATAATAACGTCTGTCTTTGGCTCAATTTTTGGGAACCCACCTACGCGCTGACAAACGATTGAGGTAATCTGTCCCAGTTTATTTTCATCAACTATTTTTTTGATAGCACGAATTATCGGGTTATACCTCTCAATATGCCCCACTGTGAATACTACTTTCTTGCTATCTGCTAACTTAATTAGCTTCTCTGCCTCGTCCAGTGAATATGCTATAGGCTTCTCAACAAGACAATGTACTCCTCGCTCCATTGCATATGAGGCAACTTCATAATGAATGGGCGTGGGCACAACAATTGAAACTGCATCAAGCTTTTCTTCATCCAACATTTTTTTGTAATCTGTGTAGAATTTTGCGCCGTGATCATCTGCTAATTTTTTGTTACTTATATCTACATCTGCGAGTGCAACAAGTTCTGCTTCGAGCAAAACAGAGTAGTTGCGCACATGATGGCCCCCCATGTTCCCTGCTCCTACAACTGCAACCCGGAGGGGCAAACTACTACTCACCCGTAGCCTCCTTAATAGCGCCAACAATGGTTTCGCGATCTTCTGGTGTAAGCATAGGGTGTACTGGCAAGGACAATACCTTTTTTGTTAATTCCTCTGTAATAGGAAAGTCTCCAGGATGCCTACCAGTTATTTTTGCAATGTGCTCTATGTGATGAAGAGGCTGAGGATAATAAACTCCCGCAACGATACCTTGCTCCTTAAGTTTTTTGACTATTTCATCTCTAGAAAACCTACATTTGTCACTAATTACTAAGGTGTACTGATGATAGACATGCGTTCTATCGGATGTTGGATTTGGTGTGACAATGCTTGATACGTTTTTAAGGTGTTCATCAAAGAACTCTGCGTTATCTTGACGGGCTTTCGTAAATTTATCTACCTTTTTTAGTTGTTCAACCGCAATTGCAGCTTGCAGATCGGTTAACCGATAGTTGTAGCCAAGATGCTCATACTGATAGCTACCGCTCATTCCGTGCTGTCTAAACTGTCTAATCAGCTTTGCGTGCTCATCATCATTAGTAGTCACAATGCCACCTTCACCACACATAATATTTTTTGTGGCATACAAAGAAAAGCACCCAAGAGAGCCGAGATTCCCAGCTTTTTTACCTTTATACTCAGCCCCAATTGCTTGGCAAGAATCTTCAATTATCGTTAAGTTGTTCCTGTTGGCTATATCTTGTATCTTGGTCATATCAGCAGGCTGACCGTATAAATGAACAGGCATGATCGCCTTAGTTCTGCTAGTGATAGCTGCCTCGATTTTTGTTGAATCTATGTTAAATGTCTCCCGATCTATATCAACAAGCACTGGCTTTGCACCGAGCATGATTATGGGGTTAATTGTCGCAATAAAGCTAAATGGTGTAGTTATAACTTCATCACCTGTCTGAATTCCTGTAGCAAAAAGGGCTGCGTGTATCGCTGCCGTACCACTATTCACCGCAAGCGCATGTTTAGTCCCGCAATATTCGGCCCAATCCTTTTCAAGCTCTGCCACTTTTGGTCCTTGGGAAAGCATGCCCGACTTTAGGACTTGATTTACTGCATGTATTTCCTCATCACCAATTTCTGGCTTTGCAATGTATATCATTAATTCCTCGCCTTTTATACCTATTGTAACTACTATACTCTATCTATGATACAGACTTACAGGTATGCACCAATATATCTGTTAAAATTAGTTGATCATGCCTAAAAAATCAGAGTCAAAACTTATCACACGCATCACAACGGCCTGGGTGTTCCCCTTACTATTACTTATCCCTTTGGTTTTCTTTACCATCACTAAAATAAGCGGAACTTCAGTCGGGATCTATCATCAGCTACTGTACGGCCCCGAGCAAAAGAACCCTTCCCTAGTGCTTGGAGAACCTAGACCGATACGTTCTGATGAATGGCTTTTTGTTACTCAAATGACAATAGCACAGTCAAAAGAAGGATTTCCTAAAGTTAATCAAAACATTAACTCAGGAAGAGACATGTCTCTCATTACTGATGTACCTTACAAAGAATGGTCAACAATATTTAAGCCGCAGAATCTCGCATATTTCATAATGCCCCTAGAAAATGCCTTTGCGTTTAAATGGTGGCTTTTGCTATACCTCCTCATTGTTAGTTCATACTTCTTTGTGTTGCGCTTATTCCCTAAACAATATTTCCTTTCAGCGCTTTTTGCTTCTGGCTTTGCATTGTCTCCCTTTGTGTTCTGGTGGTATCAGACGGCCACAATAGCCCCATTATTCTATGGGTTCTTTATGCTGTTGCTTGGCGTCCGCATTATCAATAGAGAGCGTATTGGCAGTTTATCAAAACAGGCATCAAACATAGTGCACTTGAGCTTACTTACATATGTTTTAGTGTGTTTCGCTCTTATTTTGTATCCCCCTTTTCAAATACCGGTCGCACTTGTGGTATTAGCCTTTTTTGCCGGTTATCTGTTGCAAAACCATTCAAAGGATAAAAAGGCCCTCCTAAAAAGTGCGGGACTCCTTGCAATACCACTTGTTATATCCAGTATTCTGGTGGGAATATTCCTGTTCACACGACACGATGCCGTATCAAGCATCCAAGATACTGTTTACCCCGGAAAAAGACTTGTCAAAAGTGGTGGCATAAAACCATTTCAACTACTTTCTACTGAGTTTCAAGTTCAATTGCAGCGTAAAGAGAGAGCAGTCAACTACTTTACCAATCAAAGTGAAGCCTCGAATTTTATACTTCTTATACCGTTCCTGTTGTTACCGGGAGTCATAATACTTTGGAGGCAATGGAAACAAAGATGTATTAGCTTCGTTTACCTTGCTCTTCATATTATCGCTGTAATATTTTTGGCGAGAATGACCATCCCCTATTTTGACCCCCTATATAGACTCATTGGTCTAGCAAGCATTCCCCACGAAAGACTCTTTATTGGTTTAGGTTTTGTTGGTTTTATTCAGCTTATTTACACAGCAAAATTTGTTCATAGTTTTCCGATATCAAAAAAGGTGGAAGGTCTAATCACTATATACAGTACGCTTGTTTTTCTTGTTCTAATTTATGCTGGCAGATACCTAAAACACACTTACCCAAAGTATATTTCCAGTACAGTAGCAATTGTCTTTTTGTCTCTTGTAATGACTTCTATTGTATATCTTCTGCTTAGAAAGAAAACACTACTAGCAGCAGTGGTGTTTTCGACACTATCTTTAGTATCTGTTGCGCTCATCCACCCACTTTATAAAGGTCTCGGCCCAATCTATAATAGCTCACTCACTAAGAAGATTGAGGCCTCATCTAATAATATGGGTTCGTGGGCTGTGGTCGACGACATCCAGTTTGAGAATCTCGCATTGGTTAGTGGCGAAGACTCTCTCACAGGTATTCAGATCTACCCCGACTTGGGACTATGGCGTCAAATTGGTGGCACACAATACGACACAATTTATAATCGTTATGCACATACTATATTTAATAGTGATCCAGGGTTTTCAGACCCCATAAGGTTAATACAGTTTGATAGTTTTCAAATCAAGTTTGCATGTGACGATTTCGTACAAAGAAATGTCCAATACGTGGTAGCTACTCACGCATTGATCTATCCTTGCACAACACAAATCGACCAGGTTAATTTTCCTGCCAAACAATTCTTCATATATAAAATATCTCGTTAATTTAACTTTTGTGTCAGCGACTTGAAAAACATAAGCAACTATGTTAAAATTCTGTTGGGAATTCAAAATAAAAATGCATACGCCTAAAGTGTTAGCTAGTAAAAAAATTGTCCTTTCCTCTCTTATAATTATTGGGGCTTTATCAGCTATTATTATGGACAGAACTGGCCTCATCAACTTACCTTTAGTTCCTAACAAGGATAAGGCTTCTGTCCCTACTGGAGCAATCAACTATGGACCTCCAACCGAGCAAGAGAAAAAAGAAACAGAAGCATTCAAGGACAAGCAAGTATCCTCTTCTGCGTCTGCTCCATCCCAGAACACACAGGGCCAAAAAAAGAACATCACTCCTGTTATAAGTTCTTGGGGGCAAAACCCACAAACGCAATCTGCAGAAATATCGGGTTTTGTTTCTGGAGTCTACGAAGATGGTGGCAATTGTACCCTTACACTGGAAAAATCCGGACAGAAGATCACAAAAACAAGTAAGGCTAGCAAAGATGCACAAATCGTATCTTGCGGAGTAATCATTGTATCGCGTAGCGAATTATCTCCTGGCAACTGGTTGGTATCTCTTGGCTATTCATCAAGTTCCGCATATGGAAGCTCATCACAATCAATAAGTTTGGAAATAAAATAGTAGCATGACTAAACGTCTTTTTACCTACCTCTTACTCGGTATTTTAACTATTGCGCCGCTTTTTTCAGTCAGAACATTCGCTCTAAGTGGTGGTGAGTTTCAAGCTGGAAGAATTATTGATGACAGCAAGTTTTTTAGTGCTCCAAATATGGGGATTAACGACATACAGAATTTTCTCAATGCTAAGGTCCCCGTATGTGATACTTGGGGCACGCAACCATATGCTGGAACAACCCGTGCAGCGTATGCGGCAAGTCGGGGGGTCTCAACTCCATTTACTTGCCTTAAAGACTCAAGAGATACGGTTCAAGCTAAGTCAGCCGAACTGGGCCTATGTAATGGGTTACCTGCAGGCAGCGGAACAGCTGCAGAAATAATTTACTGGGTAAGTGTTAGTTGTGGCATTAATCCACAAGTGCTTATAGTACTCTTGCAGAAAGAACAATCCCTTATTACAGATGATTGGCCCTGGCCAATACAATACAGAAGCGCAACTGGTTACGGATGCCCAGACACTGCTGCTTGTGACTCTGCATATTATGGATTCTTCAATCAAGTTTATAATGCTGCTCGCCAGTTTAAGAGATACGCCAGAGATTCTAGCCTCTTCAGCTACAGAGCTGGGTTTAATAATTATATACAGTACAACCCAAATGCAGGCTGTGGCGGTTCAACAGTTTATATCCAGAACCAGGCAACTGCTAGCCTTTACAACTACACGCCCTACCAACCAAACCCTTCTGCCCTAGCAAATTTGTATGGAACGGGAGACGGGTGCGGAGCGTACGGAAATCGCAATTTTTGGAGAATGTTCAATGACTGGTTTGGTAGCACGTTTGGCCCAGTTGACTATTCTTGCAAAAATAGTACGAATGTCTCAAGTGTTGGTTCGGGTGGCAAAGTAATAGCAAACTGGTACGCACCTGGTGAGCCTGATAGATTAAGCCTCTCTATTTTAAATAATACCGGCTCGAAATGTATAGAAGCTCACACCTGGAATCCTGGATATCAAAGTTGGTTAACCAATGTTGCGACCAATCTACCAGCAATTGATCCTGCGGATGGCGAAATTATATCCGGCAATATTGTAGGCGCACGAAGCGACCAGCTGATCTTTGTTAAATACAGAAACACTGGCAGTGGCAGGATTGAGATTCATACTTGGAATCCTGGGTATCAAACGTGGATGAGTAATATTGCTACGAACTATCCGGCAATTGATCCTTCAGAAGGAAGAGTCATCGCTGCAAATGTTATAGGAGACTATCGGGATGAGCTGATCTTTGTTAAATACAGAAACACTGGCAGTGGCAGGATTGAGATTCATACTTGGAATCCTGGGTATCAAACGTGGATGAGTAATATTGCTACGAGCATGCCTTCAACAGAAGCAGATAATGGTAAAGTAATCGGCGCCGATGTATATACTGAAGGGCGTGATCGCCTATCGTTTGTGAAGTATGTAAACACTGGCAGTGGCAGGATTGAGATTCATACTTGGAATCCTGGGTATCAACATTGGTTAACCAATGTTGCGACTAATCACCCTATGCTTGATCCTGCAAATGGAGAGGTCTTGTCTGCAGATACTAACGCCGATGGGCGAGATGAGATGATATTCGCAATTTATAGAACAACTGGCAGTGGCAGGATTGAGATTCATACTTGGAATCCTGGGTATCAAACGTGGATGAGTAATATTGCTACGAACTTACCTGCGCTGGGCAACTAGTAGCCCTTTCTCATCAGTTGCCATACGTAGTCCTTATTGACTACTCGACGATACTTTCTGAGCTTTAGTCTTTTCGGCAAGAATAATGGCAACCTAAGGATGCCAATCAATCTTCCCTTTATTACCTTATTGCTAGAGTCTTTCTTACCCATACGCCTTAGTGCGCGTACCGTGTCTATGTCTCCTCGGATAATTTTAGGGAGCATACGAAACAAAAGCGTCAGTGGGAAATTTTTAAAAAGCATGCCGCTATTGTTACGAAACGTCATGTAAAGAGAAAAGCCTGGGTTCTTGCCAGAAGAGACAGACCCCATATGAAGAGCTCTGGCTTTTGGTACAAGATAGTTGTCCCATCCCATAATTGTAGCCCGAGCTGCTGTGTCAATGTCCTCTAAGTACATGAACATGGTTTCATCAAAAAGCTTTGCGCCAAAAGGCTGCTCTTCAATGAAGCTCCTCGATATCATACAGGCTGCCGCATTAACACCAAAGACCTTTTTGGGACCGATCTCGGCTTCATAATAATGACGCCAATTTCCTTGCGTGCCTTGCCCATTTTGTGAAACAAAGATGTGCGTGGAATCAATCACCTCGTTGTCGTAATAATCAAATGTTGTGCCTTGAAACAATGCTCCCCTGGGCTTTAAGGCAGAAAACTTTATTATTTTTTCCGTCCAGTTTTCATCAAGTCTTGCATCTGAGTTTATTAGAGCAATATGACCTACACTTACGTCCTTGAGGGCACATGCGATGCCTATATTGTTGCCCTTGGCAAAACCAGTGTTTTGTCCAGGTTCAATAATCTCAACGGATGGATAGTACTTTCTAACAAACTCGGAAGAGCCATCGCTAGACAAGTTATCAACAAAAATTACTGTACGTTCTTTATGGGTTTGAGCATATATGGAGTCAAAACACTCTGCAAGAATATCCTTGTTGTTATATCCAATGACAATATAGGCAACTTTACTCATTCTCCATTATCCCGTTCATGATAACCTTCTTTAGAAGTTACTTTCATACTTACCTCATATGATGCACTCGCAAGCTGGTGGTTAAAATACGTGTCTTGCACAACTTGATTGGCCAAAAACCCGTTGTAATCACAGACAACATGCGCCCAGCTGATACACGTAGTTTCTTTTTCTAGGTCTTTCGTGATAAGTCTTCTCTTTGGAATGCCATCAACGCCACAAGCTAAAAGATTTTCTTTTCTTGTAGCAAAGATGTCAAGGGTCAAAGAATCAACATTTCTTACCCAGTCTGTTGAGCCAAAAAATGTACTATCACTATATTTACAGCCCTTGAAAAGTGGCTGCAGCCCATACTCCGATTTAACTAAGCCAGCATCAATTATGGTCCCATCTTTACCAACTATAATCGGGGCAACAAACGATCCTTTTATGTTTTCTGCAACTGAAGCTAGCTTCTTTATGTCACCCGATTTTCTTGTCAAAGCTGCCTCCTGGAAACAGACAATTACCTCACCGTCTGATTTTTCTATCACGTTCCGCCAAAAATTATTTTCATCAATATATTTTATTTTTATATCGTCTTTTGCAAACCGTCTATACCAGCTCTCTATTAATAGTTCTGCGTTTGTTAGGTCGCCTTCTTTTTTTAAAAGCTCTCCTAACCACCAAGCAGATAGTCTTTCATAGCCCTTCTCAACAGGACCAACTACAATCGAAACCTTTGAGGGGTTCATGTAAATTGTTTCATAAAACCCAGGCTTGTTGGCTATGACTCGGCTTTTCGCTTTTATTTTCTTTCTCGTGTGATGGTCGTTAAGGGCACGTTCACCGGCTTTAAATATATATTGCTTATTTGCAATATCTTTAGCAGTTGAGCTATCAGCCGCTCTCCAGTGATAAAGAATTCTTGGTATGTGACTAATAGTTGGTGAATATTTGTCAACTATTCTTAGTAATAGGTCGTAATCTTGTGCACCATCAAGTTTGTTTCTCAGACCCTTCACTCCCTTCACATAGTCAGTTTTTACGACTGTTAAATGATTGAGGTAATTAACATTCTCAAAAAGTTGTGGTGACCACATGGGCTTTAAATGAGGTTCTGAATAATGTGTTCCTTGGTGGTTAATTTTATCTTCGTCTGTATATATAAGCTCGCTTTTATTTTTTAATATTTCTTGAACAATACAGTGAAGTGCGCACGGATGAAGAAGATCATCATGGTCGAGAAATGCAACATACTCTCCGGAGGCGCTCTCTATGCCGGCGTTGGTATTGCCGGCAATACCAAGATTTTCCCCAAAATCAACGATCTTTATTCTCGTATCTATTTTGGCGCAGGCATTAATCCTGTCTCTGCTTGCTTGCTCCGTTGAACCATTAACAAGTACAAGCTCCCAGTTCTCATAGTGCTGATTTACTACAGAATAAACCATTGGGAGGAGATGCTCTGTAGGAGTGTTATAAGCAGGAACAACAACACTTATGGCCGGGCCTTCTAGTCTATTATTAACAAAACACTCTTCTTCATTCTCGAATGCCCAAGGATGATAGCTCAAACTTAATTTCATCTTCTGATATTTTCTATGAGCTTCAATGACCGGTCTAAGCAGCACCCTACCAGGCCTACTCAGTTTCCTAAAGACTGCTAAAACTACGGGATTATTGTGCATATTACTTGCCCACCCTTTTCCGCACCTTTAGATATGGAGCAGCCCCCATTTTAGCTATCTTGTAAAGCTTTGAGTTTACAATTTTGTTTATACGCTTCTCTAGCTCTGCGTTCCTTTGATTTTTTATTAGGATGTCTGCTTTTAGTCTTATTATTTGCTGATGCTGAGACTCCATGGCCCTTTCTATGTCATCAAAATGTCTTTCATGAGGATGTTTTTTGGGCAGTGGTTTTATTTTTCTGTCTGTTCTCCCTACTTCAGCAATTCCTACGAATTGATATATACTACCGTTTGTTTTTTCTAGGTCATTCTTAAATTCCGAGGAATATTGGAGGCCAACCTCCTTAAGTTTTTTCTCAATTATTTGTTTCGGGTAGCTTACACTCGTAGAAGTCATCTCTTCTAAGGAGTATCCGCCGAGCGCCAAAACTCTTTTTAGAGTTTCTTCTGTATAGAAGTGCAGGTGTGTGTTATCTAATAGACCTGTTTGATTGTAGTTAAAATTGCCCTTGAGCAGGTCAAGCCTAACAGAAATATGTGCCATGTTTGGCACTGAAAAAATCAAAAATCCTTTCGGCCTTAAAAGGGACGAGATTTTTTTAAGAGTTTCTGGGGGGTTTTTCAAGTGCTCAATAACATCCATCATCAGCACAACGTCGTATTTCTCTGATGTGAAATCAAGGGAAGCAGTTTCAATATCTATGTGCCACGCATTTCTTAATTTAGCTTTAGCCAGACGAGCATCTTTGGCATCGATATCTATACCGTCAACTGTACAGCCCTTCTGCGCTATGAGCTCTGCCCCAAAATTTCCACTACTGCACCCTATGTCTAGAACTTTTGTCTTTTTAGGAACAAAATTAAAAACCATACTCCATGAATTATTCTGATCATTGACGTACTGGTTTAAAGTATAGTTCGACATTAGCCTTCCCAACTATGACTAAGTTCACTTGATCCTTGCCAGCCCTTAGCGTTAACAACCTTAAATGAAAGTGCTCTGTCAATAAAACTAATCTTGTCCGTGTCACTATCTCCAAATAGCCCCAACTGGAAATGATACGTTCCTTCACCTAAGCTAAGTTTTACCTTATATCGAATATGGTTTGATCTTATTTTGTAGTTATCAACTATGGTATTCGTGCCAAAAATGTACTGCCCATCATCTCTAAGTATCGCAACGCCAGCGTTCTTTACAATATCTTTATTTGACCAAGATATATCAAGCCCTACTTCATCTCCTGTTTTTAGTATTCTTTCCTTTATTTTTTGACCGTTGGAATTGTTCATCCTTACTTGAATTGTGCTATCTTGCCTATCTTCGGTGGCCATCATTTCTGGAAAGTTTAGTTTTATATATTCTGTTGCGGCATCCTCGGCATTTCCTTTGAACTTATATTCGCCTTTATGCAAGACGACCGCTTGGTCGCAGAATTTTTTTACAGAGCTCATATCATGACTAACAAAGACAACTGTGCGGCCACTTTTTTTTATTTCATTAAAGACAGCTAAACACTTGTTTTGAAAACGCTCGTCGCCAACAGCTAACACTTCGTCTAAAACTAATATTTCACTCTTTGCACGAATTGCAATCGAGAATGCAAGGCGGACCTGCATACCAGATGAGTAATTTTTTAGTTTTTGATCCATGAAGTTCTCAAGTTCAGAAAACCCCACAATTTCGTCGTACATCTCTCCTATTTCTGTACGATTAAACCCAAGCAAAGCACCATTTAGGTATACATTCTCTCGGCCTGTCAGCTCAGGATTAAAGCCAACCCCAAGCTCAATGAAGGGGGTTAGTTTACCATTGACCTGTATGGCTCCTTGGTCTGGAGAATAAATCCCAGCCATTAGTTTGAGTAGCGTACTTTTCCCCGATCCATTACGGCCAACTATGCCAAAAAATTCACCTTTTTTTATCTCGAAAGAAATATCTTTTAGCACTTCTTGCTTTTCGTATGTTCGTTTACCGCTAAAAAGCCCGGTGAAAGCATTTTTAATAGAGCCCGTTTTCTCGTGAGGTAACTTGAAAGTCTTACTTACATTATCAACTTTTATTGCTACGTCGCTCATCTATAGATTCTCCGCGAAGCTTTTGGCTTCTCGCTTGAAATACCACACCCCAAAAACAAAAATAAACAAGCATAGGCCTAGTGGCAGTAGTCGTATCCATTCTTGAGCAAAAACTTGATCCATGGTGATTGTTTGGTGTGTGACCAGCGCATATCTTGCATCTTGTATGGCTTGGGCCATGGGATTAAGTAGGAGTATCTTCTGATAATCAACGTTTGTGATCAGTGTTAGGGGATACAAAATCGGTGTGACGTAAAATCCTGCCTGCAAAATAATCTCCCATATATAGCTAATGTCTCTGTATTTTACAAAAGCAGCAGACAGAAAAAGCGCAAGTCCAAAACCAAGAATAAATATCTCAAAAATGATCAGTGGAAGCCAAAGGCTGGTCTCTAAAAGATTCACCTTGTTCAGAACCATAAAAACAACCACAACAATCATGTTCAATGCAAGATTGATAACGGCAGAAAAACTCGTCGAGAGCACAATAATCCAACGAGGTATCCTAATTTTGCGAATTAAATCTCCCCTGCCCACGATTGACCCTAATCCTTGGCTTGTTAAATCGGCGAAAAAAGTCCAGAGAACTATTCCTAGGAGCAAATAGATTGGGAAATGCTCGATGCCTGCACCAAGTTTTAAAAATTTTACAAATACAACGTAGAGTATGGCAAAAAGAAAAAGTGGTCGCAGCAAAGACCACGCATAGCCAAGAACCGAACCTTGATAGCGTAATTTAAAGTCTGTCCGAACAAGTTCGGCCAACAAAGCTCTGTTTTGCTTAGAAAAGGCTTGTTTCATGAAAGTCTTAGTCACAATTATACCTCAGTTAGGACTATTGTAGTGATAAGATGGGTAAATAATGAACATCTTCGTTGTCATACCCAACTGGAACGGGGCAGAGTGGCTTGCTGAAAGTCTCGAATCTATTGAAAAACAATCATACAGCTCCTCTGTTATTGTGGTTGATAACGCCTCGGCTGATAACTCTGCCGAGATTGTAAAAAGCCAGTTTCCTAATGTCATCTTATTAAAAAACGATTCGAATCTTGGTTTTGCCGGTGGGGTAAATACTGGGATTCGTTATGCATTAGAAAATGACGCTGATGCGGTGGCACTATTCAATAATGATGCAGTCGCTGAAAAAGATTGGCTTAGTAATCTCGTTAAAGGTCTCGATGACGAGAAAGTCGGTATTGTTACTGGTAAATTATTACACCTGGACGGCAAACATATCGACAGCACAGGAGACATTTACTCGAGATATGGGATCGCTTTCCCGCGAGGCCGAAACCAAGAAGATATCGGCCAATATGATACGAGCGAAGAAGTTTTCGGTGCATCCGGCGGCGCAAGTCTATACAAAGCAGACATGTTAAGAGAACTTGGGCTGTTCGACGAAAAGTTTTTCGCCTACTACGAAGATGTCGATATATCCTTCCGAGCACAATTAGCAGGCTGGAAGGTACGCTACGAGCCAAAAGCAATTGCTTATCACCGAATCGGAGCCACAAGCTCCAAGCTTGGGTCATTTACCCGATACCACTCCGTAAAAAACCTCTTTATTTTGTACACAAAAAATATGCCCGGCTGGCTCTATTGGAAATATCTCCCACTTTTTACCTACACCATGCTTCGTATGTGCGCCACAAGCCTCCTCCGAGGCGGCATATGGGCATATCTAAAGGGTTTTGGATACTTCATATTCCACCTTCCAGCAGTTCTAAAGGATAGACACCAAATCCAAAAATCCCGAAAGGCCACCACAAAGCACATCAACTCCATCCTCTACAAAAACCGCCCTCCCAAAATCCCTAAATTATAGCAACAAACAGATCAAAAAGTGCGCCTATTTTACGCGGTCGCGTATTTTTGTCACATTTTATTGTGCAGCTTTGGGTTTGTTTACTTTCAAAATGAGCGCCGTTCCGGCGAGCATAAACCAAGCACAGGCCACGGCTTCGTTTGCCCAGGTCATAAGCACCATATTCATCAAAAATAGCCCCGCAAAGCTGGCCAGCAGCGCTTGTACAATCTGGTCTGCTCTCCTTTGCCACAACTGCCAGAATATGTAGCCAAGCAGCACCAGAAATAGTATGAGCCCAAAAACTCCCACTTCGTACCCGATCTGCACGAAGTAATTTTCTGGCAATAGACCACCGTTTTCGTTGTGTACCGATGGCAAACCGGCTGTGCCCGGTCCATTGCCGAGGGGTTTGCCTATGATGCCGTCAATCCCTCGTTGAACCAGTGACACACGAAGTTCTTGTGGGTCATCCAGCTGAGTCGACTCATCCGCATGAAAGATTACATTCTGGACAAAATACTGATCCCTCAGCGCAAACGCTCCGACAAACAAAATCACAGCTCCTACAATAATCAAGTAACTGTATCTTTTAGCAAAGGAGCGGATCTGTTTTTGATAGCCGAATGCAAAAGCCACACCGAGAGACACAATAGTCGCCCCAAATGCACTCCTTGAAAACGTCAAGAATAGCGCCCATACGTGCAAGATCAAAAGGCCCGAAAGTAGCATCCTAAGCCGCATTTTCCAGCCACGCACCAGTGCTTGGGCTAGTATTGTGATCGGTAGAATTAAAAACGCCCCCAGAGAGTTGGGGTCGCGAATAGTTGACATTATTCGCGGTAAATCGGGCTTATCATCAATAAAGAACATCGGCTTTACGCCCCTCTCAAGACTGTAGCCAAAGTGCGTCATTATGTCTTTTGGCAATAGGTACTGTGCGATACCAATTAAGCAAATGGCGGTGCTGGTTATGATCAGTAGTCGAACCAACAACCGAGTGTTGAACTGTTTTGGTACAAGCAGTGCCACGCTGTAGCCAATCAAAAGAAAACAAAACAACCGAACGTTATAGGCAGTCGACAAGAAGCCCGTATCGAGCGGTTGATTGGTAAAAAACATGATTCCTAAGTGGTGAAGTCCGTACAGAGCCGTGAGCCCAACTAGCCACACGTATAGTCTGGTGTGTTTTTGTGTACCAAAAACCAGCGCCACGCTGATTAAGGTAAGTGCAGCCGTAAACACATCTTTCGCTATTTTCCATGCATCCAGTCCACCGGTGAACGTGCTCAGCCACAACGCCAGAAATATATGAAACGGCATATAAATAAACAGTGCCAACGCTGCGTACACAAGGTATTTCTGAACTGTCTGCATTGTTAGTACAATTGTATCAGTAGTATGAGCGACTCACCTTCTAGACATATTGTTATCGATGCACGTATCCGTCGCGCCAGCACTGGGCGCTATACCGATCGCCTCCTTGAGCATTTGCAGAAGCTTGATAGCGACAATCGCTACACGGTGCTTCTTGGTAGCGGTGACCCATGGCAGCCCTACGCCAAAAATTTTTCTACTAAAAAGTGTCGATACAAACAATTTTCTCTGAATCCGCTTGAGCAAATTGGTTTTTCGTTGCTGCTTTACAGATTGAGACCAGATCTTGTGCACTTTACTATGACGCAACAACCGTTATTTTATTTTGGCAACATCGTCACCACCACCCACGACCTAACGATGCTGCGTTTTGTGCGCAGAAAAGGTGCATTTGCGCCTATTTTTTTGATCAAGCGATTTGCCTATCGGCTGCTTTTCCGCCACGCACATCGCAAGTCGAAGGCTATTATTGTACCCTCGCAATTTGTAAAAGACGACCTTGCGAACTATCAACCATCCATTCAACAAAAAATTGTTGTAACGTACGAAGCCAGCGAGCCACCAATAAGTGAACCCTCTCAGCCCGTACCGGGCGTCGAAAAACCGTTCATTTTCCATGTTGGTAGCCCTTTTCCGCACAAAAACATTCAGCGCCTCATAGAAGCCTTTGAGGTGCTTCGACAAAACAATCCGAAGCTGCTTTTGGTGCTGGCGGGAAAAAAAGAATATTATTTTGAACAGCTAGAGGACTGGCACAAACAACGATCTTCTTATCGAGCGACAATTTATGCCGGGTTCGTTCCCGATACACAGCTTCGCTGGCTTTATGAAAACGCTGAAGCATATGTTCTGCCTTCTTTGAGTGAAGGCTTTGGTCTGCCCGGACTAGAGGCAATGGCACATGGTTGTCCTCTTGTGAGCAGTAACGCGACGTGTCTGCCCGAGGTTTACGGGGATGCTGCCCAGTTTTTTGATCCCCTTGATGTTCAAGATATAGCAAAGAAAACTGGGGAAGTGATTAGTTCTGGTGATCTAAGGAATTCTCTGAAAAAGAGGGGTTTTGACCAGCTTCGGCACTATTCTTGGGAAAAAACAGCTCATAAAACCCTCGACATCTACACCACCCTCCTCAAAACAAAACCTTAACTCCTTGAAACATGTCACTTGGGTTAATAGACAAAGGGGTAGTGTTTGGCTTTTGCTCTATCGGCACAAGCTATCGTAAATGCTGGTCCCTCGATGGAGTAAAGCGTGTCATTAGTTACACTCCCCAGCAAGTCTCTGTTAGCAGTTTTTACTCTGTACTTGCAGTCAATTCCCTGGGCGGTTCTAAACCAGTAGTCATCATTGTTGTATCCAGCCATGAGTCCTTTTGTGCGTGCCGATTTAATTATGGTTTTTCCCAGTTCACTGAAATTGACATCTTGTTTAAGCTTAACTATGGTTGCAGTTTGACACCAAAGCTTTCCCGTATCGTACGGCCCCTGTCCTGCATTAAAACATTCGTCACTGTTGCTTAAAGAAGCGACGCTGCCGGTTGTTGAAGCAATAACATTGCTGCTAATTTCCCTTTGTGTGAATTTAGCATCCGTAAATCGATTTAAGTCCTGGTTTTGAAGGTTTTGTTTGTAAAGAAGCCCTCCAGCCAAAAACACTATCAGTATCCCGAATACCGCCAAGGTGGCTTTTCTTCTTCTGGACTGGATAATACGTCGCCTTAGAGGCAGTTTTGGTTTTTTCTTGAGAGCGTTCTTGCGCACCATACTAATCCACCCCCTTTACTTCTTTAGGCATGTTACTATTTTACGTGATCGCGTTTTTTGTCATTAATAAACACTTCACTTGGGTTAATCGACGAAGGGGTAGTGTTTGGCTTTTGCTCTATCCGCGCACTTAACGACTATTGTTGTCTTTGAACTGTCAATGTCTGAAAAAAAATACGGAGTTGTTGAAGCATCTACCCCGTTCCATGTTTCAATAGTGCAAATCTTTTTCTTTTGATTTTTCTGCGCCTTTTCTCGGGAAGTATCCGACTGAAAATACTTTTGATTCATCTGGTCCTGTGTGACAATTTTTTCGTAAATATCTTTCATTTCAGCTTCTGGTATTGGTCGCTGAAAGTATGCTGCAGAGGACACTTGGCACCATAATTTTCCATTATCGTAAGGTCCTTGCTCGGACTGAAAACAAACATTCTTTTCTTCTTTTTTGTAAACATTTCCAAGGCTATCAACCATTGCGTTAAACACTTGTGTCTTTTGGCTTTGCGCTTGTTTAAATTTTTTTGCATCTTGGTATTGAGCATGCCTTGAATATGCCAATAATGTAGTGGCTATGAGCACAATGCTTAACAGCACCACTCCCGTTGCTTTTTTTGAGAATATTGTTGGTTTTTTTGGTTTTTTCTTGAGAGCGTTCTTGCGCACCATACTAATCCACCCCCTTTTACTTCGTCTTGATAACTATATCACCTTTTGCGAGTTCGGCATTGACTTGGTATAGAGCCTGATCAACATTGCTGTTCGCTTGTTCGCCAAAAATTTCGATCTTGATCTTGTCTTTGCCACCTCCAAAGTTTTTCTGTACATCTGTCGCATATACTCTATACCTCACTGCTGTCTGTGTGCCGTCAACATTCAAGATGCCCTTGCCTTCAAATATGCCTGTATTCGCGGGCTGAAATGCGAGCCAGTTGATTTCTTGAGAATCTAGATATGTAGTGTGGCAGTTTTGAGCCTTTTGAACATTCGCACATTTTGTGCCAGTTTTATAACTAATGAAGAAGTCGCTATTTGGGTGAATCTGGTTTTGTTTGTTATACATAACGTGCAAACCAAATCGCAGTTTATTTTGTTGCAACTCGTTAATGAGTCCTGGAAGTCGATCCCCTAACGCAATTGCTGGAATAACTGCTCGTCTTCCGCTAATTCGCGCGTCATTGGGGCCGTACACAACTAGAAAGTCACTGACTTTTTCGCTCCAGTTTCCTGCAAAATCTTTTGCACGCATGGTTATTTTGAATACACCGCTTGGGAAATCTCTCCCAAACTCAGTGTATGCGCCACCCGCATCAAGTTGCATTGTCGCGCCATTGCCCAGCCCTGGATCATTGTCACCAATAAAATATTCCGCTGTGTTTACACCAGAGTGTAAATCTAAAACCGGTATCGAAATCCTCGTTGATCCACTTGTACTTTTTGGGTTCTGGGTCCACTCTGGAGTGCCAAATATAGGGGGACTGCTGTCAAGCTTTACACTTATGCTGCCTGTTGCACAGTTATTGAGAGGGTCACAGCTCGAACTGCTTGTAACGACATATTCTCCCTCGTTGTTCACTTCAGTGCTTGTGGGTTGAGTGGGTGTTCCACTGCTCGGCTCGGGATCAATAGACGACCAGTTAATTGTGGTTGGAGCGTTAAGCCACCCCAGAGCATTTGGTTGCGTGCTAAACACGCCGGTTATCTGCGGGAGTATGTTATCTGATGGCGGATCGCCAATTTCTGCATCACAAGCATCGTCTCTGCCGTCCCTATCTACGTCGATATTGCTTGGGCCGATTGCTAAGCACTTTTCTTGGACGTTGGGGGTGCCGTCACCATCTATGTCGTCCTCCGTTTCGGCAACATAAATGGTTTTGTAGAGGTCAATACTCTCGCCAGCAACATCTTGTCCATAAATATGAAGTGTGTGAAAACCTGGAGAAATATCTTGAGGTATTGCCAACTCTCCTTCGAGCTCGCCTGCCGAGTTAGTATTGATGTCTCCGAGCTTCGTCGGAGTCGAGTTAATCCAAACTTCGTATACGCTGTTACTTTTTAGCGCTTTTTCGGCTTGTCGTATTGGGGTAGCTTTGTTTTTTATTAGCACCTCAAGTCCTTCGAGTTCAGAGTAAATGCCTCGATTTATCGTGCTTCCGTTGGGTGCATTATTGACCAATCTTGTATATGCAGCCGACGTGGCGAGAGGTGGTTTTGCAGAGGTGTTTGGCGTAGGCATTTGTTTTGTAAAGTTCTGTGATTGTGCAAGCAGTGCTTGTGAAAAAAGATATTGTCCGAGTTTGTTTGGATGATAGCTTTCGTTTCCGACTGGGCCACTGTAAGGACCGATCGTTATCGGTCCGCTGTCTCCCCACGTAAAACCATTGACTGCTTTGGGCCGACCCGGGTCGCATAATTGCTGTCCGCTAAATGTGTGCTCAACATCAATGTATTGCACGCCAGCTTTTTCGGTAGCTGACTTTATGGTTGTGTTGAGATAACTCACCATCGCTCTGGAAAAAACCCGCTCCTCTTGCTCCATTAGCGCATTTGGCTCGCAGTTTTCGGTCTCACTAAAAAGATTTGGGTAGCCCAACACATAAACTTTTGCGGAGTTTGACTGTGTTTTTATGTCTGTGTACATATTAACCAGGCTGTCAAACTTTAAATTGACTTCTTTTGCGATCGCTTCTCTGTCTTCTCGAAAATGAAAGCATGCATCCGAGACCAGAACACATCTTCTGAGCTTGTTGCCAAAACCTATGTCGTTACCAATCATGGAAATTGTAACGGTGTTACTGATTCGACCCCTCTTCAAATACTCCACTTGTGGCTTAACTCCTGGTACCCAACTTCTAATAAAATCTTCTCCCGATAGTAGGCTGCTCGCTTGGCTTTTCTCATGATAGTTTAAAGTTTTTGCGCCACTACACGCCACGCTGTGAAAATTTGTTATACCCAGTGACGCTGCTGCGAGATACGGATAGCTGTTCTTGCTGGTATGGCAAAAATTTGCAGGGGTTTTTTGGTCTGTTTCCGGCTCGTAGTCATAGGCTCCTTCTCCGCTACTAAAACTGTCTCCAAGCGCAAGATAGCTTGTTTGAGGAGCTTGATAGCCTGCAACCGAGTACGTCATCGAAAAATTCTCAATAACTCCAAGGGCGCCTGTCCGTTGGATCCTGCCACTCACACTCTTGCCCTCGACGCTATAGTTCATTCCATACATCGCCCGAAAACCACTAAATTGAGCGACGATATTGTCTTGAACACTCCTTTTTACGCAACCTGTGGCTTGGTTGGCGCTTGATCCTTTGATAAATGCCGTTGGCTGACAGTTTGAAAGATCAAAAACTGCTGTGTTGTTGAGGCCAACTCCGCTGCGAATTACGCTCTCGCCATCGTCACTAATTGCCAGCGTAAGCACTGGGCGAAAACCGCCACCGTAGGTGTAATATTCTGTGTTAATAAGCTGCATCTGTTTTGTCTCGGTATTTATTCTGAGAAGACCAATATTATCAGCTTCGATAACCATCCACCGTCCGTTGGGAGAAAACGCATACCCGTCCATCATGTGAATAATATTTCCGGCACTGTCTTTTAGTGGTTGTCCAGGGCTTGTTAGCTTGTAGGCCATTTCGTTGATTGAGCCATAGACTGGACCAAATGTCCCGCTTGATGCGAGATTGGAAAGTATGCGAATAGATCTTCCGCCATTAATGTTGCCGTCTGACTGAGTAAAAATTGCCCTCCCGCTGTTGGGGATTGGCAGAAGTCCGGTTGGCCGCTCGAGCTCATCTACAACTCTGTAGGCATAGTTGGTTTTTGGCTTTATGTAGCCATAGTTTGTAACTCCAGCACCTGGAGAGGCGTAGTCGGCAATATAATTTGCGGTGGCGCACATCGAAACTGTGACGTCTCTTGGGATAGCCGAAAAAGCACCCGCTGCAGTTGTGAATGATTGATAGGTAATATCTGTTGGTGAGCATTGTGGTGGCAAGGGGCCAGACACGGGTTGACCGACCGTTAGTGTTGGCATGGACCCGATCGTCCAGGTCGCGGTTTCGGCCGATATTTTTGTTTGTGGTGTATGAAAAACAAAATACCCTACAATTGCAATGATTGTAATGGCTGCCGTTCTTAAAAACAGTCTGCGCATAGGGTGTGCCTCTCTGTGGTTGTGGGCAAAGTATAGCCTACTGCTTCAATAACAAGAAATGTTGTGTTAGTTTTTTTCTGATAGGTCTTCGATTGGTTTTAGAACAATGTGGCGATCTCGCCCTTCTCCAACAGATTCTGTCACGATACCATGTTCGCCGGCAACCTTATGAACTGTTCTGCGGTCTGCGGCGTTCATCGGCTCTAATTCGAGTTTTTCGCTCGAATCCTTGACGTGTTTGATCCATTCCTGGGCTTTTTGAGCAAGTCGCTCAGCGCGTTGTTTTTTATATTCCGCAACGTCAACATTCACCCTGGTTATTTCGTACTCGGAACTCTTTAGGGCGCTACCAACCAAGAATTGCAGAGCGTGCATGGTTTCGCCCCTTTGACCAATCAAGAAGCCGTTAAGGTGTGTTGAGGGCACGTGGAGTTCTATAACTTCATCTTCGCTGTTGGATGCACGAACGTCTGTGTTAAGACCAAAAAACGATAATAGGTCCTCGAGGTATTTCTTGGCAAACAAGATTGAGGCCTCCATACCCCTGTCATCTGTACTCATTGTTTTTTCCTCCTCTTTTTCGATTGAGAAGATTTTTTGGCTTTGCTCTTTGCTTTTTTGGGTTTTTTGACCTTTGCTTCTTCTTCAGTCGGCTCGTCAGCAATTTCTTGAAGTTCTTCTTGATCTTGGCGGAGCACTAACCACTGTTGTAAGTAGCCCACCCCAGAACTTGTGATTAGATACAACGACAGAGCCGAGGGTACGTTCATAGCAAAAATGAAGGTAATAAACGGCAAAAAGTACACCATGCCTCGGGTGACAGCTCCGGCAATCTCGGTTTGGTCAGTTTGCTTGCCAGATGACGCCTCTTTGAGAATCACTGATAGTTTTCGGGCGTCTTTTTGGTCTTGCAACATTAGTTTGCTTTGTTTGTACTGCGTAAACCCAGCGATAGCGGCCAGCACCAGTGCCCCAAAATAGATTCCTCCACCTCTTTGAAAACCGTATTTGGTTAGGTCGACAAGACCCAAGAAGTACGGGTCAAACTGTGCAACTCCGTTGGCTAAATCTTGAATGTGAGGGAGGTTTTTTACCCAGCTATAGGTAAACGAGTACAGTGTGTCGGGATTGTTAATAAGCTTTAACACCGATTGATAGAGGGCAATGAAGATCGGGATCTGCACAATAAGAGTGCCGATTGTGGCGAATGGTCGTACCTCGTGCTCTTTATAGAGCTCCATTTGGAGGCGGGCCTCTTTTTGGCGATCTCCTTTGGCGGCTTTTTTGATCTTCTTTAGTTCTGGTTGGAGCTTGCGCATCGCTCGAGCGTGATGAAGCTGCTTGCGAACCAGTGGCCAAAGCGCCAGCCGAATGACAATCGTGAATAAGATTATTGCGAGCCCGAGGTCATACCCCGGCACTAGTGCATAAATAGACACCAAGAGGTTAAAAACAGGTTGCTCAACATAGGTTTGAAACATGGGCTCTCCTTCTTACACGACCACCGTAATGAAAGCGCGATTGCGCTCCCCTCGCCTCGAAATAGGCTCGAGGCTTGCGTGTTTGTGTTATGTATATAGCCTAACACGTCACTTGCGGCTGACACTAGCGTGAGCGCGATAGTATGTCGGCTTTTTGTAGAAGTTTTTCTATTACTTCTTGCAGTTTGGTTGCTGCAATGGTTGCAGCCTTTTCATCAAACACCGTTATGACTATGTCCTGTGACCAGTTTTGGCCTGTTTCGTTGTGTAGGCGCCTTGTGGCTTCATAAATCCGGCGCCGGATTCGGTTGCGCACTACAGCTTTTTTGCTCACCTTCTTGCTGACTACTACTGCCAGTCGGTAGTTAGTCCTTTTTGACGGTGAATATCGGAGTGACATTAGGTCAGTGCGCTGGACTGAACCAGTTTTATATACGTGGCGCAGCGAGTTGTAGCCATGAAACCGAAAAGGGCGCGAGATCATAGTACTAGGGTATAGGAATTACAAAAAAGGGACTAGTTTTGTGTGGTGATTTTTAAGCCGAGATAGCTTTGCGCCCCTTGTTTCGACGGCGGCGCAAGACGTTTCGGCCGGGTTTCGTCGACATACGCTTTAAAAATCCGTGCACTTTGGCGCGCTTCCTGGTTTTGGGTTGATGGGTTCGTTTTGGCATAAGTATTCTCTCTATAGACTATAGGGCAGTTGTGTCACGGTCGTCAAACCGCGCAATTTTTAGCTGATCTACGTTAAATTAACAATATTAGTCCCCCATATCTTAGCAAGTTTTCCACCTTGCACCAACTTTTTTCCACACATTAACAGATGTGTTGGGTTTGTGTGTATAAGTATCTATCTGTTTGGGTAGGTTTTAATGAATTTTGTAGTGAATTTGTATGTAGCTGTGGAAAACTTTGGTTTTTTTGTTATAGTTGGACGTACCGAAATGAGCAAAAAAGTGTGCTCAAAACATAAGGGGAAGACAAAAGACCACATGGATACAGCAAGCCTTTGGCAAGCAGTACTTGGAGAAATTGAGCTAGGAGTGTCACATGGCAATTATGTGACATGGTTCAAAAATACTCGATTGTTAAAAATTGATGGTAACCATGTGGTGGTGGGGGCGCCAAATGTTTTCGTAAAACAGCAACTCGAACGAAAGTTTAGCGACCTGGTGGCCCAAACTCTAAAAAATAACGGGGTGGAGGCTATTGACTTGGAGTATAAAATTCTCCCCGCCTCTTCTTTGCACAGAAAAGTTGAAGACGAAACAGTAATTTTGCGACCCGGTCCTTCTGTGTCTGAGGAAAACGAAAAGCCCAACAATACAACCAGCAGTCTTGCCCACTCCTATCGGCAGGGTTTGAACGAAAAGTACACCTTTGAGACATTTATTGTCGGCTCGGGCAACGAGTTGGCGCACGCGGCGTGCCAGGCGATCGCAAACAATCCGGGAACCAAGTATAATCCTTTGTTTTTGTATGGCGGGGTGGGGATTGGCAAAACACACCTTATTCAAGCGGTGGGCAATATGGTGGTCGAAAACAGAAAGGGCTCCCATGTTGTATATGTCTCGACGGAACAGTTTGTGCAAGAGTTTCTCGATGCAATTAGGTATAAGAAGAACACTGATTTTGCGGGCTTTTACAGAAGCGCTGATTTGTTGATTGTTGACGATATCCAGTTTATTGCCGGAAAAGAAAAAACCCAGGAAGAGTTTTTTCACACCTTCAATGCGCTACATCAAGCCAATAAACAAATTATTATCACGAGCGACAGTCGACCCAAGGACATCCCCACTCTTACTGATCGCCTTCGGTCGCGCTTTGAGTGGGGTATGGCGATTGACATGCAGGCTCCGGACTTTGAGACAAGGTGTGCAATCATTCAAGCCAAAGCGCACGTGCACAGGGTTCGTTTGCCGCATGCTGTTGTTGAGCATTTGGCGGGGTATGTCCAGAACAATATCCGGGAGCTCGAGGGAGCACTTAACCAGTTGTTGGCATTCTGTGAAATGCGGGGCTTAGAGCCAACGGTTGAGGTTGCCTCGGCATTGCTCGGAAACTCAAAGTCTCGCCCCAAACACCTCAACGCCCGCCAGGTAATAGAAAAAACCGCCAAGCATTTTCATCTTTCTATGGAAGACATTCTGGGACCAAAAAGGGACAAAGAGATTGTTGTGCCTAGACAAATCGCCATGTACATCCTAAGGAGCGAGCTGCATTTAAGTTTCCCTAAAATTGCGAGAGAGTTGGGCCGCAAAGACCACACCACCGCTATTCATTCGGTAGAAAAAATTGAGAAAGAAAAGGCTTTTGACCAAGAAGTGCGGATGGCAATTGCAGACATTAAGGAGCGGTTGTATGTGTAGTGGCTGTGTTGTTCTTGGGGATAATTACCAGGTGGGTGTGTGGAGAAAGTTTGGGTTTTTCACAGAACGTGGTTTTGTGGGTGTATTGGTGTGGGTAAAGCAGCTAGTTTTACTTTTTTACACACACGTCGTGCACTTGTTTTTACACAACCCAAAACTGTGTTTTTCTTCTTTCGTGTCTATTTTTTCCACTTTTTACCCAACCCCTTCTACTAAACCTACTCTTCTAAATAAAACACTATTAATTATTATCTAGGAAGGAAACCCACATGAAACTACAAGTCACTCAAGAAAACCTAAATCGTGCACTAAACAACGTTGCACGCGTTGCGTCGGGGAGAAATGCGCTGCCCATCCTTTCAAATGTACTTATCAAAACGTCCGACAACCGAGTGTGTGTCGCGGCAACAAACCTAAATATTGCAATCACAAACTACATTGGCTCAAAAGTAAAAGAGGAAGGCTCAATAACGGTACCTGCAAGATTAATGCAAGACTTCGTAGCAAGTCTTCCGAGTGGGGTAATTGATGTGGTGGTTGAAGACACAAAACTTCATATAAAAACCGAAAAATATGACTCCACAATCAACGGAACCCCACCGGACGAGTACCCAGTGATGCCCAAAATTAACAACGGCAATAAGTGGAAAATTTCTTCATCGAAACTAAAGAAAGCAATCCAGCAGGTGGTGGTAGCAGCCAGCGGCGACGAGGCAAGACCAGTGCTTACCGCAGTTTTTTTACACACTAATCAAGGCGATCTATTCCTCGTATCAACTGACAGCTATCGGCTCGCCGAGAAGAAAGTAGCACCTATAAAAAACGACATAAGCTTACTTATTCCTGCTACTGCCCTACAAGACTTGCTTCGAATTATTGGTGACAGCGAGGAAGAGATAGAGGTAACGCACGACGACCAACAGGTGCTGTTTAAGGTGGGTGATGTCGAACTGGTAACGAGACTAATTGATGGAAAATACCCAGATTATAAAAAACTAATTCCAACAAAATTTGCAGTAAGTGCTATCTTGCCGCGCACGGAGCTCGCAAACATCACAAAAGTCTCAAGCTTGTTTGCAAGAGAAAGTGCCGGCAGCGTAACATTAGAAGTGGATCCTACCAAAAATCAAATCGGAATACGCTCGGTTGCATCACAGCTTGGAGAAAACATCGCGACTGCAGAGGCACAAATTGTGGGAGAGGGAGCAATTACGCTTAACTCGAGGTATATTTTGGATGCGCTTGCGGTCATAGGCGACAACGAGGTTTCGATATCTTTCAACGGCAAACTAGAACCATGTGTTATTAAGGGCACAAAGAACCCCGATTATACACACATCATCATGCCGCTCAAGAGCTAGCCGATCGTGGCATAATACCAATAGATGATTTTTACAGATATACGGGTGCAACAATACCGATCTTATGAGGACGCATCTTTTGACTTGGGAGAAGGTGTTAATATCATTGTTGGCCCAAACGCAGCCGGCAAAACCAACCTTCTAGAGGCGTTGATGATGTCCGCAGGGAGCTCTTCGTATCGAGCGAAAGATGAGGCACTGGTTGCATACGGCAAAAAATGGGCAAGAATTGACGCACACACCAACACAAACCAAACCAGAACCGTTAAACTACAAACAGCACTTAATGAAAAAACACACAAAACCCACCAGATTGACGACAAAATCTATAAAAGACTGCCGTTAACCCAAAAACACCCAGTTGTGTTGTTCGAGCCAAACGACCTATTTTTATTGCTGGCAGAGCCAAACAAAAGAAGAGAGTATATTGATAGGGTTGTAGCAAAATACGAGATGGGCTACGAAGGATTGCTCGCAAAATATCGCCGAATACTGGCTCAAAGAAACGCACTTTTAAAAAAAGGAGAGCTTGCAAAAGACCAGATTTTTGTTTGGGATCTCAAGTTATGTGAGGCGGCGTCTCAAATTATTGCAAAGCGCGTTAGTTTTATTGCCACGCTAAATCAAGAAATTGCTCATACCTACAACAAAATTGCCGGTCAAAAAAGGGATATTAGGCTGGAGTACCACACAAACACCCCCACTAAAAACTATGAAACAGCTCTTTTGAAGCAACTTCAAAAGACTCAAGAGATTGATTTTGCGCGCGGTTTTACGGGCAGCGGCCCGCACAGAGATGATTTATTAGTCTATTTTGGCGAAAAACTGGCAGTACACCAAGCGTCACGCGGAGAAGTAAGAACGGTGTTGCTGGCGCTCAAAGTGATAGAGCTAGAACTTTTAGAAAAATACACTTCTAAAAGACCCCTGCTCCTTCTCGATGATGTTTTTAGTGAGCTAGACGGTGCCCGCCGACGCGCGCTCACCGGGCACCTTAGTCGCTACCAAACACTTATCACCACCACAGACGCCGATGTGGTGGTCAAAAGCTTCACACAAAAAACAAAGATTATTCCTCTCCAGTAAATCGACTCGAAATGTAGTTAAACACTTCCTCGGGAATGTTTGGATAAACAGATTTGCTTATCACTATGTTTGGGGGATCGGTCACAACTTCCCAAGAACCATTTTTGTTTTGAAGAATTACAACCAGGGCGTCCTGCTTTTCTGGTGCTTTTGGAGTAAGCACGCCAAAATACCAACCTCCTCGTCCAAATACACGACCCTCGCTAAACACATAGTCTCTCATTTGTGTAGGGTACTTTTGGTTCAGCGCAGCAACTACCTTGCTCTGCTCCTTCTCTTTGATTTCTGCTAATTGCTGGGGGGTAAGGGGCAGCTCAACTTTTATGTCGTCAACCCCATCAAGTGTTAGCTGTCCTTCTTGAGGCTCATATTCGAGGCCACCACTTATTTTGTAGGAATATTCCCCCTTTTTTAATTTATAGTTTCCAGGAGAGCTAATGGTACGAACAGCCTCATTGTTTGACTCTTTCCTTTGGCCAGTCTTGTCAAGCGCAAACAAACGAAGCTCAAAACCATCGTCTGAGGACACACGAAGAACGCCGAATGAACTTTGATAGCTCCGGACACCGATAAGCGCGACAACAATCATAACTAACACCACCGACACTAAGACCAATCTTTTTTTATTCACCAGCATCTCCTTGGAAGGGGTTTGCCGCGTTCTCAAAAACTATCTCTACTGAAGTTGGATCGATTCCTACAGCTAATAATCTTTCCAGCGCCGCCCTCCTGGCCTCGGGCGTATAGGCCTCAACATAAAGTGCTATCGAGGGGTCTTGATCGGTTGAAGGAGCTTTCTCCGGATCGCCGTAACTGATTTGAAAAGAAGATCCATTGATTGGTAAGTCTTGCAGAAATGCATATTTTTCAGACAGTCTTTGTCCTTTGTAGCCAAACTTTGCAGAAGCTACGGTTTCCAATTGTTTTTGTAAATTATTCTCTTCAATGTACTTTTGTCCTTCGCTATTTGCAGGATCAAGACTAATAAAAACTTTTTGCGCCCCATCTTTTATGACCGTAATGTCTTTGCTGCCACTATTGAAATTCTCTAACGAATATTCAATTTTGTGTTTTCCAGGCGACAAGAACACTACGCTGCTCCTTGCGGTTTTTCCGTCGATTAGGATGGTTGCGGTGTTGGGTGCAACAAAGAGCTCAACCCGCTCTTTTCCAGCGCGTCCACGTTGTGCAAGGACGGAAAGCACGATCACAAGCAAGACCCCCAAAACCAACAGGACTACTATTAAGTGCTTCTTGTCTCTCATCTTTTAAGCCTATACCAATCATAGTCCTTAAAGTCACTGGCGTCATCCGCCATGGGAGTTCGCCACGAACTTCCAGTGGAGCTGTACGAGGCAGAGGCGGCGATGCCTTTAAAATCTGGGTGCTCCGAAATCGGCCCCACGTACATGTAGGTGTGTTGATTATTGTATTTAATAGCAATATCCCCTGGTTTGAGTTCACTAGTATTGCTGACCCGACCAACCTTTTCATATTTTTCTGGGTGGGCATCCAGATACTCTCTCTGTATTCCGACGTGTCCCTCTTGTTGCTTGAGATTGTTGTAGTCTTTGTCAGCACCACTATCGTGCATAACAGTGGTCACAAAACCGCCGCAATCAATACCGGGATGCTCACCGCCACCAACATATCTTCCGTCTGCCTGTGCTCTTCTAACAGCCTTTTCGTACTCTGGTTTCATTTTGAAATAGTTTGGTGGGTGGTATTCTGGCCACGCGTACTCCATAGCCTTTTGAGCAGCATCGCCATTTTCGCCGCTAGGGCAATTGTTTTGCGATTGACTTGACTGTGCCCCAGAAGACCCCAGAGCCTTTTTTGTTCCCTCAATAATCCCTTCCGCATATTTGTCGAGGTTTCCAGGCATCTTTTTTTCGTTATACACCCAAGGAGTCTTTTTTGACAAGAGCATCATTATTGGAATGTTACCAGGCTCTACGCCCCCTCTGCCATCAAAGCTATTATCTTTTATTACAATGTCGCTGCCCTCAACCTTTTCACGACCAGACTTAATTGCTTCTGCGTACTTCTGGCTTTGTTCTGCCAGCTTTGTGTTGTTAAATACAACCTTATTATTGCCAGAGCCGCGATAGAGTCCGTTTTTTTGAACATAGATTTCGCCTGTGTGCGGAAGTCCTGTGTCGCCATGAAGACTGATTGCAATATCAGCATTTACCCGATCGGCTAACTTATATCTGTCGATGAGCGTTGCAACTTTGTCATAGCGGTCCTTGGTAAGAATAACTTTATAGCCGCTTTCTTCAAGTCCTTTCTTCGCTTTTTGGGCAGCCTCCCACATATCTTTTGCTTCACCCCCATATCCTCCTCCGTCACCTACCCACCGCAGACCACTTTCGGGATCATTTTTTGTAACACTGGTTGGCCCATGGCCGGGGTCGAGAACAACAACCCCACTCCCGGATGTAGAAGCGTCTTTGCACGCACAGCTTGCGCCGGCCGCACTCTCTGAGGTGGAAGACGACCCGACGTTATCACCGTACTTATCAAAGTATTTTTTTGCGGAGGCATATCTTTCTTCGTCTCTGTGTATGCTCGGCGCCTCAAAGTCTGATCTTATAAAAACAGTCGCCTCTCGAAGGTCGGTTTTCTTCTTGAGTTTTATCAAGACGTTTTTATAGCCTGTGGTAAGTTCAAACCAAAGGAAGTCCAGCTGCACCTCAAGATCGTAGTACGGCTTACTAAGCTTGGAAGCGTGTTTCTTTAATGCGTTTTGGCGGGAAGATACAGTCCACTGAGCAATACCATAACCTCTTCCAGCTGGCATTTCCTCGCTGTCGCTTCCGCTTTGAACACGTTTTGAGTTAATCCCGGACTCAGCGTCCAGGTTTCCCACTAGTGCGGCTGCCTGGACTGCGCTGAGACCTTTTCCAAGGAAAAAGTTAAAGGCCTTCTCGGCGTTATCTTCACCAACTAGTCCGCCCAAAGCGCCAGAAGCCTCGCTATTATCGTTATTTTCGGGACAGGCACAATCTGTGGCCGCCGCATTGTTAACTTGATTCTCTGTTCCGGATCCATCAACTGGAGTTACCGGGGTGTTATCGGGAACAACATGAATCTCAACAGTGTCTTTGCCGCTTTTAAAATCAAGCAACCGCGCGGCTTCCCACCACAAATCAAGGCGTGCCCCAGGAGCCCCGCCTCCAACTTGGTTTTTTTCCGCGATTATCTTTTTGCCTTTGTACGAAATTTCAAGCTTTGTGCCTTTTGGCAATCCGCCGAGAGAAGTTCCACCCATAATTTCGGCGTAGACAGTCTTATTGTCGCTATTGCCACCATAACTGTCTAAGCCATTGTCGTCACCAGGGTTTCCGACCCTGGCGTCGTAATCCGAAGCTTTTTTCTTGCCACTGTTAATTAGACCGACCTGGTATTGGTTTTCTATATACCAGCTGTTGTCATGCCAGCTGCCCCCAAAATAGGTGGAGACTACCTTTAGTCCACTTTTTGGTATGTCCCCTCTTGCAATATATTCGTAGCCAGTTGTGGTGTTTTCTGTACTAGGGGTGGGGATGTTTTGTGAAGCAGGTGGTCTATTTGGAAAGTCGTAGTGGTGATGGCCTGTCTCGCCATTTTTTGTACCACCAAACTTCTTAGCCGCAGGATTTAAGATTGACAAAGGCGCAGACGCTGAACCATCTTCTAGATCAATCGCTAGCCCTTTATAGTGTTCTGAGCCATTCCCGTGCGTTTTGTCAGTTAAAGCATTAATCGTTATTTTATCCGTTTTTGCCACTTCTAGAATAAATTTAAGAATATTTGGATTAAGATCAGCCTCTTTATTGCTCGCATTGCCTGCTGTAGTATAGGCTTTTTGACCATCAGCAAGGGCTCTCACGACATCCTTAGTGTCTATAGAGTTTTTATTGCCACCGTCTGGCACCCTACTTTGCCAGTCTGCTGCTGGTCTGTCTGGCGGAAAAGCCCCATAAGCAATTTTGTCATTTTCAAGCATCTGTTTGGCGAGTTCTTGTAGGTCGCCACTGGCTTGCGAGGTAGAGCTCTGTTGGCCCAAAGAGTCACACCCCAGGTCGTAATAGTAAACCCCTTTGTCATAAAGTCGTTTTTGTTCCTTTGAGAGCGCTAAGGCGGTAGAAGCAAATAAGTTAGAAAACAAAAAAATCAAACCAATAAACAAAATGGCTGCTCGAAAGATCGTGGACAAAGAGCAGATTTTTTGAAATCCCGACACGAATTTTTGATAAAAGATTTGCATCAAAGCTTGACTCCCAATATCGTCTACATGTCGGACTTTGAGCAATTGCAGGGCAGTTTTTAGACTTCTATAGGGCATAAACTACCTGGCCCCCTCTATAGGCACCTGAATGTGGACGTGGTTACATGAGTCGGCGAAATTGGAAATACCTTCTGGAAAATCAAAACTTGCACCGCAACCTCCAGCTTGAAATTGTCCAACACCAGAACCCGAGGGAATATATTTTAACGCGAGCTTTAAATAGTTAACGCTAGCAGCATTTCCACCATTAGTTCCTTGTCCGTCAAACGAAACAACGTCAACAGCGTGGCCTCCACCATCTCGATAATGATAGCTTGCTGACCCGGATGCGGTGAGAACCCCCGTGCATCGTCTGTTTAATGAACTCATCGTAATAGTGTGGCCCTCTTCAATTATTCCAACCAACATTTTTAAAATGGTTGGATTTATTTTACAGCTGCCATTGCCATTGGCAAGCGCTTTTATTTGAGACATGTATCGCCCGTCTTGATCACTTAACTTACCAGAGTCCACTAGTCTTTTTGCGAGCTCTTGCACAGTACCATCAACACTAACACTACTAGAGCTGTCTGCTTCCCCTTGTCTACGTGGGGATGCCGCCCCAATCTCACTACACGCATCTTCATCGTCATAGTAACAGGCCAGGCTTAGGCCGGTTTGAGCATCAGCAAGGTAAAATCGGTATCGAAGCAAATCCTCGTCGTTTGGATTATTACACTGTTCGTAACCACTCTTCTTGGCATCGAGCTTGAATGCGTTAAAGGCATCCTCGCTGCCAAGTTCATCGGTCTGGATATGGGGGCCATTGTCGTCTGCGGTTACCTTCATGCCAAAACACTTTCCGTATTTCTCGTTTAGCTCGTCGAGTCGCGGCACCACATAGTCAGCGTTTTCGTAAGGGTCATCAAACTGCTTCTCTTCGTCCAATGAAAACCCATAGGTCCTCATGCCGTAATCATAAGCTGAGTCGGCAGCGTGAACCCAAGAACCCAGCACAGGAAGAGCCCCTGCAAAGCTACGCCACGCGTTACTAAACGAACTCGATACAGATCCTACAAACTCGCTACCGCTCTTTGGCGAGTTATTTAAAAATTTGCTAACTAAAGAAGAAGAGTTGGAAACATCAACGTATCTTGCAAAAAAGCTTTGATTTGAGTAGTCGTCTTTGTCTAATAGGCGAGACTCTTCTCTCAGTTGAGCAACCTGTCTTTCAGACAGCGCAGAACCGCCCATACTGATTGCTTGTTCATTTGCCGCCAAGAATGCCCCCGTGTTGGCTAAATTGCCAAATTCGGCACCTTTTGCGAAAACATTTACACTGTTTCCAGAAGCGGCAGCCAGCGCATCACCCATCAACTCCTCGGTGTTCGTGTCGGCTAGGCCGAGCGCCAAGTCGGTTGCGGCACCAGCGATGTCTCCAACAACACTCGTGACTTGCTTTATGACTGGAAGCCCAAAAAATCCATCACTTATTCCGCACGTCTCTCCGAGAAAAGGTATGCTGTCTACTACATTGAAAAACGCAGGCTTATCGCCAACGTTGGCTAGTTTTGCTTCCCTCGGGATATCGGGGCCGGTTTGTTTTTTGCCAATTCCTGCCTGAATATTCCTGGCGGATAAGAAGGATGTCTTGGCCTCTTTGTCATAGAAAGCTTCTTGAAAGGCTCCTAGCTCGTCAAGACTAAACCCCTTTCCGCTCATAACCCCATTACCCATACTGATAACCCGCATTCCCATACGCATCATGGGAAGAGCGTTGTTGACGTACTTATAGTTTTCGACGTCGTCTCCAAACGACCGAACGGTACACAACACTCCAATCATTGCGGCTCCTCCCGCACCACGAGCCAAATTAGTTTTTAGCTTGCTTCTGCTTTCGCCATTGCCTCCACCTTCTTGTAGCTGGTTATCTGCTTCAGCGATAAGCTCTTTACCCTCAGCGCTGGCTTTTTCTGCGCCGGGGTCTGTTTCGGGGGTTCCGTCACCGTCTTTGTCTTCGCTGGCTGCCCGGATCTCCTCGGGGGTTTTTACGCCTTTCTTGTCTCTCTCGGCTGCATCTTGGCGAATCTTTGCCCGCCAATCAGCAAGCTTATCGTTGGTTTTTCTTTTTACATTCTTATAGGGCTGAAAGTCAACTCCGCCACGCTTAATCAATAATCTGGAGCCAATCGCGCTGGTAACCTTATATGTGCCAGTCGCTCGACCGATTGTCTTGATGTAAGACCCTCTGTCGCCGTAACTCACATTGCTAAGATCAACAATTCTGCGTTTTTCATCGATGGGCTCGCCTCTTGTCCCTCGAATCTCCTGTCTTCCCCCCATTTCCGCCTGGGTTTTAATCTCGGCGCCTTTACCAAAAGACTTCTCGACGAGTCGCTGGCTCTTTTTATTATCATTAAGGTCGCTGAGGGTATTTGCTGCTTTGTTTTCATCGACGATCTCAAAACCAACAAATCGACCAGTTTTTTGGCTGTAAGCAGGCTTGAGGCCGGTTTTGTCGACAAGTTCTTTTTCCCATTTGTCGGCCACATCATTCCTAATAAATCCAAGTCTTCCACGCTCCGTTCCAGAATCTCGTAGGGCGCGTTGGAGCATTTTCATCGTTCGTCGATTTCCAAAATTCTCGTTCCGCTCAAAATGTAACTTTTGTAAAATTTGGGCGGCGTTCACAAATTGAAAAGGACCTTGGGCGACGCCAAATATTATTAAACCGCCAACAACCACTCCAACGGCCCCACCTCCTGCAGCCGCGCGACGACGAGTAAACATCCCTCGAAGTCGTTGAAGGCGACCGGGACTCTCATTGCCGGTGTAGCCTTTTCCGACGGTGTCACCAGCCTTTCCCATTAAACCTTTTTCTTCGGCGCCGATAGTGCCAGTTGAGGGCCGTGAAGCCGAAGACTCAGCCGACTTGAGATCTTGGGGTGTGACGACCTTGTCTGGGCCAGGTCCTCTCGGGTCGGAGGCGTCACCAGAGGGACGATTCTGGTCATCCATCACGCCACCCCGTGGGTTTTTGTTTATCGGAAACCTAGGAGTAGGTTGCGATTCGAGGTGTTCACTATCTTCTGGTTTTTTTGGGGGTGTTTGTGTGGTCATGTTTGCTTAGGATTTAGTTTTTGTCGAATAATAGCTACACTCCTGGGTACAATCGATTACCAAGGTCAATCGAGCCCTGGCCGCCGTCAATTTCTCCAGTCTGCTGCACCTGCTGTACTTGCTGGGGGTTGGTTGTGATGAGATTGGTTTCTGTCGGACTGGCGACAACTTGGATGTGCACGTGGTTCTGCCCCGCAAAGAACAACCCTTGCCCCACAGGGAATTGACTGAGGCGTTTTCGCTCTTCGCTGGTGAGCTTGAACACATCAGACAGTACATCCACCGCCGAAGTCGACTGCTTCAAAAGGATTTGCATACTAGAGTTGGCAACAATTGCCCGCCCCATGCGGCTCCCCATGAAATCCTCAACATCCTGGGTGATGGTGGTGATTCCTAAGTTATACTTTCGGGCACGTTTGGCAAGCGAAAACAAGAAATTTGCACTATCCTCGTACTTCATAAGCTGCCAGGCCTCATCAACCACCAGTAATCTTCGCTTTTGGTCGCTTTTGGTCTTGTTCCAGATGTAATTCAACACGATATACATCGCCACTGGTCGAAGTTCGTCCTCGAGGTCACGAATATTGAATACGACCATCGGGTTATTGATATTAATGTTGCTTTGTTGAGAAAAAATGCCCGCAAACGTTCCAGATGTATACTTTCTTAATCGCTGGGCGAGCTGTGGCCCGCTGCCGCCCATATGAAGCAGGGTTTCGTAAAGGTCGTTAATTGTCGGGGGCGTCGCATTGTGGGTAAGGGGGTCATTTGTAATACCGGCTTTGGCGTAGGTTTCGATTAGTGCAGCATCTAAATCGGCTTCTTCAGCAGGACTGAGGGCTGGGGCCATCATTGCTCCGCCACTGGATTGCACTTGTGCCTGGGCGCCCCCCATCATTAATCTCAGTAACCCATGAAGCGTAATTAGATTGCTGCGCAGGGCGTTGTCGGCTTCTTCGGTATCAACCACCTGTGGCAAATCAAACGGATTGATTCTTGTAGTCGAGTTCAAGCTTAGTCGCACGTAGGCACCGCCGACGGCTTCGCACATGCGTTGATACTCGTTTTCGGGATCAACAATAAATATCTCGGTTCCGAGCATCATGCTCCGTAAGGCCTCGAGTTTTACGGTAAAACTTTTGCCTGCGCCCGATTTTGCAAACACCACAGCGTTGCCGTTTTCGAGCGTGAACCGGTCAAAAATAACCAGACCCGAGTTATGCATGTTAATACCGTAAAGAATTCCGTTTTCTTGGGTTAGGTCTGCGCTGGTAAACGGAAAGCTCGTGCTGATGGCTCCCGTATTCATGTTCCGCCGTATTTGGAGCTGGTCAGTAAATTGCGGTACCGTGCTATTTAGTCCCTGTTCCTGCTGGGAGCTCGCTGGCTTAGAGTACACCAACTGCTGGCCCAAAATTGACTCAATTTTGTGACTAATAAACTCCATTTCATCCATCGAGCTGGCGTACACCGTAAAATACAAACCAAATCTAAAAAAGCGCTCTTCGCCGACTTGTAATTTGTCGCGCATTTCCTCGGCGTCCATAATTGCCGATTGCTTGGCGGGGTCTCTGACCTTACCTTTTTCGGAGTCAATTTGCAGCCCGGCTTCGAGTTGGGCCACTTTTTTTCTAAGATTGTTCAGCACCACTTGGCTCTCAACGGGGTAAATGTACATCGAAAGATCAATCACTTCATCCAAGTTCACCATGCTGCTCAACCAACCAGTAGTGAGCTGGCGGGGATAGCCGTAGACATAATAGGTTCTGGCAAAGCGAGTGCCGAGCTGAAAATGAGTATTACTAAACTCGATCGAACTTGGTGCAATGAAGTCTCGAAGTGCCACCAAACCCTTTTGAAAGGCAACAGAAACCTCTTGCTCTTCGCGCGCTCGCTGCGCTTGGGCAATTGCTGCTGGGTCAGTTGGTGGGGCTTTTTTACCTCCAAAAAGGCCCATCAGACATCTCTCCTTAGGTCGACACCAGACCTTACCACCAAGGATAGCGAAGAGTGTCGCCTCATCCTAGTTCCCTTTCTAGGTTTGGCTGAGGAGCCTCGCCGGTGCCTTTTGTCACGACCGGGGTTGTCATTTCGTCGAAATTTTTCAACTGTTGGCGAGTCGCGGTGTCGGGATTGTAGGTGTCGTAGTATAGCTCGATCAACTCTTGGGTGTCGAGCGGAAGCCCTTGGACGCCGCACTGCAGCAAGCCTCCTAGCACGGCCTGGACACGATTTCGCAACTCGGCCTTTGCTTCCTCGAGGTGCGCCTCATTGATAACTACGTGTGTTTTGTTGTCTCCGAATAGCCTCATAACCCCGTCGAGTAAATTCTTGCTCGATGTTAACGCTTGCTGTTTTTCAATCACTGGAAAGAACGGGATAACGACGTAGAAGTGCTTGTCCATAATATTGGTTTGGGCCGACAACTGATCAATGTAGTCAATGTAGTCGTCCATTAACACAGCAAGCAGCATGTTGTCATGTTCGGAGCGAATTTTGTCCAACTTTTCTATGTAGGGGCCTAAGTCCACCTTTTGGGATCGTACAAAAATCTGCACTGGAAAATACAAGGAGTTTAAAAACGCTTGATAACTAAACTCTACACCTTCGCGTTCGGCGGGGCTCATGAGGTCAAAATTGATAGATTTTACCATAAGAACCGAACGATAAGAACCGTCGTTCATAATGACAATTCCATCACGGACCTCAGCAATCTGCAGGTTGTTTTGAGTGCTGTTGGGGTTTACGGGTGGTCGCGCTACACCGCTCTGGGCGGGTTTGTTTGGGTCTCCTGGAATAACTACTCCAGGCTGAATGTCGGGGATAAAACCAGGTCGCGGCGGCGTCGGCTGAGGCTCGGCGGCCTGTATTGGATCGATGTAGACTGCTCCTTGTGCGCCAACTTGGGGAGGGTTGGGTGCAGGCTGGGGCGGCAAAGCATTGGCTGCTTGTTGAGGCGCGGTAGATTGTTGATTTTGTTGATTGGGTTCCATGTCGTCTACTCGTTACTTCCCACCAGAGTAATCGCTAGATGATTGTTTGTCTTAGTGCAGCGATACGACCACCTCGTCAACCTGGCCAATTTCCTTTTTTGCTTGTCTGGCAATGGTCGCGACGTCGAGATAGTCGTTATGGGCTAGCCTCATTATAGCAGGGGTAGACAGGGTTGCGATAGATGCTTGTGCTTTTTGCTGATCGTCGTCAACTTTTTGGGGTTTTTTGGAGCCGATTTTATGCATATTTTCGTAGGCGTCGTTGGTTGCTGCCCGACTGGCTGCTAATTGTTGACTCAGCTGTTTCTCGTTAGTGTCTGGAGCAAGAGTGGCTGCGGCCGGGCTTACATTTTCTAACGGCGGCGTGATGACCGGTGGATTTTGGTGGATTGTCTCCAAGGGTTCGCCTTGTCGAATTCGGTCAAGTTTGTCGAGGTTGGCTTGACGAACTTCCTGGGTTTTTTCTTTTATCATGTGGTCAAAGGCGCTAGAAACTGGGCTATCTTCAAACATGTCTTCGATAGAGTTTGTGTCGACTGCTGGCACTTCATCGGCAAAGGCTTGCGCCCCAAGAAGCCGATCAGTCCCTTCCGCCCCAACGACAGGCGTGTTTAGCGACGCGTGCTTGATGGCCCAGCCACGGCTGTCTATGGTTTCTGCGAGGGCTTTTAGTCGGCTTTTTACCTCCGTCTGAGACAGGGTGTTTGTCAGATATTTCTCTACTTTTTTGGGTGCGGTAATTGTCACGAGTTCTTGAATACCATCTTGGTCCCACACTCGCCGCTTTGGCTTAAGGCGAAACCGCAACTTGGCAAGTACCCACACTTCAGTTGGTTGATCTTTGCTCCAGGGAATAGCCAAGAAAAAGCCGAGCAACATCGGCGGCGCAAAAACAATTGCCGCCAAAGGAAAGCCTTTGGCAAAGGCAAAAAAGTTTAACCACCCAAAAAACACCCCAATTGCCCCGAATATGAACTGTTTGATCGTCAGAGGACCAAGAAACTTGTCTTCGGCCTCAATGTCTTGAATTACTTTGTGTGTCGCCATAACTTCTTACGCTTATTGTAGCAGATGAGGTGAGGAGCAGTGTTAGCGTAGCTCAGTGAGGGTCTTGAAGCTGTCCAAACATGCAGTTTCGGGTAAACACCGGGAAGCTTACCGGGACACTTGCAATACTCAACTATATATGTTAATATATTACTTACCTATGTCAGAAAAACAAAAAAACTACACTTCAGAAAGAGTAAAGATTTCCTACCTTGTACCCAATACTCCGAAAATAACAATGGAATTAGGTGCTGCTGCTACACATGAATCAACAACAGCGCAGATTAACGCCATTCCAGAGCAACAAGCAATCCCACTAACCCGTAGAGATGTGATGCAAATTCAGCCAAGCCCAACTCCCCAGAGTGTCGATAATAATGTTCGCCTTTCTGAAATAGGAAGACGGTTGACGAGACAAGAACAGGCAAGTACGGAAGCTCCAGAATCAAAAAAAGTACCAGAGTCTAACGAACCAAAAACTAGGTTGTACGAGCTAGTTGAGGCAGCAATATCCACTCAAGCTTCAACCGAGCACAAACCAATTACCAGGAAAGAAAAACGGAGGCTTGATAAAGTTGAGCGTAGAAAAAGAAAGGCCTTTAAGGAGGGAGCCAAACAAGCAAGGCTTGAATTTATCTATGGCAAAGATGTTGCTACGCCAAAGCAGGAACAAAGGCTAGAAAGTGGCGAGTACTCAGATTCGGAAAAAGGACGAGAGCGGCGTAACGCAATAAGATACGAAGCATCGCGCGAAAAACAAGAGATGCTACATGAAGCAAACAAAAAAAGCCGAGCTGAAAAAGAGAAGGTCGTTGATAAGTTTAGCAGACTTAAAAAACGAATCGAACTAATGATAAAGGGACTATAGACTTTAGGGACCGAAAATGAGCCATAATCAAGTCCTTATGAATCCCCAAAATAACCCAATCTCCGCTGGAGAGGCTGGCCCAAAGCTAAGCAACTATGATCCTGTTTCCGGTGAAACTGGGCTTCCTTGGCCAAACGATCGTTGGCTCGGACACCTATCAAAAGAGAATGCATATACTTTAGATAAACTCCAAGCCCTGGACCCTAACGTATTTGCCCCTCCTGTAATGGCAGCCAGGGAAAAGCTTCATGAAGTGAGTCCGCTCTTTGCGGCATTAAATGACAGAAGAGGCGTTGAGCGCGGAGTATACACGAGGCATCAAAGTGGTGTGTTAGCAGAATACGCAATGGGTAAGTTTGTTCGTAAAGACGGCGAATTGATAAGGTATCAAAAGATAGATCCAAGCGAAAAGCTTATTGCAATACCAAAACAAATGGCTCCAGTAAATGAGTTTACGCTGGGCAGAAATTTTGTGACCCCTAGCTATGTAAAATCCTACAATTTAGAGGTATCCAATCGCAGCGAGTTGCCCATGGACAGCACGATATCCGCTTTTTCAGAAGTTGTAGAATTTTTCTCAAAAACAAGCGGAGCTACTACGGGGAATTTCCATATCTCAAGTTATGAAATTATTGGTGGTCAAAATGTAACGTTTGCCTGGATTAACAAAAACGACAGAAAAGAGAATCTATTGATGGAACACACGGAGATAGCAAGCATTACATTTGTTGAGCGCACGCAGCAAGGCGAACTGAACAGAGAGTATAGTCTGATTGAAAGTGGCGGAACAAAGAAAATAAATCGTCAAGTTTGGTTTTCCGACCCGGATTTTATTATGCCGAATCTTCCGACGGACGTTAAATCCCTAAGTGATGAAGAGAGAGAAAAATACTACGCACTTCTTGCTGGATTAATTGAGAATACTCACACAATGGAAGAAAGTACAAAGCACGGCTATGCATTAGTAAGTGATGCTGAAGTGCTATCGATTTTAAACAGCACACTGATAAATATTGAGAAGACCGAAGGCGAAAATCCCTAGGAATAGCTAGAGGCTGGTTTTATGTTCTATTACGGTGTACCGCCGGGAGGAGGCGGAGGTCCGCCAGGATTTTGACCCGCAGCGGGTGGGTTCATTTGGCTACGAATTTCATAGTCTCTTTCTGCTTGTTGAGCAAGGCTGGCATTGGCAAAATCGCGCCTTAGCTCAGCGTAGGTTTGATCTCTACCAGCTAAGTCATCCATTACCATTTTATAGGTTAAGTTCCCGGAAGGGCCAAGCGAAGATTGGCCACCAATTGCAGGAGCTTCGAAAGCTGGACCTAGCGATGCCCTTGCTTCACTGGATAGACCGGCCACATTAATGCCTCCGCCCATCAACTTATCTGCGAAAGCTCTTGCGTTTTGAGGAGATGCACTCTGCATGGCATCGTGTACACCGTGTGCAGCCGCAAGTGCCTGTTTTACGTCTCTTGCAGTTGCTACTCTCTGCTGACCGTTTACGTCAATAACTGCGCCGGTGCTTAGGCTGTGCATAAAGTCATCGATTTTTTCTCTGTGGGCTTCAGCGATTGCCTCCGCGCTCTTTGGTTTGCCGTGGACAGCGGCAGCCGATGAATTGGAGTCAATAACAGATCGCAATGTTTTTTTGTTTGCGGCTTCTTTTGCACTCATAACAGCTGCGTTATCTCCAGACGCGATTGCATCACGAATACCGCTCATGCCTTCTACTCCAGCCATGAAGCTTGCGGTGCCTAATTCCATGCGACCTGAATTAACTGCCGAACCACGCATTTCTGCATACATTCTCGCCCCAAGGTTCATGTCGCCACCCGCAGCAGTAATGATATCCTCGTACATATCGGCATTATCGGCATAGCCGGTCCCAGTTTTGGCTTGAGCGCGAACTGCAGCAATGTCACCAACCTCTTTACTAGTTTGCGCGCGAGCTCTCATGACCATAGCTACGGATTCATCAAGGTCTCTTCCCTCCAAGCCTTTTTCACCTAGATATTTTCTTACTTCTGCCTCGTTTTTGCCGTGTCGAAATGCCCACAAGGTATCGTCGTTTCCACTAATTGCCTTGAACGCAGCATTGTTCTCCATAAAAGCACTTGCTTGATCAAAAGCTGACTCTCTGCCAAGTGTCCCTGATGCAGCACTATATGCGGATCTAAATGACCTGCCCCGCAAAGTTGCTTTTGTGCCACTTGATAAGCCGCTCATTATTTGGCCGGGAGTAAAACCGGCGGTTCTGCGGTTTTCCCTTGCCCGAAACGCGCGACTGCCCAGCCAGCTGTTTGGGTCTTGTCGAGATTTTTGAATTGACTGTCCAGCTCTACCCGCCAAAGTTGATGCTCGGCCTTGCGCGAGGTTCATTACCGACGCAATTGCTCCACCGGCCAATTTGAACGCAAAAGGAATAAGCACCAATGGTGCAAAAATTACCAAAACTGCGGCGACCAATTGAATTGTTCCTACGCCGTCTGGAGAGCTGGTTGACGCACCAAGCAAGATTGCTCCCATAACGTTTCCCATTGCAAAAAGAACGGCAATGATTGGATAAACCAGCAAAGTTCTAAAGTATAGGTCCCACCACTGCTTAAAATACTTCTCTGTTCCTGGCAAGATATAACATGCAATTGCAACCGGCGAAATTACTGTCAGAAAAATAACAAGTGCTTGCCAGATGACTAGAGTAAAGAGTATTGCCAGCGCAGTCAAGGCAATTGTGATTACGAGAGGCAACAATAATCCTAGAAGCGATACGGCAATTGCTCCACCACTTGCAATAATTGCTGCAATTATTGCTCCAATTCCCCCGACACCGAGCACACCCAATATGCTATTTTCTGTATTGGGCTCTACCTTTATTCCTTTGAAATCACCTGGCTCTACAAATGCAGACACAAGTATTTGCCCAATTCCCTTGCCGACGACAGTAGTAATATCAAGCGCGGCCACACACAGATAAATCGACAGATTGATAGCAATTACCGCCACAACAATCCGCGGAATGGCTTTTCTAACGGTGTACGCGTCAAGCAACTATCGATCCCCCTTTATTTGCGAATAGACAACCACAAGCAGCGTACCTATTAACAGCACATTCGCAATAACTCTAAATTGTTGCCACGCTTTGTAGGTTCCAGATTTTGTGTCTGTGCTCACGGGCACACTGTCCAGAAATGGCTGAACAAAGTTTTCGAACACGTAGTCTGTAAGCCCAACCCCCATGTCAACCAGAGGACAGATAATCCAACTAAGCGTTGAAGTAAGTTTTGTATCACAGTCGGGTTGGTCGTTGGCATCCTCGCTATTGATAAGATCAAAGCCGTCTTCGCAGTCGGACTTGTTGGCGTCGTCTTTACAAGCGTCCTCTTTTTTCTCGCCAGCAAGTGCCGCCTTTGCGCCTTTAATACAACTTTCCTTTTTTGCGCCACTTTTGTTCTTACATTTTTCTTCGGCTTTGTCTTGGTTAGCTTTTTCGCCCTGGGTCTTGCCCGCAGCAACACCCGCAACGCAGCCTATGCGCTTGTCGGCAGCCTCGACAGTTAGTCCAGTACCTCCCTTGCCAACCGGCTTAGGCTTATTCCCGCAAACTTTGTTTTCATCGGTTGCGCCAGCGACGCTTTTGTCGTAACCAAGATCTACACCATCTTCGCAAGACTTTTTTACTCGAACATCCTTACATGCAGATTTCTTTAAACCTTCAGGCGCCGCCGCAAAGGTATGCTTTGGTGGAACAATCAGAAAGCTCGCACTGGAGGCGAAAATCAAAATAGCGCAAACAAGTAATTTTGGTGTTTTATTACGCATAAGCTTATCTGCTTTTAAGTCTAATACAGCTTTATCATTAATAAAATGCCTAACAATCTTATGTTAATTGCAAATAAACCTATCAAAGTGCATAATTGTGGAATAGTAATACTAGAAAAATAAAAAATTATTGTATGCGCCGATCTCGATCATTAAGACTTTTCACCCTATCGATTGGAATGTTTTTCGGTGTTTTTTGCCTTGTTTTTGCTCAAAGTCAAATAGTCGGTGCGGCTCCATCGGATCAATGTCCGAATAAAGTAGAAAATAAAAAATGTGTTGCCGAAGTTAATAAGAAGTGTACCAGCACAGTTCTGGAAAGAAAGGACGACTGCGCTCGCAACATCGCGAAGGACTACAAGGACAAAAAACCGGGTGACTCCACATCTACCGGTGGCTCCAGTAGCATCTCTCTTGGTGAAGCTGGTAAATATCAGTGTGGAAAAAAAGACGGCAAGAAAGGTGCGGTGGTAAACACCAAGTTTAACTTCGGCTGTCTTGGCCCAAAATACCCAGGCGCATCAGTTAATCCAATACTGGATTTGGTTTTTTCAATAATTCGCTTTGTTTCGGCGGGCGTAGGGCTGATCGTCGTGGGGTCGATAATTTACGCCGGTATATTGTATAGCTCTTCTCAAGGCAATCCCGAACAAACCCAGGCCGCAAAGAACAGAATTCAGAACTCTGTCATCGGTTTGGTTGTGTATATCTTCAGTTTTGCGCTTGTTCAATATTTGGTGCCAGGAGGGCTCTTTAAGTAAGATAAGACCTAACCAGTATGTATTTGACACTTTTGCACCTCAAACTAAATCTGGAACATAGCTTTTTGTTTGGGGCCCCATGTCCAGGTGGAAGTTTTTTTGGCTTTCCAAAGTGGTATAAATACCTAAACGGCAAAAGATCTATCGTAGAAGGTCAGAGAGTGTGCACTCCAGAGCTGACCGGCCTAAATGACGTCTGGTTAATAGTGCTCGCAATAATTGAGATTCTTCTGCGGGTGGCGGTTGTGGTGGCGGTGATGTTTGTGATTGTTGGTGGCATCAAATACATTACCGCTAGCGGACAATCGGGCGGTGGAGGCTCTCCAGATAAGATCGGTACTGCAAAAAAAACCGTGATTGATGCACTGATTGGTCTTATCATCGCCGTATCGGCGACTGCGGTGGTGAGCTTTATTGCGGGGACATTTCAACAATGATTAAAGAATTGCTGGCCCAAGCGAAAATTGACAATAGCAAACTTACCAAACTGCCGGAGGTAAAAGCTGACCAGGGCTCTATTGGCGATATTATGGCGGTTGTATTTGGGGTAGCAGGTGCAATTGCAGTATTAATAGTTGTGATTGCTGGGCTTAATCTCATCACCGGCGGCGATAATCCCGAAAAAATATCTCGGGCTAAAAATGCCATAATATATTCACTAATTGGGTTGGCTATTGTGCTTTTGGCCTATTCGATTGTAATTACGCTTTTGGGACAATTCTAATGAAAAGATTTTTACTCATTCCGCTGATTCTGTTCACCCTATCCCCCATCGGAGGCGCCGCTCAAGTGCATGCAGTAGACACGTTCAAAGATGTTTGTAAGGGTAATGCCCGAGACTCTAGTGTCTGCAAAGACAAAAATCTAGACGGCGCAAACCCGCTGTACGGTAGAGAAGGTATTATCACCAATTTGGTAAATCTGGTGTCAATTATTGCGGGCATCGCAGCGGTTATTATCTTTATTGTTGCGGGGTTGCGGTTTATTACGAGCGGCAATAATCCTCAAGAGGTTGCGACTACGCGGAACATGGTAATTTATGCCGCGGTTGGGCTTGTAATTGTTGGTGCCGCTCAGTTGATAGTAAGATTATTTATATCGCAGGTATAAGGAGATGACAGAAATGACTAGAAGAATAGTGGTGAGTATGACACTTCTGGCGGTGTTGGTGCTAGGGGTTTTGAGTCCGTCGTTTGCAAGCGCCCAGAGTCCATTTAGCGCATCAAAACAGGAAGTCTGCAAAGGCGCAAATCTTGGATCTGGCGGAACATGCGATTCGGAGGTTCAACGAAATAGAGTCAATAGGCTTATTGGCAGAGTAATTAACATCTTAAGCATTATTGTCGGAATTGTGGCAGTGATAATGATAATTATCTATGGCCTGCGGTTCATCACGTCTGGGGGTGACTCTAACGCGGTTGCTTCGGCGAGAAACGGCTTAATTTATGCATTTGTTGGTTTGGCGGTAGCTGCCTTTGCGCAGATAATAGTCAAGTTTGTCATAAAAACTCTCTAGATAAATGGTTGTACAAGCATAAGAAATTATGATATAAACCAAGCAGTGATTAGAAAGGAAATTAAAAAATGATTACGAAACTAAAAAAATTAATGTTGGCGACTTTTGCATTAGGACTGCTTGCGGTACCGGCGCTGGCGGTTTCGAGCTCGGTGGGGGCGCAAGCTGGGGCTAATATTGATGGATCGCTTTGCCAGGGTGCTGACTTAAAGTTTGGCGGCGATGAAAGCTGTAACCAAGGGAACCAAAACCCCGAGGATAAGGTAAACTCGCTAATTACCGAGATCGTCAACATCTTCTCAGTAATTGTTGGGGTGGTTGCCGTGGTGATGATAATCATTGGCGGCTTCCGCTACATTACTTCTGGGGGCGACTCCGGGAACGTTACGGGTGCAAAGAACACCATTCTCTACGCGGTTATCGGTCTCGTGATCGTGGCTCTCGCACAGTTTATCGTGAAGTTTGTGCTGAAGAGTGCAATCGAAGCTGGAAACTAAGTACACAGTAATTTTTCTAAAACAAACCTAAAACTCCCGACTGGTTCGGGAGTTTTATAGTTCTACGCGCGCTTCCATTGATGTGAAGTGCGCGAGTTACTGAATTTGGATTTTCTTTACGGTATCCTGTTTGACCTTCGTAAAGCTGACTGTGAGCACACCGTCTTTTAGAACGGCCTCGATCTCATCTTCTTTTACAGGTACGGGTAGTGCGATACTTCTGCTGAACTCTCCCCAGTAACACTCTTGAACAAAGTAGTTCTCTACCCCTTCTTCGTTGCCGGCGCTGAGCGTTCCGTGAATGCTAAGCGTATTGTCCGAGATGCTTACGTCCAGCTCGTCCTTGTTGACTCCTGCAGTTCGCGCTTTTACAACCAACTTTTCTTTGGTCTCAAATACATCAACAGCGAGTTGTCCTGGAACGGCGTCGTCTTCGTCCCACTCCTCTTCGACCACGGCTGTTGCAGTCGCGGTTTCCTTTGGCTCCTCCGCAGTTACTAGATCATCGTCACCTAAAAAAGCAGCCGTGAGCTCGTCTTCCATCAATAAGTCTTCGTCGCGGTTCCGTCGCGCCATAACGTGTACCCTCCAGGTATTTGGTTTGATTTGATTATCGGTTGCATTAGCAATTTTGCTACTGCTTGGGAGTTTTTATGTTAGTTACAGTATAGCTGATCAATAATTGACAGCAATAGTCCAGCGTCTATATTTACAACACAAAAATTACTACACTAATGAAAGCTATCAAAGCTCAATCTGTTATGAGTGTTAATATTTTGAAAAATGGTTTCCGCGGTTTTTATAAAGGTTTAGGCTAATGTGAGAATGAATGTGTTGGAACGCGCGATTACGCTTTTAGCGCCACACCACTGTCTTGGCTGTGGTGTGGAGGATACACTACTCTGCGAACAGTGTGCCACGGGAATCACGGGACTAGTTCCCCCGCGGTGTTACCGGTGTCACGCTGTTACGCAGCAGTCAAAAGTGTGTCCGAATTGTCGACGAAAGGTTTCTTTGCTCCGCGTCTGGGTTGCAGCCGAGTATAACGGGCTTGCAAAAGATCTGCTATACAAACTGAAATTTGAAAGAGCGGTGTCAGCAAGCACCATTGTGGCTGGGTTATTGGATGAAACGCTACCACTTCTCCCAAAAGGCACAGTCGTAACATATGTGCCAACTACAAATAGTCGGGTTCGTCTTCGGGGTTATGATCAATCAAAATGTATTGCCAAACAACTGGCTTTTCGGCGAAAGTTGGTCTTTGAGGAACTGCTCATTCGCAGAACCTCGTCGCGCCAGGTTGGGGTGGACCGAAAAACGAGGTTTGAGCAGCTGGTGAATGCCTTCGAGCCAAAGAGCACCACGCGAATAAAGGGCGCCAAAATATTGTTGATCGATGATGTGTTGACCACTGGTGCAACCATAGAATCGGCTTCTGCGGTACTAATGAAAAGCGGCGCAAAGCAAGTCGAAGCGGCAGTATTTGCGACGGCGTAAGTTTGCCGCTAATTGTCCATTGCTTTTGCAAACCCAACACGGAGCAAGGCTCTGGCAAGTTCTTGATTTCTTGTAGGGTCTTTTAGGACTTCATCGACCGGCTGTTGATCAACTGCGCTTTCGGCAGGTAAGACGTGAAGGTCCGCAATATCCTCGATAGTAAACAATTTGGAAGGATCAATCGAGGTCATCGAATGTTCTTGGCCTTCGAGTTGAATCTGCGGATGTCGGTCGTTCGGTGTCTTCGCAACCTGGCCTCTTTTTATCGAGACTTCACCCTCGCCAGAAACAATTGGCGTAAAAATCTCTTGACCCTCAAAAAAGTTCATGACTATGTATATAATAACACAAAATATGGTTATCAACAAGCGTTAGCTTTGAAGTGTGGTCCGTAGTTCGCGTGCGAGGTTTTCGATGTCAGAGTAAGCTCCAGGGGCCACCCTCACCGCCGGGGCCGTCTCGTCTGGAAATATTCGCGCATGATCAAAGCCAAAGCTTTGTCCCAGCTTTGCGTGTTTTCTTACACCTTCACTTTGCCAAAGCGTACGCGTGAGCTCAAACTGGCTGGTATTGCCCGTGCACTGAAGGAATAGTACAGGAGAAGCGTGGTCGAGCTTCGTTTCTTTCGCAAATTCGTAGTTATCGTGGGTTGGGAGAGATGGATGTGAAACAAGAATATCGCTTGCTGCGTGTGTAATGTCACTCAGCGCAACCGCGAGCCGGCCGGTGTTTTGATAGATCCGCCGGTTTCGCTCGTCAAAAAACTCCTTTGACGAAGGAAGAAGATTTGCGATATTTTTTAGGCTGCTAAGTCCAGGCATCGAACCCGTCATTCGTCGATGACCCTTTAGTTTGTGAACTAAATCCGAGTTTTTGGTGTAGGCAATACCCGATAATTCTGTGTTGAAACTATACGATTTGGTACCACTTTCGACAACTATCGTCTTGTCCTTTGGAGTTAGTCTATCGCTCAAGGGAAGTGCTGTAGAGAGCGGTAAAGTGTTATCGAGAACCAGAACTGGCGGCTTTTCCTGGTCGCGGGTTGTTTTTAGCAGGTTATCGATATCGATTACGGGCATATCGGGGCCGTTGCCAATTGTTTCGGACACAAACACATCGGGTTGGTGTTTTTCCAAGACCGAATTAATGTGATCGGTGGAACCACTGTCAAAACGCACTACCCGAACCCCTCTTTTTACCAGCCAACCCTCAACATAGCCACAGGTTTGTCCATACATTTGCTCCGCACATGCCAGAACCGGTTTCGGATTTTCAGAAGCGGCAAGTGCAACCTCTACGGCAGTGGTGATTGCAGACATTCCCGAATTGAATAACACAACACTGTTCGATTCGACGCCTGCAATCTCGGCAACCGCTGCTTCAGTTTTGGCTAGTCTTTCGCTACCGTCCCTTGGGTAAAGGTCGATTGCATCAAAAGCAGCCCTTGCTAGCAGCCCTGCTCGTAGCTGGTCTGGTGACTCAAAACACGGCACCGCTACCTGCTCTCTTCCCGCTTCTATTGACATCAAAAAATCCTTTCTTTGGTTTCCGTCGCAATGGTGCTGGGAAGAAGAAAGGACAACACTTATTGATTTAAGGGTCTATCGAAATATCTTTCCCAGTCAACGAGGGTCTAGATGGAGCACCTTATCCTTGGATAGGACAGGTTGCTGGCAGGTCAACGGGCTAGATCCCTCACTGCACCCTTTATATTTACTTGATTGTTAAGCCTTTGATTGTAGAGGAGTTTTAGGTGCTGTACAAATCAAACACCTTAGTTTGGCGGAGAGAGGGATTCGACTTCACGGCAAATCAAAAGCAAAGATTTGCCAAGTGGACCCCCGCGCGGGGCTAAAGGCGGCCAATGTCCACTGGACATTGTCGTTCGAATCATCTTCACATCTGCAAACTAAAAGCGCCCCAAACGGAGCAGCTTTAGTTTGGCGGAGAGAGAGGGATTCGAACCCTCGCGAGGGATTGCTCCCCCCTAGCGATTTAGCAAACCGCCCCCTTCAGCCTCTTGGGTACCTCTCCGTAACAGGTGTAAATTATAGCAAAGATCGACAACCTATAGAAGGAAGTGCCGAAACGGTTTACAATACGATTATGGCAAACGGGGAAGAATTTCAAGGCGCAGGTTGGGCATATAAAAGTGACCCTGGAACCTCTCAATCTGCGGAGGGGCCAGAAACACAAAAAGTCACCGAACCGATTTCGTGGACGGGCTCCGAATTTATTGCAAAACCCAAAGGTGCCTCATGGTACGTTGCTCTAGTTGCAGCACTGACCGTTATTTCGGTAATTATTTACGTTACTGTTGAGGACCTTGTAACTATTGTGACGTTAGTACTTGCAGGAATATTGTTTGCAATTATTGCGGGCCGAGCCCCAAGACAACGGTCATTTATGATTGATGACCGAGGAGTTACTGTAGACAGCAAACTATTTCCGTATCACGACTTTAAGTCATTTAACGTTTTAAGAGACGGCGCTATTGGATACATCGATCTCCGACCGCTTAGAAGGTTTATGCCAGAGCTCTCGTTGTACTATGCACCAGAGGACGAGCAAAAAATATTCAACGTTTTGGCCACGCACCTCCCCAACGAACAAGAAGGCGAACGCAAAGTCGATCGTTTGATGCGCAAGCTAAAGTTTTAGGCTGGTGCGCACCCCTGTTTTATGCTAGAATAACCCCTGTTTCGTCAGAGAATATTTATCGCGTCGACGAGCACCCGTAGCTCAGCTGGATAGAGCGTTGGCTTGCGGAGCCAAAGGTCGTAGGTTCGAATCCTGCCGGGTGTACCAATTCACAAGTCTTCTACCTAATCAAAGATATTGATCTCTAGGCGTGATCAAACCTAAACTCTAAGTTAGAGTGAAGTTTGGCTTCTTGTAAGCCCAAACGATCAATCATTTGGCTGGTTGATGCAATACGGGGCTGTTGATCAACCACATACCGTACGCCCAGAGCTCCTAGTACTGGTGTTTATGTTGAAAATAGTAGACCCAAAAGCTACAGATATGAATACATTGGGTAAAGGTATATTTTATGAAGCACGATCAAAAGGGTTTTGGCGCAGTAGAAATACTGCTGATTATTGTGGTGATAGGTGTCACGGGGCTTGCAGGGTTTTTGGTTTATTCGAGAGGAGAAGACAAAAAGGATCGCGAAAGGTTAGAGCAGCAAATTAGCGAATTGCGGAACAAGGATGACGATAGTAATTCTGATAAAAGAGAGTCAGCTACAACAATTAGTGACGATGACGCAATACTATTGGCGGTTGATTGTAAGGCTCGGATCAAAGAAGGAAACGAATGCTCGATCGCCGAAAAACGAGACAATCTGGCCAGAGTAATGGCGGGCGGGGCAATGGGAGGCGCTCAAATAATCCTCGCTAAAGAAAATACCAAATGGAGCATAGTCTATCAAGGCAACGGTGATGTTCCTCAAGAAACCGTGAACAAATACAAGATTCCAGAATCGTGGCTTGGTCCTTCGGTCTAGCGATTTTTTGATAAAAACTACCGCCACGTGAAAGAAATTAGGCAAACACTACCAGCAAAACGACGACGAAAATTGCTGCCCCAAAGCCGTATACAACCCGCCGTTGGGTGTACCAGTCGCTGTACTTTGTAAAGTGAGTCGGGGTTGGCTGGTTCAGCGGTTCAAGGGGGTGGTTCTTAAGGGCATGATTAATTACATCTATTTGCCAGCCGGCATCGAGAAGGTCGCTTTTGATCTGAGTGTCAGACTTCCCTGCTTCGCGGGCTTTTTTTATGTAACTCACCACGTGTGGTTTTTTGGGCATGCTCAGATTATCTCACAAACAGACGTTTGTTTGGTACAATGGACCCCTAGAATAAATGTTTGGAAGGGTGTCCGAGTGGTTTAAGGAAACGGTCTTGAAAACCGTCGTGCCGGAAACGGTACCGTGGGTTCGAATCCCACCCCTTCCGCCAAACTATTTTGTTTCAACTGCTTCAAAATCCGATACGTCAAGGGTAATTGAACCACCAGAACCGAGGCTAGTGTCCAACAGTTTTTTTGCAATGATGTTTTCGACATATCTTTGGGCCATGCGTCGTATTGGCCGTGCGCCAAGTTTTGAGTCATAGCCCTTTTCTACCAACCAGTGTTTTGCCTGGTCAGTGAGATCTACGTGTACTTTTTGGGCGTCGAGTGTTTTATTTATCTCACCAATAATGAGGTCAATGACTTTTATCAAATCGGCTTGATCAAGTGGGGCGAACACAACAACTTCATCGAAACGATTAATAAGCTCTGGCTTAAATAAGCCACGCTCTATCAAGGTTTCTACAAAAAGTGACTCGGCTTTCTCTATATTTTCTCCCGCATCAATGAGGCGGCGAATTTCATCCGCACCAGCGTTTGAGGTTGCAATTATTATGGCGTCTTTGAACGAAACGGGCTTATCGTCGCTGTCTTTCATAATGCCCTCGTCAAGCATCTGCAAGAGGGCATTTACTACCGATTCATGGGCCTTTTCGATCTCGTCAAGAAGCACGACACTAAAGGGCTGTTTTCGAACATGTCCCAAAAAACCAAGCTCGTTACCGAACATTGGCTGGATTAATCTCGAGACATCTTCTGGCGCTACATACTGGTTCATATCGACTCGAACAATGGCTGCTTCGTCGCCAAAGTAAACCCGGGCGAGGGCTTTGGATAATTCAGTCTTTCCGACGCCAGTTGGCCCAAGAAACAGAAATGTTCCAACTGGGCGATTTGGGTTACCGACTCCACTTCGGGCCCGCCGGAGCGCGTCAGAGACAACGGTAACCGCACGATCTTGATGAATGACGTATTTATGCAGCTCAGTTTCGAGGTCGAGTAGCTTTGCGGATTCACTACCTTCGGCTTTTTGAAGTTTAATCCCGTATGCCTGTTCGATTGACTCTTGCACCACTTCTTTGGTAATCAATTGTTGTTGGGTGGCGGTGGCGGCTTGGTCAAGCACGCTGAGCGCAGAGCCTGGCATCGCTTGACTGGTGCCATATCGACTACCAAGTTTGTAGGCTTCACGCAGGGATTGATAGGTGTACACTACATGATGTCGAAATTCTAGAGTGCTGATCGCATCGCGAAGAACGGCCAGTGTCGTAGATTCGTCCGCAGGGGTTACCGTAATTGGTTTTAGCTGCGCGGCAATACCCCCGCTGCTCATTTGTTGCCACGCCGATGGGCCCATTGCCATAATAATTCGCACTCCACCCGACTCTAAAATTGGCAAAAGTATATGACTAAGGTCGACACCAGATTCTCTTTGTCCAAAAAAAACTTCAGCGTCATCAAAAAATAAAAGAATATTTTTTGCCTTCTGAGCCTCGCGCAGCAACCGAAGCATAAGTTCCTCTAATTGGCCGTGATTCTTGGCGTTCGCAATAAGCGTTGGGGCATCGAGTTGGACCACTTGGTGATACCGCAGATTATCGGGAAGCGTCCCGTCTTCGAGAATTTGGGCTGCAAACGCATGAACACAGGTTGTTTTGCCCACACCGGGATCTCCCACCAGAGTGACCGTAGAAGCGTTGTTGCTCATAATTTGGATCATTTGCGTGACGACGGCTTGATGTGCTTGGGTGTCGAGAAAAAACCCATACCCTTGTATCCCGGCGGAAATATTATGTCCTAGCCAGCTCAAAATCGGTGTATAGCCGTAAGCCCAGTCTCTGCCAATGCCACCAAAATTGTGGCGTTTTCTTACAAGGTCACGTTTTGCGGTTATATCTCGCATCCAAGCAACGGCGGTCTCAATATCACGAGGATCAAGCTCTATCTGGTGCAAAATCTGCTCAATATTTGGAATGTTTAAAATAAGTGATGCGTACAAGCTTGCGTTTGTCATTCCTGGCAGTGCGTACTTTTCGCGGAAAGCGTAGGCCGTCGTCCAAATCTTGGTACCACTGTCTGGTGATCTGTCTAGCTGGTGTTCAAAAAGCGAATCATCGATAAGAAAGCGGTTCTGAAAGAAGAACTTTTCTTCGGAGCCACCCAAGGCCACCCAAATATCGTATGAAGAGGGTTGAGCGGTCCGAAGGTTTGCGAGTGTCGATGGCTCGAGCAGCTTCTCTACTTCCAGCGTTCCGTCAGCAGAGGCCCTCTTTTCGTAGGCAATGTGCGCTAGATCACCCCGTTGCCACTCACTGATAACCGCAAGTGCCGAGGCGATACCGAGCACGAGCCACACACCACTACTTTCCTGTATCCACAGATATACCGATATAGCAACGCTTACTGCCAAAAACACTCGCAAGGAGTTCTTCAGCCAACTTTTGTTTAGAATTTGTGCAGACTTGGCCCGAACAGACCGAGCAGTACGCGGATTAAATGTGGGGTTCATAGATTTATGTCACCCCCCCGATAACAAAAAGTATTGGAAGTATCACGACCCCGAGCGGAATAAATGGCCAAACAATGAACCGGATAACGCCGATGCCGATCACGCCAACGGCAAAAAGCAGTGCCATGCCCAACATGGCGGTTCTTACTATTCCCCCCACAATTCTAGAGATGGTATTGTCGATTGCCGACTGAAAAAAAGTACGAAATGTCGCCGGAGAAGTTATTTGCTTCCACGGTGAAAGCCAAGTCTTCAATAGCACTCGAACCGCAAAAGTGGAGCCGATATAGTCAAGGCCATTTTTGGTGTCTTTGATGAGCCACATCCAGCCACGGCTATACCACCAGCCAAGCATAACAATTATTGCCATATGACCATTGTAGCGCACTAGTCTTGTGGTGGAGAGTTCTCCGAAGCGTCAAGGTCTTTTCGGAGAATGTTCACTTCATTGTCTCGGTACAGCGTGTACAAATTCTCGTCTGGAGGCAGATACATGACCGTGAATCCCAAACTGTCCATCTCTTCCATCTCTTCTTCACAACCAAACCTCACTCGATAGTCGGGATCTTCTTTGTGCTCTTTGTATAAAATATGGTCCAAAAACGGATACTCTCGGTATCGTTTAATCTCCGTAAATCGGGAATTCAATACTATCTCGTTTTGGCCATCAACCCGAAGAGAATATTCAACCGGCTTCCAGCTTGGTACATCCCAGTCCTGCGACGCATCTGTCGCTTGCATCTCTGCTTTGTCGTCTTTGGAGCAATTTATTCGTAGTGGCTCAACGAGATATTCATATTTTTCTAATACGAACAGTCCCCAGTTTCGATCCGAAGTGGTGTTTGTTTCTGAATTGTAGGCGGCGATCTGTTTTTTGCTAGGGTTAAATTCTTGAGTGGCACGGTAGCCTAGCTCGCGGAGGACGGAAAAAATACGGGGATCTTTTAGAAACACTCAATCTTTTACGCCGTCTCCCCTTTTACCGCCACCAATTTCGACATGATTGAAGACAGCACTTTTGGTGAACTCCCACACTCGAGCCTCATATTTGTGTAGGTCAACCAATTCATTTTGGTCGGATACTAACAGTAACTTGTGATCTTCGTCCGAACTAAGCTCGAAGCTTTCTTTGTTATTCGCCACGCGTCTTTCTCCAGTTCGTCGAACCTAATGTTGTTCGCCCAAGTCGGTCTTTCAAATTGGCGCCGGTAAGAGTTTTTATTAAGCTATTGCCGATCGAGAAAAGCTTATCAAATTCATTGTTGGTGATCGTTTCTGGTTTGAGTGTTGAGCGTGCAAGCATATCGCCGTAACTGAGGTCTTGGGGGTTCATGCCGATGTCGCAGTGCCCAGACACGATTGCAATACGGTGATTGTACTTTCTTTGGTCATTGTTTTTGTGGGGCTGCACCAAGGGCCGGTCGCAAAAATTTTGGCACTTAAACTTGACTTGAATCTGTTGCGCCGAAGGCTTCCCCCGCTTTTGATACAAAAGTAGCACATCATAACTATTGCTCGGTTTTGGATTTTGATCGTGATGCGGCAGGGCAGGAATTGCCACAAAATTGGGATCCTCGAGGAAGTTAATTGACCCCAGAGTAACCAATTCGGCAACACGTCCTTTGATGTGGCCCTTGACGTAGTCCGAGCGATGATTCATGTACTCCAGATTTTTTTCTAGCTGCAGGGCGGTTTCTTTTTGGAGCGCCTTTTGGGTTTGCAATAAAAGATTAGGGTTGGTGCCGCCGTCAAGCAGCCCAGTACTTATTTCGAGCATTTTTGCCCGGTCTCTCAAATAATCACGCTCAGTTGCATCGTCATACATGATTCCTAAAATTCTACGGAGATGCGTCATATCGGGTACCACGCGTTGTTCTGCCGACTCGACACAAACTCTGCCAAATCGCTGGGAAAGATCGGTCAGTTGATCGTGTGCATACGGCCACTTTTGCTCGCTGTCAATCTGTCCAACGTGGGATATATAGGTTTCTATTATTGGAGATTCGAGTGTTTGTATCATGGTGAACGACCAGAGTCATTAGGCTTTTCCCGCCACCTTCTTCAAGCACTATTGTGCCAAACATTTTACGATTTCGGAACGTTTTATTCACAATATCTCAAATTCGGTATACTACGTCTAAGATGGAGAGATGGCCGAGTGGTTGAAGGCGCTGCTCTCGAAAAGCAGTGTGCCGGGCAACCGGTACCCAGGGTTCGAATCCCTGTCTCTCCGCCAGGCTCCTATTTTCGGAAACGGTATAGTCCGTAACATACCCCAGAAAGAGTGAGAAAGACCGCAAAAGCAATTATGTAGCTGGTTATCATAATGTGTGTCAATCCGCTAACCACGGGGGCCACGATATCGCTAAAAAATTGATTGCCACTGTTACTCTGTGTCATTTGGCGGATAAACAGTGCAGAAAACCCCATTGTGGCTGCAATACTCACTGCCGCAATCGAAAGCGATATACTTACGCGTTTAAGCGCTACAGAGCGGCTTTTTGCCAGCATTACCCCCACGACCACAAAAACTAGCGTGAGTGTGATAAACCCGCCTAGAAACGCTCCCTTGTTGCTCAAAAGCACACGAAGCGGAGAGAGTGCGTCAAATACTGAGCCGTTTGTAGAGTCATTGACACTTGAAGGGTTTAGCACCGGGTCTTTTAATATGTCTTGATTGGTCAATATTTGGGTTCGAGCAATTTGACCGGTTTGCTGAGGCGAAATGAACGATGGGCGACACGGCGAAGAGTAGACGCTTATATCTGGTGGGAGATTCTGGAGGTCTTTTAGGGTGCAAATTGGTAGATTTTGGCTTCGGTTCGTCACGTATTCTCCTACGCTGTCTGCAAGTAGTTGTTTATTGGGGCCAAGATCTACGCGGAAGTCCGGCGAAGGGGCTTTGCCTTCTAGCCAACGAAACGTTCCATCTACTATTGCAGTAGTGGCTGTTTTCATTGTTGATTGATCAAAGGCCTTGTTTGCGATGTCGAGCACCCAAGGTTCGTTTAGTGGTATATTACCGATTTTGTTTTGGGTTTCAACCGTGTTGGCGGCAGAAATTATTGAGGGCACCACCTTGGAATATATATTTTTCTCGTCCAAAACCCCCTCTATTGCGCTCGCATTAAATGTCGAGTAAAAGGCATAAAGCGAGGCGGCAATAAGCGCACATATTGCTGCCAGAGAAATGCAGAGATAGCTGAGTGTGGTTCGTAAACTAGCCATACCTTATAGACTATATCAGCTATACTAGGGTGAATGAGTAACGTCGTAGTAGGACTGTTTCTGGCGCTGGGGGTGGGCGCATGGACGTACAGCAAGACCATGCAACGAACAGGAAATAATGCTCGGGCATCGTTGATTCTGACTGCGATTGCTGCACTATTTGCGTTTGTGGTCGGGGTAACCGTTATGATAATGGTTGCTTCTTTCACGGAAGGCTAGCGTAATTTTACTAGTTTCTTCGCATTATTTACCGAAAAACTGGTATGATATGGCCATAGTTTTTGTCTTCAAAGTTGGTGGTTTTGCCAGACAGTAAGTAGTTGTGAACGAGGGAGGGATTAAGAGAGCTATGCAAGAAAAAAGCTTAGGCAGGCGTCTGCAGCAGGCGCGAAAAGACGCCGGTTTTACCCAGCAGGAACTGTGTCAAAAATCTGGCCTAAGCTACTCGACGCTCGCAAAAATTGAGCGGGGAGCAATAAAATCACCGTCAATCTTTACCGTTCAACAGATTGCAGCGGTACTCGGAACTACTGTTGATGAACTTTTGGGTGCGACGACACTCCACCGCTCAAAGAAAATTTCTAAGTCGGGCGTGTCATTTGTGTATTTCGATATCAACGGCTGCTTGGTGCGGTTTTTCCATCAAGCGTTTGGCAAGATTGCCAAAGATGTTGGCGTAAACCCCGACATCGTGGAAACGACCTATTGGCACTACAATGACGCAGTTTGTCGCGGTGACTTGCCGATTGAAGAATTTAACACCGTGCTCGCAAAGCAATTCGAAACGCCCACATTTGACTGGTCTTCGTACTATCTTGCCGCGATCGACCCAATTTCGGAGTCAAAAGAGCTGCTGCTGTGGGCTGCTGAGCACTACAAAGTGGGGCTACTCAGCAACATCATGCCGGGACTTATCGAAACGATGATTTCGAACGGCACGCTTCCGAACATAAGCTACGATACAATCATTGATTCATCGATGGTGAGAGCCATAAAACCAGAGCCAAAAATATTCGAAATTGCCCAAGCAAAAGCCGGAGTCGAAGCATCGGAAATACTTCTTATTGATGACTCTCGGGCGAATCTTATGGGTGCCGAGCGTGCTGGCTGGAAAGTTGTCTGGTTTGATGACTATCAGCCATCAAATTCCGTGGAGCGAGTCAAAGAGATTCTTGCCTATTAATTAGCTTCTAGGGTCTAATATAGCTGTAATGTATTCAAATCTTGTAAAAGGCCGACTCGACAGAAGATCTTTTTTTGTCGCATCATCGGTTGCAACCATAACTGCACTGGTAGTGATGTTTGTGATTTTGGTTCCAGTGGCGCTCATTGGCATTGTTGCGCCCAAAGTCGGTGACAGCATAGTAATTACCGGCTTTACTTTTTTGGCGGGAGTGGCCATTGCAATACCCTACGTGGTTATGATGGCATCGTTGATTATTAGAAGAGTACATGACTTTGGCTCCCGCGGCAGTTTGTGGATTATTGCAGTCGCATCACTGTTAATACTTGAAAGATTGCTTGAGGTGGAGTTATTTCGCTTGATAGCTATCGTTGCAGTGATTGCGCTGTGTTTTATTCCGGGGAATAAAGTAAGAAATTTTTACGGGGCGAAGCCTCAAAAACGGTTTAAGATGGATTTTGCACGTTGGTATAACTACTAACTGCTTTTTTGTGAAAACTGATTAATCTGGGTAGTTACGGTCTCAAGTTCTTGCGTGAGGTTATCGAGTTGGGCACGACTTTCAGCGACAAGGTGCTTCGGTGCTTTTTGCAGATAGCTTTTATTGTGTAGCCGGACTTCTAGGTGCGAAATTTTTTGCTGTAAATCCTGCTGACGATCTGCTTGCGACCGTAGAAACTCGTGAATTTTTTTGGTGTCAATTTCGAGCCAACACCGCTCATCAGTTTTTGTTAAGGCAACTCCCCTGCCCTGCTGTGCTTCTTTGACAGCCCGCAGTCGGGCCAAGCGCGTAATTGTTTCGACGTTGTTTTCTATCAAGCGTGACGATTCAAAGTATAGTTGTCCCCCGTTCGAGAGAGTGAGTGTTTTAATCTGACGGATCTCACTTACCAGTCGACGTATTGCTTCAAACTCTTTGGCTTTTTTAGGGTCGACAGGAACGGCGCTTGGCCAGGAGTGTGTGGCTAGCACACCGTCGGTAGTAAATAGTTTTTGCCAAATTGCTTCGGTAACAAATGGTGCAAATGGGTGTGCGATAGTGAGAGTACTCATCAACGTATATGCGAGTACTGAGTCGTTGACATTTGTTTTGCTGAACTCTACATACCAATCGGCTATCTCGTCCCATACAAGGTGGTACAACAGCTCATACGCCTCAGAAAAACGATACTTTTCAATATGGGAACTAATTTGTGTTGTGGATGTGTTGAGTCGCTCCAATACCCAGTGGTCAGCAACTGATGTCGGGTGCGGAATAACATTTGGTTGGAGCGACGTGCCGACTGCACTTTCGACGAAGCGGGCGATGTTCCAGAGTTTATTTGCAAAGTTTCTGGCATCTTCAACTTTTCTTGGGTCATAGCCCCTATTTACAGCTGGAGAGCGACCAGAAATAATACCCATTCGCAGTGCATCTGATCCATATTTTTGAACTATTGGCAGCGGATCGACCACGTTTCCTATAGACTTACTCATCTTTGAGCCGTCCTCTGCCATCACGTAGCCATGGATGTACACTTCTTTGAACGGGACCTTGTTTGTCGCGTACAAGCCAAGCATTATCATGCGGCTAACCCAGGGGTAGAGAATTTCGCCCCCGGTTTCCATGAGGCTAAGAGGATATAATGTTGCGAAGTCAGAGCCATCGGGAAAATCAAGTGTTGCATATGGCCAACTTGAACTTGAAAACCAGGTGTCAAACACATCAGTGTCCCGCCGATAGGTCTTGCCATCTATCTGTAAAATTGCGTCATCAACGCGAGTGTCAAAAACCCAGTCCTCGGGGTCGTCGACGTTTTGAAATGCCGGGATTGGGATCCCCCACGCAATTTGTCGGCTAATATTCCAGTCGCGCAAGCCCTCGAGATAGCGAATCAGCTGGTTCATTTTGCTGTGGGGATAAAACGTAATTTTCTTGGAAGTGAGCGCGTCGATCGCGTTCTTTGCCAAAGGCTCCATGTTGATAAACCATTGTTCTTTTAGGAGTGGTTCGATTACAGTGCCACATTTATAGCAGTGTCCAACACTGTTGGTGTGGTCCTTTGTGTCCACTAACCATCCCTGTTCTTTTAAATCAGTTAGCACTTTTTTGCGGGCTTCTTTTACTGTGAGACCTTGATATTGCTCTGGAACGTTATGGTTGAGTGTGCCGTCATGGTTTATCACTGATAGCTTCGGCAAATCATGCCGTTCGGCAACCTCAAAATCATTTACATCGTGAGCCGGTGTAATTTTTACAGCACCTGTACCAAAGCTCTGATCGACAAACTCATCGGCAAGTATTGGTAGTTCACGGTGTGTTAGTGGGAGTTTTACGGTTTTTCCAATGAATTGACTGTAGCGAGCATCTTTGGGATGAACGGCAACCGCAACATCTCCCAGCATTGTTTCTGGGCGGGTCGTTGCGACGACCACTTCCCCGCTGCCGTCTGTCAGCGGATAACGAAGGCTCCACATACTTCCCTGTTGCTCACGGTATTCGACCTCAATATCGGCAAAGCCCGTGCCGTGAAAGGTGCAATAATTTACTAATCGTTCACCTCTGTAAATTAGCCCTTCGTCCCACATCTTCTTGAACGTTTGATAAGCCGTATCAACGATTTTTTTATCGAGCGTAAAGGTAAAACGTGTCCAATCGGCGCTTACCCCAAGACTTCGTATTTGGGTCTCAAAGCTGGCTTTGTTTTGCGCCACGAAATCCCATATTTGGCTATAGAGCTCGGCTCGCGAAAAATCGAAGCGGCTCTTCCCTTCCTTGGCGAGATGTTTTTCATATACCGACTGGGTTTCAAAGCCAGCGTGGTCGGCGCCTGGTAACAACAAGGTTGCCTTGCCTTTCATGCGATGGTACCGAGCGGGGATGTCTTCGAGAGCTGCGGTTAAGGCATAGCCAATATGAATATCAGCATTCGCATTTGGCGGCGGCATGACAATACTGTAGTACTCATCGCTGCCTCGGTGTTCTGGCAGGAAGGCACCGCTTTTCTCCCAAAGCGCATAGATTGCAGCTTCGTGTTGGCCTGGATCGTAGGATTTCGCAAGACTCATGTACGTAGCAGTATACCACCTCTGTAAAAAATTCAGCATCAATCTTGAATTTGCTTTTCACGTGAAATATGTCAAAGCTAGGTTTTACATACTGAGGTTGGGCAATGCCTCTAGAGAGTAAGGGTCAACCGGTGGTTTGCGGTGTTGCCTCATGAGACAACCTAAGGTCGCAATCATCGCTGCATTGTCAGTGCACAGTTTGATGTCTGGATAGATTGGCTGAAGAGCGAACGCCTGGTTTAATTGATGTCGCAGTTCTTGGTTGGCGGCTACCCCACCAGCGACAACAATGCTGGCCGGACCGAAGGTAGAGACGGCCTTTTTGGTAGTCTGCACAAGAGTTTTGACGGCAGTGTACTGAAAGCTCGCTGCCATATTTGCTATTTGTGACGCATTGAGGAGCTCTGAGAGCTTAGTGCTAGGGAAATCATAGCTTTTCCCAGCTTCGGCTTGGAGCGTCCTTAAAACGGCTGTTTTTAGTCCAGAAAAGCTAAAGTCATATGGGGAATCAAGCTGTGCAACCGGCAGTTGATACGTTCTGGGATTGCCATCTAGCGCCCTTTGGCTGACGCTTGGTCCACCTGGGTAGGGAAGACCCAAAATTTTAGCAACTTTGTCAAAGGCTTCGCCAACGGCATCATCGCGCGTTTTTCCGAGCACACGATATTGGAATGGAGTAGTAAAGAGTACCAGCTGGCTGTGGCCACCACTGACAATCAGTGCCAACAGAGGAAAGGATGGTGGTGAGGCCGACAAACGATAATTAGGAAGCAAGGTATCTGTTAAGAATGTCGCAAACGGATGGGCCTGCACGTGGTTCACAGCGTAAAGTGGTATTTTTTTTGTGATTGCGTAGGTTCGAGCGGTGAGAACGCCAACAAGCAAACTTCCGCCTAGTCCTGGTCCGTATGTGACGGCAATACCATCAACATCAGACCAGTCAGTGTTCGCAGTTGCTAACGCCGCATCTATCAAAGGATTGATGACTTCAATATGGCTTCTTGCCGCAATTTCTGGTACCACACCGCCGTAGGCCTTATGGAGGTCAATACTGCTGGCGACCTCGTTACCGAGGAGGGTGTGGCCATTTTCGACTACAGCGGCGGCGGTTTCGTCGCAACTACTTTCAATACCTAAAATTTTCATCTGTTTACAGCATAGCAAACTGATATGATAGGAACTATGAGCGATACCCCAAGAAAAATCGTACGAAAGATTGTAAAAGGCAAGACGCTTCGAGGCGTTGAGCAGGGCTACCGAAAAACGCGAGGGGTTGTGTGGCAGACTCGATACGGCTTTCCAGCGAGAAAAATGCGTGTAATTGCGGTCACGGGAACCAATGGAAAAACTACCACCTGTAGCTACATCTCAGAAATGCTGAAAGCCAGCGGCTATTCCGTGGCGGTCTACACAACCGCCTACTACGAAATCGAAGGCGTGCAATCACCAAATCGCTCCCATATGACGGTGGCGGGGCAGGCAGATGTGCAAAAATTCTTTTCTCGCGCCAAGCGAGCAAGCGTCGACTTTGTAGTTATTGAGGCAACCAGCATTGCGCTGGACCAACACCGACTCGATGGGATACCTGTTGAGGTGTCGGTGATGACAAATCTTACGCAAGATCATCTGGATTACCACAAAACTATGGAGCGATACGCGGCAGCCAAGGCTTTGTTGTTTGGACCACGTTTTCGGCCCGAGTTTTCAATACTGAACGTCGACGATCAATGGTATGACTACTATAAAAATCACGCTCTAGGAACTGTGCTTTCTTACGGCAAAGCCCCTGGCTCGACCCTGGAGCTCTCGGCGTGCCATGTGAACACAGCGGGGTCTAATTTTAGCGTTCGAATTGGGGAAAAGACGGTACATTTTTATACCACATTGGTTGGAGAATTTAACGTCTACAATGCACTGGCGGCCATTGGTGTTGGACAAAGCTTGGGACTTGATATAACAGAGGTAAAGCAGGGAATCGCCAATCTAGCAGTTGTGCCAGGGCGCATGGAGGCAATTGATGGTGGCCAGCCCTTTTTGGTGCTGGTTGACTATGCGTATACTCCAGATGCGCTTCTGAAAGTGCTGACGGCACTTCGGCTAACCACCAAAGGCAAGGTAAGAATTGTGTTTGGGGCCACTGGAGATCGAGACAAAGATAAACGTCCATTGATGGGAGAAGTTGTCGCAAAGCACGCCGATGCGATTTATCTAACTGATGACGAGACGTACACCGAAAATCCGGCTGCCATACGTAGTGCTGTCTTTCATGGAATTGATCGTGCGGGGGCAGCAGAGAAGACACAAGTCTTTGATGATCGCAAAAAGGCGATCCAACAGGCGCTTGGGGAGGCCGAGGCAAGGGATGTCGTATTGCTCACTGGCCTAGGACACCAAGACTACCGCAATATGGGTGGCAAAAAAATGCCTTGGGATGAACGAGAAATAGCAAGACAGCTTTTGAAAGAATAATAACTTGCGCAGAAGTAGATATAATGGTATAATACAAACAAAGCATGAAAGAAATTAACTATCCGCCTAGAAACGAATCATCAAGTTTTGTCAAAACCGTAAAAGAACTAGGGGACTTGTCTTTAAGTGAAGTGGTGCCACCAATGTTCAGTTTAAGAGTTGGCGAAGACCAGAAAGAAGTCATGGTCGGCCAGGAACGGATATATGCCTGGAAATTGGCTGGTAATGAAAATCGAGTCGCAAATCTTGCTGGCTGGAATGTGTTGAAACCGACCATCGAAGGTGAATTGGGATACATGCAACTCCCAAGCGGTACAAGAAACGCAAAAAGTGTGTTGAGTGGTACTGAGGCGTGGTCTGGAGAAAAGTTGAAAATTATCAAGACTGTTTCAGACTACATTAATGATCTAAAAGACCAAGGGCTGGGGTTTGACGAGAATTTATCGTGGACTGGAATTGGAATCACGCCAGATTTAGACATATTTATTGCGCCACCTAACAAAATTACCAAGCTCAACAAAACACAAGAGACACAAAAAAAATCTGAACTAGTTGAAGTCCTTAGTCGGCTTTTAGAAAACGATGAGGTAAATAGGGAAGCGGTAAAAAAGTTCGAGAATTCAATATCCGAATCCTCGGCGGAGGACTAGATATGGAAATAACTGGCTCACTTTCTGAACATGAAGAATTGTTTCTAGAAAACTGCGCTAACCCTAATCTGCCCAGCACACACAGAGAAGACTACGCGCGGGTTATTGCAATTGCGAGTTTGGTTGGCGAACATGTCGATGGTGACGGAAATACATTTGGGTTTGAGTTGGTACATTCTGCCAACGACGTAAAAGAGGCAGTGGGCATATACCTATTCGAGACAGACGTAGTCGGCCTTGATAGGTATACCGAGATTGAGGGTGTTGATTTTGATGTGAACCCGAAAGCTTTGAGCGGAAAGGTAGATGCGGCACATGCCGTGTTGCCGGGCCTTTTGACAGTGAGTTACGAAAATTCAAACAATGAAGAGGATACACAAATACCGGTGGTGGTAAAAGGTTCGTTTAAAAGAGATTTTTCGGATAGGTTTGAGCGAGTGATAAAAGAGGTAAAAATGAGCCAACAGCAACATAAAAATGGTGAAATTGCTTTTCAGCCAATTGCAGTTGTGGTCGCGCCTCCGGTAATTCCCGAATCAAAATCACGTGCTGTTCAAAACGACATACTGCTTCTTACCTATTACGAGGATTCTGCAGTGTCGATGGATAACGCTCCTTGGCCGCTTGGATTTAATCAAGAGAACATCGTGGCGGCGGACAGAGCAGTCGCGGCGCTTGGGAGGTTTAATACTACGATTGGACGACACGGTGATGCCAAAATCAAGAATATTGTCCAAAAACCAGATGGCTCAACGAGTATGATTGACTTTGAAACCTCAGCTTATGTTGATTTAACTGATCCAGTTGAAGCAATGTATACAGCTACAGCGGACCTGGGTATGTTCCTTGATTCACTCGAAAAACGTGGCTTTTTTTCGCGAGAGCCTTGGCGAGCCTTTGATGTTGTTGAGGCGCTCGGAGATAGGTATCTAGAGCAGTGGATGTGTGCGCCAGAAGCTATTCAAGATGCGGTGTACGAAAGTGTAGTAGGGGTCGTTGAAACCTATCGTACTTATGGTCACGAAAACTATGTGGCCAGCGAAGTTGACACTGCTCCGTAGCAGCAATATCTATTGACAGGTCTGCTGGCACTCGTCTATAGTGAGTGCCAGATCGCTGGTGTAGATTTGCGAGATTGCAGCAGCGCAACACGAAAATAATTGAGGGAGGTCAGAAATGGCAGCAAGTATATCGCCGCTCTCAGACTATGTAGTCGCCGAAGCGGAGCAAGCAAGTAACAAAACAACCAGTGGGCTTTATATACCCGACAGCGCAACCGAAAAGCCAAAAATTGCAAGGGTAGTTGCAGTCGGGCCTGGAAAAGTCGGAGATGACAACGAGCGCGTACCAATGACGCTCAAGGTTGGCGATCGAATAGTATACAAAAGCTACAGCACAACCGACGTCAAGGTAGGCGATAAAGACTACATACTTGTTCGTGAAGAAGATGTACTCGCTACTGTAAAGTAGCCCTGCAACAAGACTGAAATAATTGAAGGGAGACAAATTATGGCCAAAAAAGTGTTTTACGACGAAGACGCACGAAAACGAGTGCTTGGTGGGGCAGAAGTTCTTTATAACGCGGTAAAGACGACGATGGGTCCGAAGGGGCGCAACGTTGTTATCAGCAAGAGCTACGGCAATCCTACGGTTACGCATGACGGGGTGACGGTTGCAAAGGGTGTTGATATCGCTGATGTTGACGATGAAACACTCGGATATAAAGTTGGAGCTGAACTAATAAAGCAAGCCGCCAACAAAATGAACGATGTTGCCGGTGATGGCACGACAACCGTTACGGTCTTGACGTATCACATTTTGAACGAGGCGAACAAGCTCATCGCAGCTGGCCACAATCCTATGTTGCTTCGAAAAGGACTCGAGCAGGCCGCACACGATGCGCTTGCGGAACTAAGTGGACTCGCTGAAGACATTAAGGGCAAGAAGTCTCGAGTTGCTGAAGTTGCCACAATTTCTGCTGGAGATAGCGAAATTGGCAGTTTGATCGCTGATGTAATTGATAAAGTTGGCAAAGACGGCGTGGTTACTGTCGAAGAAGGCCAAGGCTTGGATCTCGAAAGCGAGGTGGTTGAAGGTTTTACTATGGACCGCGGGTTTGTGAGTCCTTACATGGTCACTGACGCGACTCGCATGGAGGCAGTCTACGAAAAGCCAGCCATATTGATTACCGACAAAAAAATCTCTTCGGCGCAAGAGTTTTTGCCACTACTAGAGAAGCTCGCGCAAGCGGGTAAGAAAGACCTGGTTATTATTGCCGAAGACGTTGAAGCTGAGGTGTTGGGCACCCTTATTCTCAATAAGCTAAAGGGTGCATTTAACGCAGTTGCGGTAAAAGCTCCGGCATTTGGTGATCGTCGCAAAGAAATTTTGCAAGACATTGCCATTCTTACCGGGGCCGAGGTCATCACCGAGGATCTTGGTGGCAACTTTGATAACGCAGAGCTTGGTGTTATCGGTAGCGCCCGTAAAGTTATTGTGACGAAAGATGAAACAACGATTATCGAAGGCGCGGGAAGTCCAACCGAAGTCAAGGCTCGAATTGAGCAGATCAATGCGCAGGCAAAGGCTTCGACGAGCGAGTATGATCGAGAAAATTTGGAAAAGCGCCGGGCTTCGCTTTCGGGCAAAGTCGCAGTTATCAAGGTTGGTGGGGCGACCGAAACAGAGATAGAAGAGAAAAAGTTTCGCGTCGACGACGCCGTGGCAGCGGTAAAAGCTGCTCTGAGCGAAGGAATTGTTCCTGGTGGGGGGGTGACATTGCTTGGTTTGGCCTCACTCAAGCTAAAAGGAGAAGGGTCAATGCTCACTGGTGGTGTAATTCTTCAAAACGCCCTCGAAAAACCATTTCGAATTTTGCTTGAGAACTCTGGCATTAATCCAGATGAGTGGATACCCCAGATTCGAAAAGGTAAGAGCGGGCAGGGAATTGATGTGAATGATCCGACAAAGCTTGTTGATCTAAAAACCGCGGGCATCGTTGACCCAGTTGCTGTTACCCGTGAAGCAATCCAAAATGCAGTGTCAATTGCAGGTACCGCCATGACAATGGGTGCACTGGTGGTGGAAGTTCCCGAAAAGACACCTGCTGCGCCTGCTGTACCCGACATGGGTGGTGGTATGGGATTTTAGCTTAGAGCCAAAAATCTAGCCCAAAAACAAGAACGCCCTCTTTTGGGGGCGTTTTCGCTTGTGCATATAACTGGAATATTGGGTATCATTACACATGTAAAGGGAGCTGGAATGGCGATATTTGATCGATTTAGGCGAAAAAAATCTTACGACATCAAAGACGTTGATGCGCATTATGTGCCAAAAGCAAGAAAACCAGGCGTTGCCATTTTGCTTGGTGTCCTATCGTTTGTTGTGACGCTCGTCATAATATTGGCGTTATTTTTTGGCGGCAGGTGGATTTATCGGCAAATTAATGACGAAAACGATAAAGGCACTACGACATCTCAACAAGCCCAGACCAACAATCCTCAAACAGAAAGCAGCCAATCAAAAGCCAACACCTCTGGAGGTGGCGCGACTAGCTCGACGAGCACGAACCAACCACGACAAGCTGCCCCACCGACACAAGCGACTCCCACAACACCCTCAACCCCAGTTCTTGGGGACGACAATCAAGCCCTACCTCGTACCGGTGACGAGGGGCTGTAGCGACATAAATCTCAAAAATTACTAGGATTGACTGCGTCGTTCATCTCGTGCATAAATAGAAGTACAAAGCGTTACCTAATAAAGGTGAACACTGGGGTAATTCTTTGGGAGCGCAAAGACCAAGCTTTATTATTGATGTAAAGCTCGGTTGCAACCATCAACGAATGCGCAAATAAGGCTTGGATCAGCGTACAGATATGGAAATACGTTGTGCCAAGTCTTTTTTCTTGGAAACGTAACAAAGAAAGGAGGTTTGCCCGCTAGGCAACGAATACAAAAACTTCTCTAACGTATACACGCACGACCAAAAGGTAGGCAAAAGAGGAGGGAATCAAATGCTAGCCGCAATGACAAGACAAGATTTAATGAGCGTTACCCAAGACGCCAGAAACAAAATTATTGAAAGGCTTGTGACCAAGTATGACGTTCAAACGGCTGCAGATAGCGCCCGAGACAGAATACTTTCTACGATCAACGCTTTGCACTTAGAAAATCAAGCCCAAATACGACAATCAAATGCCCAGAAGGACCAAATATGGCGCAAGATCTTGGCCCTTGAGTCACAAATGATCGTGCTCCAACAAGAGATCAAAAGCATGAATCAAACGCTTGCAAGGCTCTACGGAGTCGTGCCACGAACGCGTTAGGTGGTTCGATGTGAGTAGATTTACAACCATCAAGCCACCTGTGGCCGTGTGAGCTTTGGTTTATGTGTTTATTGAGTGTGCCCCTTGATTCACTGTTCGGCTTTGTAGATAGTATATATAGCAAATAAATAAAACGGGGGAACATCGTGTCAGTACTAGACGATCTTAAGATGATTCACGAGCGTGATGCACAAGATGCTCTTGGTGTGGCGCAAAAACAGTGGCAACAACTCACACAAGACTACTCGGTCGCGTATCAACCTTCCGTTGAGAGTATTCAAAATGTTGTTGTTGGTGGCATGGGCGGATCGGCGCTCGCTGCGGAGTATGTGAGGGCGTGGGCACGAACCACAAAACCTTTTGAAATAGTCCGAAACTATGATTTGCCAGAGTATATAAATGCACACACCCTATTTATTGCATCAAGCTATTCTGGCAATACCGAGGAAACAATTTCTGCCTTGATGGCTGCTGAGGAAAAGGGTTGTCAGATTGTGGTCGTGTGCGCGGGTGGTCGACTTAAAGAAATCGCAACCGAAAAAGGCTATTCCTTATTTGTTCTGCCCGGTAACTTTCAGCCCAGAATGGCTGTTTTTTATAATTTGGCGGCCTTGCTTCAGATTCTTGAGCCAGCTGCGTGCATTCCCCAAGGAAGAATCAAAGAACTTCATGAAGCTGCGCAGTGGCTGAGCACAGAAGTGGATGCCTGGCGGCCAGATGTGCCAACAACTAATAATGCGGCCAAAAAGCTTGCACTCGAGTTAATGGGTTCGAGTCCAGTCGTATATGGCAGCGTTCTTACATTTCCCGTAGCCTACAAGTGGAAAATAAGCTTTAACGAGAATGCCAAGAACGTGGCTTGGTGTAATCAATACCCAGAGTTTAATCATAACGAGTTTCTTGGTTGGTCTTCTCATCCTGTCGACAAACCGTATAAAATAATCGACCTTCGTAGCAGTTTTGATCACGAACGAATCTCGAAGCGGTTTGAGTTGAGCGCAAGAATGTTGAGTGGCAAACGAGCCGAACCGAACACGGTCTCGTTATCGGGTGACACCGTATTAAAACAACTCCTCTGGGGCACCGCTTTTGGCGACTTTGTGAGTCTCTACCTGGCGTTGTTGAACGGACTGAATCCCACCCCTGTTGATTTAATCGAGAAATTCAAAGCCGAGCTCGGGTGACCATTCACAAATAAGATTCGTTATGATGAAGCAACTTCGACCTAAAACCCGCTTTGTCATCAGCCTGTCATTGCTTTGTATAATCAGCGTGTCATTGCTTGTAGGCCGGTATTTTGCAACTGACAGCACACGCTACCTTTTTTTGATCTGGAACATTCTGCTGGCCGCGATTGCACCCCTCATTGCATGGTGGCTAGTTATCCGAATACGTCGACATGGGTGGCTTCATTGGCAGCAATTGCTACTTACATTTTTGTGGATAGCATTTCTACCAAACAGCTTCTATTTGATTACCGACCTGGTCCATCTAAAGCCCAATTATGAGGCGAGTCTGGTGTATGACACAATCATGCTCCAGAGTTTTGTGCTGAGCGGGTTGGTGCTCGGCTACACAAGTGTAGTTATGGTTCACAAACAGCTCGAAAAAAGACTTCGTCCGTCGCAGGTGTGGATGTTTGTCGGTGCAATATTCTTGGTATGTAGCTTTGCGATCTATCTCGGCAGATTTAGCAGGTGGAACAGTTGGGATTTGCTACTTCGTCCAGCTGGCCTGTTGTTTGATGTTTCTGACAGTTTTCTAAATCCAGCGAATCATGGAGATACCTATCTCACGACACTTACTTTTTTTGGGGTACTCTTTGTGCTGTATCTTGTAATTTGGTGGGCACTAGATCTTTCCTCGCGACGAAGCTGATATACTTTAAATTAAGATGATAGAGAAGTTAGCCGAGCTGGCTGCCCGAGCAGCCAATGAGTTGTATCAAGAAAAGACAAGTCCAGTTTTTACGCGCACCGAGGAACAACACGGAGACTTTGCAACCAACATAGCTTTGCAGCTTTCGAGTAAAGTTGGCATTCCTCCGCTGACAGTCGCAGAACAGATAAAAGATAAACTGAAGTCGTATGATGAAACATTGTTACTGTCTGTCGCGGGTCCGGGATTTATTAATGTCGCGCTCGCGGATTCGACCATTTTTTTGGCAGCCACAGAAGCAACTAAGCTACATCGTCCTCTTGAGGGTAAGGTCATTGTGGCGGAGTATTCTGACCCAAATCCTTTCAAGGTACTTCATGCCGGTCATTTGTACACCACCCTTGTGGGCGATGCGGTTGCAAATATCTTAGAAGTTGGGGGAGGCGTAGTTCATAGAGTTAATTTTGGCGGTGATGTGGGGTTGCATGTTGCAAGAGCGATGTGGAGTATTTTGGGTAAATTGGGCGGAGAATTGCCGCAAAAGCTTGATGACATTCTCGCCGTCGAACGTGCAGCCTGGATCAGCCAGTGCTACGTAGAGGGCACTACGGCGTATGAAACCGATAAAGCGGCAGCCCAGGAGATAATGAATATTAACAAGAGAATTTATGCGCTTCATGAGGAAAAAGACCATCAATCTGCATTTGCCCAAATATATTGGACGTGTCGAAAATGGAGCTACGAAGGCTTTGATCAGCTCTACAAAGAATTAGCCGTGAAACCATTTGAAAAGTACTATCCAGAAAGTGAAGTGGCAGAGAGTGGCCTCGCAACGGTAAAAGCGCACGTCGGGGATGTGTACGAAACGTCAGATGGTGCAATTATTTTTCGAGGCGAAAAGCATGGCCTTTTTACCCAAGTGTTTGTGAGTAGCGAAGGTCTACCCACCTACGCCGGAAAAGACGTTGGTTTAATCCAGGAAAAAAATAAAGACTATCATTACGATATTTCGTTTATCATCACCGATGTTGCCCAAAAAGATCACCTGGCAGTTGTGCTGAAGAGTGTTGAGCAATTTGAGCCCGAGCTCGTACACAAAACCATACACCACACTCATGGGCGGATTAACTTCTCAGATGGCCGCAAAATGAGCAGTCGTGAAGGCAATATCATCACTTCCGAAGACGTGCTTTTGGCTGCCAAGAAAGCGGCCGGCACAGATGACCAAAAAGTTATTCTGGGAGCAGTTCGATACTCGTTCTTAAAAAATAGAATCGGCGGTGATATTTCGTATGATCCCAAAGAGTCGGTAAGCCAAGAAGGGAACAGCGGACCTTATGTTCAGTATGCCTTGGTGCGCGCCCGAAGTATTATTCGAAAGGCCGCATCCAACACAAAACGACCGTCTGATTTTCGTCTCCAAGAAGAGGCTCTTGAACCGGGAGAGCGGAGTCTGGCGAGACAACTGAGTATCTACCCTGAGGTCTTCGCGCTCGCACTCGAGGATTACTCGCCGCATCATATATGTAACTATATTTTTGAGACGTGCCAGGTGTTTAATCGTTTTTATGAAAACAATCGAGTTATTGATCATCCTCGTTCGGAAACTCGTTTGGGACTGGTGTTTGCCTACGAAGCCATGTTGTCCCATGCTCTTGATATCCTTGGTATGCCAAAACCGGAGAAAATGTAGCTATGAAGACGCAAAGAGCTGTTATTTTTGACTTCGACGGAACACTTGCAGATATCGAGGAGTTGATCAAAAAGTTGTACGGCGAGGCTGCCGCAAGTCGCGGTTGGCCGGCGCTCACCGACGAAAGATACAAAGAACTTCGCACTGGAACTTTGGCAAGTGCCTTAAAGTGGGTGGGGGTGAGACCGTGGCAACTGCCGGGTTTAATGAAAGAGGGCAGAAATCGGCTCTATGAAGTTCGTGATCAAATAAAGCTATTTCCTGGTGTGAAGCCAGTTATCGCAAAATTGCATCAAGACGGATGGCATATCTACATTCTAAGCGCAAATAGTACAAAAACTATTCACCAGGTTCTAGCTCGTTACGGCATCGACCATATGGTTACGGTGTTAAAGCGGCCAGCAATATTCGGCAAGGCCACGAGTATCAATAAGCTTGTATGGCAAAAACGCTACGACAGAACGCAGGTGTGGATGATTGGTGACGAAGTACGGGATATCGAGGCGGCGACCAAAGCTGACGTAAATAGTATTGCGGTTGCTTGGGGAATCCAAGATGTTTCTTTGCTAAAGCAGTATAATCCGACGGCTGTTGCGAAAACCGCCAAAGACGTTGAATCTATATTAAAGCAGGGTATTATAACTAAATAAGGAGAATCTTCTATGGCAGAAACACCCACCCCACCCCAAAAAACACGCAAACGAGCCAAAAAAGTTGTTCGAAAAATGACCAAAACCGTGAATACTGTTGCGCCCGTCCACCCGCTAAAGGGCTTTGCAGATTTTATTAGAGGTCAAGGTGTGGTTGGTTTGGCGATCGGTTTTGTATTGGGTGCACAGGCGAAAGTTTTAGTTGACTCGATTACGCTGAGTTTTATTAACCCCCTTTTGGGGCTTATTCTTCCAGGACAGGGTGACCTAGTCTCGAAAAAACTGACCGTCACTGTGGGCGAAAAATCAGCAATATTTACCTACGGGGCGTTTCTGAACGTGTTCATTAGCTTTGTCGCGGTACTCGTCATTCTGTTTCTGATCTTCAAGTATCTGAAGCTTGATCGACTCGAGAAAGATAAATAGACAAGTGCAACTTTCCGAGAAAGACTGGAAAGCTCGTCTTACACCAGAACAATTTCGAATTTTGCGGGCGAAGGGAACCGAAGCGCCTTTTAGCGGCACCTATGTAGACAATAAGGAAAAGGGTGTCTACAGATGTGTTGCCTGCAACGCTGATTTGTTTATGAGTGATCATAAATTTGACTCGGGCACCGGCTGGCCGAGCTTTTACGATGTTGCTCGCTCTAATAGCGTAGCGCTAAAAGATGATATTTCGCACGGCATGCGGCGGGTCGAAGTACTCTGCAAAAAGTGTGGAGGTCATCTGGGACATGTTTTTGACGATGCGCATGATCAACCTGGCGGGAAACGATATTGCATTAACTCAGGCTGTCTGGCGTTTGTCGCAAAAAATCAGTAACTCGGGGCGGCGGGCAGGCCGAAGAATTCTTCGAGGGTTTGCTTGGATTTGAATATCTCACTTGCTAACTCTTTGCCAACATACCTTAGGTGCCAAGGTTCATATTGGTAGCCGGTAATTGATTCTTTGCCTGCTGGGTAGCGGATTACAAATCCATATACATGAGCGTTATTTGCTAACCATTTTCCGGCGTTCGTATTGCCGAAGCAAAGTTCTAGGTTGCAGACGCCGTTTCCAACATCTACAGCCAAGCCAGTTTGATGCTCGCTATGCCTTGGACGGGCGCTGTAGGTGTCGGCTTTTGCTGCACCGTCCTTGGCGACGTACGCACCATACGTGCTTGCTTGGGTAGCCTGTGAACGGTATGCGCTAAGAATACTCAATGCTGCTCCCTGTTTAGCAGAGTCAGCTCTAAGTGATTGGAGTGCATTGCTGGCTTCGCCTCTGAGTCCAGATGAAGATATAGCGCTGGGTATATAGCCGTCTGGAAGAGGGCGTTTTTTATTCACAATCACCCATATACTGTTTGGGTCAGTCTGCGAGTAGGCTTGTTTATTAAACGCAGGAACTGGTTTCGCTTGAGGGGCAGTTGTAGCCGGTGGGGTTTCTTTTATCTCTGCTTTTGTAGTTTGGGTTACTTTTTTGTTCTCGGGGGCAGCAGCTTTTTGTCGAAAGATAATAGCAGTCAAAAGACTGACCAAGATCAATACGCCGAGTATGATCAATAGGCTTCTTTTCATAGCAGTCAGTGTAGCACGTGTATACTGTTAGATATGTCAAAAGCGACCATAGATAAATCACTGGCTCCCACCAAGTTACTGTGGATTGATCTTGAAATGACTGGCCTTGATCCAGCGCACGACAAAATACTCGAAGTAGCAATAGAGGTGACAGATTTTGAATTTAAAACTCTTGCCAGCTACGAGGCAGTAATCGCCCAACCCAGCGATGTTTTGGCTAACATGAATGAATGGTCAAAAGCCCAGCACGCCCAGAGCGGTCTAATCGAGCGAATTAACACGATTGGGCGAAACGAAAAAGAAGTTATCCACGAGGTGGTTGGGTTTATCTCCGCCCAATTCGGTGAAGAACCAGCAATATTGGCCGGAAATTCTATTCATAACGACCGCACCTTTATTCGCGAACTGTGGCCGGAAGTCGAGCAACTACTCCATTATCGAATGCTCGACGTTAGCTCGTTTAAAATACTCATGAACACAAAGTTTGGGGTTACATTTGCCAAGCGGGAAGTGCATCGTGCCTTCGACGACATTCAAGCCAGCATTGCCGAGCTACAGTACTACCTAGAGTGGTTTAAGAAAAATTAGTGCATTTTTTCTTTAGGAATCGCATTCGCTGCATTTACAGCGGCATCACTTTGGATTTTTTCTATGTCCTCTTTTCTTACCACTGCTACATCTGCATTTTGTAACGCCTGCAGTCGCAATGCCTGAAGTCCAGCGAGGCGAGCCGCACGAATTTTATTATGCGGCAGTTGATTTCTATCCTTAATATCCTCGAAGTGGGCGTGCATTCCTGCGGTGCCTTCTGGGCCAATAGGTTCACCAGGATCGTTGATTTCGTGAACTTCTGGAGTTGTCATTGTTTATTTCCTTTTTTATGTTGTTTTAGGATGATTACAATATACTACAAAATAGTATAAATGTCAATACAATGATAAGGCTAACAGATATGATTTTGACAAATTATGTGAAATATCGCTTGCGTATTTTAATAATTCCCCGCATACTACAGGATATGAGAAAAGAGTTTGAACAGATACATGATGCTGTGTTGCCTGCAGGCATGATCGAAGAACGCCACAAGAGCGTAGCGATTGGTATATGTGGTCTGGTGTATCTTGCAGATGGAAAAATTGATTCTGATGAGCACGGCACTGCGGGGGACAAGCTAAAACACGGACTCAACGGGATTGCTCCAGACCTGGCGCCATTCTCTGCCAACGAAATAAAGAATTGCCTGGCTGCGTTGAGAAAAACTGGCATTCGCTATCAAACTGCCAATACTGACGCGACAACAATTGTCACACAAGTCGAGCGCCAGCTGTAGCCACCCGAAATGTATTTGAAAAAGACACCGTATATTCAAAACAACACTAGGTAAGCTATTATTTTTACTATGGATCATAAAACAGTCGAAGCCTATGTCCTTTCAATGCCCAATTCGGTATTAGAATACCCCTTTGGCGAGGATGTAGCAGTCTATAAAGCGCATGGAAAGATGTTTGCGCTCATTCCCGAGAAGAGTAGTCCTACGAGGATTAGTCTAAAATGTGACCCCGCACTTTCTGAAATACTTCGAGAAAAGTACGAGACGGTAATGCCGGGGTATCATCTAAACAAAAAACACTGGAATACCATTGTTTTAAGTGGACAGTTGCCGTGGGAAGAAGTGCAAGGCTTGATACGGCACAGTTATGATCTTGTGACGAAATAGTTTTTGCTACTCTTCATCTGGGCTCGAGCCGAGGTCGTTGTCGATAATTGAGCTTTTCGGCGTGTCTTCCTCTGGTTTTGATTTATCGATCTGTATGTCCCTGGGATCTCCAGAAGCGGCGGGATCATTCTTTTTCAGTGTCTCAACACCCTCCCACGCGGTACGCAAGATTTGGTTTTCGCTCTTTGAGGCACCACCCGAAGCCGCAACCAGTGATTTTTGGTAGTTGCTCAAGGCCTCGTTGATTATTTTTAGGTAGGTTTCGTCGTATCGATTGCTTGACTTGGCTTCGTCTAGCGCTTGATCACTTTTTTGATTTTTGGCCTGTTCTTGGAGTTTCGCGAGCTTTTTTTGGCCAACCCCCCGCTTATCCAGCTTCTTGGCAAGCTCTACTTGACTGGATTGAACCGATAAACGGGTGGTGCTGGCGTAATCCAAAGTACTGGAAGATCGAACCTCCTTTTCGGCAATTGTAGAGACTCGGACAATCTCGGATTGAATCGTTGCCACATCGATCATTCGTTGGGTCTGGGCTTTTGACCCTTGATTGAAGAGCGACGACAACAGCATGCCGAAAATAAGCACCACAACTAGACCGCCCACAATTACGATAATTCTCATCTTGGTGGTAAGACCTGCAAAAGGGTTTTTTCTGGGTGGTTTGGGGGGGTTGTTCACAATAAACCCATATGGGTCTGGATTTGCGCTGTCGGGTTGCATAAGCATTATTCTAGCAGGTTAAGCTGGCCAGGTAGTAGTGCTTATTCTTGATACTTACTGTTTGATACTTGATACTTAAATAATGTAAAGAGAGCTAACGAGCGTGCAAGGCGTTGTGATTTGACATAATGTTTCGCTACATTCACCAAGGGCGTTCGTCGGCATAAGGGAAATAGAGTTTTTCGTAAGATGGATGCAGTTTCTGAAATAAAGGCGCGACTAAGCATTGAGGATGTGATATCCGAGTATGTTCAATTAAAGCGAGCTGGTAAGAACTACAAGGGTTTGAGTCCGTTTACGAATGAGAAAACTCCAAGTTTTGTGGTGAGTCCAGAAAAACAAATTTGGCATGACTTTAGTTCTGGAAAGGGCGGGGATGTTTTTAGCTTTGTAATGGAAAGCGAAGGGCTTGATTTTCGGGGAGCTTTGGAGCTTCTTGCTCGAAAAGCCGGCATCGAATTAGAGCAATTTCAGAATAAAAAAACCAAGGGCCCAAACAAAGAACGATTGCATGAGTTGCTTGATGTGGCGGCTACGTTTTATCAGTTTCAGTTAAGTGCGAATCAAGCAGCGCTTGAGTATGTGCGAAAAAAAAGACAATTCGACAAGTCTACAATTATTGAATTTAAACTTGGCTACAGCCCGGATGGTGGCACAGCACTCAAGGATTATCTTGCAAAAAAAGGCTATAGCGTTGCAGAAATGAAATCCGTTGGTTTGGTTGCCGAAAGACGCGGCGGGCAAGCGGATATGTTTCGGGGCAGGATAATGATTCCTTTAATGGATTCGTTTGGGCGAGTTGTTGGGTTTACGGCGCGACTTCTTCAAGATTCCGCGCAGGCGCCAAAATACATCAACACCCCAAGCACTGTTCTATATGACAAGAGTCGTCACATCTATGGTTTGCATCTGGCAAAAAAGGCTATCCAGCGCGAAAAATTTTGTGTGCTGGTAGAGGGCAACCTTGATGTTATTGCGTCTCATCAAGCTGGTGTTTCTCACGTAGTGGCAACGGCTGGTACAGCCCTTACAGAGTATCAGCTAAAAACACTCGGTAGACTTACACCCGACATTCGACTGGCATTTGATCAAGATCAAGCCGGATTAGCTGCGACTGAAAGAGCCATACCGATTGCGAGCAAAGTGGGGGTTGAGCTAAGCATCATTACAATTCCTTCCGGGAAGGATCCTGATGAATTAATACAGCAGGATCCCTCGCTTTGGAAAAACATACTTTCTAAGCATAGTTATGCACTCGAATGGCTGATATCGGTCTATAAAACCAGACTCGATTTGTCTACGGGCGCGGGCAAACGTCAGTTTAGTGATATAACGCTTCGGGTTGTTCGAACACTCCAAGACACCGTAGAGCAAGATCACTACGTCCAAGAACTTGCGTCGATTCTTGAAGTACACCCAGATTCGCTCCGAGCCAAACTGAAAAAAAGTGAATTCGGGTCGGCCAAAGTTCTTAAAAAAACAAAGCCAGGAACACAAAAACCGGATTCGACAAATCCAGAAGCCATTCGGACGGGTGACCACTTGCTCGGAATGGCTCTGATGCTACCTGGAACGAGAGGCTATTTGGACATGATCGAGCCCGAAATGCTGCACAATACTCACGCCAAACAGCTGTTGGTATTCCTCAAAACTCATCCAGAATTTGATGGGGATCTAAAAGAAATTCAGCAGCACATGACAAAAGATCCTGTAACAAAAAAAGACTCGCCGCAAGAAGACGATGAACAACCGCTGCTGCAAAATTATCAAGATTATGTTAAAATAGTCTCATTACAGTTTGAAGAACTATATGGCACTGTCGATACGTTAGAGCTTCAATATGAGGCGGCGCGACTCCGAGCCAAAGTAATCGATTATTTCGTAAAAGAACAAAAAACAAAAATATCGAGCGAACTCGAGCAAGCGACCGGGAAAGACGCGACTGTCTTGCTTGAGCGCGCAAGAGAGCTAGATCAATTATTAAATAGAGTGAAGGAAAAGAATGGCTGAAGACCCAAAAGACGCAATTATTGAAGTAAAAAAAGCTTTGTTTGCCCAAGCAAAGAAAGACGGCAAGATAGATCAAGAAGCAATCTTTGCTGGAATTCCGGAGACACCAGAGAATGCCGAGGTGCTTGATGCGCTATATACCGAGCTCGCCGAAGCCAGTATCCAAATATCGGGAGTCGGCGACACTGGCACGAGTGACGTCTGGGCGGGTGAAGGAGACGAGGAAGTTGTTTTAGAAGATAAAGATTACATGAACGATATTGCAGATGATTCTGTCCGACTTTATCTTCGGGAGATTGGCAAAATTCCACTACTTAAAGCCGACGAGGAACTTGCACTTGCAAAACGGGTGGTCGCTGGTGACAAAGACGCAAAGGATAAAATGGCAGAGGCAAATATGCGTCTTGTTGTGAGCATCGCCAAGAGGTATGTCGGTCGTGGACTCGACTTGCTTGATCTCATTCAAGAGGGAAATACTGGACTACTCCGGGCAGTAGAAAAGTTTGATCCAGACAAGGGTTTTAAGTTTTCAACCTACGCGACCTGGTGGATTCGTCAAGCTATTACTCGCGCCATTGCTGACCAAGCTCGAGTGATTCGCATACCGGTGCATATGTTCGAAACGATTAACAAATTACTTCGAACTCAAAGACGTTTGACCCAAGAACTTAATCGAGAACCCTCCAACGAGGAAATTGCCAAGGCCATGGAGATGGATGTCGAAAAAGTTGAGCACATTATGAAGATCAAACAAGATATTCATTCACTTGATGCCAGTGTGCGTGATGACGAAGAGGACAGCGTACTTGGTGATTTTATTGAAGACGAAGACACCGTCAGCCCCGAGGAATCCGCAACTGGGCAGCTTCTCAAAGAGCACGTAACGGATATGCTTTCTGGGCTTACAGAGCGCGAACAAAAAATATTAAAACTTCGTTTTGGCTTAGAGGACGGCAAGTCTCATACCCTCGAAGAAGTCGGACAAGAATTTAGTGTTACCAGGGAAAGAATTCGACAAATCGAGGCCAAGGCGCTCGCAAAACTGCGAAAGCATAAAGACGCAAAGAAACTACAGGATTATATAAAATAGTTAGTATGCCAACTGTAAATATTTTCTACGAACATGACAGTCAGCAAGACCAATTGAAGTCTCTGATTCCAGAAACAAAAGAGTTTATTGCGGAGTTGCTTTCAAATGAGGATATAAAGCTTGGCACGGACGAAGTAAGTGTACGAGTTGTTCGATCATCCGGGGGTGGCATGCTTGCCGAAATCGAGGTGGAAGTAACTGCCCATGCATTTAGGTCGCGTGTCGAAAAGCAGGATGAAATATGTCTAAAAATCCAAGACTTCATGCAGAAAAAGCTGAGTAACACGACCGTAAATATTTGGCTATTACTACCCGAACTGGGACATAGCTGGAAAGATTAGTTTCAGCGGTGTTTCACACCTCTACCGACCTACTTTTTGTCAGCAGTCACAAAAAGTACGCAAAAAAGACCGCCCCAATTGCCATAAGCTGCTTTAGGGTTTGAACAAGCAAAACCAGACTGGTTCTGCGGAACTCGCTTTGCTCAGACAGTCCTCGCCCCAATCTGTTTTGCAAGTCCAAACCCAGAAGTGTTCTGTCAAAGGGGTGCTGGAGGTTCGATTATGAATAGTTTGGTATTCTTGTGGCATGACAGAGCAAGAATTCTTAGCTACTTCAAGAAACGGCGTGAAGGTCTATTATGATCCAGTTGAGTCCCATGCCGCGACCCACATTGCCGATACACCGCAGCTCAAAAGTCTTGCAATAGAAGTTATTGGAAAAACCGATATTCAAGGTGAGGTTATGGAATTTGAGACAGACATGGGAAGAGTTGTTGGCAACACAGATGGTGTGGTAAACGAACCGAGCGACATTATTGTGTATGCGAAGCGGAAAAATCGAGACGAGTACACGCCTTTTAATAAGTCTAAAAGTTCTCAGCCGAGTAGGTTTGTAACTCTTGCGCTCAAAAGACAGCCAAATGGTAACTATGAACTTCTTAGTGCTTTTGTTAGTCCAGGTGACACTTTAGCCGGTGAGCCCTCACCGCCGTTTCCTGGTCAGCCCAATGAAGCACCAAACAGCAGGGAATACTGGACAAAGCACTCACTGGCATGGGGGACACAAGAGATTCAAGAAGGTACAGAAACCTCAGTGTGTCCCTGGTAAATCAAGTACCAAAATCAAATCGCCTAGGTCTTTTAGGAGCTTTTCTTTGTTCTTGTCGTTTACGAGCGTGTAATCGGCGTTGGCAATGGGCCCGCCCTTCTCGATATTCTCGATCTCAGCGTAATCTCTTTTTGTTACTTCTTCGGCAGTTAAGGGTCTAGTTTTTCGTGTCGACAATCGTTGATGACGTAATTGCTTTGGAGCCGTAATAGCAATGACGATGGCCCTGTCGCCGTACATTTCTTTAAAAATTTTGTACTCGGTCCAGCTATACAAACCATCTGCAACGACAACTTTTTTGTCTTGGTCAAATAGTTTTTCGAGCTTATTTATTATTCGCTCGGCGTAAATACCATTCCCGTATTGCTTTCTAAGATCTTCACGGATGAACTGTTCATTATCTGGATTAATTTCCATTTTTCTATCTTTTAACTCATCGAGTGTAACGCCGCCAAAATACACCGATGGCCACTTCTTATGAGACTCTAAGTATTCTACGCATACACTTTTTCCAGCTCCAGGCATGCCAACAAGCGCAATCACATAATTTTGATTCATTCCAACGCTATTGTAGCAAAAAGCAAAGAAGATACCTTTGTGGTGAATGATTCAAAAAGGTTTATACTACCTCTATGGCGGAGGCGCGCAAGAAGTTTGCGATTATTGACGGTAAAAGCGTGTTTTATCGCGGCTACTACGCGATGCCAAATCTTAGCACCAAAGACGGTACACCAACCGGTGGGGTTTTTGGATTTGCGGTGATGGCGCTAGAGGTGATCAAGCGCCTTAAGCCCGATTATGTGTGCGTTGCGTGGGACAAGCCAAAAACAAATATTCGGAGTCGTTTGGCCATCTATCCAGAGTATAAAGCTGGTCGTAAACCGCCTCCACCCGACTTTTATGAACAAATTCCTATTCTCCATGAGCTGCTAGAGGCATTTGGTTGGCCGCTGTATGAGCTCGATGACTACGAGGCTGATGACATTATGGGGGCGTTAGCAGAGCAGGCAAATAAAAAGGATATTGAGGTGCAGCTGGTAACATCAGATCTTGATGCGCTTCAGTGTGTTGGGCCGCTAACTCATGTTTACGCGCTAAAAAAAGGTTTGAGTAACATCGAACTGTATCATCCAGAGAGTTTTACGGAAAAATATGGCTTGGATCCGGAACAATTCCTCGACCTTAAGGCACTGAAAGGTGACAGTTCGGATAATATTCCCGGTGTTCCTGGAGTCGGAGAAAAAACAGCCATTAAGTTGCTTCAAGACTACAAGACGCTGGACGGTGTATATGAGAATATTGAGCTTATTTCTGGAAGTGCAAAACAAAAGCTAATTGAAGGCAAAAAATCTGCATACATGAGTAAAGAGCTTGCAAAAATTTGGACTAATGCGCCAATCAAGCTAAATCTTAAAGAGATTGATGGGCGCCAGGTTGATCCAGAAAAGATTTTGTCTTTACTTAAAAAACTCGAGTTTAGGTCGCTTGCACGACAACTTCCAGAGGTCATGAGCGTTTCGGTGGACCGGGTTGATTATCCGAGCCACAGCTCTGATGTTATGCTGCCGGCACTTGAGATTATTGATAATGAGAAAAAACTGTCATCACTCAAGCTAGAGTCGAAAGAGTATGTAGTCCACAGCTACGCAACCGGAAAACACGGCGAGGGCTCAATGTATCTGGCGCTGAGTCCAGATGAAACAAAGGTCTACGCGTTTGATCTTACGACGCTAGACCGCAAAAGTTTGACGAACGCCTTGCGGAAGATATGTTCTGAGGGAACCATAAGAAAAATCGGATATGATATTAAGTCTGATATTCAAGTCGTGTATTCGTTGGGGCTTGATTTTCAAGGTGTGGGACACGACATTTTGGTGGGTGGGTTTCTGCTTGATAGTCTCCGCCGAGAACAGTCACTTACCGAAATTGCCCAAATAGATCTCGATTATGAAGGGCCCGGGCTCGATCACCTGCCGCCGGAAGAGTATCTGCAGCAACTTCCGCAAATCATCGCCGTCATTCGCTCTCTTCACAAAACGCAGTCGGAAAAGTTGCGTGAGATACCCAAGCTGCACGATCTTGCGGAGACGCTAGAGTGGCCGGTTATTCCGATACTCGCAGAAATGGAATACCGCGGTATTTTGCTTGATAGTAAGTATTTGGCACGCTTTGAGCAGGAACTGCGTGACACCATAAGTGACCTTGAACAACAGATTTATGGGTTTGCCGACCAAGAGTTTAATATTGCGAGTCCATCGCAGCTGTCAGTTGTGTTATTTGAAAAACTTGGGCTGTCGACACAAGGGATAAAAAAGGGTAAAACGGGGTACTCTACTGCAGCGAGTGAATTGGACAAATTACGTTCTCAGCACCCCATTATCGAGCTCATTAGCCAGTATCGAGAAGTGACAAAATTAATGAGCACCTACGTCGAAACTCTTCCAAAGCAAGTCGATAAAGACGGTCGTGTTCATACGACGTATAGTCTTACAATTGCCCAAACAGGTAGGTTGAGTTCCAATGATCCGAATTTGCAAAACATTCCAGTTCGCACTGAGCTAGGTAATCATATACGAACAGCGTTTATTGCGGGTCCGGGCAAGGTATTTATTGGTGCCGACTATAGCCAATTTGAGCTGCGCTTGGCTGCGGTTTTGGCTGACGACAAAGAATTGATTGATATGTTTAATCGAGACATCGATGTGCATACGGCAACTGCCGCACAAGTGTATGGTCGCGAACCGGAGGATGTCACAAAAACGATGCGAAGAGATGCAAAAGTCATCAATTTTGGCATTTTATATGGTATGAGCCCCCACGGGTTAAGTGCCGCAACTGGTATGACGTTTGTCGCTGCCAAAGATTTTATCGATAAGTATTTTGAGCTAAGAAAACCTCTTCTTGACTACATGAATACTCTCAAAAAGATGGCGCACGAACAAGGCTATGTCGAGACGCTACTGGGCAGAAGACGGCCGATGCCAGACATAAACTCGTCAAATTATATGGTTCGCCAAGCGGCCGAGCGGGCTGCGATTAACATGCCAATTCAAGGTACAGAAGCTGACTTAATGAAGTTGGCGATGATTCGAGTGCAAGAATATTTAGACACTCAAGACAATGCACACCAACTGCTTCAAATCCACGACTCAATTTTGGTAGAATGCCCAGAACACGAGGCTGATGAAATTGCTCGTAATCTCAAGGAAATCATGGAGGGGGTATACAAACTTTCAGTTAAGCTGACAGTTGATACGAGCATAGGCAAAAACTGGGGTGAGCTATGAGTGTTGAATATTTTGATGTTGTGGATCGATCAGATAACCCCACTGGTGAGCTTACCACCAAACAAGAAGCGCACCAAAAAATGATACCCCACAGATGTGCAGCTGTATTCGTTGTCGATCCCAAAACGAAAAAATTGTGGGTTCAAGTTAGGGTGGATGACGGTGGGCTCTTTGATCATACGGTGGGTGGGCATGTGTCTGCGGGAGAGGACTACCGTGCGGCTGCGTTGCGTGAGATGGAAGAAGAAATAGGGATTACAGGAGTAGAGCTAGAAAAGATTACAGAATCACTCTATTCCGACGAAGGGGTCTGTATTCATATCTTCGGTGTGTATCTTATTTCTGCCCCGAGCGCATGGGAGTTTGTACCCAACGAAGAGGTAAAGAAACTTGAACTTTATGACGTTGCCGAGCTTGCAGAAGATATGCAGATTAATCCACAGCTTTATACTGGTGGTTTTATTAGTACTATGAAAGAGTATCTGAAGCACTTAGCTAACAATTAACGGATGCGTAGCACAACGCGCTTATTGGTTTTGAGTTGGTTTTGAAGAATATTTATCTGTGTCCTAAGCGCTCCCGCGGCTGAGGCGCTTGGCAGACTGACGATGAACGAACTTGTGGTGACGGATATTAGGGGAGTTATCCCAACTGCGTTTTCGACAAAGGTTTTTATTTGTTGAAGTTCGGGAGGTTCAGAAAAGTCCTTTGTCGATAATATGTCGTGAATGCTGCTACTCATACCATCTACCTTATAATACTTATCATGCCGGAGCTACCAGAAGTTGAGACTGTTCGTCGTGGGCTTCTTGGTGTATTGGTGGGGCATCAAATTGCAGAAGTTACGAATGATTGGCCCAAATCATTTCCAAATACACAGGCGGATGTTCGTGCGTTTTTGGTTGGGGCGACGATTACGAATATTCGGCGGCGCGCGAAGGTAATTATTATCGATCTTGATAGCCACTATTCGTTGGTAATCCATCTGAAGATGACCGGCCAGCTGGTGTATGTAGGGGAAGATAAGCGATTTGGGGCAGGACACCCGACCAATTCATTGACAGGAAATTTGCCGGATGCCTCAACGCGAGTAATTTTTGTTCTCGATAAGGGCACACTATTTTTTAATGACCAACGAAAATTTGGCTGGGTGCGTTTGGTGCCAACGAGCGAGGTTGAAAACCTGGATTTTTTTACAAAACTTGGCCCAGAGCCACTTTCTGCTGCGTTTACCGCAAGCGTCTTTGCAGGCCGAGTCAGAAGACGCAAAAACAGCAATATCAAATCGGTGCTACTTGATCAATCAATTCTTGCTGGCGTGGGAAATATTTATGCTGACGAGAGTCTTTGGGCAGCAAAAATCCACCCGAGCATTCTTGTACGGGATATAACCGATGCCCAATTCGCGGTACTATATAAAGAACTTCTTTTTGTGCTTCGTTTGGCAATAAGAAAAGGTGGCTCAACGGATAGGAATTACGTGAATGCAGAGGGTAAAAAAGGAAGCTACATGAACTTTGCCAGAGTCTTTCGCCGGGAACGTTTGCCATGCCCAAGGTGCGGTACGACGATTGAAAAAATTCGGGTGGCGGGCCGCGGTACGCACATCTGTCCTAACTGCCAAAAAGGAACTCGACGCTAGATGATCAAAGTACTTGTAGGGACAAACTGGTTTGGGTTGAAAGCCGAGCTCGACAATATGGTTCGTGAGTTTGTGAAAGCCCATACCGAGCTTGGGCTTGAGAGGATTGACGCCTCCGAAGTGAGCTTTGAGCAGGTTGTTGGTGCAGTAGAATCGCTTCCTTTTTTAACCTCGCGAAAAATGGTTGTTGTTTTTGGCTTGAGCTCAACCCCTTCTCCAGCTGACGACGCAGAGATACTCTTTCGTAAACTAAATGACACCACAGATTTGATAATTGTAGAACCAAAAGTCGATAAGCGGGGTAGCTACTACAAACTCCTCAAGCAGCAAGCTGGTTTTTGTGAATATAACGAACTTGACCAAGCTGCTCTCGTCGCGTGGGTGCAAGGCACTGTGACCGAAAAAAGCGGCAAAATAACCGCCAGCAATGCACGCTACCTTGTCGAAAGAGTGGGCTTAAATCAAACCAAAGTTGCGCTCGAAATTGATAAACTTGTTGCATACAGCCCAGAAATTTCTAGGCAAACTATCGAAAATCTTACTGAAGAAACTCCCACTGCTACGATTTTTAACCTTATTGATAATGCGTTTTCGGGACGCATTGATCGTGCAATCGAAATCTATGCTTCGCAACGCGCCCAAAAAGTTGAACCACAAGCGATTTTCGCAATGTTGGTTTGGCAAATGCATATTGTTTCGCTTGTTGCGCGGGCGCCAAAAGATGCACGGGCTGAGGGGATTGCAAAGGATGCTGGCCTCAATCCGTATGCCGTACAAAAAAGTCAGTCTATTGCCAAAAAAATGGGTGTCCAGAAAGTCAGTGACACACTTCATCTTTTAAGGGACATTGACGTTAATTCCAAAACGAAGACCATCAATTTTGATGACGCTTTGCGTTTTTTTATCGTATCTCTGACAAAATAATGCGACGAATTTACACGATCGCGTAAAAAAGTCACATAAATTAAGGTGTTAAGGTATCACAAACCGCACGCAAAGGACGGTTTGTGATGGGTTTAGAGCCAAAGGCTATTTTTTTGCAGCCGGCTTCTTTTTTACTACGGGTTTTTTCGTAGCAGTTTTCTTGGTAGCTGTTTTTTTGGTTACAACTTTGGCGTTGTTGTTGGTTGCATTGGCTTTTGCGACTTTTGCGAGTTGACTTTTCTTTCGTGCGGCCTTGTTTTTGTGTATTACGTTCTTCTTGTAGGCCATGTCAATTGCACTTTGTGCATCACGAAGCGCTTGGCTGGCTTGTTTGCTTCCCGAGGCCGCAGCTTTTTGGAACGTCTTAACTGCAGTTTTTACGTTTCGCTTGGTTTTGACATTGCGAACAGCTGCTTTTTCAGCAGTACGAACTCGTTTTTTTGCAGACTTAATTATTGGCATAGCTCTTAAAGGGTAGTTCCTTATTCTATTAACTAACAGTTATCAATGATTCGAAGTCCTACTATAGCTTGAAAAGTGTTATCTGTAAAGTATCACCGATGAAAAACCTCTGGACTTTTCTTTCCGCTTATGATACTGTTAGTCACAGATTCAGCATCAAAAATAAAAAATGCAAATAAAATGCAGCCAGATAACACCCCAAATCAAGATCAGTTTTCTCAAGTAGCTGAACGAATTCGTTCAGCGAACAATGTTCTTGTTACGGTCAGCAATAACCCTTCAGTTGATCAATTGTCGGCCTGTATTGGCCTAACGTTGGCGCTCAACAAATTAAATAAGCACGCCACCGCGGTGTTTAGTGGAGAGCCGCCGTCAACGCTTGAATTTCTCAAACCAGAGAACACCTTAGAAAAAAATACTGATAGTCTGCGCGATTTTATTATTTCCCTTGATAAAGCCAAAGCCGACAAACTACGCTACAAAGTCGAAGATAACGTCGTAAAAATCTTTATTACTCCCTACAAAACAAGTATTTCTGAAAAAGACTTTGATTTTAGTCAAGGCGACTTTAACGTCGATGCGGTGGTCGCAATCGGGGTAAAAGAAAAAAATGATCTCGATAAAGCAATTGTGTCTCACGGACGAATACTTCATGACGCCACAGTCATATCTGTTAATACTCTGCCGGGCTCAGAACTTGGCTCGATTAACTGGTTGGATAGCTCGGCAAGTAGTCTGTCAGAAATGATCAGTGACTTGGTCGCAGAAATAGGCGCCGATCTATTAGATGCTCAGATTGCAACAGCCTTTCTTACCGGAATCGTTGCCGAAACCGACCGATTTCGCAATGAACGATCTAACCCCCATACGATGAGCGTGGCTGGTACCCTCATGTCAGCCGGTGCAAGCACCCAACTCATTGCGAGCAAGTTAGAAGAACCCCCAGCTCCACCTCAAGAAATGACGGAAACCAATGCTGAGACTGCTCAAAACAACGAAGATGGCACTATCGAGATTGATCATAGCAATGATCCTCCGCCAGCTCTTGACGATAACATCAAGATCGACGAATCTGGCACGTTGCAGCCGTTGAGCGAAGAGGTGCCTTCGAGTGACGAAGTAATAGATGAAGCGCCCAAGAGCGAAGCGGTGAATCATGACAGTCCGAGTATCATTTCTGAGCCACCTCGTCTCGGCGGACAGCTGACGGCCAACAGCATCCCAGAGTATCAGCAATACACTGGATCGACTGACCCTTTGAGCGCTCCAACTCCAAGTAACAATCAGATTCTTAGTCGCGATCCATTACCCGAACCCAAAGAAGTAACCCCACCCGAGGAGCCGATAATTTCTGAGTTCAATACCCCAGACGCATCAGACAAAACCCTTTCGGAAATAGAGGAGGCGGTCGATAGTCCGCATACCCGCGCCGAGCCGGTTGAGCCACAGCCACCAACGCTGCAAGCGATCGAAAATGCCTATGTACCACCCCCAGCTCCCGAAAACGCACGCGATGCAGTACAACGCGCGGTTGCAGCAGTTGATGAATACAAACCGGAACCAATAGAAGCGCTTGGGGCAAATCCAGTGAACCTTGATCTTGGTCACGAGGAAAAAAGCGACGGCTCGGAAGAGAATAATCATAGTAGTGCACCGATTGGGCCACCACCACCGGTGCCGCCTCCAATGACTCCGCCTGGTGTATAATCCACCTCGTGGATGCTGTTGACGGAATACTCCTTATTGATAAACCAAGAGAATGGACGTCGTTTGATGTGGTGGCCAAGATTCGAGGCTTGCTAAAAACCCGAACTGGAAAAAAGATTAAGGTTGGGCACACGGGAACGCTTGATCCGCTCGCGACGGGACTCATGATTGTGGTTGTTGGTTCGTACTGCAAGCGGGCACAAGAGTTTTCGAAACTGGATAAAACCTACGAAGTGACCATGAAACTGGGCGAAACCAGCACCACCGGCGACGAAGAAGGCCAAAAAACTCAAGTCTCCACCCATACGCCTACTGAAATGCAGATAAAAGATACCGTCGCACAGTTTGTGGGGGCGATTGAACAAGTTCCGCCCGCGTTTTCTGCTATCAAAATTGATGGAAAACGGGCGTATAAATTGGCTCGTGAGGGGATAGAGCCAAAACTTGAACCCAGGACTGTCACAATACACGAAATTGTGATGCAGAAATACGATTATCCCATGGTATCCTTTGTCGCAAATGTCGGCAGCGGAACCTATGTGAGGAGCCTTGTTCGAGACATCGGCGATAAGCTCGGCACGGGGGCCTATTTGTCGGAACTTCGTCGTGTTTCTGTGGGGTCTTTTACAATTAGCACCGCAAAATTACCCCAAGAAATTACCACCCAAGACATACGTGAACCGTAAGTGCTTATCGTTGCTGCTAGATTTGGTGGTGTGCTATCGTGGTATACAACTTCTAACACTTTTGGAGGGCGAAAATGGCAGAGTTAAGCAAAGATGATTTTTTTGAATACCACAACAGTGTAGGTCTTGCACTTACTTTCGATGACGTACGACTCCGGACGGCGGCAAGTGATTATGATCAGACAGAGGTAAGTATTCGCAGCCAGTTCACCAAAAATGTAGAGCTCAAAGTTCCGCTGGTCAGTGCAGCGATGGACACTGTCACAGAATCCTCGATGGCTATTGCGATGGCAAAACTCGGTGGTTTAGGTGTGATTCATGCTGGTATGGAACCAGAACGACAGCGAGAAGAGGTGCGGCGTGTAAAACTGCACCTCAATGGACTTATCGAGAAACCAGTCACCGTTCGAGACACGCAAACCTTATCGATGGTGCTGGAAGAAAAGGATAAAAAGCAATTTGAGTTTAGTACATTTCCAGTAGAAGATGAAAATCATAAGCTGGTCGGTATATTAACGCAAAATGACTTTGAGATATTTAGCGACCGGTCCACGTTGGTTTCGGATGCAATGACTCCACTGCGGGATGTTGTCTCGGCTCCAGAACACACTTCAATCGAGGAAGCCTACAGCATTATGCGCTTACATAAGAAGAAAACACTCCCGCTTGTCACTGAGGCAGGAGGACTTTCTGGAATGTATATTCTGTCTGACGTTCAGAGGGTGATTGAAGGAAACCCGCAAAACTACAACGTTGATCAAAAGGGACGACTAATTGTGGCTGCGGCATTCCCAACGAGCGAGGAGTCGATTGACATAATAAAGAGTATGGAAAAGTATCTTGACGTCGCCGTTTTTGATTCAGCAATGGGCGACTCGAAATATGCCCAGTCGACTCTCAAGCAAGCAAGGGAAGAGCTTTCTAGCACTGATATTATGATTGGTAACATCTCGGAGGGCTCGTCTGCAAGATTGCTTGTAGATATGGGAGCACACGGCGTGAAAAATGGCCAAGGACCTGGAACTATATGTACAACCAGAACTGTCACCGGTATTGGTACGCCCCAGGTTACTGCCGTATATAACTCCGCAAAGGCGATAAGGGGCATGGACGTGCCGATTTGTGCCGATGGTGGTCTGCGCTATCCAGGCGACATTTCAATCGCTATTGCGGCTGGCGCACACTCGGTCATGATGGGAAATATGCTTGCTGGTACCGATGAGGCACCAGGAAAAGTAATTGAACTTAAAAATGGCAGCCGCGTAAAAGGCTATCGCGGAATGGGTTCGGCGGCTGCAATTAGAGATAGTCGTGCGGCCAAAATGCGCTACGGTGCACCAGGAATGGAAGATCCACTTCCAGAGGGGGTTGAGGCATATGTTCCCTACAAAGGTTCGGTGGTGCCGTTGGTTGAGGGCTATATCAAAGCGTTAAGAAAGAGCTTGGCATATGTGGGCGCCTCAAACATCGAAGATCATCGTAAAAATACTCGATTTATGAGGATCACTAATGCTGGACTTGCCGAGTCTCATGTACACGATGTTCAAGAAAAATGATCATCGAATGACGACTTGATCGCGTTCTGGGCCAACGCCAAGCATCGATATAGGAACACCAGTCATCTCTTCGAGATATTTGACATATCTTTTTGCGGGCTTTGGCAGGTCTTTGAACTTACGAACATCAGATATATCTCTTCGCCAATTAGGTAATTCTTCATATATTGGAGTAGACTCCTCTAGCTTATAAGCAGCGTTGGGGGAAAATTCTAATGTTTTACCTTTTCGTTCATATGCAACGCAAACCGGGATAGTGTCACCAAAGCGGGGTACCCAGTCAAGCTTTGTGAGAGCCATTTCATCTGTTTCATTGATCATCTGAGCGCGTCGTATACCAGGAAGATCGAGAAAGCCCAATCGTCTAGTTCTGCCGGTAGTTGTTCCTCTTTCTGCATCTACTGTAGTCATATCGCCGTGTATTCGTGCAAGAACTCGCGGGTCATTTATCTCTGTCACAAATGGCCCACCTCCTACATGTGATTGAATAGCCTTTGAAATCCCAACAACTCTATCAATTGCTTTTGTTGACACCCCAAGTCCAGGGGATGCTCCACCTGCAATTGTTGATGAAGAAGTCACAAATGGGTACATACCCTGGTCTATGTCCAGTAGAAATGCTTGGGCGCCCTCTGCAAGCACCTTTTTGCCTAGTTCAAGCTCTCTATTTAAAAACAAGCATGTGTCGGTAACGAATTCACCTAATCTCTGAGCCGCTTCAACATAATCGTATGCTACGGCCTCTTCATCTATTGCTGTTTGCCATTCCTCAACACGTAAATGCCTTTGATTTAGCAAACCTCTCTCTACCACTTCAAATATTTTCTGTGGGTTATTATTAATATGTTCCGCTCTGATACTTTCGCGGTCGCGATAAGCTTTATGGCCATACACCGGCGCTATACCCGACTTAGTGCTTCCTTGAGCGTCATCGCCAGACTCTCGTATTTCATCTTCAGAAATATGGCTTGGTTGTATAAGATGAGCACTTGAGCTTATCAATAGGTTGTCGCAACCAATATGTACACCCTGTTCTCGCAAAGTGTCAATTTCTTTGACCAAATTAAGTGGATTAATCACCACACCTTCACCCATGACACTTTTTTTATTAGGATGAACTATTGAGGTAGGGAGGCCATGTAGCTTGTAGACACAGTCATCAACTACAACGGTGTGGCCAGCGTTATCGCCACCATTAAACCTGGCACCAATTTCATATTCGGGCATGAGCAAGTCAACAAAGCGCCCCTTGCCCTCGTCGCCTCTTTGCTCGCCCACAAGTACTGTGATAGACATTACGGCGTAATAGTAAATGACATCCATTGCAAAGTGCAAGCGTAAGCAAATACTATCGAACAACAAACACTTGCCTAACAGATGAAGTTGTGCTACAATTGTGTTCAACGAATGATATCTACAGAGAAAAAGCAGGAAATTGTGGCCGATCTTGGTGACAATAAGAAGGATACTGGCTCACCAGAAGTGCAGGTGGCTATTTTGACTGCCCGGATCGTTGAGCTGACTGAACACCTTAAGGTCAACAAAAAAGATCACATGGCCCGACGAGGGTTGCTGCAGATGGTTGGTAAGCGAAAACGGCTGCTAAAGTATATTGCATCCAAGGATAGCCAGGCGTATCTTGAGCTAATTAAAAAGTTAGGCATTCGCAGGTAATATTTTTCTTTAAGTCTCTCGTTTTGTACAATTCTTTGCAAACGCACCCCGAATTGTCCTAAAACCAGAGAGTTAAACAACAAAGAGAAAGCTCTCTTTTAATAACAAAATTCGTCGGATCGATCTACAGATATACTACTAAGTGTATATTTGAATCGAGTCGACGAGGAAAAGGACGAGAAATGGCAAAAAACATCATAGGTAAGGACATCATAAGCGTTTCGACTGATTTTTGTGGGAAAACGCTCACGCTTGAAGTCGGCCGAGTTGGGTTTCGGACGAGTGCGAGCGTCATTGCTCGCTACGGCGAGACCGTCGTTTTGGGTACGGCCATGGTCGGTACTCAAAAATTAGAGGGATTTGATTATTTCCCCTTAAGCATCGACTACGAAGAAAAAATGTATGCCGCAGGAAAAATCAGCGGCAGTCGGTTTATCAAGCGCGAGGGTCGTCCAAGTGACGATGCAATATTAATTGGTCGGCTTATAGATCGACCAATTCGGCCGCTTTGGCCGAAGGGCTATCGTCATGAGGCCCAAGGCGTCGCGACGATTCTAAGTATGGATCCGACGTTTCGGCCAGATATGATTGCGATGATCGCTATGAGTGCGGCGTTTGTGATGACGGGCGCTCCTTTTGAGGGTCCGGTTGCTGGACTCCGAATCGGAATTGAGAATGATGACTTTCGGGCCTTTATGACACCAGAGGCACTCGAAAAAAGTCCTTTAGATCTTGTGGTTGCCGGCACGCAGCGCGGTGTAATGATGGTCGAGGCGGGTGCCCAGGAAGTCAGCGAAGAGCAGGTGGCTGACGCAATTGAGTACGCCCACCATGCTATGCAGCCTGCAATTACGCTTCAAAACGAGCTTGCCAAGAAAGTTGGTGTTGCAAAGCGTGAGTTTGAGTTGAGTCTTCCCGATGAAAAAATCCAGGCCACCGTTGATTCGTGGGTAGACGGTAAATTAGGCAAAAATCTTCACGCACCATATCCAGAGCGAAATCAGCTCGTGGCAGATCTTCGCCAGGGTATGCACGATCACTTTGAGACTGAAGTTGGAGAGGAAGATTATAAAGCGCTTCGTCAAGAATATGACGACGCTTTTACGCTTGCGCTCCACAAAGACGTTCGCAAACACATTGTCGAAAGTGGCACTCGCCCAGACGGTAGAGCGCTCGATGAAATTCGATCACTCGAAAGTGAAGTCGGGTTTTTGCCGAGGGCGCATGGATCAAGCCTCTTTACTCGAGGAATGACCCAAGCTCTCAATGTGGTTACTCTTGCACCACTTAGCTATGTGCAGCTGGTGGATACCATGGAGCGTGACGCCGAGCGTCGATATCTTCATCATTACAACGCACCGGGCTACACTGTTGGTGAAGTGCGTCGCCTTGGAAGTCCTGGTCGACGCGAGATCGGACACGGCTATTTGGCCGAAAGAGCCTTAGACGCAGTGTTGCCAGATGAAGCCGAATTTCCGTACACCATTCGTTCGGTTACAGAGATCATGAGCCAAAACGGAAGTACTTCAATGGCAGCAACTTGCTCATCAACCCTCGCGCTGATGGACGCCGGTGTGCCCCTAAAAGCGCCAGTAAGTGGTATTGCAATGGGCTTGATGCTTGATGGAGATAGGGCAATAATTTTGTCGGATATCGCTGATGCTGAAGATTTTGCGGGTGATATGGACTTTAAGGCAACCGGCACGACCAAGGGCATCACCGCGCTTCAGATGGACATGAAAGTTCACGGTTTGCCAGTGTCAGTTTTGAAAGAAGCGCTCCTAAAAGCAAAGCTTGGCAGGGATCATATTCTAAAACACATGCTAGAGACCATTCCCAAGCCGAACATCGAGCTCAGTCCGTTTGCGCCGCGAGTAGAGGCGATCAAGATCAATCCCGAAAAAATTAGGGAAGTCATCGGTAAGGGCGGCGAGACAATTAATAAGATAATTGCTGAGACCGGTGCCGAGATTGACATTAAAGACGACGGCACCGTCATGATTGCAAGCCCCGATAAAACGAGCATTGACGCCGCCATCGCATGGGTTCAGCGGTTAACCGAAGAACCTGAGGTAGGAAAGATTTACAAAGGCGCAAAAGTGGTTAGCGTACTCGACTTTGGTGCCTTCGTTGAAATTTTGCCAGGCAAAGACGGCCTTGTGCACGTAAGTGCAATGAGGGACGAGCGAGTTGAAAAACCAGGTGACGTTGTCAAAGAGGGAGATTTGGTCGACGTGAAACTGGTTGCCATCGACGAAAAAGGCCGGCTTCAACTCAGTATGAAAGAAGCCAAAAGGGAAAACGGTGCTTAGAGATATTAACGATTTTCATGCGACCCCGCTAGGTTATGGCACTTTTGCAGTGGTTGAGTTTCTGCTTTTTTATGTGATAGTCAGCCGGGCAATCGACACCGGAAGCCTTTGGCAATATGCGCTGGCCATTGTGCTCTTTGTGGGGGTAATTAGTAATATCGTCCGTTTGTTCCATCGCCACACCAAATTAGTTCACAAACCACATGTCAGAAGCAAAAAGCACCACAAAAAAGCTTGATCAGATCAAGGCAGATATTGTCGCAAGTAATATCTGTCCAGATTTGGCTCAATCTGCAACGCAGTTGGTGATGGGCCATGGAAATTCAAAAGCGAAACTGGTATTTATTGGTGAAGCCCCCGGTAAAAACGAAGACCTTCAAGGCGCACCTTTCGTTGGGGCGGCCGGGAAGTTGCTTGATGAAATGCTGCAGACGGTCAACCTAAAGCGGGACGATGTCTACATTACCAACATCGTTAAATATCGGCCCCCAGGGAATCGAGATCCGTTGCCAGAGGAAAAGCGGGCATTTTGGCCATTTCTTATCCAAGAACTCAACGTTATTCAACCGATAATTATTGCCACACTAGGAAGACATAGTATGGAATATTTTCTTCCTGGTCGACGGATAAGTGAAATTCACGGTCAACCAAAACGAATTACGCTTGGTGATCGAAAAGTTGTCATACTTCCGTTGTTTCATCCCGCAGCTGCGCTCTATAACGGGGGACTAAAAACAACCTTGTTTGAAGACTTCTCGTTACTACCAGAAATTATTAATCAAATTGAAACTACTAAATAGGAGAAAACCTCACAAATGAAGAACAATCAACCAAACAAATCAAAACCAAAGAATGGTGCCCAGAACAACGGCAATAGTTCGCCAATGAACGGCCGTTCAGTAAGTCGCGGAGCCGCAATTCGAGCCCAGAAACGGACAGCCGAAGATGCGCATCGAATCGCGAGCCAATATTTGACTGCCGAAAATGCAACCAACGAACCAGGGGTTCGGGCAAACTTTATCGACGATAGTCCCAAGCTAAAAGTTATTGGTCTTGGTGGTATGGACGGCGGTGGCTCAAAAAACTGCCTAATTGTCGAATATAAAAACGATGCAGTCGTCATCGATTGCGGCAGTGACCTAGGTGTTGACCTGCCAGGCATCAATTACGGGATTTCGGATATGGCTTATCTTGAAACCATAAAACACAAATTAAAGGCCTATATTATCACTCACGGTCACCTTGATCACATTGGCGGCTTACCGCACATAGTGCCACTATATCCAGCACCAATTTATGGTAGCAAGTTTACTATCGGCCGCGTCGAAGAAATATTCGAGAATTTTGGTCTGCCAATGCCTGAAGGCTTTGAGCTAAAAACTGTTATGCTCAACGAAGACACTCACGAGCGACTAAAAATTGGTGAATTTTTTGTCGAGCTCGTACGGGTCACGCACTCAATACCAGGAAGCACCTGCGTGGTGCTCGATACGCCTGTCGGCCGAATTATTAACACTGGCGACTTTCGACTCGATCCCAATCCACTTGACCATGAAAAAACTGACACCGAAAGACTGCTAGAACTGGGTAAGGAGGGCGTATTGGCGTTGCTGAGCGAAAGTACTACCTGTGAAAGGCCTGGCAGAACGCCGAGCGAAAGTACTATCGAACAAAGCTTTGTTGACATCATGGAGCAAGCCCCAGGGCGAACCTTTATGGCGATGTTCTCGACCAATATCAACCGTATTCAGATGATCATCAATGCCGCTGTTCACCACAACAAGCGGATTGCCCTCGACGGCAGAAGTCTCGTGAGTACTCTCGAGATGGCCGTCCGGTATGGTTTTGTGAAGATACCAAAGGGCACTATTGTCCCGATCGCGACAGTCCCGACGCTCAAAGACCAAGATGTCGTGGTAGTTTGTACAGGTTCGCAGGGAGAGCCTAACTCAGCTCTACAACGTATGGCGAGCGGTGATCACAAACATATAAAGCTGAAACCCCAAGATACGGTCGTACTCAGTTCGACGCCAATCCCAGAATCAGGCAACGACGCTCTCGTTGGCAATATGGTCGACGACCTTATGCGAAAAGGTGTGCATGTGTACCGTCACGAGACTCATGGCATCGATGGTGCTGGCCCTCTGCACGTATCAGGTCATGCCAGTCAAGATGAGTTCAAAGAGATGATTACTATGACTCGACCAGAATTCTTTGTACCGATTTACGGTGCTTATAGAGTAAAGCAGCGCCACATCGAGCTCGCGGTCGAAGAGGGAATACCTCGAGCCCGAACACTCAATGCCGAGAACGGTGATGTTATCGGCATCGGTGGCGGCAAGATGGAGATTTTGGGACGCGTACCTTCCGGTACAATCCTGGTTGACCAGACTGGCGCCATCGTCAGCAATGTTGTGGTCAAAGATCGACTTATGCTGGCAAACGAAGGCCTTGTAGCCGTTGTGCTTACGGTCGATAAAAAAACTGGCCAACTCATGACCAGCCCAGACATTATTAGTCGAGGCTTTATATATATGAAGGGTCAAGAAGAACTGATGAATGCTTTTAGAATTGAACTAAAACGAGCTGTCTCTCAGCGCTTTAAGCGAGTCGATCTTGATAGGTTCAAGATAGAGCTCAAGGAACACGTCACCCACTTTTTGTACGAACAAACCGGCAGAAGTCCGATTGTTATTCCAGTTGTAAACGTCGTCGGCGGAAAACAGCTTCAATCGAGGAGTGCGGCCCCGCCAAATGGCAAAAAAGCCCCAACGCCAGAAGAACAAGCCGCTGATATGCAGAAACGATTTGCCCAAATGCGCTCCAAGCTGCTCAACCAAGACGCCCGAACAGACTAAATTTGCCTAGGTAGGCTCACCCCAAGCATAATCATTGACAAAACTATGTAGAAATAGTATAGTATATCTATATGAGTTCGCGAGAAGCTATTGATTACGGATATCTTAATAGGGAGCCATTGAATGTTGATCTGACGACGTTTGTTGACACCTACGCACATGGCATTAACCCAAATGATCTAGAGTTGCCAATTATTCAAAATAGATGGAAGCTTGCACTCGATGAACCAACAATTGATCACGCCAGGTTTCTAGATAATTATGGCCATTTTCTGGATAGCCGGGAGGTTTTAGAAGATCCAGTTACGGAAAACCGAGTCTCGACCTATTGGGCTAACCAAGATCAACTAAGAACAAACCCCGAAAAATTAACGGCAATTATTACCACCTGGACATCGTCAATGGAAACGAATGGCGGAAACAGGCGAGAGTTTGCTGTAGCGGCGGCTATGAGTCCCGAAACACCTTTTGTGATTATCGATAATCCAGGGTCGGGTTTTTCGGATAAGCTACCATCAAAAGTTATGGAGCATACGCTCGCGACAGGGGAATTTGACAAAGCGGGCGCAATTATTAGCCGTGCCCTCGCTGCCGAAAATCACTATCCTCGCGTCTACATGGGGACGTCAACGGGGGGTCGTTATGCTCTGGGCATTGGTCGTAGCAGTGCTGTTGATAATGTCGAGAGGCTGGGAGTAATCGATCCACCCGGGCAGTCAGCTTTTGGAGCGCGTAAGCTCGGTCGCAGAATGGTTAAAGAGCTAGTTAGGCATGCTCCAAAATTCGCCGCAGCCAGCGAGGACCCATATCTAAGACCACATGATAATTTTGATACGCCGGAAGAGTGGGAAGAGATGGTGGGGCCAAAAACTCTTGGCGCTCAACTTCACCGGAATCGGGCCATTACTCAAAAGTTTTGGCAGTTACCGAGGGCTATGGCCAAACAAGAAGGTCTTTCAACAGACATCGCATCGGCCATGAGCCGACTATCAGAAGCGAAACTAACCTATGTGAGTCCAAACAATTCTGAGTTAGTGCGGGGCAGTACCTGGCAGAACGCCGCTGATTACTTGGCAAGATTAGCGATATTTACCGATGTAGAAGGTGATTTTATCGAACGAGTAAAAGTTATTCACGTGCCCGAGGCAACTCACTACTTTACCAGCGCTTATCCAACAAAAGTGGGGGCGCTAACCAAAGAAATTATTAAATAAGAAAACCAGCAATTCTATTAGGAAGTCGATTAACCGTTTGGCGATTGACTTTTGTAGTAAATTGTGCTACAATTAACGTATCATGATAAGTTCTGTACTTCTATCACCGAAGATCGTACAATGAATTGGTAGAAATTACGATGGCAAAAAAGAAAAAGCAGTCAAAGAAAAAAGTCGCACACAAAGAAGCCAAAAGTGAATCCACATTTTGGCCTCTGGCGGGCGCAATTGTATTAATGCTTCTGGCGGTTTTTCTTTTGATTGGTGGCTTTGGGGCGGGTGGCCCATTGCCAGTCAATATGTTTAATGGGGTGTACTGGACACTTGGCTGGGCGGCCTATTTTACATCTCTGGCGCTATTTTATTTTGGCGTTCATAAATTTAAGAGCGAAGACAGACAGATACCGCTTGGCAAGTTGGTAAGTATGACTACGTTTGTCATCTCGATGAGCGTGTTGTTCCACGTGGCGTTTGCGCAAAAGGATTCGACAGCTGAATTAAGCGGTGGAAATGGTGGGCATGCCGGCGAATTAGTGGGCGGAATTGTGCTTCAAGCACTCAATACTATTCCGGCGAGCTTGTTATTTGCAGTCGTAGCGATGCTGACGTTTATGTTATCGTTTGGCATTTCGCCAAAGGTGTTACTTAAGGTTGGCGATATTTTTAGTCGCAAAAAGCAAGAAGACAGCGACCTAGAAACGCTCAAAGCAAAGGGCTCGTTTAAGCTAAACGAGGGTGTGCCGATGGAGCGAAGCACAGGAGAAGAAGCGCCGCGCTTGTCGACACTTAAGAATACGGCGGCAAAACTCACGGCGGCAGAAAATCACCAGGCGCTGACCACAGCCAGCGATCCAGATTGGAAATTTCCCGATGTAAATTTACTCAATCAGAAACAAGAAAAAGCCGACGCGGGTGATGTCGAGGGCAATGCGGTTGCGATTCGTGAAACATTTGCCAACTTTAATATTCCAGTCGACATGGAAGGGGCAAACGTCGGGCCAAGAGTCACCCAGTACACGCTGAAACCGCCAACCGGGGTAAAACTGACAAAAATAACTGCCCTCGAGAACAATTTGGCACTTGATCTTGCGGCACACTCCATTCGAATCGAAGCCCCAATACCAGGCAAGCGTTTGGTGGGTATCGAGGTGCCGAACTTCAAGCCGGCAATTGTGCGGATGAGTAGCGTGGTAAGCTCACCCGAGTGGTCGGCGTCAACGGGTCCACTTAGTTTTGTTATTGGGAAAGATATTGTTGGGAAACCAATGGTTGGGGACTTGGCCAAAATGCCCCACCTGCTTGTCGCGGGTCAAACTGGATCCGGTAAGTCGGTCATGATTAACGATATTCTCACCAGTTTTTTGTTCCGTAACTCGCCGTCCGATCTAAAACTGATTCTTATTGACCCGAAACAAGTCGAACTTACTCCCTACAACGATCTACCGCACCTTCTGACACCGGTTATCAATGAGCCCGAAAAATGTATTAGTGCTCTAAAATGGGCAGTCGCCGAAATGGAACGACGTTTGCGAACAATGGCGGGCGTTGGGAAGCGCAATATTGCCGAGTATAACAACTTAAAAGATCAAGATAGCATGCCGTACATTGTGATTGTGATTGATGAACTGGCTGATCTGATGATGATGGCGGCGCGAGACGTCGAGGCCTTGGTTGTCCGGCTGGCTCAAAAAGCGCGAGCGGCAGGCATTCACCTTATTCTGGCTACGCAGAGTCCGCGTGTGACGGTTATTACGGGACTTATTAAGGCAAACATTCCGGCGCGCATTTCTTTTACGGTGTCGCAAGAGGTCGAATCGAGAATTATTTTGGACCAAAGCGGCGCAGAAAAGTTACTAGGGCTTGGTGACATGCTCTACATCAACGCCTCAATGCCAAAGCCAAAGCGCGTGCAAGCCGCATTTATTGGCGAGGATGAAACAGCCAAAATAACTGATTTTATTCGAGAGCAACGTCCGCCAATGTACGACGAAGAAGTGGTGAGCATGCCAGTGCAACTTAACGGTAAGGGTGGGATTGTCGTCGATTCGGGGGCTGATGGGGATGACGATTTGTTTCGGGATGCAGTTAAGGTTGTTATTGATGGCCGCAAAGCCAGCACGAGCTTGCTGCAGCGTCGTCTGCGCGTTGGCTATGCCCGAGCAGCGAGATTGATAGAAAGCATGGAAGAGCAGGGAATTGTAGGTCCAGCCGACGGTGCGCGTCCCCGCGAAGTGTTGGTCAGTAGCATGGATGATGTATTTGGGGGAGACGTTTCGAGTCCAGGAGACGAAGTATACGACGACATGCCGGACGACGATTCTAGCCACCAACTTGGGACCAAGTAAAGCGCCAACCACAATTACCAAATAATTAGGGTTCAATTTGGTGTTCAATATGTAGAATCATTTTTTGTTGTGCTTAGTGCAACATTGCTATTCATATGGATTGTTTTTTGGCAGATTATAGATAGAAATACACTGGTCCGTCAGGTGTAGGCCGCAGGCCTTAGTTCGAAATTTTGCTAACTGATGCCATAAAAAGCGAAGATTAAAATACAAAAAACCAAGCGTATACGTTGACAAAAATTTTGTTCAGGAGCATATTAAAATGTGTAACAAACACTGCAAAAAGGAAGGACAAATTGTGGCGGCAGAAACCATCACTCCGGTATGTGAGATGACAGGATTGCCGCTGCCGATCCTTCCAGAAGAGCTCCGTGAAGACGGAGCTCTTTTAAATTTTAGACATCCAGATAGGCACCACGCCTTTCATAGGGAAAGTCATCCATATCTTCAAGATACTGGGGGCATTGCACTCAGAAAGTCGCGAATACAACGGGTGCCATACGGTGTTCACCATCTTGGCTATCATAGGATTTTTGATGGGCCAGTTCTTCCTTATGATGAAGATGAGAAGTTTCGGCTTACCGTCATTGCGGCGGCGGGGCTAATGCCAAGAAAAGCCCTCAAAATTTCAAACGACACAGAGTGGGTGGAAGTAGATCTAAATGATCGGCAGCATCAGAGGATTGCCAGTGCAACTCGGGTTGAATCAAAGCAGAAAGTCAGCAAGTTTATCTCTCATTTTGCGACCAAAAAGGGACTCGAACATATCGTTGATCAGTTTGATATCGACGAATTTCTGAGCCGCAACACCGAGCACGAATAAAAATGAAAATGGCCCAATCGATGCTTTCAATTGCGCTTAGCGACAGCGTCAATGAGGTTGAGCTGCACAACAAGCACCGAGTGTATAAAAAGGAAGGTCTCATTCCAGATGATCGCACCTTTACGTTCCACGAAGTTGCCCGCAAGATGGTAAAAGCCTATGCCTTTGGCTATTTTCGAAACAACGTGACAAAACAACTCAACGCTTTACAAACAGGGGTAACTAACGTATAATAGGCACCACTAATAACTCAGTTCATAGCGGTGCCAAAAGACTGGCACGACAGCGTATGGGCAGTAACCAAAGGAGGATTCTTTGAATCAATATGAAGTAGCAATACTTTTCCATCCAGACTCGGAAGCAGATCTGGAAAAAGTTTCAAAAAAAATCGACAAAATCATCAAAGATAATGGTGGCAAGGTCCTTAAGACTGATAATTGGGGCAAAAAGAAGCTGGCTTATCAGATTCAAAAGCACGACTACGCGGTCTATGTTTTTTATACGGCAGAATTGCCGCCAGAGGCAGTAAAAAAAGTGGAGACAACACTAAATATCACTGACGAGGTTATACGTTATCTTGTCAGCCGACCAGATCTAAAAGCAATTGCCAAGGCCGAAGCTATTCGTGAAGAAAAGGCCAAAAAGGCGGCGGTGAGGGGTGAAAAATCAGATGAAGCAACTGAAGAAGAGTAAGAATTAAGAGGGGATTACTACAATGGCACGAAGCTTTAATCAAGTAATACTCATGGGCAATCTTACGAGAGACCCAGAGTTACGACAAATTCCAAGTGGACAAAGTGTATGTACGTTTAGTCTTGCACTCAACCGAAGCTACAAAGGCAGTGACGGTGAGTGGCAAGAGGCGGTTGACTACATTGATGTTGTTGCGTGGGGGCCACTTGGTGAACGAGTAGCACAGTATGTTACAAAAGGCCGACCAGTGTTGGTTAGCGGTCGCCTGCAGAGTCGTTCATGGGAACAAGATGGTCAAAAAAGAAGCAAAGTCGAAGTAAACGCTCAAGATGTTACATTTTTGGGCAGCCGAGGCGAGACCGATAGTTCTAGTTCAGCTCAAGCTGACGTTGAACCGACAAAAAGCACAAAAAAGAAAAAAGACGTTGTGGTCGAAGACATTGGCGACGAACCAATCAACCTTGATGACATCCCGTTTTAGTAAAAATAAGTCTACAGCTTGTTTGATATTCCAAACGAGCGTGAGGACTTGAATAATAATTAACTAATGGAGTAAACCGAAATTTATGGCAAAAATTTTTAAGCACCGAATCGATGTACCGTATTTTGACTACAAGGACGTAAAAACCTTGCAGCGCTACGTCAATCAATATGGACAAATCGAGACCAGAAAAAAAACCGGCCTAAGCGAGACGGAGCAAAAGCGACTCGCGCGAGCGATCAAGCGAGCGCGACATCTCGCACTGTTGCCGTTCGTGGCGCACAACTAAGCCTACCACCGAGAAAGTTTTCATTTCATCACTTTGGTACTAACATGGTAAGTACGATGAGCAAGGATCATTTGGAGATTGTCCAGCGTGTCGACAGATTGAGAGATCACATTCACGATCTGATTGATGATGCCCAGCACCCTTATGGTCGGCAGTTGCTCAAAGAAATTGAGCAGTTGGTGACTGATGTCAAGGTAAAGCGACACAGGATCAACATCGAGCAAAGAATTCAAGGTGTTATGGGTGCGTTGGGTCAAATTCGCGGTCATGGCGACCAAATTATGGATTTCCGGCACACTGACAGGTTCATGAAAGATTGTATAGAACTAAGCGGGAAGGTCCGAGAGTTTTATCCTTACTAAATTTTTTTATGGCATTTTCTATTACCGAACTAAAAAAAGGTACCATCTTTCAACTCGAAGGCACGCCATATCGAGTAATTGAATATGGTCAAAAGGTTATGGGGCGTGGCGGTTCAATCGTCAACGTGAAGATCAAAAGCCTTATTGACGGTCGGGTGCTCGACAAAACTTTTAAGGGCAATGATCAACTAGACTCGGCTGACGTGACCAATGCCAACGCCCAGTATTTGTATCGTGAGGGTTCGACTTTTTACTTTATGAACGAAGAAAATTTTGAGCAGCACGAGGTGGCCGAGGAGATTGTTGGCGATCAACACGCATATCTGAGGGATGGCGATAGAGTTCAAGTTCAAATCTTTAACAACCAAATTATTAACGTTGAACTGCCCAAAAATGTCTATCTCGAGGTGACGTATGCCGAAGATGCCGTCAAGGGCGACACCAGCTCCTCGATTACCAAGGACGCAACTTTAGAAACGGGGGCAATTGTCAAAGTGCCAGCTTTTATTAAAACTGGCGATGTGATAAGCGTTGATACGACGACGGGTGCGTATCGTGAACGCAAAAAGGATTAGGTCAATGAAAGCTCGGCTCGATGCGTTAATGGTGCAGCGCGGGTTGGTTCGCACGCGTAGCCAGGCCGAAAGTTATGTTCGCCTCGGAAAAGTAAGACTTAATGGACAAGTGGCGACCAAGCCGGGTATTTTTGTGCAGCCGCAGGCAGAAATTCGTGTAGACGTCGCGACCCAGTATGTATCGCGGGCCGGGCTCAAGCTGGCGTCGGTGGCAGATAGCTTGCGCTTGGATTTTACCGACAAAACCGTACTCGATGTGGGCAGCAGCACAGGAGGCTTTACTCAGTTTGCGCTTCTAAACGGGGCAAAGAAGGTGATTGCCGTCGATGTCGGTACCAATCAATTACACCCAACGCTGCGATCAGACTTACGCATTGAGCTCCATGAACAAACTGATATCCGTGAGGTCAAGCACACCTCGGCACCTGTCGATGTGGTGCTTATCGACGTGTCTTTTATTAGTATTAGAGAAATTCTGCGTCATCTCCCGGAACTTATCTCTGTTCAGACGGTTGTGGTGGCGATGGTAAAACCCCAGTTTGAAGTTGGCGAGCAGACCAAACACAAGGGAGTGATCAAAAATGAGTCACTTCGTCGAGCGGTGTTTAAGGAGTTCGAGGCCTGGGTAAAAGATATTTACAAAATTCGTGACAAAGCCGACAGCAAAGTATCTGGAGAAAAAGGAAACACCGAGCGGTTCTATGTACTCACTTTGCTCAAATAACGGCGGGGGTTTGCTACACTTGGTTTTAGAAACTCATGCAGTATTTTAAAGACCGAACGCAGGCCGGGGCATTGCTGGCAGAAAAAATGACCGAGCTGGCCAAGGAAAACAATGTGGTCTTGGCACTCAACGAAGGCGCAGTAGTAGTTGGCGCAGAAATCGCCAAACAGCTTCATAGCGCACTTTTTTTACTGGCCACCGAAGATATTCGAATTCCAGAAGACCCCTCGCCGATCGCAACCATGAGCACCCAAGGCTTAACCTATGGATCACATTTATCTCCCGGTCAACTCGAGAGCTTTAAGACGGACTATCACTCTGTTATTGACCAGGCGAGTTTGGAAGCCTTCCAAAAGATTAACCGCATTATTGGTAAAGATGGCGAAATAAAACGCGCTCTACTCAAGCGGCACGCCGTGATTTTGGTGTCTGATGGGCTAGGGACGGGTATGTCGCTCGACGTGGCCGCAGACTATTTAAAGCCTATTGCGGTTCGCAAAATCGTCGTCGCGACGCCACTTGCCAGCATTGCTGCAACCGACCGCATGCATATTCTGGCTGATCAAATATTTTGTTTATCAATTTTAGAGAATTATTTTGGGACCGACCATTATTATGATGACAATACAATTCCAGACCACAAAACAGTGGTGGAGATTATGAAAAATATTGTATACAGCTGGTAGCTTCGCACAAAAATAATCAATTCAATCAAATAAGTTTGTATACATAAAAAACTTCTTGCAAAGTATGCTTTGTCTGTGATAGGTTTTTAGGTAGAGACACGCAAAAAGCCAAAAAGACTTACCAAAAATAAAATAAGCCGATTCGCAAAAAAGCGGGTTGCTTTGTGAGATAAAAATGAAAACTAAAAATCGTGGCGCAATTGGCCCACGCATTCGATATTATCAACACTCAGCAGGCGTGGTGTATGCCAAGCGGCGCCCCAGCCTGCTGGCTGTAGCTCGTGGTTTCCTGGCGGTGTGTATTGTTTCCGCCGGGGCTTTTGGTGTGTACCAAAAACTCAACGCGTCACCTTTGCAACGAACTGATGGACTAGGGTCAGCAATTACTCAAAAAGAGCAGCTATCGGAGCAGACCAACCTTGTGCAAGCACCAAAACAAGCCCGAGAAGACGAGTCGATGTCTCGATTTGTCCAATCACAGCTAAAATCAATGCCCAAAAATCAAAAATGGTCGGTGTTTATTCGTGACTTAAATTCCGAGAGAATGGTCAGCATTAATGCCGACGACCGAATGCAGTCCGCCAGCCTCTACAAATTATTTTTGCTACCACCGCTAGAAAACAAACTACCAGCCAAAAACTGGAACAGTCGCCTAGGAGCCCACACTATTAACGACTGCGTGACGGCCATGATACGAGTTTCTGACAACCTTTGCGGAGAAGCGGTCGGAAACTACGTTGGTTGGCAATATATCGACAAATATAACCAAAACGTTGGGTTTACAAAAACCAAGATCGGCAGCTCGGCCCAACAAACCACTGCTCGCGAAGTTGGCGATCTAATCTACCGACTTCAGAATGCCCAGATTCTCAGCGACAAGGCTCGTCGTCTGATCTTTGACGGCCTGTATGGCCAAAAACTTCGGATGGGCATACCGACGGGTTGCGGCGAAGAATGTTTGGTTGGAAACAAAACTGGCGAAGATGGTCCGGTGAAACACGACGTGGCGGTGGTGACGCACAACTCGGCGAAATACGTCGTGGTCATCATGAGTGAAAACGCTAGCTGGAGCGACGTTGCCAGCGTTGCGCACACGGTCGATCAAGCTTTACTGCCTTAAACTCGTAGTTTGTAGCCGCGGTTAAAGAGCTTGTAGTTGATTGCAAGCAAAATTAGCCCGGCAATCCCGACCGCGCTAAGTGAAATCAGTGGCTGAACGTCTGCGCTGCCGAGCATGGCGTAGCGAACCGTATTGATCATGTAGTACAAGGGATTTATTTGTATCAGCGTATGGAATGGTTCGGGCAGCAAGGAAGCCGAGTAAAAAATTCCGCCCAAAAATATCAGTGGTTGCAGCACAAATGTCTGATAAAAACTGAGGTCGTCAAACTTTTCTGAGCGCAAGCCAACCAACACACCCGCCATCGAAAAGAACAACCCAATAAGGCCCATGCTGAGCAGAAATAACCAGGGGTGAACCATTGGTAAATCGTCAATCAGGATCCACGCAGTTGTATAGGTAATTGCTACAATCAGCGATGCTCGAATAAATCCTCCCAGTGCAAATGCGCCCAGAAGTTGGCTGTTCGAGACGGGCGAAGCCAGCTGGTCATCGATGGCGCGCTGAATTTTTTGTTGCATCAAAGACGATGCATTGTTAGAAAACATATTAATCGCAAACGTCATCATCAGCAGGCCAGGAATAATAAAAATAATGTAGCTATAGCCATCCAACTCTTTTATCCGACTGCCAAGTGCCGCCCCAAACACGCTGATATATAGGTAGGTTTCGAGCAAGGGACCAAGAATGGTTTGACGCTTAATTATCCAAAAACGAGTCATTTCTCGGCGCAGTACCGTCCAAAAACCCATCCATGACTGTTTGCGGGTCATTTCTTTCATCATACCTCGACACTCCTTGTCAGTTCGTCACGGCCAATGAGGTGCAAGTACACGTCTTCGAGAGTTTTCTTCTTGTAGGTCTTTTTTAGGTCGTCGCTGGTTCCGGTTTTGATGATTTTGCCATTGTTAATAAGCGCCAAATTATCACAAAGCTGTTCGGCCTCTTCAATGTAGTGGGTGGTCAAAAGTATGGTTGTGCCTTCTTGGTTGACCTTTTTCATGTATTGCCAAAGTTCTAGTCGGAGCTCGACGTCGACACCGGCAGTTGGTTCGTCCAAGATAAGCATTTTTGGTCGGTGCATCATGGCCCGTGCCAAAATAACCCGGCGCTTCATGCCACCAGAGAGCAGTCGGCTATTCACTTTTCGTTTGTCGGTCAAAGAAAAAGTCTCGAGCAGCTCCTCTATTCGCTCCCGGCGTTGCTTTTTTGGCATGCCATAGTAGCCGCCGTGGTAATCCAGCGTTTCCTCGACGGTCAAAAACCAATCCAGATTAATTTCTTGAGGGGCGAGGCCGACGGTGGCGCGGGCTTGTCGATAATCTTTTACCACGTCGTGCCCAAAAACTTCAGCTTTTCCAGCGGTGGGAAGGGCGAGCCCCATAATACAGTGGATCAACGTAGACTTTCCAGCACCATTTGGTCCGAGCAAGCCAAAAAATGACCCATCGGCAATGTTAAGATCAATGCCTTTGAGGGCCTTGGTTCCCGAAGGGTAGGTTTTGGCGAGTTTATTTACTTTCAGCGCGGACATTTATCTAAAAAGTGTAGCGAAAAATACTTGAGAATGTCAAGTAAATATTGCTCATATTTTCGGAAAAGTGGAAAAGTCCTATGTGTTAAAACGAAACTCGACAACGTCTCCCGGTTGCATGACGTAGGTTTTTCCTTCGGTACGGACTTTGCCCTGCGACTTGGCAGCCGCCTCAGAACCAGCCGCCACAAGATCGTCGTAGTTCATAATTTGAGCCGAGATAAATCCTCGCTCAAAGTCGCTATGGATTACTCCCGCTGCTTGCGGTGCCGTGGCGCCTTTTGGTATGGTCCAGGCCCGCACTTCTTTTTCTCCCGCCGTGAGATAACTTTGCAAGCCCAAGATGTCGTACGCCGAATGAACAACTTGGTCCAGGCCAGACCGTTGAACCCCGTAACTCTCGAGCAACTCATGACGGTCAGATTCGGCTAAATCTTTCAGCTCATTTTCTAACTTGGCACACACAAACAAGGCTTGGTTGGGGGCCACCAGCTTTGACAATTCTGCCTGGCGATCTTTATTACCGAGCGTTTCCTCGTCGACATTAAACAAATACATCACTGGTTTTGCAGTTAGCAGTTGTAAGTCTGCAATCAGTTCATCGTCCAGCAGCTCTGGATTTTTTGACAAGGGAACACCTTGGTCAAGGCTGCGGTGGATTTTTTGCAGATGGTCCACAACAAGGCGAAGTTTTGGGTTGGCCCGGGCTTCTTTTTCTAATTTGGGCAACCATTTTTCAACAGTTTGAAGATCGGCCAGCACCAGTTCGGTGTTGACCACCTCAATATCTTTTAGTGGGTTCGTTTGGTTTTCTACATGCACCACGTCATCGTCGTGAAATGTCCGCACGACTTGGCAAATGGCGTTGGTGGTTCGGATATGACTCAAAAACTGGTTGCCCAAGCCCTCGCCCTGGCTGGCACCGGCAACCAAGCCAGCAACATCGACAAAGGTAACTGTTGCAGGCACAACTTTTTTGGCGTTATAGATTTTTTGGAGTGCAAACAGTCGACCGTCGGGAATTGGTACGACACCAGTATTTGGCTCAATGGTTGCAAACGGATAATTGGCGGCGAGAATGTTGTTATCGGTCAACGCGTTAAAAAGGGTAGACTTACCGACGTTCGGCAGCCCAACAATGGCAATCGAAAGACTCATTTGCCGCCCTTCTTCCTGGCATTCTTTTTTATCCACTGAGATATGTCCGCCAAATCCGGGTTGGTGGTCGCAGCAGAAAGGACAAATTTTTCTTTTTCTACCTCTGATTTAGTAAATTCGTAGCCGTTTTTAAATAGAAAATACTCCATAACAGCTATGGCGGTGCGCTTGTTTCCATCCAAAAAAACATGAAAATTTATAAGAGAGTTCATTATAACGGCCGCCTTTAGAAAAAGGTCTGGATAAAGTTCTTGTCCAAAATAGTTACCAAAGGGGGTTTTACAGATTGACTCAAGCAAGCCAGCTTCTCGCACGCCCTTACTTCCCCCAGTTGTATCAATAATTGCATCGTGAATGAGCATGATCTCATCCACGTCTATTTTTGCTAAACTCATTTTTTAGAAAGCGAATTGAGTAGGGGTTTATTCTCTTTAATGTAGTTATCTGCCCATATTTTTGTGGCTTCTAAATCAGAAGCCTCTTCCGGGGGCGAAATAGTAAATACAGGCTTTGACCGCTTTACCACTGTAAACCTTTCGCCTTTCTGGGCGCGTTCTGCGATTTCAGTCGCATTTTGTCGTAGTTCTTTCAAACCGATAATTGTCATAGTGTTATTCCTGTCAAGTTACTCTATAAGTATACCCTTAGAGTAACTTTAAGGCAAAACTCTGTTTATAATCCCAAATCTTTAGTGTCTACCGCTTATTGGCATAGATCTTAAAGAGTAGAGGTCGTTAGGAAGGATTGGTGCGAAAGGTTTTCAGTGCTTCCAACTTCTTCAAAATATAGCAGTAAAGCTTCTCGAAGGTTGGCCAGTGATTCATTAACATCTTTTCCTTGACTTGCAATTCCTGTATCCGGGTTAAGGGCAACGTATTCACCATCTTCTTCTGTGATAACAGCATTAAAATATTGATTTTTCATGAATATATTATATCCTCATGTACATTTAATTGTTGATAAAAATTGCAAGGCAGGCTAGTTATTGGTTATGGAGCTGATACATCTATTGCCAAACCCGAGAGTATTGAACCTGCCTTGCAACACATCTACGATCTAAAGGGTCAAGATAGCTTTATCTCTGTGAAGGTTGATGAGGGCAAACACACTTGGGGTGACCAACTAACTTTGCTTGCCAAACTTTATATGCGAGCTGTTCGTGAACATTCTTAAACAAAACAACTAGTTAGTATCTGCAGTTTTCCTATCTCAAGCCAGCACTAATTTCCACCCTGGCAAAGTAGTAGTTTTCGCCCAACAAAGGTGGTTGGGTGTATTTTTTGTGGGGAAAAAGTTAAAGTTGGTCGGAAGTAGTTAAGAAGTTTTGTAATACTCTGAACATAAATAAAACCCTGGCCGCAAATGACGCGAAGTTGCACGGAACACCAAAGAACGTGGAACAAATACTTGCAAAATAGCACAACTTGTGCTATTGTTAGTCAAGTAAAACCACCACTTGAAGTAGCTAAAACTAATCATGAATAACCCAGAAGCATCTACAGCAACTATAGTCCCAACGGAAGTATGGCTTCCTGGTTCTGATCTCGAAGAGCCATTTGAGCGGGCGCTTCACGAACTAAATCAAAAGGACCCTAAACAACTTATCGACACCCTTAAGCAGAGTGTTGAGCATTCAGAAAATGGCGTTGCCTTCGCGGTGCTAAAGGGTGACAACCCTAGTGAATATTCGACGACAGACGCTCTGGTTATCTTTAATCCATTTGCAAATGCTGCGACGCCGAATATGTTGGTGCGTGCAGAGTTTGTTCGGGAGGTAGCAAAACAGACAGCAGTCTGCGATGCGGAAGGTAAGCTGAAGCCAGTTATCATGCTCGCAAGTCCAGGCATTGGAGGAAGTTCACTTAACTTAACCAAGGTAGAGCGGGAAGCGCTAAAGGCGGGCGAACTTGGACCGGCTGCTAGAGAATTACTGCATGCAGTGACCGAAAAAGAAGTTGGACGGGTTGCATTATTCGGCTTTTCTCAAGGAGCTGACATGGCTTTGGCTGGTGCTCGGTCGGGGTATTCAGCCAGCCTAGACGTCGAGGCAGTAGCTGCTGGCGATCCAGCAGGTGTCGAAGATCGTAGCATCGCAAAGCTAGCACAAGATTTCTCAAAGGCGGGCGCAAAAGACCTTAAAAAAGCAGTTGCTGCTACAGGCTTGGCTGCGCAAAAAACAGCGCTCGGATTGGGCTTGGTGGACTTTACACGTTTTGGTGTCTCGGCAACAAACCCGCTTAACTTAGCAATGTATAAAGGTCTAGGAAATGATGTTTTTGAATCTCGGGTTTTAGACATACTTGAAGAGGGTACTGTCGGCAGGCTAGTTGTTGGCTATGGAGCTGATACATCTATTGCCAAACCCGAGAGTATTGAACCTGCCTTGCAACACATCTACGATCTAAAGGGTCAAGATAGCTTTATCTCTGTGAAGGTTGATGAGGGCAAACACACTTGGGGTGACCAACTAACTTTGCTTGCCAAACTTTATATGCGAGCTGTTCGTGAACATTCTTAAACAAAACAACTAGTTAGTATCTGCAGTTTTCCTATCTCAAGCCAGCACTAATTTCCACCCTGGCAAAGTAGTAGTTTTCGCCCAACAAAGGTGGTTGGGTGTATTTTTTGTGGGGAAAAAGTTAAAGTTGGTCGGAAGTAGTTAAGAAGTTTTTGGGGTTTTATTAGCATAAGCAATTTACAGAGGTCGATTTATTTGGTATAACTATGTTTAGTGAATAACATAAGTTATTTAGGGAGCATAAGAAAATGCCAGAACAAGACCCAAGAATGCAATTACTAGAGCAATCACCAATTGCCCATTTTGAACCACAACTAGCTACTCAGCAGCACGAACAATTTAATTCTCTGCACAATGCTGCGAGAAAAGTCGGTGCGATTGCTGGTGCCACCTTGGCACTCACCGGTGCAGCAATGGCAGACCGAGCAGAGGGACCCCTCGGAACAGATTCAGCCCTCGCCAGAGAAGTTGCAACAAAGGTAACTCTGCCTCAGACAGGTATTAACCTTGCAGGCGCAAATACTAAGCCAGCAACGACCAAAAAACGTCCACTACTTTCGAGCTTTGATTTGAGTAAGTTTCCAGAAGGTTATTTTGACAATGGGGTGCCTGAAGAAGTTTATATCGATTGTGGGCAGGCCATTGCTCTACAAACTAGCCAGCAGCACAGGAAAATCTGGTTTGCTAATAAGCAGAAAACCAAGGTAAAAATCTGGGCAGAATCGGAAGATTTTCAAGAAAACCCGTACTGCGAAGCGCTTGGTGACTTAACGGTAAAAGTTTGGGCGGTAAGCAAAGCGTCTGAAAGATCGAAGATGGTGAGAAACACTCCAATTGGCGAACTGCCTCTTTCAAGTAAAAACAACTTTAGCGCATCAACCACCCTTCCCCTTTACGGAACCAAATCAAACTGTGAGTTGCGAAACGAGATTGTACAGATGAAGTACACAACTGCAGTGCCATTAAAATCTAATGGCGGCAAAAGAAAGACCTGGGCAGCAACATCTGGAATCTATGACTATATACCCTGCATTAAATAGGATTACTTTTAATAGAAACAAAAAAAGCAACTCAGTGTTTGACAAAAGACAAACACCCTAACAGTAGCTTTGATCAATAGCTGACATTGGTTTATAGTGTAATCATGAGCGGTATAGGTATTTGTTGCTCGTAAAACGTAAATCAATAATGAAAATCAAAGCAATACGACTGAAAAAAAACACAACACTCTTCTTGCTTTCGATAGTAATCTTTATAGTTACTATCGTGTTTTTGTTGGTATTTTTTACGAAACAAAAAGACAACGATGGGCAAAATGTCGATAAAATTGCAAAACTTAGCGATGAAGGAGCGCTTGCAGCTGAGGCTAACAACTATGAGTTGGCAATAACCAAGGCAAAGGAAAAGTTCGACTTTCTTAAAAACAAAAATCAGCAAGCGGACACCGCAACTCAAATAGCGAGCTATTACTACGCCAAAGGAAACAGAGCTGAGGGCACGGTGTGGATGGATAAAGCTATTGCGATTTATCAATCACAAAATAACCGCGCAAAGGCTGAGTCAGCTACCAATCTTAAGAAAAAAATGTTGATTAATGATGCTGGAGGGGTAATCGATTGAGCGCGACATCTTTACGTAATCGCAAATTATTAATCGTCCTATATTTACTGCTGTGCATGACGGCTTTTTTTAGTGGCGGGGGTAAGGTAGATGCAAGCAGCATTACCAACTATTTTCCGCGTAGTCTCAACAATGGCAGCCAGGAGCTTTACACGGCTTTGTCAAACTATGACCCTAGCCCAACCAATCCGGGTAGCCACCTAGAGTCGCCGCAATCAACAATTCGGTTTTTCTATTTTTTTGATGGTCCGGGCGGGTATCCACAGTCCAACTTGATTGATGTCAATAACGGAAATAGCGTTGATCCAGCACAGAATGTTGTGGTTCAAATATTTTTCGCGGGATGTACGCCAGGATCATCTGGATTTTCTATAATAAATGGTGGAAATTCTGGCAATAGGAGAAATTTTACAAGTGCGAATTGTGGCGGAAATCAAACGAGAACAATACCAAAATCACAGCTGAGAAGCGATCCGCGGTATCCAAGTAATGTTCGCTATTTTGATCTCTATCTGCAGGTGAACAATGGACTTAACAATGTGAGGTTATATACCGTTTCTCTTACCCCAGGGTATGTAACTCAAAAGGAAGTAGACACAACGCTGTTGAACAATCCTCTGCTTGGTGACTCTGATAACTACAACGGGTTTAGCGGTGTTGGAACGCAAAAAGGGCCGTACGCTCAACTTACTACTAAGTTAAACGGTGACTCAATCGACTACAACTGGAAGGGTGCAAGTCCCTCGGCTCTTATTGCCGGCCCAAACGCGCAACAATATTCTGGTTATGATTTTCAGTTTAAAACTGACTGTGAGTCACCGGCCAATCAAGCTGTTTATTTAAGGTGGTTTGATGCCGATAATGGTCCTAATGCAAGGAATCAATATATCAGAAACGATCCAGTTATGAATAAGCAGATGGGTTTTGTTTATTCCTCCCCTACATACACCTCAGTTGTTGTAAAGGATGCGATGGGGGACAATGATCAATACCGCCAAACGCAAGTAAATTTTAAAAGGGGAGATAAGAGTACGTGGGCGTGGAGTGATGTATCAAAAGGCAACGGAGTTCAGATGTGGCTTCCTTTTAGCGAGTTTACCCTACTCGATCAATTTAAGTGCGATCAGAAGCCTGTTGGCGAGATTACTGAAGTGAAGTGCACCTATATAAAGGGTTGGGCTGTTGACCCCGACAAAACAGGCAATAAAGTAGACGTGAGGCTGCAATATAAAACCACGAACGGTAATTGGAATAATTTTAATCCAGTTCCGAGTGGTAATGGGCTCGCGACCAAGTATTATGGAATTTCTGAAACAAAGGGTTATCCTCCTGGGCATGATTTTATGGTAAAGCCGGTGAACCTAAGCCAGTTGTTGGAAAATTCTCCAACCAGAGAGTTTCGGTTAACGATTGTGAACATTGACCAAGACGGTAACCCAGATAGCTCGAACGATGTGACAACGTCAAGAACCTTCACCGTAAATGGATGCACTGGTACCAATGGATGTGAGCAAAGCGTTCGAATTCTTTCGCCGAATTCAACCTATAGATTTACTGTTATGAGGGGTAATAAAAACCATAATAATTTTGGTGGTCCGACGACTCCGACGGTTGGCGCGTTTACACCAACACAATCAAACCCAGGCTTTACTACCGGGAACTATTGGAAAAGCATACCTAGCGCGGACCACACGCTGCAAACACCGATAAATACTGCCTATAACTCAACCTATCGAAACTATACTGACGAAGCAAAAACTGTGACCATAGATTACCCAGATCCCACATACAAAGATAGAATTATGGTAGTAGAAAAGTGGTCACGTAAATCTGGTGGTCCTGGGTGGGAATACCAGGTGAGCACAGAAAGTACCGCAAATCTTGGTCTTCAATGTTTTGTGGCAACTTGCACCATGCAAATAGTTAACACGATTGGCGGGGTTGGTGTAGAAGCTGGCAAGCCGTTTACTGTAAGAACCACCGTTACCAATACTGGAGACGGCGACTTGCCATATACAACTTGGGGTGGTTTCGGTCAACTTTCCTTAACAACCCAGTCTGGGTCGGGATGGCATTTGACTCATAAATGGTTACAAGATCTAGATAAAAGCGATACGCGCTTAGATAGAGGCGAGACTACACAGATATTAGAGTTTGCACTTGATGCACCAGATACTGTTCAGAGATATAACTTGAGTATGTACCCGGATTACTATAATATATTTGGTCTAGGCCCGTCTTGTAACAGTGGTGCAGGGGTAAATGTCGACACCTTCAAGCGGTTTGAGATTACGCCGACTGCAACTGTTGAGCTGGTTCCAGATGACGAAAGTCCAAACCAGGCCAACTTTAACTTCAGTGCCAAAAACAGCGGTTGGCTGATTCAGGCAAATACGGTACGCACACTAACAAAAAACGGCACCTTGCTTGTACCTACTCAAAGCACCCCCGAAACAATCGGCGATTTTAGTGGCACCATGAGTGGACCGACAAATACTCCGACTTTGGGCGATGAATACTGCGGTAAGATAGTGGTCTCGCCAGCCAAAGGCTGGGCAGGACCATTCCAGCAAACAATTCCAGATGCCGATGGCGGCTCAGCCGAAAAAGAGGACTGCCAACGAGTGGCGAATAAGCCGTATGTGAGGGCGTATGGGGCGGACGTGACGGCTGGTGGTGGCTTTGGGACAAGCTGTAGCGACAACAATGCTTTCATCAAGACCTACACCCGGCCGATCGGCGACTTGGGAACCAAGAGTGGCTCTGGCGTGCAGTTGGCTGCCATGGCGCTGGGCGCCATAAGTGGTTTTCCGAGTGCGGCACTAAGAACACAACCGCCCGAGCAGCCAAGAGGTTTGACGTTTGCCAATACTGAGCCGCCTACCGTGTCGGACGCTGGCTATGGTCCATTGCTGGGCGGTAATATGAGTGGTGACGGCTGGTGCAAGCCAGATTACTACCGGGAGACGCAGTACCCAGACAACAGCAAAAAGTCTGATAACGTCACCAATTGGAAAACAATTATTAATACGAACGGGGGGTCGGTTGATCTTAATAACCAGCTGATTGCTGACGAAGGTCAGTCTAAAATAAATCCAGGTACCACTGGCTCAGTAATGCTCAATGGCATGTCTGGCTACGGCAAGCGCCACACCATGTACGTCGAGGGGGATGTGTTCATCGCCAGCAACATTACCTATAAGGATCAATACAACGCAACGAACGAGATACCCAACTTTACGCTGGTGGTAAAGGGCAATATCTACATTGCCAATTCTGTGACAACTCTTGATGGGCTCTATATTGCCCAACCAAATGACGCCGGCAAAAAGGGAATAATTTACACCTGCGCGACTGGCGTTGGTGTGGCGCCAAACAGTTCGCAGCTGTTTAGTGATTGTGGCGCTGAAGGAAACGACAAACAACTGCGAGTCAACGGCGCCTTTATTGCTCAAAGAGTGGTGCTGAACCGTACTGGACACACCCTGCGCGATTCGGCAGCAAGAGAACTGGCCAATGACAGCAAAGCCGCCGAGATCTTTAACTTTAGCCCCGAAGTGTATCTGTCGCCACCAGTCTTTAACCCGCGATCGACACTAACCAGCGGTGAGTTTAAATACATAACCACCCTGCCACCGATCTTGTAAAAAGTAATTACTATCTAAAACGCTTGTGGTATACTGCAATTAACAGATGTACACCCCTCGGGGGTTTGTACTCGGAAGAGACAGTTCATGCGCATGATATATCAAAACCAACATAGAAGAGATAGGGAATAGGACGATAACGGAATGAGTTTACTGAGTGGGGTATCCGAATTCTTTGGTCTCGACATTGGCAGTACGGCGATTCGGGCCGTGCAGTTGACAAACAACCCGCGCAACAAACAATTGCTGCGTTACGCCATGACACCGATCGAGAGTAAGATTTCTCTGAGCGACTCAAAAGCTGATCAGCAAAAAGTCGGCGAAAAAATTCGCGAAATGCTGAGCGCTGCCCAAATAAGCACCAAAAACGTGGCAGTTGGCATTCCTTCGCAGCGAGTATTTACGACTGTGGTTGATATTGAGCGAATTTCTCCCGCGGAGTTGGCAAAAACCATCCGATTCCAAGCTGATTCGCTGATCCCGACACCGATTAATGAGTCCAAGATTGACTGGGCAATAATTGGTGATTCGCCAACAGACGCCAACAAGGTAGAGGTGCTGCTGACGAGCGTGCCGAATGAGTTTATCGAAAAACGTCTGGACTTGCTTGAGTCAATTGGGCTGAATGTGGTCGCTTTTGAACCAGATAACTTGGCGCTGACACGGTCGATGTTGCCGCAAGACGCCCAAACACCACACATGGTGCTCGATATTGGCAGCAAAAGTACTGATTTGGTGATCACCATGAACGGCGCCCCACGATTGACGCGCTCTGTGCCTACTGGTTCTGATGCAATCATTAAGTCGGCCCAGCAAAATCTGAATATCGACGAAAAGCAGGCCCAAGAATTCGTCTTTAAGTTTGGGGTCAGCGAAAATAAACTAGAGGGCCAGGTGTACCATGCCATCATCGGTACAATTGACCTACTTATGGGTGATATTGATAAGTCGATTAAGTTCTTCCAAACCAGATACCAGGGCACAAAACTCGATCGGATTGTGATGACGGGCGGCGCGTCAGCCTTGCCCGAATTTCCGCTGTATATTGCCAACAAATTTGGCGTAAATGTCGAAATCGGCAATTCTTGGAGAAATGTCGTCTATGGCATGGAGCGACAAAACGAACTCATGGCGGTGTCAAACCATTTTGGGGTGGCAGTCGGCCTGGCGGAGAGGGACGAATGATCCAGACAGCTTACACCAGCCGACACAGTTTTGTTAATCGTTTGAAAAAACAAATTTATTTTGGGTTTTCAAACTTCTATGTTGGGGAGAGCAGCCCGAGCAAGCAAAGGCTTGCACGGCGCGTTGAGAGGGGCTTCACCCCTCTTAAAAGCCACGAGCGAAGCGAGGTAGCGCAATGATTCAATTTAACCTCCTGCCAGATGTAAAGCTCGAATATGTAAAGGCGCGAAATCGTAAAAGACTGATTATTGGGACGTCGATTGTGGTTTCGGCGGTGTTTTTTGGCCTGTTTTTGCTACTTTTCTTGTTTGTTAAAGTCAATCAAGCCAAATATATTAGCGATCTTACCAAGGACATCAACACCAACGTTAAGAAGATCCAGTCAAAAGAAGACTTGGACAAGATTTTGACCATTCAAAACCAACTTTCTAGTTTGCCTGCGTTGCACGACCAAAAAGTGGTCAGTTCTCGGTTGCTTGATTATTTGACGCAACTGCTGCCAACCCAATCGACAATTACAACTATTTCGGTTGACTTTGCTGCCAACAGCATTGAGTTGCAGGGAGAAGCCGACAATCTCGGAACCGTGAACAAATTTGTTGATACGCTCAAGTTTACCGACTACAAGGTGAACACTGGCGATGAAAAAACCGGAAAAGCCTTTAGCAACGTGGTGCTGGATAGCTTTTCGGTAGAAAAACCGGCTGGGGCTGGCCAAGGCGGCAAGGCAACCTACAGCCTCAAATTTAGCTTTGATCCGGTGATTTTCCAGAATGTGAAGGGCGATGTTCCCGACGGAAAACAGCCAGTCACATTAACTGTGCCAAACATTATTTCGACCCGATCTGAGACCGAAAAACCGGCTGCATTATTTAGTCCGCAAACGCAAAACGTACCAGGACAGGGACAATAACATGGCGTTACCTCCATCAACCAAACGACTCGAAATAGACAAAGCTCAGGCCACCATTGTGTTGGCGGTCAGCCTAGCAGTTTTTGTGGTGGTGTTTTCGCTGATTGCTGGAAAGGCACTGATGGACCAAAGGTCGTACCAGGCCAAAGTAATTGCCAAGAAAAAAATTGCGCTAAAGCAAACCAAGAAAAACCTTGAAGAAGTACAAAAACTCGATAGTTCGTATCAAGCCTTTGCTGGCGAAACGACCAATGTCCTGGGCGGAAATCCAAAAGGCAATGGACCACGCGACGGCGAAAATCCGCGAATTGTGCTCGACGCGCTGCCAAGTAAATATGACTTTCCAGCACTGGCGACTAGTCTGGAAAAGCTGCTGAAGGACAATCAATTCTCTTTGGAGACTATTACTGGAGTGGACGACGAAGTTGCTCAAGCCTCCAACCAATCTTCGGTGTCGCCAAGCCCGGTCGAAATACCATTTTCGGTGACGGTAAATACGTCTGGGTCGGCAACCAAGTCGTTGATGCAGCTGTTTGAACGCTCGATTCGCCCCATGCAAGTCCAAAAAATTGTCATAAATGGCGGTGGTTCTTCGCTCAAAGTAACGGTTGATGCCAAGACCTTTTACCAACCAGAAAAGAAGTTTGACGTAAAGACGGAGACGGTAAAAAGATGAAACGAAAAGATATTGCAGTCATTATTGTGGTCGCGGTTTTTGCCGGAGTTATCTCTATCCTCATTACCAGCACCTTGTTTGTCGGAAAAAAAGGTAAGGAGCTGAAGGCCGAAACAGTCAGTGCGATAACTTCTGATTTTCAAAAGCCAGACCCCAAAGTGTTTAACCAAAACGCGATTAATCCAACTCAGTTGATTCAAATTGGTGATAACAATAACCAAAAACCGCTCTAGCTGAGGTAAGCTGGGGTGTCGGTACTTTCTACAGAAAACCAAAAACTGGTCGAGAAAACCCTGGTTGCTGATGGGGTTATTACTACTGAAAAACTCGAACAAATTCGCGAAAAAGCCAAGTCAAGTACCGAGCCATTGTTGTCACTGCTGGCGAGCGACGGAAAGATTTCCAACGAAGTCCTTACCAAAACAATTGCCAAGGTAAATAAGGTTCCGTACGTCAATCTCACGGATGCCCGTATTGAAAAAGAAGTGCTTCGACTGCTGCCAAAAGATATTGCCGAACACTATATGGCGGTGCCAATTGGGCAAATCAAAAGTCGTCTAGTAGTGGCGATGCTCGATGCCGACAACGTGCAAGCGGTAGACTTTTTGGCCAATCGAATTGGCCGACCGCTTAAGGTCTATACCGCCAGCGAAGAGGGCATACGAAGGATCTTAAAGCAGTACGACGAAGATGTCGAAGCAGATGTAACACGCGCTATTCAATCGCATCCAGGAACGCCTGCCGAGCAAAAAGCCGACGCCGCTGCCGAACTGCTCAAGACAAATTCGAATATCAAAACCATTGTCCAAGATTCGCCGATTAGCAAGGCCTTGTCTGCAATTTTGGAATACGCTGCCAACAGTCGGGCGAGCGATGTGCATATTGAGCCGCTGGAAAAAGAGCTTAAAATTCGCTGCCGGATCGACGGCGTGTTGCGTGAAATAATGAAACTTCCAAAGTCTACCGAGCCACCGTTGATCTCGCGAATAAAAATTTTGAGCAACTTGAAGATCGACGAACATCGTATTCCCCAAGATGGTCAATTTACGGTGTTGGTGGGCGATAAAGCGATTGATCTTCGTATCGCCATATCTCCGGTGGTGTGGGGCGAGCAAGTCGTAATTCGACTGCTTGATAAGACGGGCACCAGCCTAAAACTCGAGGACATGGGCTATCATGGCCGGGCGCTTCGAACCATCCGAAAAGGCATAGAAAATCCAAACGGCATGATTCTGACTTCTGGGCCGACTGGTTCTGGTAAATCGACCTCACTGTACGCACTTATTCAAGAAATAAAGAACGAAGCCATAAATATTGTGACGCTTGAGGACCCCGTCGAATATAAAATGGAAGGCATTAATCAGATTCAAGTAAATGCCGAAGTGGGGCTGACCTTTGCGTCGGGGCTGCGCTCGATTCTGCGCCAAGACCCAGACGTCGTTATGGTGGGAGAAATTCGCGACAAAGAAACTGCCACGCTGGCTGTGCAAGCAGCATTGACGGGGCACTTGGTGTTTAGTACGCTGCACACCAATAGCGCCGCCGGTATTTTGCCAAGGCTGCTCGATATGGGTATCGAACCGTTTTTGATAGCCTCGACGGTTCGCACCGTCATCGGTCAGCGCCTGGTGCGGAGAATTGCTGATACGACCAAAGAAACTTATCAGTCGTCCGCTGCCGAGCAACAAGCAATTGTGAGTACCGTCGGCCAGTTATTGCCAAAAGAGGAGGCCCAGAGAAAGGCGGTTTCTGATGATCTTGGTTACGAAAGCTTGCCACTGGCGAACCAAAATGCTTATACTTTGTACAAGGGCAAAGATGGACCCGAAACCCCAGGTGGGTACAAGGGACGTATGGGACTCTACGAAGTGTTTGAGGTTGACGAAGCAATTCAGCAGTTAATACTCAAGCGAGCAACCAGTAGCGAGATCCAGACCGAGGCCCAGCGAAGAGGCATGATCAATATGCGCGAAGACGGTTACCTCAAGGCACTCGCAGGATATACCACCGTTGCAGAGGTAAATCGAGTCGCCGCGTCGGACAGCGCGTAAGTAGTAGAAAAGGACAGGTGGGATATGGCACAACAAACACAGCTCAAAATAGAACTACTTCTCGAAGAGGTGGTAAAAACCAAAGCTTCCGATCTTCACTTGCAAGTTGCTTTGCCACCCATGCTTCGAGTAGACGGCGGCTTGCGCCCGGTGACGGGGTCGCCGGTGTTAAACGAGCAAAATGTCGAAAATCTCATCTTTGCAATTCTTGACGACGAACAAAAGCAAATACTACTAAAAGACAAAGAGTTTGACTTTAGTTTTGCCTTTGGAGATCTTGGCCGGTTCCGCGTGAATGCCTTTCATGAACGAGGCAATCTGGCCGCCGCTCTTCGACTTATTCCCAACGAGATTTTGACTATTGAGCAGCTCGGACTGCCAAAAATTGTCGAAAAATTTGCTGATTATCCAAGGGGACTAGTGCTGGTGACCGGACCAACGGGGTCTGGTAAGTCGACGACGCTGGCGGCCCTCATTCACAAAATTAACGCCGAGCGAGCCTCGCACATTGTCACCATCGAAGACCCGATAGAATTTACCCACAAGAGCAATAAATCGGTCATTGTACAGAGAGAAGTTCATTACGATACCTATTCTTTTTCGGCGGCTCTGCGCTCGAGTTTGCGGCAAGATCCCGACGTGGTTCTGATTGGCGAGATGCGGGATTTAGAAACCATTGCCGCGGCGATTACGATTGCCGAAACCGGACACTTGGTTTTTGCGACGCTGCACACGAACAGTGCGGCGCAGAGTATTGACCGAATGATAGATGTCTTTCCGCCGCATCAACAACCCCAAATTCGTGCCCAGCTGAGCAATATTCTGATGGCAATTTGTTCGCAGCGCTTGGTGCCAACCATCGGCGGTGGCCGAATTGCTTCGGCCGAGATCCTTGTGGCCACACCGGCGGTGCGCAACATCATTCGCGAAGGTAAAAGCCATCAACTCGATGCAGTCATACAAACTGGTGGCGAGCACGGTATGCAGTCGATGGACAAAACACTTGTCAGCCTTATACACAATGGATCAATTACCTACGATGAGGCCCGCCAGGTTGCAGTTGATTTGGATGAACTTGACAGGTTAATGAGAGGTTAGCGATCCATGTTAAGTTACGCCTATACCGCTCGAGACCCAGCCAGTGGCCAAAAGGTCAAAGCGACTTTGCAGGCCGATAACGAAGGTGCCGCCGCCAAACTTATCCAAGCCGAAGGCCTGGCGCCACTCGAAATAAAGCTGGTTGATGTTGGTGGTTCTTCGCCGATTGCCAGGCTACGCAATCGAATTACCGCCAAGGACAAAATCATCTTTTCGCGCCAGATGTCGACGCTTATCAATGCTGGCTTGCCGCTGGTGCAAAGCCTTCGAAACGTCAACGATCAGACAACCAATAAGTCGTTCCGGGTGGTTATTAATCAGATTATTACTGATATTGAAGGCGGGTCATCCTTTTCCGAGGCGCTCAAAAAACACCCCAGAATATTTAACAATGTCTACGTCAGTTTGATTGCGGCGGGTGAAGTTTCGGGTACGCTCGACAAAGCGCTGATTCGGATTGCGGACCAACAAGAAAAAGATGCCGAAATTTTGTCGAAAGTTCGCGGTGCGATGGTGTACCCAGCGGTGGTGATTTTTGTCATGATTGCGGTGGTTGGTTTTATGATTGTCAAGGTGCTGCCGCAAGTAGAAGTGATTTATAACGACTTGCCGGGCGCGTCTTTGCCACTCGTCACAAAAGCCCTGTTAGCGGTGTCGCATTTTGTGACCAAGTTTTGGTGGTTGGTGCTTATTTTGCTCGGCCTGGCCGGCTTTACCACGACCAGATATGCCAGAACTCCAGGGGGCAGGGACGTAATTGATAGATTTAAGATGACCGGTTGGCCGATTGGTCCATTGTTTATGAAGCTCTATATGGCCCGCTTTGCCAGAACCGGCACCACGTTGGTTGCCAGTGGCGTGCCGCTTATCCAGATGCTCGAGGTGGTGGCTCAGTCGATAAATAATGTGCACGTTGAGCGCTCGATTGGTCGAGCCATCGAAAAAGTTAAAGGCGGAAAATCGCTCGCCGATTCTTTAGAAGGCGACCCAAATTTCTTGCCGTTGGTGCCAAACATGCTTCGGATCGGTGAAGAGTCGGGTTCGCTCGAGGATATGCTCGAAAAAACCGCCGATTACTACGAAAAAGAGGTGGACAACCAAGTAAAGACCATCTCGACCATTATCGAGCCGCTTTTGATGGTCATACTCGGTGTTGTGGCGTTTATTATTGTGGCGGCCGTGCTGTTGCCGATTTATGGCTTGGCGGGCAAGGATCTTATCAAGTAAGGGGTTGCAATGAGGGGTCGACTAGACTATATTCTAACCATAAGCTTAAACAACACCACCAAAAGGGGGAATGGGCAAAATGACAAATAGCTTAAAGAAAAATAATAAGGGATTTACGATTATCGAAGTCTTGATAGTCTTGGCTATCGCCGGACTGATTCTTTTGATCGTCTTCTTGGCTGTACCAGCCCTTCAGAGAAATAGTCGAAATACCCAGCGCAAAAACGACGCAGCCAGAGTGTTGAGTATTATTAGTGAATACCAATCAAACAACGGCGGAAAAATTCCGAGCAGGTCCACCATGAGTGGCTCAACGGCAACATTAGACCAGGGAGCAAGCACGGCAACCACAACAGTTGAAGTATCGCAGTTTGATACCGTAACTGTTCAAGGGACCGTACCTACCCCAGTTAACGAGAGCACCGTATATGTTATTACCGGGGCAACTTGTAGTGGTAACACGCCGCAAACCGGCAAATCATCGAGAAACTATGTTGCGTATTACAATATTGAAACCTCTGGTGCAACTCAAGCTCAGTGCGTGCAATCCTAAAGAACTAAAAGTTAAAGAACGGGATCCTAAGAGGTCCCGTTTTTATTTGGTCGCGTGCTATGATTATTGCTAATGATTATTGTTGCGTTGCTATTGCTTGGATTGTGTCTGGGGAGTTTTGTGAATGCGCTGGTGTGGCGGCTTCATATGCAGGCCCAAACAACAGCAAAAACCTCTAAGAAGAAATCGCAGTATTCTATTGCCCGTGGCCGGTCGATGTGCCCAAACTGCCAGCACGAGTTGTCTGTTGCCGACCTCATTCCGCTACTAAGCTGGATTGGACTGCGTGGCAAGTGTCGCTATTGTTCGCAACCGATCTCATGGCAGTACCCATTGGTGGAGGCGACGACCGCAGGCGCGTTTGTCGCTTCATATGTGTTTTGGCCGCTCGAGCTTGACGTGTACGGCAGTCTGTACTTTGGCCTTTGGCTAGTGATGCTGGTCGGTTTGGCGGCTCTTGTTGTGTATGACCTGCGGTGGATGATACTACCAAACAAGGTGGTCTTTTCGCTGTATTGGGTCGCGTCCGTCATGATTATGGTCCAAATACTTTCCGAACAGTCTCTAGAACCGTTTGTAAGGGCCCTGGTTGGGGTTTTGGTCGGTGGAGGCCTCTTCTACCTGCTTTTTCAGCTGTCGAATGCCAAATGGATCGGTGGTGGTGACGTAAAACTTGGGTTTTTGCTCGGAGCGGTCGTGGGTGGTCCCGAGCCTGCCTTGCTGGTGTTGTTTTTTGCATCGTTGCTTGGGTCTGTCGTTTCTTTGCCACTTTTGCTGACCAAAAAGGCACATCGGGGAACCAAAATCCCGTTTGGGCCATTCTTGATACTTGGGGCGTTTGTAGTCCAGCTGTGGGGAGAAAAAATCACTCAGTGGTACGTTGACACATTCATCGGCTAAATGCGCAAGGCTCGAGACGAGTGCTTATGCTATAATTTGCCCATGATACGGCGTAATGCCAACGGGTACACAATAATAGAAACAATGATGTTCCTCATAATAAGCGCCTCGCTGTTTGGGACCGTAATTATTGCGATGACACAACAAAACAGACGAAACCAGTTTACGCAGTCGGTAGATGCCATGCAGGTAAAGCTTCAAGATGTCCTCAATGATGTTTCTACAGGGTTTTATCCATATACCACGGGCTTTACGTGTAGCGGCGGAAATAATAGTCAGCCGTCATTTTCGACATCAAGCACAAAAGAGCAGGGGGCAAACGAGGGCTGTGTGTTTGTGGGTAAAGCCTTGCAATTTGAGCCTTCTGGAGAACCCGGTACATATAACGTCTATACCATGGTTGGCAACCGGCAGACCAGCAACAAGGATGTCGAGTCATTGCGCGAGGCCCAACCAGTACTTATGGGAATTAGCGGACGGCCAGGCGTGTTCGATACTGGGCAGCTTACGGCCAGTGTCGAGGTCACAAAGGTCATTACTACTTCCAGCTCACCGGTACAAGTCGGTGGCTTTGTGATTGTGTCTGATTTTTCTACAAAATCAGACGGTGGCGTCGTCAGCGGTAATGCCTCGCGGGTTTCGGTTTGGCCGGTAGAAAGTACAGGGCTAAAAATGCAAACTGGAGAGTTTGCAAACTTCACTGCCAACACGGCTAATATCAACACCACCGCTGGATCTGGGGTGGTGGTATGTATTCAAGAGTCGGGGGGTGGCCGCAAGGCATCGCTAACCATCGGCGGCAGCAACCAACAACTCAGCGTCGAGCGAACCATTGATTCTTGGCCAGCGGGGTGTGAATCGTGAAAAACTTTCTAAAAAACCACCGCGGCGACACCATTGTCGAAGTTCTGATTGCAATTACGGTGCTGAGTTTTATTATGGGTGCGTCCTACACGCTGGCCAACAAAAGTTCACTGGCGGTTCGTCAATCACAAGAACGCGGTGAATCGTTCAAGCTAACCGAAACCCAGATCGAAAAACTAAAACAATACGCCTCGGTGGCAAGTGTTTCGAATGCCATACCAGGAAGTGGGTCGGTTTTTTGCATGAAAACAGACGGCACCATTCAAGCCTTTGACGCGGGCAAGTCGCCACCCGCAGACGCCCAACAAGAAAACTTTATTTCGTACCCGGCTGAGTGTAAAAACGGCGAGTTTTACTACACCTTTGTCTCAAGACAGGGAAATACCTTCACGGCCCATACTAGATGGGAAAAAGTCAACGGAGATGGCATAGACGAGGCCACGATGGTCTATCGAATCTATCCAGATACCATTGCGGCGCTCGGCGACTCGCCACTTTCGGTCGGCGGCTGTGCTCAAGGTTCCATACGAACTAGCGTGGGTAACTGTGAGCCTTGCCAGCAAGGTTATGGCAGTCCTGGCGGTGAGGCGACGGTATGTACGCCAATTCCACCAAAAATTACCGTCAGCGTGCAACAACTTCGAGCCGGACCGAATGACACAACCCCCCCTCCTTGCAGTGCTGTCGGCTCGTCAATTACCACCCCCGTGGTGAGCATAACTGGTCAAGGCATTTCAGCTTCGTCGAATGCTCCCGCGACGTTTGATGGTCTAGCACCTGGAAGGCCCTATATCTTGAGCTTACAGGCAGCCTCTTTGCCAGCGAATTACCAAGTCTGTCCGCAAAGCTCAGTCACGGTAAACGCTGGCGAATTGGCAAGCACCAGAAACCATAATTTTGTCATTCAACCAATATGTAATATTCCAAAGACAAGAACTGAAACCGTGACTCGCACGCGGCTTGTTCCTCAGTATGGCCCCACTATTTATTGGTGGCAGCACACCGGTCCTGGCTGGGGGCCGTATGGTCCATATACTCCCTGGCAAGGTCCGCCGAATCCTCGCTATGCCATTGGCAATAACAAGTCTGGTTTTCCAGCCGAATATTATGCTACAGAACAAAGTGTCGCCGGACGAGGAACTGTCACGGTGCGCTATGCGCTACTCAACACCTCAAATCCCAATGAGAGCAATGCCTGGTACAACCGCTTTGAGTTGTGGTCGGGGCAACCATTTCTCGGCTATATATCAGAAACATATACCGAAAATGTAACAGTAAACTACACAGGCTGCCCTTAACCCCCCGATTCATCACAGAAGTTAGGTTTTTATCTGGTCTCGATCTTTTTGACCTTTAGGCTGGCGGTTGTTGGTCCAGCGCTAAAAGTTGCCGTAACGGTAACTGGCCCGATGTTTTTGGGCGTATTGCTGCCGTTTTCTTGGGGAGTCGTCTTGTTTGGGTCAGCGTAGGCACTAACGTAGTCATCAATTTTGATGCCACTGTTTGTCAGATCAAGAGCTATCGCGGGAGGGTTGGTTTTTTCTTGCCCAACCACAAAATATTTGCCGTCAGTCATTTGGATGATGATGCCGCGCACTTTTACTTCTTTGCCACTAAATTTATTTGGGTCTTTTGTAATTTCGCTGGGGCTAATTGTTCCGCTCGGAACGCTGTCTTCGAACTGAGTAATTACGTTTTGTGGTGGCCCTGGGCTAGAGGTGCTTGGTTTGGGCGGATTGCTAAATGGGCGATCTCGAACTTGCAGGTAGATCAGACCCCCGCCAACTGCGACTATGACAATTCCGATGGTTCCGACAAGCAGTAATTTTTTTCGCTTTGGCGCAGGGGAAGCAGTACTCATATAATCAACACTCCAGTCATTACAAACTTCTTATGGTATATAATATCATGGTTGGTAAACAGTGGTAGCTCATACGAAAAAACAAACTGGAGTGGCACAGACTCAAACCCAGGCGCCTAACCGGCACCGACTAATGCTATTTGTAAAGTCCATTACTGCGGGGATCTGTTTGGCGTTGCCATTTATAAGCACTGTTTCAAGTTGGCTAGTGCTCGTGGTAGTGCTGCCTTTTTTGTACCTAATCTATGACTTAGAAAAGCAAAAGGTATCGACTCGTTGGTTTGTCTTTTTTGTGTGGCTGGCGGGTCTCATCATGATGTTGATTGTGCTGTTTTGGGTCACCCAGCTCGACACGGTATTTCTTGCTGGACTACAAAGCGGCTGGGTAACGTTTGGGCTATTCTTTACCTATTTTGGGTTTGCGGGCATTTTGTCACTTGGTTTTGTGCTTTTTGGTTATCTATATCGCGCGTTAAATCTGCGGCTCTTATCACCGCAAGCGTTTTTGTTTGTGCCAGCCCTATGGGTGGTCTGCGAATTTCTTCGCAGTTGGCTATATTCGCTTGCAATGTACGGCTCCAATGGCAGCATTGGAGCGAATTGGAATTTTGGCGACCTGGGGTTTCCCGCCAGCTCGACGGTGCTGGTGTATTCGAGTCGGCTGGTCGGTCTGTATGGTCTTGGCGTCATTGTAATCTTGGTAAATCTGGCACTCTTTTGGCTGCTTCATCAGCGCTGGAAGTTCAGCAGTATGGTGTTACTGGCAGTGATGCTTCTAGTCGGCCTGGGCTACGCTGGCTACGCAACGCCCCGTGGTTCTGAGTTAAAGGTTGGTGCACTGCAAGTCGCATCGGCGGCAACGGACGAAACCAGCAGAGTGCTTGCCGAAGCTCAAGAATCTAAAACCCAACCTTTGGGCTTAGACGTTTTAGTGCTGCCAGAATACGTCTCTATTTTTGAAAAGAGCAAACAAGCTGACAGTGTCACTTTGGGCAGGCTTATGTCGAGTCCGCAGTCCCCAATAATTACCTCAAAAAAACGGACCGAAAACGGCAAGAACCACAACACACTAATTGCCTACAATTCTTCTGCCCAGCCGCTGTATCAACACGACAAAATATTGCTGATTCCTGTCGGTGAGGCAATGCCATATAGCTACGAATACATCTATAAAATGCTTGGTCAAACCCAGATGTTGGAGATGATTCGTGGTAGCCGCGAGATTCATAAAGGACAAACCGAAGCGATGCCGTTTCGGGCGAGTGGACACCTCATTGCAGCAACGGCGTGCTCGGGGGCAGTGTATCCAGAACAGTTTCGATCTCAAGTACAGTCTGGCGCCGAACTGCTGACAAACTCGGCATCGCTCGTGATGTTTGCCAACGCTCCGACGTATCATGCCCAAGCGCAGCAGATTGCTCGTTTTATCACCGTCAGCAACGCGCGACCCTTTGTGCAATCTGCAAAAGCTGGCAGTAGCGCGGTGGTTGACCACAACGGAAGGCTGCTCGCTTCGACGACGCAAACCAATCCTGGCCTCATTACGGCTGGCATTATGACCAATCGCACCAAAACCGTGTATAGCCAGCTGGGAGAATGGGTGTTGGGAGTAAGCGCAGTTGTGATTGTCGCAAAAATTGGCTGGAACTATCGCCAAAAGCTGATGAAACGAGCGGTTCGCACAAAAAATCAATAACCACCAAGCCTTGCCCTTGTTAAGACTTTAATCTACAGTAGTGGTTATGCTTTATGTAGTTTCCGGTGGCTAACACATGAAAAAAAACAATAAAGGTTTTACGCTTATTGAGTTAATGGTGGCAACACTGGCCTTTAGCATTGTGCTATTGATTGCAACTACCACGGCGATTCATATCGGCAGAAGTTACTACAAGGGGCTTGTGCAATCCAAAACCCAAGAAACCGTTAGAAATATTTCAGAAGAAGTGACGCGGACGATCCAGTTTGCCAACGGCGATCTAAGGAAGGTAGATCCTGCACAACCAAACGATCCTAAAAAACAATTCTGCATTGGTGATACGCGCTACACCTATCAATTAAACAAAAAAGTCGAAGGCACGTCGGCATCAAATGATTATGGGCTCAAAATTGATCGAATCAACTCGGGAGACACCTGCAAAAGCGACCCGAGCGGTAGGGAATTTTTGCAGACTAATATGCGTTTGTTGGATTTTCGTGTTACGCCGGACGCTTCAAACAAGATATTTACGGTTACCATAAAAGTCGCCTATGGCGATGATGATTTATTAACCCACTATGATGACAACGGCAATCCAATAAACAACTCCCAGCCAAAAGATGCCAATTGCAAGTCGGGCATTGCTGGCAGTAATTTCTGCGCCACCTCACTACTGGACAACTCTGTAAAAAGACGATTAAATTAACGTACGTACTTATGGCTACCACACACAAAAAATTAAAGAACGACGAACAAGGTGTAGTGTCGCTCATTGTGGCAATTATCATCGTGCTGATGCTATCGCTGATCGTGCTGGCAATGTCCCAAAACGCTCGTAACGAGCAACGCCAAGCGCTGGACAGGCAACTGAGTGACCAAGCTTTTTATAACGCCGAAACTGGTGTCAACGACGTAGTCAATTATCTCTACAAAACCCCAACTGCTAGCATAAAAAACACCGATTGCAACACCGATTATTTGGCTCCTATTACTAACGAAATTGATGGCCCGGACGGGGTTAACAGATACACCTGTGTGCTCTATGACAAGGCACCGGAAACAATTGAGCTGGATAATTTACAGGTGAACGATTCAACACTAATACCGATCGAAGGACGAAGTCTTGACGGACAAGCCGCGGTGAACGTCAACGAACTGACCTTTAGTTGGGATGATGCCAACGGCAGTGGCGCGGTGTCTGGTTGTATTTTTTCTGGTGGTAACGCGAATTTACCGCCAAAACTTCCAGACAACTGTACCGTTGGTGGGCTAAGAATTGATCTTACTCGAGCTGATTTGGGAAGACGAGATTTAATAAACACGTTTAATATCAACGCCTTTCTTTTGCCAAACAGCACAAATGGTGCCGGGATTGATATGAGCGGCAAAGCCTATCCAAATAACCAAGGCATTATTGGCCAGGCCAACTGTAGCGGCAGCAGTGCCAGAAAGTGTCGCATCACCATAAAGAATATCGACACACCAAACAGCGTGCTGCACATTCGATCACTTTATGAGGTTACGGATGTGACCATTAGCGGCAAAGATGCAGGCGGCAACACGATTCGGTTTAATAACGCCCAAATTATGATTGACTCTACTGGTAGAGCGAACGACGTACTCAAGCGAATTCAAGTGCGAGTGGCCGCGAATGCACAATACAGGAACGTTGAGTCGGCACTACATTCTGCAGAATCAATTTGTAAGGTTTTGAGTGTCACCAAAGATCCAACCGGATCTGTGAAGTCTGACATTCCCGAGTGTCCAGTAGATTAGCCTAGTCGTTTTTTCGATGAAACTTCTCATGAACCGCTTTTAGGTGAGGGTCAGTGACGTGGGTATAAATTTGGGTAGTTGCGATGTTGCTGTGGCCCAACATTGCCTGCACACTTCGCAAGTCCGCGCCGTTCATCAACAGATCGGTCGCAAAACTATGTCGCAAGGTATGAGGGCTGACGTGCTTGGTGATGCCCGCTAGTAGTGCGTAGCGGGCCACCATTCGCTGTACCGAGCGGGCGGTAAGGCGCAGGTGGTCTCCCGATCGGTCTATGGCTTTTTGGCCGCCAATCCGTGCAAATAGTGCGGGGCTGTTATCTTTTCGGGCTTTGATATAGCGCTCTACCCACTGTGCCGCGTGCGGGCTGACAAACACCGGCCGGTCTTTTTGGCCTTTTCCTCGAACCATGAACTCCAATCGTTTCAGATTGATATGGTCACGGTTAAGGCTTACCAGCTCCGAGACGCGTAGCCCCGACGAATAGAGTAATTCTAAAATTGCCCGGTCTCTCAAGCCTCCCACTTCGTTGGTGTTTGGCTGCTCGAGCAAACGATTCATTTCTTCATCAGACAGGAAGGTAACTTGTTTTCTCTTGGTTCTGGCCAGCTCTATTTTATCGGCGCTGAGGGCTGGAATATCGCGTTTGGCACAATACTTTAAGAAGCTGCGCAGGGCAATCAGATGATAATTTTGGGTTGTCTTTTGCAGCTCGTCACTACTATTGGTGCCGAGTCGATTAAGCCAAAGCCGCCATTTTCTGATCAGTTCTGGTGTAATCTCCGCGACTGTAATGTCGCCCGCGTAGTCAATAAGGCGGGTAAGGTAGTGGTCATAGTTTGCGATTGTTTTTTGTGATCGATTTTGTTCGATCTCGAGATACTCTAAAAAATCCGTCAGAAGCCCTTGCACATGCTGCGATTCTTTACCCATACCCCATATTGTACGACACTCCACTCTACACCACACCAAGTAACACTTTTTAGACGATCGTCGCAAAAGTGCTACTATTTTAATAAATCTCTGGCTTCAAACAGACGTATTTCTTTTCCTAAACCCAGTTCCTCAATCTCCATTTTCAAAAGTTCCCGATGATCGTATGGGCTCGTCCAGACACTTTTCTGTACTTGTTTGAACGATAGTTCGAGTAGCAATGTCCGTAAATGCCCCCGCTTCCACCTATCCACTTCTGGTATATCAAAAACAATCATGAGGTGAGCGCCCTTGAGTTTGGGCGCCGAAAAGGGAAGTACTCGACGGTTACCCTTGTTGGTTAGGCGAGGTATTCCTTGATCGTCGAGCTCAACCAAACCTTTCCTCACGGCGCGGTAAAATGACGTTTTTGCTGTCTGCTCTTTGACACGGTCGAGTCTTTCAAGTTCCGCAAAAAATCTGGAGGGCTTGAACGCGAGCTGCATATTGGCCTTGGAATAGGGAATAAGTGCCTCTAAGATATACTGAGTAGATGATTTTTCACGCTGGCTCATATATAAATAGTAGCATTTTTGGGACGATCGTCTAGAAAGTGCTACTAAATTGTGACGAGTACGGTGTTATTTGGTACAATCTACAGTAATAGCAAACAAATGTAATTCTAATAAGGATGTTTGATGGAACGGACGTTGATTATTTTGAAACCCGATAGCCTGCAGCGTGGATTTGTTGGTGAGATTATTACTCGTTTTGAGCGAGCAGGACTTAAGATTGTCGCGGCAAAAATGTTACAACCAAGCGCTGAGCACTACCATCATCACTATGAGACAATCAGCAAAATGATTTCGCGTCGTGGCCAAAAGGCATTCGACGTGACGCTGCAGCTTATGCAAGAAGGGCCAGTGATTGCGATTGTGCTAGAAGGGGTTGGCGCGGTTTCGATTGTGCGGAAAATGGTCGGTACTACCGAGCCAAAAAGCGCGTTGCCAGGAACGATTCGCGGCGACTATGCCCATGTCAGCTTCGATCACGCTGATTCGGAAGAGACGGGAATCGCCAATATTATTCATGCGTCTGGTGATGTTGATGAGGCCAAGGCCGAGATTGCCCACTGGTTTAGTCAGTCGGAAATTTTTAATTATCCAACGGTTCACGAGAAGTTTACTCAACCAAAAAGAAAGTAGTAAGAGAGCAGGCAGTCACATTTGTCCCCATAGTTCAATGGATAGAACATCTCCGTCCTAAGGAGCAGATCTACGTTCGAATCGTAGTGGGGATACCAATACATTCACCCCGCCAGGGGTGTATTTATTGGTAATGTAATTATTATGAGAACCAAAGTTCGGCGTACGAGGAGCACAGGCAATACGATAATCTTGATTATCTTATTGTCGAGCACCGCAGGGAGGAGTGTGGCGTAGCCACGCGATATCGTAGTGGGGATACCAAGCCTACTAGGGTATAATCGTATCTGAGCATGAGCGAAAACAAGGCGGAAAAGTTTTTTGAGGACCAACTTGATGGCGAAGAGCTGCTGTTTGTGTTTCGCAAACACCCCATCGTGATGAGGCGCGGTCTTATTCTGGCGATGCTTGCCGTGTTGCTTGGCACTATTCCATCTCTCATTAAGCCCGAATATTCGTATCTTTTTGGTGGCCTTGCTGCGGGATTAATTCTGGCAGGCATTGTGTTTTTACCCTCCTGGATTACCTGGTTTTACAGCGTATTCATTTTGACCGACCAGCGTTTTATTCAGATTACCCAAAAAGGGCTTTGGAAGCGTAGTGTAGTTGACATTGGTCTTAATCAGATCCAAATGGTTAACTACGAAGTCGCTGGATTTCAAGAAACTGTGCTGGGATTTGGTACAATAATGATGCAGACATTTGTTGGTGATTTGGTAATTCACGATGTTCACCATCCTGCAAAAACTCAGAAAAAACTGCTTGGAATTTTAAGAGAGAAGGGAATTGTGGCCAATAACCCGCCAATGATGCAGGGCGAGGCCGACGTATGAAAAAGCTAGTCAACAAAATTAGACGGAAGAAACCCGAAGACCAGCCCGGGACCCGAATAACCAGCGATAATATTGAGCTTCATCGAGAAGAAGTGCTAAAGGGCGCGCGCAAGTATATCTATCCGCTCCAGCACAGTAAGCACAAACTGGTGGTAATATCGATTACCTTGTTCTTGGTTGCGGTGGTGGCGTTCTTTTCGTACTGCGTCGTAGCCCTATATCAAGTAAAGAGTACGTCAACATTTTTGTACAAGGTTACAAAAGTGGTACCGTTTCCGATTGCGAGAATGGGTTCAGAGTTTGTTGCGTATGAGGACTATTTATTTGAGGTCCAACACTACACTCATTATTATGAATCTCAGCAAAAACTAGACTTTAGTTCCGAAGCTGGCAAACAACAGCTTGCCGACTTCAAAAAAAGAGCCCTCGAAAAGGTGGTCAACGATGCCTATATTGATAAGTTGGCCAAAAACAACGGCGTGAGCGTCAGTGATCAAGAAGTGAATGACGCAATAGCTATCGTAAAAAAACAAAATCGATTGGGCGGGAACGACAAAGAGTTCGAAGCAGTCCTTAAAGACTATTGGGGATGGTCGGTCGGTGACTTCAAGAGAAGCTTAAAGCATCAACTCCTTGCCCAAAAACTAGTATCACATCTCGACACCGATACGCATGACCGAGCAAATGTTGCGTTGGCGCAACTAAAAAACAATAAGGACTTTGCGACTCTCGCCAAGGAAATTTCAGAAGATCCAGCCACCAAAGAAGCCGGCGGCGAATATGGCTTTTTGATCGACCAAAACAATCGAGACATTTCACCCCGGACAGTCGACGCACTTTTCAAGCTCAAACCGGGCCAATATTCAGAGGTCGTTGATACCGGCTATGGGCTTGAAATAATAAAAAACCTCGAAACAAAGGGTAATCAGATACGAGCTGCACATATATACTTCAGCTTTAAGGACGCAAATCAGTACGTGAATGACCTAAAAGAAAAGCAACCAACCCGAACGTACATAAAAGTCTAGCGTCGCCTTGGAGCGAAATAGTGCAGTATTTTTACGTGCCCACTCCATATATAATAGGTACGCATAAGCATGACGAAAATTACGCACCGATTGATGTTGTTTTTTGGCGGACTCGCGGTATTTGTATTGGTTCCAGGGGTAGTTATGGCACAAGGTGCGTCGAACAACTACCGAATAGACGAAAGCTTTATTGGTCCTGGCGGAAATCTTGACAGTTCTTCCACGAACTTTCAGCTGCAGAGCGGACAGCAAGCGCTGGGGAATATTGGTGTTGGCAATGGGGCTTCATCAAACTTTCAAGTCGAAAATGGATATATAACCACTCCCGACCCAACCCTCAGCTGCACGCTTAACTCGGGCAGTGTCAACTTTGGATCTTTTTCGACCGCCACCACTGCCACTGCCACCGCTACGTTTAGCGTCTTAAACTACACGGCTTACGGTTATGTGGTTTCTATTGTGGGCGCGGCGCCAAATAGCGGCGCACATACCATGACAAACTTGGCAACAAACACAGCGTCGACGGTCGGCACAGAGCAGTTTGGCATTAACCTTGTTGGTAACACCAGTCCAATAGCCTTTGGGTCTGGACCGGTTCAAGTCCCAGATTCATCATTTTCATTCGGCACGGTTGATGCGAACTACAATACCAGCAATAGCTATAGATACAATTCGGGAGAAACAATTGCCAGCGCCCCCAAATCATCTGGTCAAACAGACTACACCATCTCATATATTGCGAACGTTTCTACAACGACGCCGGGCGGTACGTACACCGGTAGTCAAGCGGTCGTTTGCACTGGTACGTACTAATTATTCGAAGCTGTGGAAAAGCTGAAAGTTTTGATGTTGCATTTTTACAACGCTCATGCTATCTTTTACTCAACTCTTTCATTACAAGAGACGATTAATATAAACAACTAAAAAAGGTAAACAAAAATGCACAAAGTAGCAAATACCATGTCAAGCGTTTCAGCGCGCGCTGTCTATTTGGCAGCAGCCGCGGCTTTACTGTTGGCGACAATGCAAGCGTTGGTGGTTCCACAAACTGCCAATGCCGCACAGATCACCGCACGTAAGCTCACACTTAGTTCTTCGAACCCGGCCGGTTCGAACGCAACTACCTCATATACATTTAACTTTACGGTGCCATCGGGCACCACACTGCAGTCCTTGTCTGCAACAGTGTGTACAACCGCCTCGGGCGCCTGTACGACACCTACAGGGTTTTCAAACAGCTCATCAACCCTAGCCAGTCAGCCAGTTAACCTTGGTGACGCTACCGGGTGGACAGTCAGCACTGCAACTGCGGGTTCGCTTCGACTAAGCAAAGCTGGAAACGCTGCGGCTCCAACTGGATCGCAAACAGTAGTGTTCGGGAACGTACAGAACCCAACTACTACAAACCAAACCTTCTTTGCTCGAGTTACAACCTACTCAGATGCGTCGTGGACCACCCCTGTTGATACGGGTGTTGTCGCTGCATCAACTGCAACCCAGATCCAGCTTTCGGGTACTATAGACGAGTCACTGGTTTTTTGTACAGGCACTTCGATCACAGGCCAAAACTGTGGCACAGTTGCCGGTAGTACAGTAAACTTTGGAACCTTCTCTAGCACTGCAGCCAGCACCGGCACCTCCGTAATGGCGGCATCAACCAACGGTGTCTCCGGTTACTCAATTACGATTAATGGCTCAACGCTCACCTGTGCGACGTGTTCTGGTTCTCCAACCATTGCCGCGCTTGGTTCGCAAACTGCGTCATCCCCAGGCTCCGCACAATTTGGGGCAAACCTTCGTTCCAACACTTCTCCAAGTACTTTTGGTGCCGATCCATCGGGCTCGGGTAGTGGTAGCTACACTGCAAACTACGGAACAGCTAACCAGTATCGATTTGTGACAGCTGACGGTGTTGCATCAGCAGCATCAGCTACCGATGCCAACACATTCACGACGAGCTACATCGTGAACGTACCTGGTAGTCAACCAGCTGGTACATACACTGCAACGATGACCTACATCGCGACAGCAACCTTCTAGTCTCTGAAAAAAAACGAGCACTTCAACTGCGGTTTCTGATCTTCAAAAACAGAAACCGCTTTTGTTTGCTATAATATTCTTGATCAGAGGTAATTAATACTAAAAGGGGTAATCTTTTGAAATACTACTTGTCGGTACTTGCTATCTTGCTTTTTGGACTTCTCCCACTCAGTGCACTTACAACTTCAACGTCTGCCCAACAGGGGGCTGGTCAAGGTCTTGAGATTTCTCCACCACTTGTAGATATAAAGGCCGACCCAGGGCAAGTTATCAAAACGCAGCTCAAGGTACGAAATGTGACCAAGGAAACACTGGTCGTAGAGGCAGAGTACAACGACTTTGTGGCGAGTGGCGAAGATGGGAGTCCAAAGATACTCTTGAAAGATGAAGAGCAAAGCCCATATTCTATAAAAGATTGGTTAAGTACAATTCCGACCGCAACGCTCGCTCCACGGCAACAGCAAACGTTTGACGTGACAATTACGGTTCCCAAAGACGCAAGCCCCGGCGGCCATTACGGAGTTGTCCGCTACACGGGAACACCAGCCGATGCCCAAGGCAGCGGAGTCTCGCTTTCGGCCAGTATCGGTACGCTTATGTTGGTTCGTGTTTCTGGTGATGTCCAAGAGTCCGCAAAGATAACAGAATTGTTCAGTTCGCGTGATGGCAAGAAACGAACATTGTTCGAATACGGACCAATCGGTATCGTGACCAAAATAGAGAACACCGGCAATGTGCACATTAAGCCAAAGGGTACAATTCGGGTTTCGAACATGTTTGGCAAAACTGTGCAAGACAGCCAACTAAATTCAAGTGGCGGAAACGTGCTTCCAAAGAGTACTCGTAAATTTAGTCAGCAACTAAACAAAAAGCTCTTATTTGGTAAATATAAGATTCAAGCGGACGTCACCTACGGCGAAGAAAACAAAATTATAAGTCAAACTGCCAGTTTTTGGGTCATACCGTATAAACTTGTCGCAATCTCACTTGCGCTGCTGGCACTATTGATTTTCTTGGTAACTCGCTACAACAAATTCATTGTCAAACGATCAAAAAAGAAGCAAGGCAATGGGCACACTAAAAAAGAAGACTAGTCGCACAATATCGAAGACCAAGTCTCGCTCGGGTAAGCACGTTGAGTCTACCAAAAAGTATGGTGTTCGGGTTGCGCATCACAAGCATACCGGCCGTCGAATTGGCATATCATTTACGTCCTACACGGTCCTATATTTCATTCTTGTGCTCACCGGTGCCACTCTTTTCTTTGCGAGCAATGCCGCCCAAGCCGACCAAACAGTATCCAGTGGCGTAAACCTCACCGGCAGAATGAAAGGTCCAATTCCGCAATTTCCAGCTACATTCATCGAGCCTTCAAACAACAGTCGAGTCAACACGAACACGATAACTATCAGAGGTACATGTCAGCCCGGGCTGTATGTTGAACTATTTCGTTATTCAACTTTTGCGGGTGCCTCGCTATGCGGAAATAGCGGAGAATTTCAACTCACTGTCAGCCTTCGCCCTGGGCAAAATAATTTTATCGCAAAAATGAGTGACGCTGATGCGCAGTATGCTCCAGACTCAAGTGTGCTGACAATATTTTATGACATTCCAAAAAAGCTTAGAGTTAGTGGAACTACCGCTCAACTAACGAACCCAAATGATCCAGCCGCCCAAAACCAAAACAACCCACCGAACTACGAGCCACTTATTGTCACGACTGCACTTGCTCGAAAAGCCTATCCAATTAACAAAGTCGGAGTTCTCAAATACACCATTATTGGGGGAGTTACTCCTTATGCGGTTTCCATAAGCTGGGATGACGGTTCGTTAAATGATCTCTTTTCGTTATCAAATGGCGGTGAGCAAACGGCGTCGCACAAGTTTGCAAAATCTGGTCAACACGTGGTGTCAATTACCGTCAGCGACGGACTGAATAATAAAACAACTGTCCAAACAATTGTCAGCGTAACACGGGATTATACAGGGGTGGCCGGCGCTATTTCCCCAAAATGCGTACCGGGTAGTGCCGATTATTTTAGCTCAGAGTGTTATGTAAATAGTAGGGTTGCGCAAATTTTAGACTCGGTCTGGCCGGCGTTTGGCGTGGCGGTTCTGATGACGACCAGTTTTTGGTTTGGAGAGCGAATTGTGGCCGCCCGCGCTGCATCGAATCTTCGCCACAAACACTAGCCTACGACTACTGTGGATAACAGATGAAAAAGTCATCTTGCTTTTGGTTTTAATGGTATAATTATAAGAGTTACGAAAAACCATTAAAATAAACAAAAATCTACCATAACATGCAACCAATAACAGTAGTCAAAGGTTCGAGATTTCGAGTAAGAGCCCTTATGCTTGCATGTAGTATTGTAGTATTAACAGGGGTGATGGGCGCTTTCCACTTCTCTAAAGCCAAAGCGGCTGTAGGTATTAACGAACAGATCAACTACCAAGGCCGACTCCTTACAAACACCGGTGCAGTGGTGCCAGATGGTAACTACAATGTTGAGTTCAAGATTTATCAAGACGGCAACGGCGTGCTGGGTGGAGGGGACGAAACCCTAAAATGGACAGAGACAAGGACAGGTGGTAATAAAGTACTAGTAAAGAATGGTTATTTTAGTATATATATGGGTTCTGTCACTGCCTTCGGCAGTAGTGTCGATTGGAATCAGGATACGTTATGGCTGTCTGTGAATGTCGGGGGAACCGGTGGTGTGCCAACCTGGGACGGCGAGATGAGCCCCTTTACGAGATTTAGCTCAACACCATATGCACTAAACTCAAAAGCATTAAACGGCTTGACGAGCGGTAACTTTGTCCAGCTCGCCCAAGGTGTGCAAGCTGATGCTTCATCTGCTAACTCTTCGATTTTTCTTAACAAGACTGCCGGAACTGCCAATATCCTACAATTTCAGCGAGGTGGAACTGACGTATTGGTACTTGATAACAGCGGTAGACTGATCGTAAATCCCCAAACAGACAGCACATCAGCCCTCACGGTTAGAAATGCTGCTGCTAGTGAGGTTCAGCTTACGGTTGATACCACTGCTAGGGGTGCGGGTGGGGGAAATATCGTTAAAGTCGGTAATTCTACAGGCACCGATACGGCTACGACTATCTTTCAGCTTGACTCGACCACAGCCGACCCCTCGTCCAACCTGACTGCTCTCAACGGTGGGTTGTTCTACAACTCAACAACCAACGACGTAAAAATTATCGAAAACGGATCGATAAAAACGCTCTGTAATAACTCCGACGGCTGTAATGCACGTCTCGATCAGATTGTTGCAGCCACAGGGAACAGCTCAATCAATAATGGTGCGAATAATATTGTCTGGAACTGGCAACTTTCTGGTGCCGAATCGGGGTTAACCTTTGGTGAAAACGTGGCTTCTGCCGGAGGCGGTGCTAACGATCAAGCACTCGTAGCTATATCTACGCTGACGGGGTCTACGGCGTCTCCATTACAGATCACCTCCAACTCGGCAGACGGCGGAGACATACTATTCAACCTCGCCAACAGTGGGGATTTTGATATTCAAGACGGTGGAGTGTCGTTTGCTAACTTTGCCGATGATGGAACCATTTCTCTTGGTAAATCCACTGCAAACTCTACGCTTAACTTTGGTATAGGCACAGGGGTAGACACGATAAACATCGGTACTGGTGCTACAGGGGCAGATGTGATCACGATTGGTAATGCTAGCACTGGGACAAATCTGACATTTAACTCTGGGGATACAGACGATGCATTGGTGATAAATACAAATTCAGTTACAACCGGAACTGGAGTTCAGGTCAACGCGACTGGCCTCACAACTGGTAATGCGCTTGAAGTCCTGGGGCCATCAGCGACAAATCTTTTAACTGTAGGCAGGAGCTCAGATGGTTTTCTTGATTTTGCCCGAGTTGCCGTAGGAGGAGGTCAGACGAGGGATCAGTTCTACGTCAATGGGCGCATTAACTCATCTTGGGACACCCTTGTTGAAGATTTTGTGGGTGGTTCTATCAACATCGCAGCAGACGCAAACAGTAATAGTATGGTGTTTGATGAGGATACGGAGTGTAACTGGATAACTCTGGCTGACAATAACCACTCTACGGTTCGAGCTCGAGCCGGTACGACGCCAACCGCGGGCGATGGGTGTAATACCTCGTCAGGCGGTATTGTCGGTATTAGGAAAAACGAAAACCCAGTCATGGAAGTCAGTCAACGTGTCAGCACTACCGCGAACACCTCTGCCTACAAGGTCGGTTTTACCAACGATGCACTAGGTGCAGACTCCGCGGCCGTGCCAACCAATGGTATATATTTCCGAAAGAATACAACTGATACAACATGGTACTGCGTCAACCGCTCGGCAGGAGTTGAAACAGGTACGGCGATTAACTCTGGCGTAACAGTTAGCACAACAGTTTTACAACGACTAAGGATCGAAGTCGAAAATATTGCGAACGATCAGGCCAGATTCTTTATCGATGGAGTGCAGGTATGCGGCGGCCCGATCGCTAACAATATTCCTACGGTGGCTATGGGTTGGACGGTGTCGAATAGTAACCCCGTTGGTGCCACAGCTACAACGATCGACATGTATTTGGATAGTATACGCCTTTGGCATGATGACCCACCGGGCGAGTCAGGGGCACTAAGCAGAGGTAATGACCCGCCGATACAGCTTTTTGATATAGTCGACAACTCCGATGTCGCCGAGTACTACCTCGGTGATCCTTTGCTTTTACCGCCTGGTACGCTCGTGCGGATGTCGGATGTTGAGCCAGGCAGAGTAGAGAAAGCAAGTTCTCCTTACGACCCCAAGCTTATTGGTGTTATTGCAACAACACCTAAGATCACTCTGGGTAACTATGTTGAGGGGCAGGTGGTCGAAGTAGCGCTTGTAGGTAGAGTGCCTACCGAAGTCACCACGCTAGGTGGCACAGAGATTATTCGTGCGGGAGATCCACTGACGGCATCGACTATACCGGGAGTTGCCATGAAAGCAACAAAAGCAGGCAAGATTATCGGATATGCCATGCATGATTACTTCTCGATCGACAACGGCAGCGTGATGGTCTATCTCAGTAATTCTCAAGGTTTGGGTACTCCGTTTAGCCTCGAGGGTGAGGCAAATGCGGACTCCCAGGCCATTCTGACGAGTCTAGTGCGAGATATTCCAGCCCAAAACTACTCGGCAGGTTTGTCAGAGATATTTACAGATCGTGTAGTAGCAGGGCTAGAGATCATTACTCCAAAAGTTACCACAGACAGCTTGGCATTAAGCAATATCAAGAGTGTTGATGGACAGGGCATAGATATTTCGATTGGTGATGATGAAATCGTTGCCTTCACCAGTCCCGATGGAACACCACTTATAACTTTTGACTCTAGTGGTAACGCGACATTTAGTGGGCAGATAACAGCAGACAAGATTAAGGCGAATCAGATTGAAGGCTTTGAGGTGCTAACAGATCAAATATCATCATTGAGTAATCAAGTTGCGAGTCAGTCGACAGAGCCACCACCTGGTGACACTGAGCCACCCGCCGTACCGTCTAGTTCAGGAGCCCCAGTGACACTAGGGGCGACTACTGTTTCTCTTGACCTAAGTGTGACTGGTGCGCTCCGTATCGGTGGTCCATCCGAGTTTAGTGGAGATTCCATCTTCCATAAACTCGTCACCTTTGTAGAAAAGACAGTATTTAGAAACGACGTGAGCTTTGAGGGCCGAGTTAAGTTAAACAACGACACGGGTGGCTTCGCTACGATCAAATCCGGTGAAACTCAAGTGCGCGTGCCGTTCAGTCGTGATTACGATAATAACCCAGTTGTGTCAGTGAATGTCGGCAACGGGAAGTTTGTCCAGTATGCATATCGAGACCTTTCCACCACCGGCTTTACTATCGTGCTCAAAGAGCCCGCGACAGAACAGATTGAATTCTCCTGGATAGCCCTAGATATAAATGATCCGAGAGTAGTGAATCCTTGATAAGACCCACCAAAGTGGTTACACTTAGTCAGTACAATAAAGTGAGGGAGTGAATGGCCAAAACCAAGAAGACAACTACCAAGTCAGCAAAGACGACTTCTAAAAAAACTATTAAGCCCCTCGAGGCTCCGCGAATCAAGTTGCCAGAAGACGACATAGTGCCACAGACCCCACCCACAATATCAGGGATTATATCTGACAAAATCAGGGGTATTCTAGGATTTATTGGCAAGCATAAGCTAAAGGTAGCGGGGTTATTAGTATTACTTGCTATAGGGGGCTGGATACTCAACAATTACCTCGATACACGCAATCAGCTGAACCAGCTAGCAAACCCAAAGACTTCAACGCAAACAGAGATAACAATCATAACTGACCAAATACAAGGAACGGTGGAGCTCCCAGGGGGCGAGACACCGACTATCGCAACCGTAAGTGATGCCGAGAAGCTCAAGGGTCAAAACTTCTTCAAGAACGCTGAAAACGGGGATAAAGTACTGATCTACGCCAAAGCTGGCAAGGCATTGCTCTACAGATACACAACGAAGAAAGTTATAGAATTCTCAAATGTTAACCTCGGGAACAACGCTGATCAACAACATTCCGCTTGGTGCGAGCACCCCACAAGATACAACTCAAGTTGTGAACAGAGAAGGAGCCGCATCAGCCCGGTCGAATGGGTATATCTATTCAGTCGGTGGTTATGACGGTACCAACACGACCAACGGTGTGTTTTATGCCAAGATGAATGCCGACGGCTCTGTGGGTGCCTGGCAATGTCAAGGAACCGCGGTCGCAACTAGTTGCGGCACCAGCGCCAGCCCTGTAAACAGCAACAGCATACCGGGTGCACGTCGGCTCGCCGCCGCCACTGTTGCCAACGGCTATTTGTACGTTGTTGGTGGCTTCGACGGTACAAATGCTCAGAGCACGGTGTATTATGCCAAGCTAAATTCAGACGGTACCACTGGCACCTGGCAGACAAATGTCATGGCGCTTACTACAGCGAGAGTTGCCCCATCGGTGGTGGTAAACAACGGTGTTATTTATGTTTTGGGTGGCTGTAGCGACAACACCGCAACCTGTGGCACACCGATCAACACGGTTTATTACGGCAAGCTGAATGCTGATGGTTCTATCATGGGAATAACGACCACCAATGCCTGGAACACAAATGTCAACAATCTTACCAATGCCAGGGGTATGGGCAGCGCGGTGCTGGCAAACGGCTACATTTACTATGTTGGTGGGCGCAACGCCACAGCTCAAAACACCGTGTACTATGCGGCGATAAACTCTGACTTTAGTCTTGGAACCTTCAGTTCTGGGACCCAATTGCCGCAACTACGCCAAGAGCACGCCACGGCCGTGGCAAATGGCTACATGTACATCATCGGCGGATTCGACGGCACATCGCGCGCCAATACGGTCTTTTACTCTCGGCTTAATGCCGACGGTACAATCAGCAACTGGAACACCGGGCAAAACTTTTTACCATCAGCCCGGCAAGCCTCGTCATTTGTGGTTGCGAATAGTTATATTTATTTAATCGGTGGCTTTGACGGCACTAACAGAGTGCCAACGGTCTATTACGCGTCTACGCCCCGGACACTAATTGCTGGTGGGCTCGATCTGGTTGGGCTGACAGGCCAAACATTAGGCGAATTTGGTGGAGGCGGTACGCTCACTGCTGGCAACACCAGGATTATCGGAGACTTAAGTGTGGATGGCCACGCCGACTTTAATAACGGAATTAGTGTTGACAGCGCCATTAACCTCAATGCAGTTAGCGCCGCGCTTGGACAAACCGTCTTTAACATCAACAACCTCAATAGCAATAGCATCTTCAATATTCGCCATATGAGCACAAACTTTGGGTCGCTGGTCACCGGTGGGGCGTTTATGGGCAAAAACTCCTACTGGGCTGAAGAATTTAACACTGGTCACAACACCAACTGTACAACTCCATCAACCGCCGGTAACGGCGTGAACTCGTATGCTCGTGGTGATACTGGCGGGAACGCTGGTAGCGGAACTGGGTGTACTGCTGCCGGCGCAAACATAGGTGCCGGCTCTATTAACCTTAGCCATGTACTTGGTGCGGCAGCGGGTAGCTGTCGAGGTGCCTCGCAAAACCTTGCCAATGGCGTGGAGCGGCTGACGGCAACTGCGACTGTTACTGCAGGTAGCGCCACTAACTGCGTAGAGAACCTTGCTGCTACTACCACTACATCAAACAAAATATATAGCGCTGCCAACCTACCGGTCATGGCCATGAAGGTTAGACCTACAACTATTGCAGCTGCTAACAACAATGCAAGGATATACGTGGGCATGTCAGCTCAAAACACTGCAAACACAGCCGGGTCTGGCATGCCCGGTAATGGCATTTTCTTTAGTAACTGTTCTACCTATAGCCAGACCGCTCCTACAGGTTGCAGTAACACCACATGGTATGGTTTTGTTGCCAGCGGCAATGCAATTGTTGGCACCGCTCAAGCCTGCACGGGAGCAATGTCTTCGGCCCAGTTTGCGTACTTGCGCATTGAGGTTCGTTCTGCTCGAACGGCTGGCGCTGGGACAAGTGATGTACACTTCTATGCCGATGTTGACTCAAGCAATGGCATTAACGAGGTAGAATGCGGTACTGGTATTGTTGATGCTACAACAAATCTCTCAACTGCGATGACTCCGTGGGTACAAGCTGTGTTTGCCACCAACACCGCAAACACTACAGTAATTGATATTGACTATCTGCGTAGTTGGCAAGATGACAATTTGCCTGGTGGCGGGCAATTGCCAGATGAGCCACCTGCTGTTACTAGCACAGGTGAACCTCAACCAGACCCTCTCTCTGAGGCCCCGCTCACACCAGCCACTGGCGGAGACACAAACATTAATTCGATTATTAATTTCGATGCCGCGACAAGTGTGGATACCGTTTTTGACAATGACGTGTATGTAAAGGGTACCCTTTATGCCGATAGGATAAGAGCAAATCAGATAGAAGGGCTCGAGATCTTTACAAACCAGCTCTCTAGTCTGCAAGCAAAGCTGGATGCCGAACGAGCAAATGGCAACGAAGAGCCACCACCTGGTAGTACAAACACCACAAATGTTGCAGTAACTAATGTAACCAACACGGTAGACCTCAGCAGCGTAACCATCCAAAATGGTAGCGTTGTGTTCGACTTTAAGGTAAATGGCGGCTTGACCGTCGGCGGGCCTTCAGAATTTAGAGGCAATAGCTTGTTTGCTGGTCTTGTAACTTTTGTCGAAAAGACGGTGTTTAACAAGGATGTTCAGTTCCAGGGAAGGGCGACGTTTAATGCTGACAGTGGTGGCTATGCCGTTATAAAACCTGGCCAACGCGAGGTAGAGATACGGTTTGACGCAGCTTATCAGCAAACGCCGGTGGTGAGTGTGGCGGTTAAAAATGGACAGTTTGTCCAGTATGCGTATACCGACCTAACTGCAGCCGGATTTAAGATAGTATTACCAGAGGTCGCGACGCAGCAAATTGAATTTTCGTGGGTGGCACTGAGTGTAAACAACGCCAAGACCTCACAAGGTCCTTGATTGGTGTATTAAAACTGGTTACACTTATGTTTGTATTGGTGAATAGAGGGAAACATGGCCAAAAGCAAAAAAGCTTCTAACAAGACAATTACCAAATCTGTACCTAAGAAAGTAGTCAGTCCGCTTGACGCTCCGCGCCTCAAAGTGCCAGAAGACGATCTGCCGGCTCCTGGTCCAACCACGTTCTCTGGCTTACTAAAGGGTAAGCTTTCTAGTCTGTGGGCATTTATTGTAAAAAACAAAGTAAAAGTTGGCGTGGTTCTAGTTGTAGTCGTGGTTGGGGGTTGGGCCTTGTCGAACTACCTAGATACCAGGGATCAGCTCAACAAGCTTGCGAATCCAAAGACCTCGAGTCAAACCGAAATAAAAATAATTACTGACCAGATTCAAGGTGCGGTAGATTTACCGCAAGAAACACCGACATTGGCAACAGTATCTGATGTCGAACGACTCAAAGCACAGGTGTTTTTTAAGAATGCTGAAAACGGCGACAAGGTATTGATATACCCGCAAACTTGTAAGGCTATTTTGTACCGAACTACCACCAAAAAGATCATTGCTCTCATGAGTGCGTGTGGTAACGACAACAACGCTCAATCAAGCAATACAACTCAACAAAGCCAACAAAATACCCAAGCTCAACAACCCGTAAACCAGCCCACGGCGCAGCCAACCCCAACAACTAACAGATAAGATTGTTATTTATCGAAGGGGTTGATCAAGCCTAAGTCCTGTAGACTTTTACATTGGCAACGCTTCGTAAACCTGGACTTCGCCTGCGCTAGAGTGGCGCAGGAGTGGACAGCCTTTTGCAATCTCCACGGCATCTTGCATGCTAGAGGCGCTTACGATTGAGTAGCCCGTTGTGGGCTGGCCGGTAACTCCGCTCACCCCAGTTTTTTTGACGCTTTGGGCACCATCGCCAAAAGGGTTGCCGCCGTCAACGACCTTGTCGCCGAGCTCTGCGAACCAGGTGTTCCAATCGGCGATTATTTTGTCCATCGGCAGATCACCGCTGTCTCCACCGTCGTAATAATTGAATACGTACTTTCCCATTGTAGTATTCCTTTCCGCTCTATATCTGGCTAGAGCAATTATGTAGTATTTATCGAACTACGCCCATGCTGTGTTGGACGCGGACAAAATTCAAACCGATTCCTTCATGCTCGCTATGTAGTTCTCGAGCGACTCTTCGTCGTTTCCCCAATCAGCCCGAAACTGATTGGTCCAATTTTGAGCACAGAGCAGAGAAGACTTGTTTAGTGCGACAAAGTTAGTTCTGCCGACCTTTTTTCGAAGTATTAAATTGGCTTCTTCTAGCGAGCGAATATGTTTGTGAATAGCAGGCAGGGAAATCTCGTGCGCAGTTGCCAGCTGTAGAATTGTCGCTGGTTGCAGCGACAAGTGATATAACAGTGCTCGCCGCGTGCTATGCGAAAGAGCACTAAAGATTGCATCTAGCTTTATAGAAACTTCACTCATGATAGTTAACCTACTAGTTAACTATATAGCTTGCTTTGTGTGCGGTCAAGCGCATAAGATCGCAATTATTCTAGCTCGTTGTCGCCGCCGAACTCCTCATAGTCACCCTCTATGTCGACGGCATACCTAACTGCGTCGGTGAGATCAAAGATGCTGACCAACGTTTTTAGCTTAATCCCATTTTTCCTAAGGGCACGCTTAATAAGGCCCAGTTCGTCCGAGTTAAATACACAGTGAATGATTGGCATAAGATACACCTCATCTTCTTGGTAGTCACGGCGCAAATACAACCCATTGGTATGATCCCAAGAGCGTAGTTCTAAATGCGAATTGTCCAATACCAACCCGTGCTTTACGCGGTGGATTCTGGAATAATCCCTGGGATCGGGATTTCCAAGGGCAATGACTTGGTCGTCTGTCAACGCATCTTCGTTTCCATCGATCCAGGTTTCTCTTTCTGGTGTTCTGTCGACCCACACAGCTTCTTCGGCAACTATAGCACTGTCTCCTGGTTCTAGATCAGAAACCAGTCGAGAGACTTGCGCCGGAAGCATATTGTGAGGCTCGGGGGTAAATTTCCCAATTTCGTAATTGAATCCCATATTTGTTCCTATAGGACATAATTAGGCCTCGAAAACTTTTTTGCAAGCATAAGCAAAGAGAAAAGCCGCTGGACATTTAGCTCGAACGTCTAGCTAATAAATAATTCGTGCGCTAGTCGTTCGCCAGCCCTTCGTGCGTTCACAACTGACTGCTGAGCTTCTTTGTACTTTTGCTGCTCTTCTTCTGGGAGGCTATTCATGAGCACCGTAGGGTCGGATAACGTCTCAACTATGGCTTCAATTTGTTCGTTTGTCATCTGTTCAAAGTGAAGCTGATAGTTTGTTTTCTCATTATTCATACAGCGATAGTAACATAAAATTCCAGTAGGTCAGCAGGTACTCGAACTATACCCGCTTTATCTTCGAAAGGCTCTCGAATACTTTAAGAGCAATGTACCAAACTAATATGCCAGCTCCGAGGAATCCTAATTTCGCATCGATGTTGTTAACTGCAAACTCTTTCGCGTAGGCCCCTGTTGCTGATATGTATACGGCATTCACGCCAGCAGCCAATATGATCCAACTCGTAAAACGGTACAAGCCTTTGTCGCGCCGGTAGGTGGTTGCCAACATGATTAGCAGGCCCCCTATGGTCAACCCAAATAAACCAATGTATCTATCGTGGGTGGGAAGGAAGATTTTGTCATGTTCCAACACCGGCAGACCAAAAAAGTGGATCACGAATTCAAACAAGAAAAACACTGCCAAGATCAAAAGCAAAAACCTATATATCTTGTCCGCCGTCTTCGGGTCGCGCACCGCTAACATGTGGGACATTATACACCTTTGACAAACAAAGAGGCACGACCAAACCGCTAATCCTGGCGGGCCTTAGTGGAACAGGTGTGGAGCCACTTTGCTTTAATTAGGCGGCCTTGTGTTCGGGTATCTGGCGGGCAATAGCTGGAGCAGTAAATTCTTGCCATGACTGCACAGTACCGTCCGCCAATGTAACCTGCGCGTTTCTTACTAATTCCATGTTCGGACTAGCCTCGGCTTCAATAACAGTTTTTAAGGCAAAATCCTCAGCTTCTAGGAGCTCACCTCGCAAATCAAACCCAACAAGCCTAGTGTCTTCGCCTTCACCTATATTAAATTCAAGCTTCCCAACAAGAGGGTTTTTTCTTTCTTCTTCAATTACTTTATCCATCGCTGTCGCTTGCTCCATGAGCACACTTTCTTCAGTAGGTGCTCGACCAAGCATGTGCTTAAATATACTGGATTTACGGGTGGCTTCGGTCCTTGCCTCCCTGTCATTTGCATCTCTAAGTGCTTCGTTCCTAAATTGAGATGGCGTCTTGCCGTGGCCCGAAGCGTATATTTTAGTACTGGGTTTTTCTTGTTCTAACATAATTTTTCCTTTTTTATTTTTACATCAATGGAGAATATCACTAAAGCAATAGTAGCATAAGATTGTTGAAATGTCAAATATAGCTATCGTTATATTGCCGCCCCGTTACTTTACAGGTATGGAACCACTTCTTTGTGGATAGACTTAACAGCATTTCTTAGTTTTTAATCACTTTTCTTCGGGGTCGATCTGAGGTGGAACTATTTTGTCGCCGACACTAAATTGTTTTGCTTCAGCATCCTAGCGATTGGCAATCCATAGAGTTCGGCTTCCGAGGGTTAATCAAGAGAGGGAAAATACACTTCAAGCGGGGGTTTATTGGGGTCATAGTTCTCGCGAACGTATGTAGAGTTTCGAGATTGACCAGTGGGGTCAAGTGCGCTTAAACGTTCGTTCTCTTCAGCAAGGTCAAGACCTTGCTCTTCTTTACAGGCATCATTTTGTAGTTCGCTGTATCTATATTTCTTGCCATCGCTAATACGCAGGTAGGCGAAGTGGCCCATATTGGCTGTGTTACCAGAGGCTTGACTAACCAATCCTTCTGAGGTGTGTACTTCGTTAGCACACGCCCATTCTTTAGCCAACTTTAATAGTAGATTCTCATAGTAAGGTTTCATTTCATCGTGTTTTGTCCCCGAAATAGCGCCCGTCATATCAATCGAAAAATTGCGATCAAGATTTAACTCAACCTCGCCATCTTCCAGTCGAAGGGTGGCTTTTACGGTGGTTGTTTTTGGGTCATATCGTAGGTTTACTGCATTAAGGCCGTTTTGTCGTAGATCTTGGGGCATAACAAATTTTATGGGTCGACGTCCTAAAAAGCGTTTTTGCCCATGCCTAATTTCGGTGCGCAGTCGAGCGTTATCAGTTTCAAAAACTTCTTTCGACAGGGGCAGACCTGTCTCCCGTTCGCACTTAACTGATGCTCGTTCATGGTTTACTGTGAGCAATTGCAAAGCATGATGCACCCTATTGTCCAGCGGTATATTCGGCCTAATGATTATTACGCCCTGCTTAGGCTTACCTTTAGCTACATCAATATACTTCATCGCTAACTCGCCAGATTCTTCAAATGAACTTACGCCAATTTTATTGATTCCTTCTGTAGCGGCAGCAAGTATTCTGGGTAAGAACAAATTAGCGATGTGGGTCATGCGGTCCATGTCATCATCAGTTCGTATGTTAGATTTGCCATAAGGAATATAAGTATCAACAGTAAGGCTTGGACTCAGAGGAATGAGGAGACCATGTACACCACCACCTAGAATTGTTTTAGCGGCTTTTATAGCGTAGGCATAAGGTGCAAAGTGCTGCATGCGTTTACGGAACATGCTCGAGCTAAAGAGGGCATGACTTAGGTCGTTAGGTGTTTCCTGTGAGGCAAAAGGGCTCACCTCTATTTCGCCGTTGCCATCTAGTTCGGTGATGTAGACAGGGTCGAAACAACCTTCGCTCAAAAATCTCCCCGCCTCATTAATTGCGTTCCCCAAGGATTTATCGGTTGAAAGGCTAAGTTCTTGCACCATGTCTCTCTCGGCTCTTTCTAGTCCTTGTAGTGCGACTCCCAATAGGGCCTTTTCGTCCCAAGGACTCCAAGCAAAGCCAACGACGTCGTTACTTAGTTGACTAAAAATTTTTTCGCTTTCGCTAATTTCGATTGCGCCTTGAAGATCGTTCGTAAGTATTGCTCGTATAAGGGATCTAAAGATCTCAACACGTACAGCAGCAATAGCGCGGGTTTTATAATCGACAGTCTTAACTATTTTTGTAAGAGCGCCTGTGTCTTCCAGTAGCTCATAGGATGACTCTGCGAGGTTAGAATATATAGCTGTAAAATCAGCGCGATTATGTCTGCTTGAAAAGATACTTCTTAGAACTGCATCGTAGTCTCTCTCATAGGGTCGATCTTTGGCTGCGTTAGCAATAATGTGTGCGAAATTGACATGATCGGCTGTTACTTCTTTGCCGTGCCGCTCAGCATAATCTGCGGCGTTAGAAAAAACTTCGTCAAGTAAGTCGTCATCTTCAAATAAGTTGTCCGCGACCCATGTAAGTAGCTCCGCTTTTAGAATTATGTGGTCGTCGCCCGTCGTGTTGCTAAAATCACAAAAACTACGTGCAAACTGACGGCGAGCCAGCCTTTGTTGATGGTCGCGTTTGGAAGCTTTTCTTGTGGTGTTGGCGATATAGTCGACTTCTGTATCATATTGTTCAAGGCAGACCTGGTACTTCTTCTCGATGCGTTTGTATAATATTTCCTTGGGCGATAGTATATTTGGTTGCTCTAGGATCTCCTCAATCAATCCGTTATTGTCTGTATGATCCTCTTTGCTTACTTCTCGCGCCTCTTCAGTAGTAGGTTGAAGTACTTGAGCTTCCACAACTTGGTTGAGGCCCAAAGCTAGTCCATTCAATAGGTTTCGGCGTAGCTCTTGACCCTCTTGGGACAGTTCATATTCATGCAAAAACCAAGACCGAAGGCCTTCATTTTCCTCAGCGGCTAGCATTTGCTGTAATTCAGTAATCTGTCCTTCAACACTCTCAAAGCTATCCACAATGACTACAAACTATACAAGAAAAGGCTTAAAATTACAAACAAGTTTGGAATAGATCTTCAAACAGCGCCCCAATGATTAGCAGGAACATGAATTTATTGAAGGCTCTTAAATACACTTGGCGGGCCCGACCGGATTTGAACCGGCGATCTCCTCCGTGACAGGGAGGCATGTTAGGCCACTACACCACGGGCCCTCGTCCAAGCAAGTCATCTGGCTTGTATGCTTGTGACCTCAAAACAAGTCTGAAGATCAAAGCACACAAGCCGAGAACTGCTTCTCCTCTAAAATTTCCAAACAGACAAGTCTTGGTTTGAAAATTTTGTTTGGGGAGGTGAGTGAATGACAGGTGTGATAGTAGCAAATAATGGGTCATAACTCAAGGCGAGGGTTTGCTATAATACAGCGGTCCAACGGTGGATTTTTCGCCGATGTAGCTCAGCTGGCTAGAGCACCACTTTCGTAAAGTGGGGGTCGCGGGTTCGAGTCCCACCATCGGCTCCACAGTTTGGCTTGGCAAACCTGCCCCGCGAGATTAGTACAATGGTAGTACATTTGCTTCCCAAGCAAGAGACACGGGTTCGATTCCCGTATCTCGCACCAAATGCCCTTTTTGTTCTTGTCTGCGCTATACTAAAAATTGTAAAAGCTATTAGCGGAGGATAGAGGTATGAGTAGAAGTGCAATTTTGATAGTTGGTGGTGTAGTAGTGCTTGGCCTAGTCGGTGGCGGGGTATTTTTGGCGACAAAAGATGATTCGTCTAATAACAGCGAAAGTACCACACAATCGACTAATGGGTCGCTACAAGCAACAAAGACAAACGACGAATCAAAAGTTGACGGTAATCTGCAAAGTATTTCTTCGGGCAATAAGGCCAGGCAGTGCACCTTTTCTTATTCTGGCCCAAATGGGAATGGTCAAGGAAGTATGTTTACTGACGGCAAAGGCCGTGGATTGATGACGACCGAAGTTACTACCGAGCGAGGTAATGTAGGTCAAAGTAACACGCTCATCACGGCTGATAAAGCGTATAGTTGGACAACAACCGATGGGCGAAGTTTTGGCTTCATTCTTGATAAAGAAAAGTTAAACAGCGGAAATACAAGCTCGAGCGCCAACAGCGGCAGCCAAGACGCGGGCAAGAATTTTAGTATGGACTGCAAGGGTTGGAGCGTTGACGAAACGAAGCTTGCACCACCCAAAGACATTACTTTTTCAGCACTTCCAGGCTAGTTTAGCCCTTCTCGCAATTGTGCCTCCGTTGGCATATAATGTGTCGTAAGCAATGGTTACAACACGAAGATACTTACACGATAGGTTTGTGCTGTTCTTTTTGGCAGTCAACACTTTTTTGGCCCTCGCGGTGATCGCGAGCGTGCTGCTACGACTTGGCGATACAAGCGACGGCTACATCCAGCAATATCGGTCCAATCTGGGCCTTAACGGCTACCGAGTTGGTGGAGTTGGCGAGATGGTAAGCTTTGTGGTCTTTGCGGTGATATTGTTTGTATTTCAGCTGTTCATTAGTTTTCGTGTCTATGACATCAAAAAACAAGCGGCCTGGACAGTGTTGGTACTGACGACACTTCTGCTCATACTTTCGCTTTTTGTGAGTAGTGCACTAATCCAACTCCGTTAAAAATAGTTGTATGAAAAACATCGAAATACCTTTGCAAAAAGACAAGTCGAGGGTGTATCGAATGCTAGAAAAACTGCCGGCAACGCTCAGTTGGTCCTTGTTGGCGTTACCATTTATTCTTAGCTTTATTAGTCCCAGGGCGACGGCATTTTTTATTATTGCCTATCTGTTAATGTGGTTTGTCAGAGCGGTTGTTCTCAACGTTCGGGTGCTGCAAGGCTATAGGACGATGAAGAAACACGAGGCTCTAGACTGGAGCGTACTGCTGAATGATGTTGAGAATGAAACAATAACCACAAGCAGTGTCCCAAAATGGCACAAGAAAAATATTGCTCGAATTCAGCGGGTTCCGGCCAAGGTCAAGCCCAGTGAGGCTGTGCACGCGGTGATGATTGCTACCTACAACGAGAGTCGAGAGGTGATAGAGCCGACGATCAAGTCAGTGCTGGATTCTAACTATGATATGAGCAAAGTAATCCTTATCATTGCCTACGAAGCGCGCGGTGGGGCCCGAATTGCAACCCAGTCGGCCCAGCTGATCAAAGAATATGGCGATAGGTTTCTGTTTGCCCAAGCTGTTGAACACCCCGATGGTATCCCGAACGAAGTCGTTGGCAAGGGCGGAAACATCACCTATGCGGGCAGGAAGCTGCAAGAAATGCTCGCCCAGCGCGACATTGACCCAATACGCGTCCAAGTTACTACGCTTGATGCAGACAATCGGCCCCACCCAAATTATTTGGCGGCACTGACGTATACGTTTTGTTTGGTCCCAGAACCGCGATACGTATCGTTCCAGCCAATACCGATGTTTACGAACAATATTTGGGATGTGCCGGCGCTTATGCGAGTGGTTGCAACCGGTAACTCGTTTTGGAACATTGTTCAGAGTCTACGGCCGCATATGATTCGCAATTTTTCGTCTCATGCGCAGAGCATGGCGGCTTTGATAGATACTGATTTTTGGAGCGTTCGGACGATTGTAGAGGATGGTCACCAGTTTTGGCGCACTTATTTTCGGTACGACGGAAGGCACGAGGTCTATCCAATCTATGTACCCATTTATCAAGACGCGGTGCTAGCAGAAGGCTATCGGAGGACGCTAAAAGCCCAGTTTGTACAGATACGACGATGGGCTTGGGGCGCCTCGGATATCGCGTATGTCGGTACGAGGCTGCTGAGTAGAGAAAGCAAGGTGCCGTTTTTTGACGGGCTTGCCAAGCTGTCGCGTCTTATCGAAAGCCACCTAAGCTGGGCGACTGCGCCAATTATCTTGGCATTTTCGGCGTTCATACCGATACTCTTTAACCCACAAGACATCGCGGCCAATCAACTACCAAACATTGCCAGTCGAATCCAGACAATTGCGATGGCAGGACTCATAGTAACCATGTACCTAAGCTTTCGGTCGTTGCCACCAAAGCCAGAGCGCTATAAACATCATCGGACGGTGCTGATGGTGTTTCAGTGGGCGCTTCTACCGCTTACCACTATCGGTTACAGTGCCGGAGCGGCTCTGTATTCGCAAACCAGATTATTCCTCGGAAAATACCTCGATAAATTTGATGTGACCGAAAAGGCGGTTGTCACCGAATCGGGCGAAAAAGTCGTCTAGCTACCCGGTGCCATGGTGTGCCCGGTAGTGGGTGGCCGCGGCATCGTCGAAGTGTGACAGGGTCCGCAACACTTGGTTGATAACTGTAGAAGTGTCTATTAACCCGCGGCTGGAGCTACCAATAATTTGCCGAACAATTGTGTCTGTGAGAGCTGTAGCGTCCCTGTAGGCGGCTTTTCGGTGTAAAAGGCTTTGGTGTACATCTATGAACAAGCGATCTCTGTAGAAAGGCTGTAGGGAACCATCTTTGTTGCGGACGCGGTGAGTCGCGGTGTAATCGTAACTCTCAAGGGAGGTCGCAACCGCGCGGCAACTCGTACAGGTTCGACGCCGCCAGGTGACAGTGCTATTTTTGGTAGCTCGTGAGTTAGAAACAACTGTTTTTGCGCTGCAATATACACATACCATGTCTATATATTGTCATGACGCTATTCAAAAAGCTAGTGCATAACTAGAATTTTCGGTGCAAAAATAAAGCCTGGTTTTGTCTATCCGGGCTTGTTTTGGCTCTCTTCGTTTTCGTAGTCGGTTATCGATTCCTACGGATTCGATTGGTTGCCTTCGAGGTACTTAGGTCTTCGTAAAACAGTTTAAAGTCCTCGAGGGCGCTTGCAGTTTTGGTACTCACCAAACCTCCTCATTAACCGATCTATCGTAGCAAAAAAGACTACTATATGCAAGTCTCTTGCAGGTCAATGCAGGCATGAACGATAGGTAGGGTAATGGTGGGCGATATAGGATTCGAACCTATCACCTCCACAACGTCAATGTGGCGCTCTAGCCAAATGAGCTAATCGCCCAAAATACCCTAAATAACAGATATCAGCATACCGAAATAAATAGCAGAAGTAAACCTAAAAAAGCAGGCTAAGGGGACTTATGACCAGACCCAGTGTAAATATAACAATAGAATAGTACTAGCTTGATAATACTAACCTTGCTATGATGGTCGCTAGGTGAAGTTTTGTTAGCTGTTAACAGAGACATTCGTCGTGCCTCAATTGCGAGAAGGCACGACGTTTTTGTTTTTGCTATAATTTAGCAAGTTATTAGTTCGAAAACGAAAGAGGCTAGACTGTGTCTGAGAAAGCGAAGAAGCTTGATGCAATGCGCCACAGCTTGGCACACATTACGGCAAGTGCAGTAAAAAATATTTGGCCTCACGCAAAATTTGGCGTGGGTCCAGTCGTCGAGAATGGCTTTTATTATGATATCGACCTTGGTGACGAGACGATATCAGAAGAAGACTTTCCTCATATAGAAGCTGAAATGAAGAAGATAATCAACGAAAATCAAATATTTGAGAAGAGTGAAAAAAAGATTGGCGAGGCGATAGAGTGGGCGAAAGAGTCCAAGCAGCCCTATAAACAGGAACTGCTAAACGATCTGATGAGGGAAGGAACAACGCTGGCAAGAGAGCTTGATGCTTCGATGATGGGTTTGCCGGCAGGAATTGCCGGGGTTAGCCCGACCAAAGTAGAAGTTGGTTCTGTCACTTTCTATACCAACGGCGACTTCGTCGACCTCTGTAGAGGTCCCCACGTTGAGTCTACCGGCAAGGTTGGAGCCTTCAAATTGATGAGAGTTGCGGGTGCCTATTGGCGCGGCAAAGAGGAAAATCCTCAGATGCAACGACTCTACGGCGTAGCGTTCGACACCAAAGAAGAGCTTGCTCACCACCTAGAAATGATTGAACAGGCCAAGAAGCGAGATCACCGGAAACTAGGCAAAGAACTTGATCTGTTTACGATGTCTGATCTGGTGGGTCCGGGTTTGCCGCTTTTTACGCCAAGAGGAACGGTGCTGCGAAATGAGCTAATTCGTTTCTCTGAAGAGCTGCAGCGAGAGGGTGGATACGAGGCGGTGTGGGCACCACATATGACCAGGGTGGAGCTGTACAAAGTATCGGGCCACTACGACAAATATCCCGAGAGATTTGATGTCTCAAGTATTGAATCGGATGATGAGTTTATGTTGAAGCCAATGAACTGCCCCCATGTCACGCAGATATATGCGTCTCGACCAAGAAGTTATAGAGACCTCCCGCTGAGATATATGGAAACAACGACAATGTACCGTGACGAAAAGAGCGGTGAGCTACATGGACTTTCCAGAGTAAGAGCGCTTACCCAAGATGATTCCCATGCCTTCGTAAGAAACGATCAAATTGAAGAAGAGATGTTGTCGATCATGGAAATGGTGAAGCGGTTCTACGGGGTTTTAGATCTCGACCTGCATCTTCGGCTGTCTTTTAGAGATGATTCTGACAACTATTTGGGTGATAAAAAGGTCTGGGATGTGGCCCAAGCCGCCCTTGAGTCAGTTGCAAAAAAAGTGAAGCTTTCTTACGTCGTCGAAGAGGGTGAAGCAGCATTTTATGGACCCAAAATAGACATCATGATTAGGGATGCACTCGGACGAGAGTGGCAATGCGCAACGGTGCAGGCCGATTTTGTGCAACCGGAACGGTTTTTGCTCGAATACACCGATGATGAAGGCAAAAAACGGCGTCCAGTTATGATTCATAAAGCAATCTTGGGTTCTATTGAGCGTTTTTTGAGTGTCTACATAGAGCATACTGCTGGGAAGTTTCCGATTTGGTTGGCTCCAGAACAGATTAGAATTGCAAGCGTAAACCAAGAGGATGAGACGCTGGCGTTTGTTGCCAAGATTGCAGACATTGCAAAAGATCTGGGACTTCGAGCGGTGGTGGATAATGATAACGAATCGGTTGGCAAGAAAATTAGAAACGCCGAGCTATACAAAGTTCCGTATGTGTTAATTGTCGGTCCGAAAGAAGTTGAGTCTGGAAAAGTTGTGCCGCGGGTACGCACCGATCTTGAGATAACCGAGTCACACAAGCCAATGTCGGTAGAAAACTTTCTAAAGACCGTTGCTCACGAGAGTAAAAGTCGCGTCAGCCGCACTTCTTTATAGAGATGAATGATTCAGTTGATAGTGGGTTTGCGGAGCGGGTGCGCTCTATTGTTGCGCAGATACCAAGCGGGCGCGTGATGACCTATGGCCAAATTGCGGCGATCTGTGGAAATGCTCGGGCAGCAAGGATTGTCGGTGGAATTGCGCATTTCAGTGACCCAGCTCTTCCGTGGCAGAGGGTGGTTAATAAAAAAGGTGGGCTGGCGCTTGGGTATCCCGGCGGGAGAGGTGGGCACAAGCAACACCTTGAATCGGAAGGGGTTGTAGTCAGCGACACATATTATATTGATCTCAGTAAATATCTATGGACCCCAACACAAAACTAGTCGCAATTGTGGGCCAAACCGCGACTGGTAAGTCAGAGGTTGCATTGGAGATGGCCGAGCGGTTTGGTGGCGAGATAATTTGTGCCGATTCTAGAACGGTCTATCGTGGTATGGATATTGGAACCGCGAAACCATCGCCGGCCGAACGGGAGCGGGTGCGACATCATTGTCTTGATATGGTGGATCCAAATCAAACATTTTCGGCCTACGATTTCCAGAAATGCGCCACCAAAGCAATTGCTGAAATTAGGCAAAGAGGCAACATCCCGTTTGTCGTTGGCGGTACAGGATTATATATAAATGGGCTGATGTATAGCTATGAGTTTGGTCAAGCAGTCGACAGGACTGCGCGAACTAAGCTTGAGCAAAAACCAATTGAAGAATTACAAAAAATTGCCATGACTCGTGGCATTGATGAGACGTATGGAAGCTTTTCGAATCGCCGACATTTGTCTGGTGCAATCTTGCGCTCGAAAAAAGCGTTACAAAAAAAACAACTGCTCGCAGGTGTATTTATGGGTGCGATTCAATGTGACGGGGGCGTGCTCAGCGGTCGAATAAGTACCCGGGTTGAGACTATGCTTTCGATGGGTTTGGTTGATGAAGTTCGCAGTTTGGTGAATGAGTATGGTCCAAATGCGGTCGGCTTGTCGGCCCCAATGTACAAAGCGTTTACTGAACACATTTTAGGCAACCTTAGCTTGGACGAGGCTACCGAACGTGCAAAGCAAAATGACCGTCAACTCGCGAAAAGACAGTTGACGTGGTTTAAGCGAGACCAAAACATGCAGTGGGTACAATCTGTAGAACAGCTTAAAAAAGAAATTACACTTTACCTAACAAAAATTTGATACAATACCTACCATGGTTGATCAACTCTTTGGGTCAAAGACACGCGTAAAGCTACTTCAGTTGTTCTATAGCAATCCGAACCGCTCATTCTATGTTCGAGAAATTACTCGGAAGATTGATGAGCAGATAAATTCGGTACGACGAGAGCTATCGAACTTATTGAGTATTGGAATTATCTCGTCTGAAACAACCAACAACCGACTGTACTATGAAGTCAACCAAGCATATGAGTTTTATAAACCACTGGCTGAGATATTTGGAGGCGTTGTTACAAAAACAACTGATGAAAATACAGAAGATAGCTTTGCCGAACTAAAACCACTTGGTCGGGTTGACCTTGTAATTTTGACGGGCAAGTTTACCCGGGATGAAAAAAGTGGCGTTGATCTTTTGATTGTCGGTGACATAAACCAAACGCAACTTTCGAAGTATGTCAGCGAACTTGAGGCGAAAGAAAATAAGGAAATCGATTACGTGTCGATGAGCCGAAAAGAATTCAGCTACCGAAAACAAGTCAACGACCGATTTTTGTTGACGGTGCTTGGCTCGAAAAAACAAGTTCTGGTTGATAAGGATTTGCTGAAGCCGAAAAAATCAAATAAAGACGATAAAGAAACCGAACAAGAAGGGTAGTGTATGGAGATTCAGTATTTTGGAGCCAACGCGGTAAAAATTTCGTCAAAAAAAGCAACGGTGGTGGTAGATGATAATCTTTTGCAGCTTGGCCTTAAGTCGATAGCTGGAAAAGACGACATTAGCTTGTATACCTCAAAACTGTTGCCCCATACCGAGACTTCGCGTTTTGTGATCGATAGCCCAGGGGAGTATGAACTGTCAGATGCATCGATCCAAGGTATTGCTAGTCGGTCGCATATTGAGGAGAACAGGGACGAATCGGCCACGATGTACAGGGTAATTGTTGACGATGTGCGAATTGCGGTAGTTGGGCACATATATCCCGAATTGTCCGATAATCAGCTCGAGGCGTTGGGCACGATTGATATTCTTATTATTCCAGTAGGCGGAAACGGCTATACGCTTGACGGAGTAGGCGCCCAAAAAATTATAAAGAAAATTGAGCCGAAGTTGGTGATCCCGACCCATTACGCCGACAAAGCGATCAAATACGAAGTGCCACAAGCTGATCTTGAAGAAGCGCTAAAGGGTGTTGCGATGGAACCGATGGACACAGTTGATTCTTTGAAGACAAAAGGCTTGGAGCTGACAGATACCACCAAGTTATTGGTGCTGAAGCGTCAATAAAACAAGTCTATCTTAGGTTTGTTTGCGAATTAGAATAAGTGCTGTTGGCTTACTTTGCGGTTGGCTCGGTGGTAAGCAAGCCCTTTTTCTTGAGGGTTCTAATGCCCGCGGCACTGACTTTAATTTTGACCTTTTTGCCGTCGACAACCACAGTTTTGGTTTGAAGATTTGGCTTCCAGGTTTTTTTGGTGCGTCGAAGAGAGAAGGACACATTATGTCCGTACTGTTTGCCTTTGCCGGTAATGTCACACTTTTGCATAGTTACAAGGGTAGATTGTAGCTTATTACACCTTAGGAGTCAACTGCTTGAGGGGGCAACCAAACAAATCAAGACGCTTTCCAGGGATATACATTAATTAGGCGCAAGCGTTGCGGTATACTATATGACTAATGGTTAGTGACTTTAGTGTATTTAATCTAGTTGTCGTCTTTGTGTCCTTGGTGATATCGATCACCGTCCACGAAGCCATGCACGCCTACTCGAGTCATTGGCTGGGGGATGATACCGCTTACCACGAGGGAAGGATAACCCTCAACCCCTTTAAGCATGTCGACTTGTTTTCGACGGTGTTACTTCCTCTGATAACACTCATATTATTTAAGGTGCCATTGCTTGCCGCCAAACCAGTTCCTTTTAATCCTAATCGGGTTAAATATGATGAGTTTGGCGTTGCAATAATTGGATTTGCCGGTCCACTTACCAACGCACTTCTTGCAGGGCTTGGCGCTTTGATTATCAATGTGCTTCAAGGTAGCCTGGGAGTTGATGCGCTTACGGCACTAATTATTTTTGTACAGGTAAATATTGGTTTGTTTATCTTTAATCTTATTCCAATTCCTCCCCTGGACGGATCCAGGGTGTTATATGCGTTTGCGCCAGAACCTTTGCAGCGAATAATGGCCCAATTAGAGCAATTTGGCATATTCATAGTTTTTGCGCTAGTGCTCATGGTTCCCGCATTTACTGACGCACTGGTTAATCTCAATAATGCGGTGTTTCGTGCGCTATTTTGAGATATACTTAAAAGTGCTAGATCGGGTAGCTAGCGGTTGATTATCTGAATACAAGTGAACCCGGGAGATCAACATTTGAAGTAGCCGAGGTTACCTCGTGAGATCACCCATCTGCGTTATCGCGGAATAATCACACTGGTCCGATCTGGCTTTTTTGTTTCTCTGGGACGTGACCGTGAGGTGGTTGGTTTATAATTTATATATTGTCGGGGTGTGGCGCAGTTGGCTAGCGCGTACGGCTGGGGGCCGTGAGGTCGCAGGTTCAAGTCCTGTCACCCCGACCATAAGAAGTATTTTTATTTTGCTTTAACGATTTTTCGAGTACGCGCTAAAGTTTTCAAAGCAACCACTCGGTCTAGCGGTAGGTTATAAAGCAGCGAGTGCTCATAGTCTTTGATCGGCTCTCTTCTTATCAGTTTTGCTCCTAATTTACGAGAAAAACCAATACTATCGTCCAAACAAGAATATGCTAAATAAAGGGGTATTACCTTAACTTCACCAAAAACAGTAGCCAAAGCACAAGCACCAATCCCGTCTATCACTTTATCAATACTAAAGCCTACGCGTCGTTCTAACCTTGGTTCTGTAAGTTGTTTTTGCCCGGAAATTGTTAGCCCCTCGCGCATACCCTTATCAAGCAATTCTGCCCAGGGCTGTGCATCACGTAAAAGCTTATTATCTAAGTCAGAGTGACCAACGTTTATTCTAACAAAGCCTCGGCCCCGAGGGTATTCGAGTGAATCATCTTGCGGCCTCGAAACGCTATTACTAGAACGATCTTCTGCACTTATGCTCACCGCACTTGCGATAGCAGAACCGTCTTGATTTGTGCCACTGATGCCAAAATCTACGTCTGGCTGTCTATCATACAAGCCAATACGGACACCCTCTAAGCGTCCTAATCGAGAAAACATTGCAATTCTACTCAAGTTTACCGATATATCAGTAGTGGGTACATAGTCCGGAAAATCCATATACGACCGTATCTCAACACCGTCAACTTGACCATGCCAATCAGTAAAATTATCTAAAGTAATGGATTCACGAGCCATAAGTAAAAATTTATAATAATATATAAATATAAAAAAAGCAAGTCTGTATATGGCATCATTTGTGTAATTTCTGGTTTTATATAAAAACGGATACACTAGTACAGATATGTGGCAAGAAAAAGACAATACCTTATATAAAAAGTTTAGTTTTGATAGATACGCTAAAGCGGGCAATTTTATTGACGCCATTGCTGAGTTGTCTGACGAGCTTAATCACCACCCAGAGAAAATAGAGTTGCAATGGGGCTCAGTTGAGGTTTGGCTGACAACCCACGATGCCGGCAACCAGGTAAGCGACCGCGATAGAAAGCTTAGCTCTGAGATCGACAAGATTTACACACCAAAACAGAGTAATAATGACGCCACAAGCCACCAATCTATTGCGCGCGCAAAGCTGTATACCGACGGCGGGTCGCGCGGCAATCCAGGACCATCAGCAGTTGGCTATGTTATCTTGAATATGGACGATACTGTTGTAAAAAAAGAAGGTGTTTATTTGGGGATTACGACAAACAATCAAGCCGAATATCAAGGACTCAAGCAAGGACTAGAGCAAGCAAAGGCTTTAGGGATTCGGGGATTGACTGTCTACATGGACAGTCTGCTTGTCGTCAACCAAATGAACGGCATCTACAAGGTAAAAAATCGTGATTTATGGCCGATTCATAAATCTGCAAAAGACCTTGCACAAACTTTTTCGGATATCAGTTTTGTACACGTGCCACGAGAGCTTAATGGTATTGCAGATGGCTTAGTGAACGATACCCTCGACGCAAATAGCTAAAACGAGGTATACTACAGAGGTCAGAGTGTAGGCTGATCGCCCCGCACCTTTTGGCGATATAGTAGGCAACTTGCGGTAGATAGAGAGAAAAAACTCAAACATCATGGCAAGGGTTTTGCGGAATTAAAGCGCAAGATAGGTGTAGTTGATCGCTAAAAGGTGCGGGGAGGAAAGTCCGGGCAACGTAGGGAGGGACAGTTGCTAACTGCAACCAGAGGTGACTCTAGGGAAAGTGCCACAGAAACGAAACAGCCCATGACTTTGTTTTTGGGCAACGATGAAACGAGTGGGGTAAGAGCCCACAGTTCTGATGGGTGACCATCAGAGGAGGTAAACCCTGTCCGTTGCAAGGAGGTGTATTCTCATATAGGTTTCCCGCCGAGGGTACTGCCATAAGAACCGCTTGATCTGTCGAGCAATCGATGGACTAGATAGATGATCAGCCCCGATTTTGGGACAGAACCCGGCTTACATACGCTCTGACACTTAAAAAGCTCCTATCGGGGCTTTTTTAATATGCACATGCTTGCAAGTCAGCGCTCACTTCTAGAAACTATCGGTATGGCAAGTATCGAACGAGCGCTGGTTGTTGGTAATGGTGGCCGCGAGCAGGCAATTGGTCAAAAACTAGTTGACGACGGTGTTGAAGTATTGATGTCACCGGGTAATCCAGGTAATGAGACGTTTGCTGAAAGTAGCGGCGTGTACCCTACAGATATTAGGGGTCAACTTGAGGCTGCCATTTCTTTTGATCCCGATTTAACTATCGTCGGCGGTGAGGCATCACTTGCTGCAGGCATAGTTGACGCCTTCCAGGCTCGCGAACAGCCTATTTTTGGCCCCACAGCTCGGCAGACAATGCTGGAAGCTGATAAATATCAAGCTAAGAAACTGGCTCGTCGACGTGGAATTCCCATTGGCGAATTCAAATACTTTGCTGAAGCACACAAAGCACTCGAATTCGCCGAGGATAAGCCATTCCCGCTATTCATTAAGGATATTGGGCTGCGGGCGGGCAAGGGCGTTGCCCGCTATAACAGCTATCAAGAACTTGAGCATGACGCTGATAATCTTCCGCCTCAGATGGTAGTTGAGCTTGGCGTGCCTGGTCCGGAGATATCTGCCCATTCACTGTGTGGTGGCAGGGATCAACATGAAATTCCCTTTGTCGCCCGTGACTATAAATATCTTGAAGCAGGCGACAAAGGTCCGCTAACAGGAAGTATGGGCAGCATTGCACCAGTTCCTGGATATAGCCCAAGCGAAGCGGAGCGCCTCGCTCAAGCTTTTGTTGAACCGGTACTTGCTGCGGGGCCTTTCACGGGCGTACTTTTCTCTGGCCTAAAGGGTGCTCAAGGTGATGAAAAGCTCCTGGAGTGGAATGTGCGGTTTGGTGATTCCGAGGCTCAAGTTTTCCTAAGCTTGCTAGAAAGTCCACTCCTACCAATCCTAAGAGCCTGCGCCCAAGGCGATCTAAATAGTCTTAGCAAATCAGACATTCATTGGCGATTGGGCGAAACAGCGGTTTGTTTGGTCCTGGCCGCCCCAGGCTATCCGAACCACCCGCAACAAGACATGGCCATTGAAGGCTTAGATAAGGTAGCTAAACTTGATAACGTCTATACGCTTCACGCTGGTACAGACCGAAACAGAGAAGGTCAACTTGTAACCGCTGGCGGTCGGGTTCTTAGTATAATATGTCGTGATTCGTCTTTGAAAAATGCCGTTGACCAGGCATACCAAGCAGCTCGCCACGTAAAATTTGATGGGCGACCACCTCTTATGCGCTCTGATATCGGCAAAGAATTCACCGCTACTCATTCTAAGGCCGATTGTAAAATTTAATCCGAAAAGTTACGATGGTATTACTATTTAAATGGAGATGCTATGCCACCGACTTTTAATGTCGAAGCGTTTGCTTTCGAAATAGACGATCAAATACCAAAACATATTGATCAACCACCGACAAGCGAAATTCCCGCTGATCCGTCGAAGTATCACATTCAATCGGTAGGCAAACTCGATAGTGTTGGTGTAAATATGCTGGCAATCAATATCGATGACGAAGAAACGGCGTTTCGGTTGATGGATGCGGCTCAAAGAAAAATTGATGCGGAATGGGCTCGTAATATTGGTAAGGGGGTGTTGAACGAATATCAAAAGCCATACATAGACCTACTCCTACCACTAGCTGATCGAGAATACTAAGTTGACTACTTTTTGGCGGTTTTGACTACTGCGGTGAAAGCCGTTGGCTCGTTGACTGCGAGTTCGCTTAACACTTTTCGGTCAAGCTCAACCTGGCTCTTTTTCAGCCCAGCTATTAGACGGCTATACGTGGTGCCGTTGGCTCGTGCCCCAGCATTTATCCTTGTATTCCACAGGGCGCGAAAAGTTCGCTTTCTGTCTTTTCGATCGCGGGTTGCATTTACCAAAGACTTGGTTATTGCTTGCTTGCCACGCCGGATGCTTGATCTGTTTGATCGAGTCATCCCTTTGGTTGCTTTTCGCACCTTTTGGTGGCGCTTGTGGGTGGTTACTCCGCGTTTTACTCTCATTTACTGAACTCCTAGTTTTCGCTTCATATTTTTGGCATTCTTTCCAGTTACTTCTTGAACACCAGCAAAAGTACGCTTGGTGCTAGCGCTTTTCTTTTTTAGAAAGTGATTTACGGCGGTATGGCGACGCTGGACCTTACCAGTCTTTGTAATCTTGATTCGATCTTTGGTGCCACTATGTGTCTTTAGTTTTGGCATGAGTGCTCCTTATTAGAAATATTAACTGTTTACCGGCAAGCTGGGGTTGTTGATCAACTGCGATCGAGTCTCCAAAGTGCTCGATAACCTTTTTTGCTAACGTAAATCCGATGTCTTTATGGGCAAGTTCACGGCCTCTGTAAAAGATGACGATTTTTACCTTGTGTCCGTTTTCTAAAAACCCGGTTATCTTTTTTAGCTTGACCCCCAGGTCATGATCGCTAATTTTTAACCCAAAGCGCATCTGCTTTACTTCTAGTGCTTTGGAATTACGCTTGCTTTTTTGAAGTTGCTTCGTTTTTTGGTAATTGTACTTACCCCAATCAACGATTTTTGCTACAGGAGGATTTGCGTCTGGAGAGATTTCTACAAGGTCGAGTCCTCTGTCTTGGGCGAGCTGTAACGCTTCATTTCGTGACAACACTCCCACTTGTGATCCATCCTCGTCGATAACACGCAAACTGCTTGCTCGGATAGCCGAATTCAAGCGAGTGTATTTACTAATTGATACTCTCCTTACTTCTTAGCAGGTAATTTATGATCATTGTAACAGATATGATAACAGAGGTCAATTCGATTATAAGACCAGCTCTTTTTTGCGGTACTGAAGAGCCTCAGTTATATGAGGTGTTTCTATTGTTTTGCTTTTATCAAGGTCAGCAATGGTTCGTGCAACGCGCAGTGCACGAATATATCCCCTCGACGAAAGCTTCATTTGATTAGCGGCGCTGTTAAACACTTGAAGTGCTTCGTCAGATAATTTGGCGTATTGTTTCAGTTCGTTGTTTGTAAGCGAACTGTTTAATTTACCGGCCCGGTCGGACTGTACTTTTCGAACTCGTTCAATCGCTTGCTTGTAGTCGTGCGATGGCGAAGTAGTTTTTGAAAGCAATTTTTCGTGTGGCACCTCCTCGACTTCAACGTACATATCTATTCTGTCGATAATAGGCCCAGAAATACGCTTCTGATACTTCATAATATGAGCGGGCAGACAGGTACACTCCCTTTGGCTATTGTAGTAGCCGCAAGGGCAGGGGTTCGATGTCGCGACTAATAAAAAATCGGCAGGGAACTCAATGGTATCTTTGGCACGGGCAACTGTAATGCGCTTATCTTCGATGGGCTGTCTCAAAGCTTCGATTATTGATCGACTAAACTCGGGGAATTCATCAAAAAACAGTATTCCTCTGTGACTGAGGCTTATTTCGCCGGGACGAGGATTTTGTCCGCCGCCAACGATCGCGATTTGGCTCGAACTATGATGGGGCGATCGTATGGGTCGCTCCTCGATGATCTTGTCGAAATCTTTGTTGGCCAGGCTGTGAAGGTGGGTTATTTCCAGCTGCTCAACTTGGGTGAGGTCTGGCATGATGCTTGGTAATGCCTTAGCAAGCATACTCTTTCCAGTGCCAGGTGGACCGTTCAGCATAATGTGATGGTGGCCAGCAACCGCTATCTGGAGGGCCCGCTTGGCTTGGGCTTGCCCCACGACATCATCTATTTGTATGTCACTTGATCTGGGTAATGAACTTTTCTTTGATCTTTTTATTTCTGAAGTCGAATAGGAACGACCCGGTAAGGTGCCATTAAGCACTTTATAGAGTTCGGATACAGTTTTTAAGGGGTGAATGGTTACATTCGGTATTAGTTGGGCCTGCTTAAGGTTGCCCTCTGGTATCCAAAACTCATTGTAACCTTTGGCTTTGCCGCCAAGGATTTTTCCTATCATTCCTCGAATCGGTCTGATTGTGCCGTCAAGACCAACCTCTCCGAGAACCAGGCTTTGTTCGCTTGGAGCAGTTCGTATCAAATTGCCGGCAACCATTATGGAGAGCAATATTGGCAAATCAAAACCAGAGCCTTCTTTTGGTATATCAGCTGGAGCCAGATTTATGGTGATTCGTCTTTTGGGGAGTTGGATACTGCTACTTGCCAGCGCCCCGCGAATCCGCTCTTTGGCCTCGTCGACCGATTTATTTGCAAAGCCGACAATCACAATGTTTGGGAGCGACTTGGATAAATGGCACTCAATATCAATGATTGTTGCTTTGCCTCCAGAATCCAGGATGCTTTTGATTTGTGCCATAATTAGGGTTTTAAGTATAGTCTATTTCAATGCAAAAAATCATCATATATTAAAACGGGTCCCGATTTTTTCGGGACCCTTTTGGTTGTTTTGGGTTTTCGTTTTTCCTTTTGGGGTGTTGATTTTCATGGAACAACGGCTTGCGAGAAGCCGTTGTTAACAGAGACGTTTTTGTTTTTGAGCACTTTTTTTATTCAAGTGCTAAGCCTATCTTATAAACTACTGTTTTGGGTGTCAATACGTTTTTGCTTAAAATATACGACCTGTGCATAACTTTGTGCGGTCTTTTGCAGCACTGCTGCCGTGAATATGGAGGCTCTGACTTTGCTATTAGTGGTTTTTTGTGACCCGCGTGCCGTGTCACGGCAGGCGTTGCATTCGGTGGCTTTGCGGCAACCTAATCACGTGGCGTTGGTGGTAGTCTTTGACGAGCTTATTCACGCACCGTTGCCATTATTGCTGGCTGCTTTTTCGCGGAACATGTGTTTTTTTCGTCCAGGCCACGACAAACAGATTTTTGCCATGGAACACAGAGCTTACTAACAAGGTTTTGCGGTTTGCCACAAAGCTTGGGATATGGATAGGGCTAAGCTAAAGGTCCTGCATGACTTCCTGGTTTGTTTATAGTGGTTGTTTGTGTCGTCCTAAAGCGGGCTGATGATTTCCTCATAACGTTTGGCTGCCACGGAGGATTGCGAGTTGTTGACAAAACAAAAAAGTTTTCTGATTTCAAAATAGTTTAAGAATCGCCCACGCGCGACTGTGTTGCCATGGCGCGATGTCTAGTCTTAAGTAGACTGCATTTTGGGTAACGATACGCGGCGGGGCGCGAGGTCGGGCGTTTCGCAACGTGTGCCACGACGAAGCAGCTAGAATATGAAATGCTAGACAGAGCGGGGCTATTGTGATCAAAAAAGAATAGTGTTCAAGAATAAAATGTTATTGTAACAACAAAAGAATAATAAAAATTACTACTGTAATAATGTGCTAAATACAGCATATATGCTTGACAAAATACCCATCGTTTGCTAGCATGAAACCATTACATGAAAAACAAAAAACATGTAAAAAATGTCGCTCGTTAGACGCCTAAAGCATCTTCGAGCGGTCAGTCAAAGCTCACTGGACGATAAGCGCTATATAGTTTTATAAAGAGCGGTTTTATCGTCCTTGAGCACCAGTTTCGTAACCGAAATACTCATCTCTTATGACTCCTAGATAAGAGATGAGTATTTTTTTGGCACCAGGCACAGTTCTGGCGTATATTGAAGGAGAAATAACCAATGAGAATTCGAACCATAGTACTGCTATTACTTCTAAGCCTCAGTCTGCTAACGGGGCTATTTTTTAGCACAAACCCCGAGAGCATCGCTGTTGGGTTTTTGGTGTTACCAATTGTCCTCCTCTTCTTGTGTGGCTATTTCTCATCACTGCTATTCATGAGGGTAATGAGAATGTTTTCTGACAAGGCACAAAAACAACACATGATTGCCATATTTGGCGGGTTAATCGTCGTGTTTTGGGTAATTGTGCAGTCGGCAGGTGGTGCGACGCTTGGCGATGTGATTTTGCTAGGTATTATTTCAGCGATTGTGTTGTTTTATATTACAAAATACTAAAGTCTCTTTCTGATATACTAAGCTTAAGAGAGAGAACTACTTAATGGATACAAATCAATCAAACCAACAAAACGACAGCGGCACGACCTCAGAAGTGTCGGCCGACAGCGCTGATAGTGGTGTGGACAAGCATGTGCAACAGGAACAGGCTCAGTCGGCACAACCGATTGATCCAAAGATAAAGGAGATGATTGTGGCACTTCCGCAGGAGGCTCAAGATACAGACCTTATAGAGAAGGAGTGGGTTGAGAAGGCAAAACGAATTGTTGAGCATACAAGTGACGATCCATACGTCCAGCAAAACGAGCTGTCGAAAATGAAGGCCGACTACATGAAAAAGCGATATAACAAAGATATTAAAGTTTCTGATACGTAAGGGGTAGGTACGAGACGTGGCTGCAGTTATTGCGATGTTAGTGGGTCTCAGCTTGTTGGTGCTTATTGCGGCGCCTATCATTTTTTTCCAGTCAAGAAGGGTGTTGAGGGAACAAAAAAACTACGAACGGGGACTCAAGATGGTGACGTTGCTCATACATCTTCCTCCGCCGAGCGAGGATACAGAGGTAGGTACCCGTGATATTCGCGATGTGACTGACGAAAACATCTCGAAAGCAGAAATAGTCTACAACATCGTCGCGAGCACTATCGAGAAGAGCTTTAAGCACAGTATCTATGGACAACGACACGTGAGCTTTGAGATTGTCGGTACCAACGGAATTGTAAATTTGTACGCTGCGGTGCCAGTGCCTCTGGTAGATATCATCAAGCAGGCGATCGTCAGCGCTTATCCCTCCGCTCGCCTTGAAGAGGTTGCTGATCACAATATTTTTAATAAAGTTGGAAGAATTAGCGCGACGCTGGGCGGCGAACTTACACTGAAAGAACACTTTGCATACCCGATTGCAACCTACCAAGACCTAAAGCGCGATCCGATGCAGTCAATCCTTAATGCACTGTCTAGTCTGGACAAAGAAGACGGGGTTGGCATACAGATACTTATGCGTCCCGCGAAGTCAAACTGGTCAAAAGAAGCATCTGGTCTCGCGAGCAAAAAGCGTAAGGGTGAAAGCAACAAACAGGGTGTGTCGTTGGCGTTTTGGTGGGTCCGACAAGTATTTATTGCCCTTGCAAAACCGCCAGAGGATAAGTCGTCAGAATCGGGGTCTTCTTCAAAGGAACTGTCTTCCTCAGAACAGTCGGTGTTAGATGCTATAGATGCGAAAACCAGATCCCCTGGATTTGAAACAACAATTCGAGTCATTGCATCATCGAACGTTGCGCAAAGATCTCAATCTGTCTTGAGTAACGTGGTGGCTAGCTTCGCGCTATTCGACGCACCTGGGAAGAATGGCTTTAAATACTCACCAGCCCAAGATATGGAGAGTTTCGCCACCGCCTACATCATGAGGTTTTTCCCACAACATCATGACACCAACATCCTTAACTCCGTAGAGCTTGCAACACTGTTTCATTTTCCGCAACAGGACGACATACCAACCTCGCAGCTTACCAGACAAGATTCGAAGCAGGTTGATGGACCGAGAAATGTGCCGGATCATGGATTGTTGCTGGGCTACAATCTGTTCCGCGGTATCAAGAAGCCAATTCGATTAGCTTTGGAGGACCGCCAGAGACACGTGTACGCTGTTGGACAAACTGGTACGGGAAAGTCGACCTTCCTTGAAAATTTAGCACTTCAAGACATGATGATGGGCAACGGGTTTGCATTCATCGACCCTCATGGAGACACCGCAGAGAAGCTGTTGTCGATGGTTCCAAAAGAAAGGACCGAAGATGTAATCTACTTTTGTCCCGCGGACACTGATTATCCTTTGGGTCTTAATATTTTTGAGGCAGAAACGGATGACCAAAAAGATTTTGTCATCCAAGAAGTCATCAATGTGCTTTATAAGTTGTACGATCCCCAGCGACAAGGAATTATTGGCCCGCGGTATGAGCACTTGTTTCGAAATGCGGCCTTAACTGTTATGGCCGGTCCAGATGGTGGTAGTTTTATAGATATCCCAAAACTGTTTCGAGATAAAGATTATGTGAAGCAAAAACTGCAGTATGTTACTGATCAGAATGTATTAGATTTTTGGCAAAAAGAAATGGTTCAGTCGCAGCGCTCCAACGAGTTTGGCGATGTGGTGAGTTGGTTTGTGAGTAAGTTTGGAGCGTTTCTGTCAAATGGCATGATGCGAAATATCATTGGGCAAACCAAGAGCTCGTTTGACCTGCGAGACGTAATGGACAACAAGAAAATACTTCTGGTAAATCTCAGTAAAGGTCGAACGGGTGAGCTAAACTCCAAACTTCTAGGAATGATCTTTGTGATGAAGTTTCAAGCTGCGGCCATGAGTCGCGCAAATATTCCAGAGAAAGACAGGGTAGATTTTTGTTTGTACGTTGACGAGTTCCAGAACTTTTCAACTGATTCCTTTGCAACCATTATGTCCGAGGCTCGAAAGTATCACCTAAACCTAGTGGTGGCCAATCAATTTACAACCCAACTGACTGAAGAAATCCGTGATGCGGTCTTTGGTAATATGGGTACTATCGTTTCGTTCCGAATTGGCCAGAATGATCTTGAGGCACTAACTCGATATTTTCAGCCCATGTTTGACGGCGATGATTTACTGAGAATTCCAAACTGGAATGCTGTCGTACGCACACTGATCGGGGGGGTGCCGACTCAGCCGTTTAGTATGGCGGGAACACCACCTCTTGGCACGCCGAACCCCGAGCTTCGTGATGCACTCAAGCAACTATCGGCGGCAAAGTATGCTCGACCTCGCCCGGTGGTCGAAAAAGAGATATTTGCGAGAATGAAAACCGAGGAACCGGCAATTACGGACGAAGTTCGGAGAGGCTTAAGCGTCAATCCCTATGGCAATTCTCCGGCACCATCAGCTTCACCATCACCAAGAACTAGTGGGTCATCCTTTTTGGACCAATGGCTTGATAAGAGAAAAAAATCAACCAGCTTACCACCACCAGGTGCCCAAAAAGATACTGGCCCAAGAGAAATGCGCCCAAGGCCAACGACAATCTCTTCACCTCCGACAAGGACCGTGAACCAACGGCCACCCAAACAATCGCCGACCGATTCCAAAAAAACTACTTCAACTCATCCGCAAGGCGAGCTGAAGATTAACAAGCCCCACAACGCCCACCACAATAATAATCAAGAGGATACGATTTTTATTGACCGAGAGGGAAATTTGGGACCGGTAAAGTAACAAAGATGAGCCCCATACAGTCGTGCTAACGCGAACGATTTTTTGTAGTGGCTCTGTAGACCAGCTCAACAAACAAACCGACTACAAAGCCCCCTACAAAGCCCAAAAGCCCAATAAGATAGTTGTACTCGTAGCCGTAGTATCTACATATGCCAATTATCAATAGATTGGCGATGATGGAAAATAGTGCGCCACTCAGCAAGCCAGAGGGACGAGCAACCGTTTCCCCGGCTACGGTACTCACCGCGTCAACCGCTGGGTTGTGGATGATTTTGCTAAACGTTTTTTGTGCAGGCGGCAGCTGTTTTTGCACCCGCTTCATTGTTTGCGTGTACCCGTGTTGGCGCAAATGATGACCTGTTTTTAGTTGTGTATGCGAAGGTCTATTCTCGGCAGTGTCTTGGTGCTTGGAGAGTTCCTCGGTCGTTTTCGCGGTTTTTTCGATGGTACTGAGGATAGACTCGATTGACTTCTCTGAATTTGAGGCTTCCGGTGTTTTGCCAGCACGTTCATGTTCTGCGGCTTTACGCTGAGCTTCAAAGAAGGCATCATCAATTTTTTCGTGACTTTCGTGACTGGCTCGGAGTTGTTCGCTCATGATGTTTTCCTATGTACCTTTCTGATACTCTCGCCTTATGATTCCGAGTTCTTTTGCCATTAACCAGCTGCGAGCGAAGAAGTAGCTACTAATAACGGTGATGGTGAACGCGACTGCCAGAGTTGTGCCGGGTCCGGTGTTGGGAAGCTGCTCAACAGTTTTTAGCACAGGGCACTCGACGTTGATCGAGAGTTCATTGCCATAGCCATTTTGTAGCTTACAATCAAAATCGGTAGCCGTAGCATTTGGAGTGTTTGTGCTTGGAATAGGGTTCTTCATAATAACTCGAAATGACTTTACGAGCTGGTCGTTGGCGGGAATAGCTTGGTTTTCCCAACGGACGGTTTTGGTAGCCGCCACAAAGGTACCTCCCTGTTTTTGCAGAAATGCTTCATCTAGATTTGCATAATCCAAGATGTCTCCGACGTAGTCGTCAACAATCACACCCGTTTTGGAGACGATGTTGGTATTGGTTGTTACCAGCGAATACTCCAGAACATCTCCAGCTTTTGCGGTGCTTGTAAGGGTTTGTTCTGGGCTAAGGTTTTGGGTAATGTTTTGCACTTTCTTTAGTTTTCCAGGTGTGGTGCAATTTGGATCGTTGGCGGTTATGTCTGGGTTATCAATGCACTTACATTTTGGATCTTCTGGTTTGAGGGTGGGGTCGTTGGCGCAGACGGGGGTGGGCTTACAGCGTGGATCATCAATATTAAAGCTAGAGTTATAGGGGCATACAGCGCAGCGTGGATCATTGGGTGCCAAGTTTTTGTTGAGAGAGCAGACTTCGGGGAGCACTGTTATGGTTGTTGCGCAGGTTGTCGCAGTCTTGTCGCCTAAAGTGCTGTTGATGGTTAATTTCGCAGTGTAGGTTTTGGGTTGAAGCGTGGTGTTCGTGTAATTATGGTCGATGACTGGCCCCGCACTCTTGGTAACGGTTCCATCTCCAAAGTCGAAGGTATATCCATTTACAAGGTTGGCTTTGTTTGCAGAATATGAACCCGTAAAGCGCACATTGACGAACTTTGTGCCGCTGGTTTTGCTGGCCGTCAGCCTACTGCAAGATACAACTGGTTTGGTAACTACTTTTGGCGCTGGTTCCGGTTTGGGTTTGGGTTTTGGTTTTTCTGGTGGCGCATCAACTTTTCTGTAGCCAATATTGCCGCAATCTTTTAGCACCCAAACTTGATAATAATTTCCGTCGGTGCCTTTTTGCTTGCCAAAATAGTAGGCGGTTGTTGATCCACTCCATTCGGCAGCACTACGGCTATAGAAGGTGGTACCGGCAAATGACCCGAGATTTTGATCTTTGGTGCTCGCAAAATTAATCCGGCCTACGGTTCTAGTGCCTTTTGCACCTTGGCTTTTAAAGCCAAAACTCACTTTTTCAACACTGGCGTTAGTAATGTCATTGCCGTTAATCCCGAATCGATTGTAGAGCGCCCGAACATCTGCGTGGGAGTCGTACTTTCGTTTAAGGTCGCTGACACTGCTTACTCCGCCGTAGATCACATCGTTGCTCGAGGCTGCAAGTGATTTTTCGGCAGGAAAACTAACCGCAACAATTTGCACTAACATGCTCAATATCACAAATAGAAGGCCAAGCTTGCGAAGAGAATTTTCTCGCTTGAGCCGCTTAGAATAGAACGCAATCTGATCTATAGTACTTGGATTATATGGTAGGCTTGCGATCAGCTTTTTGAACATATTTTTGTTTCTTTTATTATGTAAACGATAAGCATATTGAACCATAAACTTGTGTGTTCAAACAAGGGCAATATTATTGATGTCGTTGGGTGATTGGCGTATAATGGTGCATAACGGAATAATTACTGTTTTCCATACGACACTGCTTTTTGTGGTGCGAGAAATGGCAAGAGGGGAGCGCAGGTGCCAAAAACCAAAGACTATGATTCAGATTCGATCCAAGTTTTAGAGGGGTTAGAGCCAGTTCGAAAACGACCCGGTATGTATATTGGTGGAACTGGGATTGAGGGGCTCCACCATCTTGTCTGGGAAATTGTTGATAACGGTATTGATGAAGCGCTTGCGGGCTACGCCACGAGTATTTCCGTCAGAATTCACGAAGACGGCGGTATTACAATTATTGATGACGGACGAGGTATTCCTACTGACATACACCCCAAAACCGGTAAAAGCACCGTAGAAACGGTTTTGACCGTGCTGCACGCTGGCGGAAAGTTTGGCGGTGGTGGCTATAAAGTTTCTGGTGGTTTACACGGTGTTGGGTCGAGTGTTGTGAATGCGCTTTCAACCAACCTCACGGTGCGTGTGCACCGAGGAGGCAAGCTTTTTGAACAACACTATGAAATCGGCGCTCCAAAATCAGACCTAAAAGCGATTGGTAAATCGGACAAAACCGGTACGGAGATAACGTTTTATCCCGACGCCAGTATTTTTGAGACAACTGCATTCAATTACGATACGATTCTTGACCGTTTGCGCCACGCGGCCTACCTAACAAAAGGGGTGAGAACTTCGATTCAAGACGACCGCACCGGGAAACGGTATAGTTTTTATTTTGAGGGCGGCATTAAGTCATACGTCAAACACCTTAATCTCGGAAAAGACGTTGTAGATGAAGACGTGTTTTATGTTGATAAGCCAGCCGAAGACACCCAGGTCGAAATAGCTATTCAGTACGCCGATACCTTTACGGAGACGGTGAAGGCGTTTGCGAATAATGTCTATAATCCCGATGGCGGTACACACCTTACGGGCTTTCGATCGGCACTCACACGTGTAATAAACGACTACGCCCGTAAGAGCGGACTGCTAAAAGAAAAAGAGGAAAATCTGTCTGGTGAGGATTGTCGTGAAGGTCTAACAGCGGTTATTTTGGTTAAAATTCCGGATCCTCAATTTGAAGGACAAACCAAAAACAAGCTGGGCAATCCCGAAACCCGTGGCTACGTAGAAACGGTTATGGGGGAACATCTCAGCTACTATTTGGAAGAGCATCCAGCAGTCGCCAAGAAAATTGTAGGAAAGGCGCTACTTGCCGCCCGTGCAAGAAAAGCTGCTCGAGCCGCCAGAGAAAATATTATTCGCAAAGGTGCTCTTGAAGGTTCAACCCTTCCTGGCAAGCTATCTGATTGTGCAACCAAGGACCGAACACAAGCCGAGCTGTTCCTTGTAGAGGGAGATTCGGCGGGAGGCTCTGCAAAAAACGGCCGTGATAGTCATTACCAAGCCATACTGCCACTTCGGGGGAAGGTGCTCAACGTTGAACGAGCCCGGCTTGACAAGATGCTTGCGAACAACGAAATAGTCAGCTTGATTAAAGCTATGGGAGTCGGGATTGAGGAGCAGTTTGATATCGAGGGCCTCCGCTACGACAAAGTAATAATAATGACCGATGCTGATGTTGACGGATCTCACATTCGGACGCTATTGCTAACGTTTTTCTTTCGACACATGCTGCCGGTTATCGAGAGAGGGCATCTTTATATTGCCCAGCCACCACTATTTGCAATAAGCTCTGGCAAAAAGAAGACCTATGCATACAGTGACGAAGAGCGAGACAAGATTATTGATAAGTCGATTGCGGACAAAAAAGATCGAGGAACTACGGTGAACGACAGCGACGATCGTATTCGGCAAGCGGGAGTAAGCATACAACGCTATAAGGGTTTGGGAGAAATGGACGCTGAGCAACTTGCTGAAACAACCATGGATCCCGAAAACAGAGTTCTTTTGCAAGTTCGATTAGAAGACGCCGAAAAAGCTGATGCAATTTTTAACAAACTGATGGGTACCGAGGTTGAGCTTCGAAAGAACTTTATTCAGACGCACGCGAAGTTTGTGAAGGATTTGGATATTTAGTATGGACGAAGAACAGAAAAAAGTAACCTCCAAAAATACTTCTAACAGTGATGTTACTCATCGTGTAGTCGATCGCACCGTCGAGGACGAGATGGAGCAGAGCTATCTCCAGTATTCTATGAGTGTTATCGTTGCTCGGGCACTTCCAGATGTTCGTGATGGCCTCAAGCCAGTCCATCGAAGAATTCTCTATTCCATGGAAAAAAACAGCTGGAAGCCGGGATCAAAGTTTGTGAAGAGCGCTCGCATCACCGGTGATGTAATGGGTAAATACCACCCGCATGGCGATGTTGCCATTTATGATGCAATGGTCCGGCTTGCGCAACCTTTCTCAACTCGCTATTTGCTGGTGGATGGCCAAGGAAACTTTGGGTCTATGGACGGGGATCCGCCTGCCGCACAACGTTATACCGAAGCTCGCATGGCCAAAGCCGGGTTGGCGTTACTTGATGACATTGACAAAGAAACTGTTCCTTTTCGGGATAACTATGATGGTTCTGAACAGGAACCCGAAGTTTTACCGGCAAAGCTCCCAAATCTGCTCTTGAACGGTCAGATGGGTATTGCGGTTGGGATGGCAACCAATATACCGCCCCATAATCTCACCGAAATTGTTAATGCGACTGTGCACCAGATTGACAACCCTCAAGCCACTATTGATGACTTGCTGGAGTACGTAAAGGGCCCAGACTTTCCAACAGGTGGGATTATCTACGGAAAAGAGTCGATACGCAGTGCATTTGTAACCGGCCGCGGAGGGGTGGTAGTTCGAGGTGTTGCAAACATCGAAGAAACGAAACAAGGCAAACACCGAATCATAATAACCGAGATTCCTTACAGCTTAAACAAAGCCTCTTTGATAGAAAAGATTGCTGATTTGTACAAAGAGAAAAAGATAAGTGGCATCAGTGATCTTCGTGATGAAAGTTCGAAAGGTAAGGTTCGGATTGTTATCGATCTCAAGAAGGATGCCTATCCCAAAAAACTATTAAACCAGCTTTATAAACTCACCCAACTTCAAACCACCTTTCACTACAACATGCTGGCCCTGGTGGATGGCATCCAGCCTCGTGTTCTTGGTCTCCAAGACATCATTCAAGAGCATATTAAACATCGTCAAACCGTTATTCGTCGCCGTACAGAGTATGAGCTTCGAAAGGCGAAAGAGCGGGCTCATATTCTGGAAGGGTTGAAAATTGCGCTTGATCACATTGACGAAGTGATTTCGACTATTCGGGCGAGCGAAACTACCGAAGACGCACAAGCCAATCTTGTCAAGAAATTTAAGTTGAGCGAGATTCAAGCAAAAGCAATTCTTGCCATGCAGCTGCGGACGCTTGCGGGCCTTGAGCGCAAGAAGATCGAGGATGAGTTGGCTGAATTACTCAAAACGATTGCTGGCCTTGAGGCGATTCTGGCTGATGAAAAAAAGATACTCAAAATTGTAAAAGACGAGATCCTTGATGTAAAAAAACAATTTGGGGATGAGCGTCGAACCCAGGTAATCCCCGGTGAGTTGGGCAAGATGAGCGATGAAGACCTGGTGCCAGACGAACAAGTAGTTGTAACGCTTACATCGGCAAATTACATCAAGCGAAGCCCAATCGCTGAATACAAAAAACAGAATAGGGGCGGCAAAGGTAAGCGCGGCATGTCTACTAGAGAAGAAGATGTGATTGAGCACGTGGTGAACGCATCAACGCACGATTTTCTGTTGTTTTTCACCAACAAGGGGAGAGTTTTCCGGCTTAAAACCTATGAAGTGCCAGCGGTCGGACTCAATGCCAAGGGAATTGCTTTGGTCAATCTGTTACAGCTGCAACCGGAAGAAATGGTGAGTGCGGTAATAAACATCAGTAAACAAAATGTCGCAACCAACCTTATCATGTGCACTGTCCGCGGTGTTATCAAGAAGACGCCTTTTGAACAATACCAGAACGTAAGAAGCTCTGGATTGATCGCAATCAATCTTGACGATGGGGACGAGCTGAAATGGATACGTACGACATCTGGCGATGATGAGGTTGTAATATCTACCTCTCAAGGTCAAGCGATTCGTTTCCACGAGAAGGGCGCTCGACCGATGGGAAGGGTTGCCAGGGGCGTAAGGGGTATACGGCTTCGCCCAAATGATTATGTGATCGGCATGGACATTGTTTCAGAAGACGCGAGCATTTTTGTCATCAGTGAGCTCGGTTATGGGAAACGAACCAAGATTGACCAGTTCACCGCGCACGCAAGGGGAGGCGTAGGTATTCGTGCCGCAGTGGTAAATCAAAAAACCGGCAAATTGGTGGGAGTCAAGAGGTTAGTAGATGATAGTCAAGAGATCATTTTGATATCATCAAATGGCCAAACCATTCGCCTAGGCCTGGGGGATATTCCGGAACTTGGTCGGGCAACCCAAGGTGTGAGGATTATGCGACTTAATGAGGGCGATAAAGTCGTATCGCTCGCGCTTGTAGATAAAGTCGAAGAAAACGACGACTCGGCTGACGAAGAAGAAACGGCCAGTCCCGAAGCACAAACAGAGTCATAGTCGTTGAGGTTTCTACAATAATATTTGTTGACATAAGGTGTTATTTCGCATATCATGGTATGAGGTCTTTTGGAGATTGTGTTAGATTTTCCAAAAATTTGACCTTGGACGTTAAAAACCTAGAATAGTGCAAATCAACGTCAGTTCATAAAACTGAGTTTTCGAATACGAAACAGTATCAGTTCTTTTTTTGGAGAGTTTGATCCTGGCTCAGGATGAACGCTGGCGGCGTGCCTAATACATGCAAGTCGAGCGGTAAGGTCCCTCTTGTTTTCTTTCAACCACGTTTTCGCGTGATTCGTTAGAGATAACAAGTGGGATACACGAGCGGCGGACGGCTGAGTAACGCGTAGGAACGTACCCCGAAGTGAGGGATAAGCACCAGAAATGGTGTCTAATACCGCATGTGCTCTAAGGAGTAAAGCTTTTAGCGCTTCGGGAACGGCCTGCGTATGATTAGCTTGTTGGTGAGGTAATGGCTCACCAAGGCGACGATCATTAGCTGGTCTGAGAGGATGATCAGCCAGACTGGGACTGAGACACGGCCCAGACTCCTACGGGAGGCAGCAGTAGGGAATTTTCCACAATGGGCGAAAGCCTGATGGAGCAACGCCGCGTGCAGGATGAAGGCCCTTGGGTCGTAAACTGCTTTTATCTGTGAGGATTTTGACAGTAGCAGATGAATAAGGATCGGCTAACTCCGTGCCAGCAGCCGCGGTCATACGGAGGATCCAAGCGTTATCCGGAATTACTGGGCGTAAAGAGTTGCGTAGGTGGCATAGTAAGTAGAGCGTGAAATCGTGTGGCTCAACCATACACACATGTTCTAAACTGCTAAGCTAGAGTATAAGAGAGGTAGCTGGAATTCCTAGTGTAGGAGTGAAATCCGTAGATATTAGGAGGAACACCAATGGCGTAGGCAGGCTACTGGCTTATTACTGACACTAAGGCACGAAAGCGTGGGGAGCAAACGGGATTAGATACCCCGGTAGTCCACGCTGTAAACGATGGATGCTAGCTGTTATGAGTATCGACCCTTGTAGTAGCGAAGCTAACGCGTTAAGCATCCCGCCTGTGGAGTACGAGCGCAAGCTTAAAACATAAAGGAATTGACGGGGACCCGCACAAGCGGTGGAGCGTGTTGTTTAATTCGATGGTAAGCGAAGAACCTTACCCAGGCTTGACATCCTGCCAAGGTCTCCGAAAGGAGACTGTGCCTTCGGGCCGCAGTGACAGGTGCTGCATGGCCGTCGTCAGCTCGTGTCGTGAGATGTTTGGTTAAGTCCATCAACGAGCGCAACCCTTATAGTTAGTTGAATTTTTCTAGCTAGACTGCCCTGGTAACAGGGAGGAAGGAGGGGATGATGTCAGGTCAGTATTACCCTTACGTCTGGGGCTACAAACACGCTACAATGGCCGGTACAAAGGGCAGCCAACCCGCGAGGGGGAGCAAATCCCATCAAAGCCGGTCTCAGTTCGGATTGCAGGCTGAAACTCGCCTGCATGAAGTCGGAATCGCTAGTAACGGTAGGTCAGCACACTACCGTGAATACGTTCCCGGGTCTTGTACACACCGCCCGTCAAGCCACGAAAGTCGCCAATATCCAACGTCCTAGCTTGTCTAGGCCTAAGGTAGGGGTGATGATTGGGGTTAAGTCGTAACAAGGTATCCGTACCGGAAGGTGCGGATGGATTACCTCCTTTCTAGGGAGAAACCAAGCACAGGGTACCTCTATAGAGTGCCTTGGAGCTATGGTCGATCTCGTGGAATTGCTTTTTTTGAATGCAGTGTAGCAGTTCCTTTACCTCTGTTCATCAGAGGACGAGACACACATGTATTTCACAACCACGAACATGACGTTTTGATTTGCACTTCTTTAGGTTTTTAGTCTCAAAAAAGGGGCGTTTCTAGATGTTAGGAGCGCCTTTTTGTTTAACAATTGTGTTGCCAGGACAGATGTAGGTTAGTACAATACTCTCTGTAATTCTAAATATGGGGCAATAGCTCAGTTGGCTAGAGCACCTGCTTTGCAAGCAGGGGGTCCGGGGTTCGAGTCCCCGTTGCTCCACCAGGTTTCAAAATAAGTATGAACTCTAGTTGATGGGCGATTAGCTCAGTTGGTTAGAGCGCGTCACTGATAATGACGAGGTCGGAGGTTCGAGTCCCTCATCGCCCACCACCTAAAGTTCGTATTAAATAGATAAAAAACAACTAAACTGTGGATAAGTTTGTTCAAAAAACGAAAAAAGTTGAGTACTGTTGTTCTGCAAACAACTAATGGTTACCCTGTTTTGTTCAAGGTACGCCAAAAACATTTTCGAGTTATACCATGATTACTCAGTTTGTTGTTGTACAAACAACGAAATGTTAAATAATTTGTTCATTGTTATTAATACTAATTTGTAATTGAAAAACACACAAATAACACCTTAAAAACCACTTTACAGAGAGGCTATTAACTACGATAATAATAAGAAGCTTTCCAAAGATAAAGTCCAACAAAAATTAATAAACAAACCTCGTGAATCAAAAAACTAATACGCAGCATAACGGCCTTGGAGTTTCGCAGCCTCCAGTGTCCGTTGATGGCATTAGTCCCAATCCTTACAAACAGACGCCTAGCCCCCTCTCATCACCCTCGCTAGTATCTGATGAAACAGGCTCGATAGTTGTAACAGAATCGTCCAATCTTGGATTGGCAACACCACCGCAGGAACGACCCGCAAATGATCCCCCAAACGAAGTAGTAGCCCCTTCTGCTCCCCCACCACTTGACGGCGTTGTTCCGCCGCCCATGCCACAGAAAGTACAGGTGGCCTCACCTCTATCTCCCCCAGCGCCTGCAAGTACTGCGTACCGTGCGAGCGCACCAGTTGATCCTTTGAAACGGGCTGAGGTGGATGAGTCACTCGAAGCAACCCCCTCTGCCACCGTTTTGTCGACCGAAAATCCAGTCGTAGGTCCAACTATTTACGGGGGACATAATAGTTTTCTTGGTGGCCATCGACGCAGAATAATGGCCTTGGGTTCAGTGCTTGTTGCGGCAATGTTGTTGGTTTCTGGTGTGTTGATATTCAATACGACCAAGAAAGAAAACGTCACTGACTCTACTCGGTCTATTACCTCTATACCAACCCAAGATTTGTTGAAGGTGACCAACGACGATCTGTCTGGTCTGGGCCAAGTCCAAGTCAATGGCCCCTTAAGAGTCGCGGCTACGTTTACAATCGCGCCAAGCTCCCAGCCTCAGACTGCTTCGGCTGGACAAATTTACTACGACCAAAACACCAATCAATTTAGTTACTTTGATGGGAAAAAGTTTCAGAATCTGATAGGCAGTGACTCAATCAACAATCTTGGAGGGCTTTCAAGGGCAAACGCCGGTGCAGGACTTGCTCTAAATGGCAATCTACTAACTAACACTGGTGTTACGAGTTTACAGGGACAAACCGGAGCGCTCGGTTTTCAAGCGGGTGCAGGAATTGCAATCAATGGCCTGCAAATAACCAATCTCGGTATTACTTCGATTCAAGGTACCGCAAATCAAGTTTTGGTCGGTATCAACAACGGGGTTGCCACGCTTGCGCTTCCGCAGGCAATAGCACCTACGAGTTCCCCCAACTTTGCGGGACTTTCTCTGTCTAGTCCTCTAGGGGTTTCAAGTGGAGGTACTGGCAATACGAGCTTTAGCAACAACGGTGTTGTGTACTACAACGGCACAAACTTTGTTTCAACACCTACGCCGGGGGTGGGGGAATGCTTAATAGCGGTTGGCGGAATACCAAGTTTTACGGCTTGTGTCGGAGGTGGGGGTTCTGTTGTACAAATTCAAGGTGCCTCGGGCGGGTTGCCTGCTTCTGGTAGTGTGACGCTGAACAATGCAACGACTACTGCATCTTCGATAACTATCGATAACGCAACCACGACCACAAAGGGAATTGCATCTTTTAGTTCCGCAAACTTCGTTGTTGCGAGTGGAGCGGTTAGTATTGCGAACGATGGAGTAGCACTCGGAACTCAAACTACGGGAAATTATGTCTCCTCAATTTCTACCGGCGTAGGACTATCCGGCTCGGCCAGCGGTGAGGGAGCATCAACCACTGTTAACCTAAACCTTCAAGCAAACAAAGGGCTTGAGGCTGATGTGAATGGTCTGTCCTTGATTGACTGTGCAAATGGTGAGGTGCTGAAATACAACGCTGGAGTCTGGGCGTGCGCTGTGGACGCCAGTGGCTCTGGCGTCACCACCATCGGTGCCATTGACTCCCAGACCAAGAGTGCCAACGGCGCCGTCATCAGTGGCAACAACCTCTACTTACAAACAGCTGATGCCAGTAACGTCGGCCTGGTCTCGACTTCCGCCCAGACCTTTGCTGGCAGTAAGACCTTTAACGCCCAAGCTATCTTTAGTGCCGCTGGTACAGCCCTTAGTGTCACCAACAACGCCTCGATTGGCGGGACTGGTACGATTGGTACGCTCAGCGTCACTAACACGGCCACCATTGGCACTGGTCTCACCGTCACCAGCGGCGGGGCCACCATCACGGCTGGTGATCTAGCCCTCACGGCTGGCAACCTTACCACCAACGGCACCCAACGCCTAAGTAACGCCGGGGCCCTTGGCAACATTACTGGCTACAGCCAAACGAGCGGTAACTTCCTCCAAGCGGGGGCTGGCACCTTTGGCACCGGTAGTGGAGCGGTGTCACTCAACGGCGCCACGTCTGTGACTGGCAGCAATACCTTTAGTGTTGGTACGGGCACAGCCAGCTTTGGCGGCGGTGTTCGTTTCTCTACTTTTAACTGTACTGTGAACGCAAATGGCGGCAAGCTAACCACTGATGTCAGTGGCAACATTACATGTGCTGATGATTTCGGTGGAGCTGGCGCGGGTGCCAATACTAGCCTTTCAAACCTCACCGCGACGGCTATCAACCAATCTCTTATTGCGGGAACAGACAACACCCTAGACCTTGGCAGCAGCGGAATTACATGGAGAGACATATATATAGGAAGAGATGCGTCAATCGGCCGCGATCTGGTGGTTTTGGATAATTCGGACTTCACGGGATCGATAGCGGTAAAGAAGGGAACGGACTTCTCGACTACCGGTGCTACGAATAATGCGAACTTTGGTGATGTTTCGCTTGTACGCCTCACGGGAGCTAGCGCTCAAACCATTACAGGTATTTCTGGGGGAAGGGACGGCGAGCAGCTTACTATTATCAACGCGGGTTCGAACGCCGCCACGTTTAACGATAACGACACAAACTCGTCTGCTGCGAACAGAATATCCACAGGAACCGGCGGGGCAATTAGTCTTGCAGCTGGGTCATCGCTTAGTCTTATATATGACTCGTCTGCTTCTCTTTGGAGGGTTATAGGCGATGTGGCTGGGGGCGCTGGCTCTGGAGTCACCACCATCGGTGCCATTGACTCCCAGACCAAGAGTGCCAACGGCGCCGTCATCAGTGGCAACAACCTCTACTTACAAACAGCTGATGCCAGTAACGTCGGCCTGGTCTCGACTTCCGCCCAGACCTTTGCTGGCAGTAAGACCTTTAACGCCCAAGCTATCTTTAGTGCCGCTGGTACAGCCCTTAGTGTCACCAACAACGCCTCGATTGGCGGGACTGGTACGATTGGTACGCTCAGCGTCACTAACACGGCCACCATTGGCACTGGTCTCACCGTCACCAGCGGCGGGGCCACCATCACGGCTGGTGATCTAGCCCTCACGGCTGGCAACCTTACCACCAACGGCACCCAACGCCTAAGTAACGCCGGGGCCCTTGGCAACATTACTGGCTACAGCCAAACGAGCGGTAACTTCCTCCAAGCGGGGGCTGGCACCTTTGGCACCGGTAGTGGAGCGGTGTCACTCAACGGCGCCACGTCTGTGACTGGCAGCAATACCTTTAGTGTTGGTACGGGCACAGCCAGCTTTGGCGGCAATACCACCATTAGCGGATCACAATTCACAAATAACGCCTCTACGCTAAACACTGCGCAGGCGTTGGGCGACTTTGCTGTTGGTGGAGCCATAGGAACAGCAGCAGCCACTGTAGATGTGGATACGGCATTTACGATAAACCAAACAACTGCCGGTCAAGTTTTGAGCCTTCCAAGTCCAACTTCTACTACAGCTGGACGCATCGTCTATGTACTTAACATAGGTTCGGTTAGCTTTACTATGCACAGTGTGACTATTCCGAGTGGATATGGACAAATATATGTGTGGAATGGCTCAACGTGGATTCTCGGTGCTTCTGGTGGCGGTAGCGCTATCACGCTTCAAGCAGCTTACGATGGTGGCAACACTCTTACAACCACCAATGCCCGTAACATCTCCGTCACCCTGGCCGATACGGCCACCGATGCGAACTTCATCGTCAATGTGGCCAGTGGCTCGACCGGTGCCCTCAAGGTACAAAACAATGGCACTGACGTCCTATCTATTGGCTCGGCTGGCCAGCTTGCCCTTTCAGTTCAAGGTAGTGGTGGGGGACTACTGATTGGCACTGACACTAACCTTTACCGCTCTGCGGCCGATACGCTTCGAACCGATGATGCCTTTACTGCCAATGGCCTACTCACTGGCAACGCGGGCGCAACTATCTCGGGCGGCACCAACACCATTACCGGTACCACTAACGTCAACACCACTGGCACGGCTA
>CAZNIK010000001.1:377520-476285 GCA_964573095.1 uncultured Candidatus Saccharibacteria bacterium | reverse complement strand
AGGCTGCAAAAGCGGTAATGCAAGCCTTTTATGTAGAAGGCGTAAGCTTCTTGGTCCAAGAGTTTATCAAGGAAGCAGCAGGTACCGATATTCGAGCAGTTGTCGTCGGCGGCAAGGTAGTGGCAAGTATGAAACGACAGAGTCTTGATGACGACTTTCGGTCAAATCTTCACCAAGGAGGGGAAGGTACGGCAGTAAAGCTTACTCAAGAGGAGCGCAAGACTGCCCAAAAAGCCGCAAAAGCCATGGGACTGCCAATTTGTGGAGTTGATATGCTTCGCTCGGATCGCGGTCCTCTCGTGCTCGAGGTGAACTCGAGTCCAGGTTTTGCAATCGAAACTGTCACTCGCCGAAACGTCGCCGGTAAGATCATTGAATATATAGAGCAAAACGCAAAAGGCAAGCGTCGTCGTGACCGAGTTGGCGCCTAAAAAAGCGCTCATTGCATTCCTATTGATCACTTTTGCTGTCAGTGCACTCATTTTGTTTGCGGCGCCGCACAAAACAGAAGCGCCAAAAAAGCTTACAGGCGATCAATGCACCACAATTGGAGATATTTGTTACAACTTGGAGCGAGCCGAGACTAACGACGCCAGACTAAAAGGTTTGTCGGGTAGAGAAAACTTACCCGAAACATCCGGGATGTTGTTTGTATTTGACGTGATAGAAAACCAATGCATGTGGATGAAAGACATGAAAATTTCAAACGATATGATTTGGCTGGATGAGACAAAAAAGGTCATAAAAATTCAAGAAAATGTTGCGCCGGAAACATATCCAAACGCCTTTTGCTCGGAAAAGCCCGCCAAATATGTAATTGAGCTAAATGCGGGGCAGGTGAAACGTAGCAAGCTTGAGCTCGGCAGCACGATTTCTCTCTAGTGTGGTAGTATTACGGATATGAATAGTGTTAGTGCTTTTCTACAAAAACACAATACAACAGACAAAATAAGAGCGGACTTTGATAGCCGTGGAACGATTCTTGGGCTAAGTCATGAATGAGATGATTATACTTGGCACAATCTTGGCAGGTCTGTGGATACTGATTCTGTGGTTGAGAGTCCCGGCATCAGTCGCTTTTTTTAGCCTGCTCGTTGGACAGCTACTTGCTTCCGAAGCGAGTAGCGACGTGTACGAATTTATTAGTGGAGTTATGAGTATTCCAGAGGCTCGTTATGTGCAAATTTTTCTACTGGTACTTCCCTTGTTTTTGACAGTCTTGTTTATGCGTGGCCGGGTAAAAAAATCACAACTTCCAATAGAGCTAATACCTGCACTATTTGTTGCGCTGGTGGGGGTGTTGTTGGCGGTGCCGTTTATCCCAGAACTGCAAACAATTGTCGACTCGGTCACAAAGGATCAGAGCGAACAGTACAGGAGTGTTGTTTTGCTCGCAGCAGCGGTATCTGGTTTATTTAGCGCGTGGATGAGTTACCCAAAACCTCACGATAAACACGGAAAACACCACAAAAAGTAACTACTGCACTAAATTGGTAGGAGGGTTTTGTGGAGGCTGGGTTGGCGGAGGAGTGTCGTTTGGGTTGGGAGTGACTGGTGTTGTTGGTGTTTCGGTCGGAGGATTGTTTGACGGCGAGTCTGTGGGAGGCTGAGGTGTTGTTGTCATACTGTCCTCGGCACCTTCGGGTCCAGAGTAGGTCGCCGAACCGAACGCCAGCATTGGGTAACCAATAAAACTAAGTAGCCAGAGCAGCAATACACCAAATGCGGCATCTTTTTTGAAAACTTTTGCTAGATCAACCGCAAGAACAATTGTGACAACCAGGTTCACGAATGGAACGAATAGCAACAGCACCCACCACATCGGGCGTCCAACTAGCTTAAGAAGAACAATGACGTTGTATATAGGAACAATTGCTTCCCACCACTTACGTCCGGCTTTTTGAAATATCTTGACATAACAAACCAAATAAAAAACTAAAATTACCAAGTAAAAGAGCAAAAGCGTGAGTCCAATACCTGCAAAAACACCACTGTCAGTAGATGTGGTGGTTAGGTTATTCACATTGTTGTTTAGTTGATTTGTGATTTCTGATTGTACTTCCGTCGGAACACTGTCAGTTGTTGCATCTTGTGCAAACTGAAATAAACTTGAAAGCGCCATGGCGATACCCTCCTTAGTTTCCCTTATGCATAAGCGTACGTTGTTTTGCTGGTTTTTGGCAAGCGTCAGATTGACTTTTCCACAAATATCGGCATAATCTAAGGAGTTAATTTCACATACCGCATTCCTGGATTATTATGCAGTTTGACTTAACAAAACGACTTCCAAACCTCTGCACTTTAGGCCAGCGCATAGGTTTGGGGGCCCATAGCTCAGCTGGTTAGAGCACCTGCCTTTTAAGCAGGGTGTCGTGGGTTCGAGTCCCACTGGGCCCTCCAATTTGACCTAACAGATGACCCTAGTGAGAAGGTCTGAACTAGAGAGCCAGCAGTGGCCCTTTTTGATATAGTGGTGAAATATGAAGACGCAAAGAAAACTGGATTACTCAGCAGTTACCGATAACCTGCTAGTTGGCAAGACCCCCTATGGTAAAGACTATAAAATCCTCAAAGACATGGGAATCAACCTCGTTATCAATATGCGCGCAGAATGGCCTATGAAGTTAGTGTCTAAACAAAAATTAGTACAAGAAGTATGGCTCCCGTCAATTGATAGTAGATATTTCCCTTTGAATCAAAAAAGATTTCTGGAAATAGCTACAAAAGCAAAAATGGTCATTGAAGATGGTGGCAAAGTATACGTTTATTGCAGGAAAGGACGTCATAGAAGCATAGTAATGGTAGCTGCAATATTGACTTTGCAAGGTCACAATGTGGACTCTCTTCAAAAGTTTATTGCCGAGAAAAGGCCAGTATCCGATATGCGCGCAATCCAAGTAGCTTCTGCTATTACAATATTTGATAAATCACAGGGTTTGAAGTCCTAATCTTAGTTGCAACAGCAACACATAGTCCCTCTACGCGAGCCAAACTTGTTCCCGTTTCGGCTCATTTTGGCTTGTGGCGAGGCCATGGTTTAGATACGCTGTAGTTGTGATAAAGATTCCAATTTCGGGCGGACCTCATTCTGGTAAAACTACCCTCTTTCGTGAACTGCAACGTCATTACCCAGAGGCACATTTTGTGCCGGAGCCTGCAGAAAGAGTTATCGCGCACCAACTGGAACTACAAGAAAAAGACCTTAAACACCAGGCAATTTTACCGCTGGAGGACTACAAAGGGTTTTCGCCGCTGGTGAGGGAAGAAGCCATAAGGCTCGAAAGGGAAATACCGACACACGCAAGACTTGTATTTCAAGATAGAAGTTTGGTTGATAACTATGCGTATGACGCCCTAAATGGCTTACAGTCACCAAAACTTCTTGGTGAGCACATACGAATGGCTGGATATACCTTGGCTTTTTTCTGTGCGCAAGTTGGAAACTATACCCCAACTGTAATAAGAAGAGAGTCTCCCGAACAGGCAAGAAACATTCATTTTGCACTACAGTCTGCCTATGAAGAATCTGAGATTGAAGTTGTTCATCTTCCCCCAATATCCCTCAGCGAAAGATTACAAATTGTTAGTCGAAAAGTTCTGGAGTTGAGCTGAATAAAAACAGCTTTTTCAAAGATTTCTAAATAGAGTTTTTGTAGCCCAGGGACAACCGGGCGCTATAGGGTTACTTGAACCAAAATTGGGGTGTGGTCAGATAGCCCTTTTGGAAGGCTTAGGACTTTCTCGATATTTGCGTTGAATGACGCAGCAATATCAAAATACCCACCTTTTAGATATTTGTTGACGTAGTACGTTGGGCGGTCGCTCAGAGAAAGTTGATAGCCGGTATTCTCGATACAGGCACGCAAGCCGCGTTTGAATAAGGGGTAATTGTAGTCTCCAACAATTATTGCTGGTCCTCCACCCGAGTGTTGTTTGAGTAAACCGTGGGCTTCTTGAATCTGTCGCCTTCGCAGTGCATTTGAACCCATTAGGTGCATTGCATGCAGTGAACCCACCGACAGACGCTGTTTTGAGTGGGAGTCCATCAAATTGGTTAGTAAAAACCTTTCGTCGTGCATCATCATCATTTTTTCGAGGACCGATTGCTCGAGACTATAGCTACTACTGTTTATGACGCTAAACCGTTTTGAACGATAGTACATGGCCATCGTGAGTCGACTATCTTTTGTCATGTCAGCAAGGGTAAGATGAGCAATTGTGCTTGGTAGTTGCTCTGCATCACACTCCTGGACGCAAAGGACGTCAGTATCATAGGCGCGAACAAGATCAGCCAGCTCGGTATTTGCACGATTGTAGTGCAGATTGTAGCTGATGATTTTTAGGTGATTTTTGGATTGTTTTTGTTTCATCAAGTCTGAGATTAGTATGCCACATATATTCATAAAAAAGCAAATGAAAAAACCTTGCCTTTAGCGTCACTCTAGGTGATATAGTACCGTAAATGCAAATTACTAAACTCCGTTTTCAGCGGACTACGCTGATTATGCTGGTCTGTCTCGGGATTTTGCTTGGGATTGGGGCCTCTGCTTTGGGAATTGACATTGACGCCAGCTGGATTGGTCTTTTTTTGGTGTTAACACTTGCAACGTACCGGCGCAAGAGTGTGCTGACGGCAGCCGTAATACTTATTTTGGGGTTATTTATTGGTGCGGCAAGAGGATCTGATTTTTTGATAAAAGTGGACGACTACAAGGATTTGTACGGCAAGAAGGTCGTTGTGGTTGGGCACGTTCAAAGCGACGGCGTCTACAACACACGGTCGCAATTGGGCTTTGATCTCGGTAGCTTAAAACTTGTTGAACCGACAGAGAAAGAACTCGTTGGCAGAATATCGGTCGATGGTTTTGGCGAGTCAGCTGTTTACAGAGGAGACATAGTCCAGGTTGAAGGGAAATTATATCCGACTCGAGGCTCGAAGCAGGCAAGAATTAGCTTTGCCCAGATGGATGTGCTGCAAAGAGGGGACTCGAAAATACAAAAGGCGCGCCAAAACTTTGTGGCTGGAATGTATTCGGCGCTACCAGAACCCGAAGCGTCGTTTGGCCTGGGTTTGCTTATTGGACAGCGAAGTACTTTGCCACCAGAAGTGACAAAAATCTTAAAGGTGGTTGGACTAACGCATATTATTGCCGTTTCTGGATATAACCTCACAATTTTAGTGAGAGCCTCTCAAAGGCTGTTTGGACGTCGATCAAAATATCAAGCTGTGTTGGCCTCTTCGGTCTTAATAACGACCTTTTTGATAATTACTGGGTTGAGTGCCTCAATTGTTCGGGCGGCTATAGTGAGTGGCTTGGCCTTAGTGGCATGGTATTTTGGGAGGCAATTTCGGCCGACATTATTGCTATTGTTTACGGCGTGCATTACGGCGCTTTGGTATCCAATATACGTATGGACCGACATTGGTTGGTATCTTTCATTCCTGGCGTTTTATGGGGTTTTGGTGGTCTCGCCGTTATTAGTACGAAGAATTTGGAAAGTGAAGGAGACCGGCAGCTTGCGACAGATAGTGGTCGAAAGTATCTGTGCGCAAATAATGACTGCGCCGCTGATCATTTTTATTTTTGGCCAAACATCGCTTATTGGTTTGCTGGCAAACGTGGCTGTCGTGCCGCTTGTGCCATTTGCAATGCTATTTTCGGCAATCGCGGGAGTTGCAGGAGCGGTAGTGCCACAACTAGCGGGTTGGTTTGCGTGGCCGGCGAACATACTTCTCACCTATATGCTTGATATTGCCCAAATACTGAGCAAAGTTCCCCACGCGCTGGTATACGCAAAAGCGGGAATAGTCGAGCTCATCATTATGTACGCCATATTATTCGCTGTGGTGGGAGTTATCTATCGAAAAACTAGAGCTGATATACTGTTAAAAGAACGAAAAGCGGAGAAAACATAGTGGCTGGACATTCAAAATGGGCCAAGATTCATCGAGGCAAGGCAATAGAAGACGCCAAACGTGGGGCGATATTTACCAAACTCGGTAATACTATTGCGGTTGCGGCACGGGCGGGAGCTGACCCAAGCGCAAACTTCTCGCTTCGACTTGCGATGGATAAAGCCAAAGCCGCAAACATGCCAGCTGCAAACATTCAGCGAGCAATTGACAGAGGCACCGGTAAACTCGGGGGCGAACAGATCCAGGAAGTAATGTACGAAGGGTATGGTCCCGGAGGCAGTGCAATACTGGTGGAGTGTGCAACAGATAATATTAATCGAACGTATCCAGAGGTAAGGCTGGCATTTACAAAACACGGCGGAAGTATTGCTGAAAAGGGATCGGTAGCTTTTTTATTTGATCAAAAGGGCGTCTTGCTCGTGAAAGGATCGGGTGAAGATTTTTTGCTCCGAGTTCTTGAAGTCGGCGCTGAGGACGCGGAAGAAGAGGATGACGAGATAACTGTGTATACTGATCCCAAAGATTTTGCAAAGGTTCGCGACGCACTGAAAAAATCAGATATCGAAATTCTTGAAGCCGAGCTTGCCTACATTCCAAAAAATATAGTTGAAATAACTGATGACATAACACTGGGTAAGGTGAAAAGGCTTATGGACGCGCTTGAAAATCTTGACGATGTTGCCAACACCCACGTGAATTTCGAGCTTGTGAGTTAATGAGAATAATTGGAATTGATCCTGGTACTGGTATTTTGGGATTTGGGGTAATTGATGTCACAGCCCAGAACAAAGCAACGTTGGTCGACGGAGGGGTAATCACTACTCCCGTAAAGCAAGCCGATAGCGTAAGGCTCCTCACCATATACGAAGAATTATCAGAAATAATACAGACGCATAAGCCAGAAGTAATGGCGGTCGAAAAATTGTTTTTTGCCCAAAATGTCACCACCGCGATGAGCGTGGCGCAGGCGAGGGGGGTGGTGTTGTTGTGTGGTGAGCAAAAAAGTCTGAGTCTGTTCGAATATACCCCTTTGCAAATTAAGCAAGCTTTGACGGGGTATGGCAGGGCAGACAAGAAACAAATTCAAGAAATGGTTCGAATTATGCTGTCTCTAAGGGAAATACCAAAGCCGGATGATTGTGCTGATGCGCTCGCTGTTGCCATTTGTCACTCCATGACCGCTCGCTTCGCGTGACCTGCTCTACTGAGGTATACTATCAAAAGATGATCGCCTATCTATCAGGAGTGGTTGAAAGTAAAAATATTGACTCAGTGGTACTCGAAGTGCACGGTGTTGGGTATGGTTTACGGGTTACCGCAACGGATGCTGCAAATCTTGTTTCTGGAGAGACAGCAAAGCTGCAAGTCTATGAACATATTCGAGAGGACCAGTACGATCTCTTTGGTTTTACAAAGGAGTCCACCAAGACCCTTTTTCAGCAATTGCTTGGAGTAAAAAATGTTGGACCAAAGGTTGCCCTCGCGATCTTAGATATTGGTAGCGAGAGCACTGTGCGATCGGCGATTGCCGGTGGAGAGATCAAACTGCTCCAAGCTGCAAAAGGCGTAGGAAAACGGGCAGCTGAGCAGATAATTGTCGAGCTCAGAGACAAAGTTGGCTTGCAGGCGACGGTGGATGCTGAGGGGGTGGTGGCTCGCAGCGCAGTCGATGTAAATGACGAAGCAATACAAGCGCTCGTTGCGCTTGGGTACTCTGAGGCCGATGCGCAAACCGCGCTGGCGACTATTGATCCAGAGCTTAATGTTGAAAAGCGTATAAAACTTGCACTAAAGAGGAGAACTTAAGAAGTGGCCGTGGAACGAATTGTGCAACCGACTGCATCGGACGACGAGCAGGAAGTACAGATAGAGAATACGATACGTCCCAAAGACTTTGGAAGTTATATTGGGCAGGAGCGCCTCAAGAAAAATATTAAACTTGCGATCACGGCAGCGAAAAAGCGTGGCGACCCGATAGACCACGTTCTACTCTATGGACCTCCGGGGTTGGGCAAAACGACAATGGCGAGTGTTATTGCAAATGAAATGGGCGCGAACATTCGCATTACATCGGGGCCGGCAATCGAACGAGCAGGAGATCTGGCCAGTTTACTTACCAACCTGCAAGACGGCGATATACTTTTTATTGACGAAATCCATCGCCTTCATAGAAGCGTTGAGGAAGTTTTATATTCCGCAATGGAAGATTTTAAGCTTGATATTATGTTAGGAAAAGGACCAAGCGCCAGAAGTTTAAGACTTGACCTTCCTCAGTTTACAATCATAGGGGCAACCACTAGAACCGGCGCGCTGGCCGCTCCCTTAAGAGATCGCTTTGGTCATCAATATCGTTTGGAGTTCTATAGCGATCAAGAGATTGCAGAAATTATTGAGAGAGCAGCCGGAATCATAGGTGTTCCAATTGATAGAGAGTCAGCATTGTATCTTGCGAAACGAGCCCGGCTGACACCGAGAATTGCGAATAGACTGCTAAAAAGAGTGCGAGACTACGCCGACGTGAACGGTGACGGTGTTATTGACGCCATCACAACCACAAAAGCACTTGAGATGATGGAAATAGATAGTTTAGGCTTGGATCCGGCTGACAGAAAGGTGCTTATTACGCTCATTGAGAGGCATCAAGGTGGTCCTGTCGGCGTTGAAACCCTGGCGGCATTAACGGGCGATGAGCGCACCACCATCGAAGATTTTTTTGAACCATACCTAATGCAGGTTGGACTTCTAGAGCGGACACCGAGAGGCAGAAAGGCAACTCGTCTCGCGTATGAGCATTTCGATATTCCAATCAACCCAAAGTCTGATCAAACCAAGCTGGTATAATACGTCAATTACCATGCCGCCAAACCAAGAGACACCACTTCCAAACAAAGAACCAAGAGATGGGCCTATTGATAGCGAAATAACTCCAAAGGCCTTTGACCGAAGACAGCCGGTCTATGATCCCACGGGCAAGATAGAGCAAATAAATCATGACGAAGTCCGCGTTGCAGATGTGCGGCAACATCCCTTCGGCCTGCTGCTGGTGTATTTGCAAATATCACTGGGGCTACTACTAAGTCTTGGATTGATCTTTTTTCTTATCGGTGGGGTGCTAGAATCGCTGAACTTAAGCTCAGCGGCCGCAAATGCCTTAGTGTATTTATTTGCGCTGTTGGCAGTCGCATTTGGAGTAGTTTTTATGATACTCGCAACCCGAATTTACAACTCTCATCAGCTGATAGTGACCGACCAAAACATTACCCAGGTATTACAGGTAGGACTTTTTAACCGCAAAGTCTCGGAGTTATCGATGAGCAATGTCGAGGATGTTACGGCTCAAAAAAAAGGTATATTCGCGACACTTTTTAACTATGGCACCCTCAAAATAGAAACCGCGGGAGAACAAAATAACTTTATTTTCAATTATTGCCCCAACCCCAGCGCCTACGCAAAAGCCTTGCTGGATGCTCGAGCAATGTACGAGCAGAAGTATGCGCACAAAGACAACAATTAGTTCTTAGTCTTGAAACGGATTATCGCGAGCTGATTCAAACAGCGACTGCACTTGAACGCTTTGGTCTTCGAGCTGTTGAATCTTATTAATTGATTCTTGGTCAATCTTAATTCTTCCCGTGTTTTGCACTTGCTGGTCTACTGCAGACGGTGCGGGGTCAGCGAGAGTGAGTCGACTTATCTGGAATACCAAAAATGAATAGAGGCCAAGTATTATGACAATAAACACAAACCCAGCATACTTTCTGTATTTTGCCAAAAGGTCTTTGGCTTTTTTGATGAGTATTTTTGTATCGAGCTTCATGGTTTTACGTACGCCTTTAAGGTAAGTGAGAAGGTTACACCGTATTCATTTGGACTTACGCTGATTTTGTCAACGTGGGCGGTTCGGCGATTGCTTTCCAGCCGCTCCAAAAAAGTAAGGAAGTTTTGATAGGAAATACTTTGCTTATCTTGTGGGCTGACAATAATCTCGAGTGCATATACCCCTGGAATTCCTTCAACTGGCTTTACTTGGCTTAGGGGTGGTGCAGCTGGGGTCGCAGGTGCACTGGCGTTTGACTCGTTCTCGGCCGGTTTTGGCGCTGCAACTGGAGCTTGGCCGAGATTTGAGCTTTGAAATACAAAGGATTTAAGTCGGATACCGCTGTCTTCAGCAATTTTTGTTATTTCTCTTACCGTTTTTGCTTGATCCTTATCTTGAGGAACTACGCTTTTTGATATTGTTTCCAGTTCCTTATATTTTTCAATATCTTTCTTGGCTTGGGCGAGCGCGGATTTTTGTTGCTCAGTGGCTTTGTCTTGCACCTTCAGCTCGGTGAGTTTTTTTGACTCTTTTTGTAGCAGGGCATTTCCCCCGATAGTTGCACCCAGGATAGCCAGAATAAGCAGCAAGAAAACGGCTAGCATAACGAAAAAGTATTTCTTGGGCTTCATGGTTTTTTCTCCGTGGTGTTGGTTGAGCCAGTCGGAGTTATGTAAAGGTAGGGGTTATTTTTTGTGAACAGTGCTCGAATTTGGACGACACAGGGAAGGTTTTTTTTACTCTCATTTGATGCACCAGCACAGTTAATATTTTCAATATCGGCTTTTTCAAAAATTTTGTTTTTAGGATCTTGCAAATTAAGTTGTAGCTGGGTCGCAGAGTTGATATCTTTTGCGGCTGCGGTGAGGGTTAGGCCTCCTTGAAGCTTTTCTACCTGGAATGATAATAGTTCGGTGTCAGCTGGTACCGACGCACCGAGCTGTCGCAAAAGTTTAGAGAATAGTATTTCTCTAGAAAGCACTTGCACCACCAGTTTTGTGTTGCTCGAGATGCTATCAACTCGCTTCTTGGTTTCGTCCACATTCTCTTGTTGGAGTTTTTGGTTCGATTCTGCGACTTGGCGGGAGACATTTTTGCTCGATTGTTTCATCAGAACTAACCCCCCACCAACTATAAGTCCAACACCAACCAACGCGAAGATGGCAACCGTAGTCCAGCCAGCCAGCCTGGTGTTGTATCGAGAGAATCGGATATCTTCTTTGCGTTCTGGTGGCAGAAGATTAATCATGAGAACAATTCCTTGGGGCTAATAAGCGACAAGCCCGCCACCGTTACGTACATAGATTTTTCAAGAGGACTCGGTGGTTGTAATTTGTTAAATTCCAAACTTTCCCAGGGGTCACACATACGAACGGGAATCCGCATCGCGCTCGTTAAGAAGTCGCTCAAACCAGGCATGTTCGCGCCGCCGCCCATGGTAATGACTTGCCCAATTTTTTGCTTTGAACCAGAGCGCTCCTCATGGTAGCGAATCATTCTCTGAACTTCTTTTACGAGGTTATCGAGCGAGGGCTTGAGTGCCTCAGTTATTTCCTTTTGTTTTTTGCTTTTCCCAAGCCCGTACTTTGTCTTTACAACGTGGGCTTCGGCGTGGGAAATGTTAAGTTTTTCAGAAATTTGCTCGGTAAAGGTGTCGCCTCCAGATGAAATCGTTCCAGTCACAATGACGGTTTTGTCGTGCACCGTTATATCCGAGGATACCGACCCAAAATCAATAAGGACGGCTGGGATATCATTATGGATGTCTTGTTTCTCAAAAAGCCGCCCGGCCGCAAGAATGCTTGTGTCGAAGGCAATCGGCTCGAGACCAAGTATTTCTGCGAGTGCGACATTAGAATCAATTAAGTTTTTTGGCGCTGCAACTGCCAAAAGCTCAACACCCTTATCGTCCTTTCGGATGACACTATAATCCAGGTAAAGATCATCAAGTGGCATCGGGATATATTGCTCGGCCTCTAAACGAACCGCTTCTTCTAGCTCAGAATCATCTAGCGGCGGAAGTGTCATAGTTCTGGTGAAGGTTCTTGTGGCGGGTACGGTAATGGCGACTCGCCTGGTGTTTATTCGCCCAATAATATTTTTCTCGAATAGTTCTTTTATTGAATGAGCAATGAGCTCATAGTCGACAATAACCCCGTCCTTTACTGCTTTGCTGTCAAATTTTCCAATACCGTACCCAACCACTTTTTGTTTTTTTCCATGTGGCTCAAGCTGGATAACCTTGACGCTGCTAAAACCAATATCTAACCCGAACAACGGTTTGTCTTTGTAGAAATGTGATGAAGTATGCATACCACCCTGGGTTTTTATTTAATTAAGCTTGTGCCTTATTTATAGGGTTAGTATATCAGATTTCATTAAATTAAAGTGTAGGAATCACATCAGCTGGACAGGTAGTTGGATACGCCGAGGTATTTATGTTCCACTTTGCTCGAAAATATTCTTCCAAGGCCTCAATCTGTCGGCAGGTAAGGGCCTTGTCATACACCACAACTTCAGCGTAATCGCCATTAAAATAGTCTTGTCCGCTGCCAGCTGCCATTGTGCCGTTGCGCCGTCCGCCGAGGTAAAACTGGTCAATTGAAAACGTATAAGGTGGTGTTGCAGTGCTCGGCGAAACGTTGTTTGTGGTGGCAACTGGCGATCCGTTACCTTTTAGAATTGCGGTAATCGTATTGTTAGTACTGTTTATTGAAAAAGCTGAGGTGTATATGTATGGCGTTGAGGCGCAGGTTCCGCCGCAAAGATAACTGTTGGTGTTGACCGACCCAGAGTAGACATGGGCAAACGCATTATTAAGCCCTTCGCGTCTTATCGGGATAATCGATTGTGCACTGGTTGTGTCGTTGGTGCCGGTTGAGCTCATTCCTGTGAGCAGGCGACCGGCATTGGACGAGGTGGCAAAATTTGCTTTTGAAACTGCGAAAACTGTCATCTCTCTCCCGTTTGTAATCGCTGAATTAAGGGCGCTTAGCAGTGCCCCATTATTAAATCTGACAACCGTTTTTGAATTAATTTGTCCGTCTTGTCTGGTTGGTGCTGTACCGTATGCAAAAACGGCGTGATTGTTGTTGCCTGACTTGTCCTGCCATATACCGATAGAATCCAGGTTATTTGCTGGATCGACGGTGGTTGCGGAATAGGAAATGTTCAGCAAATTGCCGGCTTTCAAAAGGTGCCTACTACCGTTGCCGCTGGTCCGAACAAACCCAAATCCCATCCGGCCGCCGTTTCCAGGTCCAGTTGGGTTCCAGCTAGAATTATTCACCATTTCTTGAACCACGCTTGTCACATTAAAGACGGTGTTGTTGCCTGGAGGGCAATTGTTTGAGCTTACAGAGGCCTTTGCGGTCGTTCGAAGTGAGGCCGTTGTCATAGGTGTTTTTAGTTGATTTGTCCCGGTGGAGGTAAAAAGATCAATGTGAGGATTGCCAGCAGATTTGTAGATGCCGTATATATCTGAACCAAGCGCCCCGCTTGTTCCTGACGGCGTTGTGCAGGCAAGCGTAATGGTGGCGCTGGTTATTGTCGAATTTTTTGGTACGTTTACATTTGAATACACCATGCCGTTATACAGATATTTTGTGCTATTGGTTGAACAAACCGAGGCGCTAAATTCGGTACTGTCACAAGTGTGCATCTCGAAATCATTACTTTGCCACGAATTTGTGGTCTGTGCGCCGTTATCTACCCTTTCTTCCAGAGTGTCCCTCGTAGAGTCAGCAGCATTGACGAATGTGGTCGACGGGGTGGGCGTGAGAGAAGTTGTACTACTGCCAACTTTTTTTAACGTTGAGGTATCGCTTGCGTCGAGCCACAACTTGGGAGCAAAATTGTCCGGTGTTTTACAGGTTGCGTAGGTTCGAACAATCTCAGAACGAATATCAAAGACGTATTTGGCCGTCGATGATGCCTTGGGTAGATAAATACTTCCCGTACCCTTAATTACTTTTTCGTAGCCGTCTGCAGAGGTAGATATTACTTCTGACTTTATAGTTGCACGATAGCGTTCATTTGCAATAAGATCTTGTTCCGACGAGCCGGTGTAATTGCCACAGGCGCTGTTATCAAACTGCTCCTGTGCAAAATCGACTGCAGCCTTGCTGGCAATACGTGCAACTTGAATATAGGTTTGTTTGTACGCAAGATTAAGGCCGTTGTTCGCTTGCAATAAGGTGGCATAGGCTACGACGGTTAAAATTGTAACCAGTATTAACACCATCGGGAGTGCATAGGCTCGTTCTTCACGCAGTAGTATTTGTGTCTTTTTCATTCGTTTAACTTCTTTAGCACTAAGCTACTCGAGGCCGTGATGTCTTCGGCGTCAGCCTTGTCTTGAAGCGTGAGATCAACCTTTATTTTTTCGGCAAGCTCGGGTGTGGTTGTGACAGCATTGTTGACGTCATAGTAGGTTACGCCAAAACTACTTAATTTGTCGGTGAGGAGTATATCCTTGGGGCACGCGACGGTGGCGTTTGGTGCAGGGCAGCTTTGCTTTTGATAGCTTGTACCACACGTTGACAGACTGCTCGGAGCAGTCAGTATGCGCTTATAAAGGTTGGTGCCGCTTGCAAAATAAATAATGTTATTTTGGAGCTCATCATTTTGGGTTTTCACATCGTCTGGTGAGCAGCCAAGAGTGTTGATGTACACCGGGCTTCTTGAGGCGTTTTTTCGGCTTTGCGTGAGGGCCACTGACGACAGTATGAGTGTGGGTGGATTCGTGTTGCTCTTCCAGCCACCAGACGGTGCATAGGCATCTATCAAATTATCGTTCTTATCGCTAGCAAAACTAGTCGAAAAAAATACATCGTCTTGCATGCTAAAGGAGATGGTTTGGGCTTGGGTTTTTAGTATAATTTGGGTCCCTTGTTTCGTGAGTTCGCCGTACTGGTTAAATAAATAACTCATGGTGAGGATGACCGTAATCATTACGACTGGCGAGATTACCAAAACCTCTATAAGGGTAAAACCCTTGTTGACGCGACTGAGTGGAGCAAGCTTCATCTACCTATTCCTTGTGCTTGAATGAAATTGCCATATTGTACGCGGCGAATGGCACTGCCGCTTCCAAATTCAACTGTAATAATGACTTGTTTTAGGGTGGGGGAGATGGTGTTGATATATACCTTTCCCACTCGGGGTGCCTCGAGTTTGGTGGGGAGGCTGCCACTGAAATTCTCGATCTCCACAAGGCTACCCGTCGGCGCAGTAGTAGTTATCGAAGGAAAGGATTTGTTTTCATACTCTTGCATTTTAGAAAACGCGATTTGGTTTGCGTCAATAACGTCATTGGCCTTCTTGTTTATTCCCTGGATTGATGTAAATGCTAAGGTAAATGCACTAAAAAATATACCGATAATAATGAGAGTTATGAGCAATTCAACTACAGAAAACCCATCTTCAGTTTCTATTTTCACACCCATGCTTACGGTTTAGTATATCGCTTTATCACTCATTAAGCACTAGCTTTGATGTATCAAAAACCCCAGGCAATTTGCCCGGGGTTTTTGTCTAGACCTACTTTGGTGCTACAACTTAGTTCAAGCTTGTCTTGACGTAGGTTGCAGGCGAACCTTCGTTCGTTGCGGTCAGAGTATAGGTTGTACAATCACCACCAGTGCCGTTATCGCAACCAGCAGGCGTTACCGCGTACGAATAGGTACCCGATGCGGCTGTTGCAGCCAGTGTGCTGGCTGTACCACGAGGATCCTTTAGAGCAGCAGGATCAAGTCCCTTTAGATTTGCCGAGACCCAGGTAGTGTCGTTGAGGTTTGCAAGTGTTGGATACTTACCATTTTGTGCGTAGTAAGCTTCAACCTGTCCATGCAGGGCGTTAATATCAGTTTGGCGCTCGCTGTCACGGGCCTTCTTCTGAATACCGCTAAATGTTGTTACTACTAAAGCAGCTAAAATACCGATTACGACGATTACTATCAAGAGTTCGACGATGGTAAAACCGCTTTCTTTACGTTTTAGTGAGATCATAAGGACCCACCCTCCTTGTTTAATTTGTTTTGTAACATTACGATCTTTCTACTCTTCCCTAGTGTTAAGAGATAGATAAGTATCTGAGAACTGATTATTAAGCATTAGCTCTAAGAGGTCAAGCATTTTGTGGTCATTTTCCACGCAGCCGGTGCACTCTAGCCACCACTTACGTTTTGGCTCAAGCTCGCGATTGGTCCCATAACGCTCGCAGCGATCAGTCCAACAATACTGCCGAGCACAATAATCATCAATGGCTCAATAAGCGCACTTACGCCGTCGATGACCGCGTCTACCTCTTCTTCGTAAAAGTCTGCAACCTTCACAAGTATGGTGTCAATTTGGCCAGTTTCTTCGCCGATTGCCAACATTTGAGCAATAATAGGCGGAAAGTGAGCACTTTTCGATAACGGCTCAGAAAGTTGCTTTCCGTTTTTAACTTGCTTGGCAGCGTCTTTTAATTCAGCCTCTATAACTTTGTTGCCAATTGCACCCCCGGTTACTTCCAGCGCATCAAGCACACCAACGCCTGCCGACATGAGCGAGGCAAACGTTCGCGCAAACCGAGCGATCGCAATCTTTGTAATAATGGTCTTTATGACGGGTGTTCGTAGTAGAAGCGCATGAAATTTATATTTTCCCTTTGGTGTTCGTATGTAACGACGGACGAGAATGATTGCCACGACTGCCCCGATGATGAGAAAGATGGCATTCTTTTGCATAAAATTGCTTAAATTAAGCATAATCTGGGTGTATACGGGAAGTTTTGCGTCCGGTCCACCCAGGTCTTTAATGATTTTTCCAAGTTTGGGAATTACTACAATCATAATTCCAAAGAAGGCAACAATGGTTACTCCAAAAATTACCACAGGATAGGCCGAAGCGCTTTTTATTTTTTTTCGAATAGTTGCGTCTTTTTCTACTTGTTCTGCAAGTCGTTTTAGAATCTCGTCGAGTATACCTCCAGCCTCTCCCGCGCGCACCATGTTTACGTACACGTCGCTAAATACTCTCGGGTATTTTGCGAGCGAATCCGCCAAAGAAACTCCACCCTCAATGTCTTTCGTCACCCCGCCGATAACCTCTTTGAAATATTTGTTGTCGGCTTGTTGTTGTAGGGTGGTCATTGACCGCGTGAGCGGTACGCCAGCGGATATCATTGTTGACAGTTGGCGGGTAAACACAACTAGATCTTTTTGTTTTACTCTTCCGCGGCGATGCTTCCCATCACTTTTTGCACTTGTGAGTTTTACGACCAAGGGTTGCATGCCTTGTTTGTGCAGCGCTTCTAGTACCGCATCCTTGCTAGTTGCCTCGAGGGTGCCGTTAAACTTTTTTCCGTTTTTTGTAGCAGTAAAGCTAAATTGTGCCATGTGTTTTTAACTCTCTGATGTGACGCGAAGAATTTCTTCGATGCTTGTTTGCCCGCGAAGGGCTTTAATAAATCCGTCAAGTTGCATGGTAAGCATTCCGTCGGTTATTGCTTGTGATTGTATCTCATCGCTGGTTGAGTTGGCCACTATGAGATGTTGAACTTTTTCAGAATTGCCAAGGACTTCATAGATGCCAATTCGACCTTTATAGCCGGTGTGGTTACAAGATTCGCAGCCTTTGTCTTTGGCTTTCCAAATTTTTAGTATTTTTCCGTCGCTCGTTCCGAGTGCTTCGGGCGAATTTTTGTTTACCTTGCTGGTGTTTGACTTACCAATTCCTGCATCCAGCGCTTCTTTCTCGAGTCCGTGGATAAACTTCATATACTTTGCATCATCGGTGTGAAAAATTTTTGCAATTTGTTTTAGGGTTGCGTCGTCCGGTGCGTGGGGTTCTCGGCAATCAACACACAGTCTGCGAACCAGTCTTTGTCCAACCACCGCGCGAACCGTACTGGCAATCAAAAATGGTTCGATACCCATGTCGAGTAAACGCGGCAGACAGGTCGCCGCGTTGTTTGTGTGAAGAGTTGCAAATACGAGGTGCCCGGTGAGCGCTGCTTGAACGCCGAGTGCGGATGTCTCGCCGTCTCTAATCTCGCCGACCATAATGATGTTCGGGTCTTGTCTTAGTAGGGCCCGTAAACCAGCCGCAAAGGTCATATTGGCCTTAGGGTTTACTTGTGTCTGATTTGCCCCAGGGATTTTGTATTCAACTGGATCCTCGATTGTCGAAATATTCACACTGGGTTTGTTGAGCAAGCTTAGAATGCTAAAAAGAGTGGTTGATTTCCCAGATCCCGTTGGTCCTGTGACCAAAATCATGCCGTGAGGCTGCACAATCGCATCGTTGATGGTGCTTAGAGCTGACCCCCAAAACCCGAGCTCGTCGAGCGTAGCGGCTTTGCTTGATTCGCTCAAGATACGCATCACTACCTTCTCGCCGTCGGTTATTGGCAACGTAGAGACTCGCAGCGCATAGACTCCGCTACCAATTTGAATCTTAAAACGGCCGTCTTGAGGCGAACGGCGCTCATCAATTTTTAGATTGCTAAGAATTTTTATGCGGCTTACTAGCGCGCCATGAACTTTTTTTGGTAATTTGTTGGCCTCTTTAAGGATGCCATCAATCCGATATCGGACGACAATGTAGCCGTCTCTAGGCTCGATGTGAATATCGCTTGCCCCCGCACGAACGGCGTATTCAATTATTAAATTCACGGTTTGTGCAATTGGGGAGTCTTCTGCCAGATCCTCTTCGCTAATGTCTTCGTCGTCTCCCTCATTTTCGCTCTCTTCTGGGTTAAGGACTTTTGTGAGTTCGCTGCTGACATTTTCTCGGTATTGATCGAGTGCTTGAGAAATGTTTGAGCTGGTTGCAACATGTACTTTGATCTTCGATCCAAGCTGTTTTTGCAAAAAATTAAGCGCTTGAATGTCGTCAGGATCCTCCATGGCCAATAATTTTGAGCCATCATCTTCAACTCCAAAAAGGACTACTTTGTACTGTTTTGCAATCCGTTCTGGAACTAATCGTAATATTTCCCTTTTTAGTTCTTTGGCATTGAGCTCAATATAAGGAACGTCAATTTCCTTCGAATACAGCTTGGTCAAATCCTTTTCGCTTATCAAGTTGTTCTTGATAACAATGTCTTGAAGTGGTTTTTTTTCGGTTTTCTCTTGCTCTCGAAGGGACGTGAGTTGGGCCTCGTCGACTTTATTTGCGTCACGAAGTAGTTGCTCCACCAGGCCATCTGAAATACGCATAGTTATTATGTAGTATACATGAAAAACACAAGCGCGATATTGAGCGCTCTGACTTCTTACGACTTGCTAGTAAATTTGCGACTGACTTGATCCACAATTGATACAAAAACCAGGGTGGTTTATGGGTTTACTCTGATGAGAACGACACGAGCCTTTTACACAGTAGTACATGGCGCTGTAGCTGTCCCAGCTGTTGAGGATTGCATCTGACGTTCTGCCTGCGAGATATTTCTTAGCCATTTTCTTGCAACCGGCGTCATCACCGATGCCACAAAACCGGATGCTTATTTGGTAGGTTTGCAAGGGACCATTACCGTCCGGTGGCCAATTATCCCAGTCATAGACACTGCCAGGAAAGGGCGCCGCGGGCCAGTCATCTTTTGCCTCTTGGCCTTGCACAAACTCTTGAATACCGGATGGGAGGTTACGACTGGCATCTGGCGGAAAGTCGTTGTACTTTGCAACATACAACTTCATGCCGTTTGCAATTGATGACATCTCAGCGACGCTACGGGTGTAGTAGGTTCGTTCTCGCCACCGGGGTACCGCGATAGAGTAGGTAATGCCCGAGAGTATGCCAATGAGGGTAATTATCATCAGTAGCTCTATGAGCGTAAAACCCTTTTTTCCGAGAAGTTCTAGTTTTTTCATACCCACTTAGTTTAGTAGTGTAAATCAAATAAGCACAAGCGTAAATATATGAGAGTGGGGTGCTATACTAGCCGCATAGTCTAATAATATGCTTACATTGGAGGTGCGTGTGGCTGACAAGACAACAAAGACGGGAAAAGGTGGCGAAGAAAGCGCAGGCAAAACCAAAGCTCTTGGCCTGGCGCTTGAAACCATAGAAAAACAATTCGGCAAGGGTTCTATTATGAAGCTTGGCGAGGCTCACAAGACAGCCGTAGAGACGGTTTCAACCGGCAGCTTAAGCCTTGATATTGCGCTTGGCGGCGGAATACCAAAAGGCCGAATCATTGAGATTTATGGACCAGAAAGTTCTGGCAAAACAACCTTGACCCTCCACGCCATTGCGGAGATACAAAAAGCAGGTGGCACCGCCGCGTTTATTGATGCTGAGCACGCGCTTGATCCCGCATACGCGAAGCGACTAGGGGTAGATACTGACAATCTGCTCATTTCACAGCCCGACAACGGCGAACAAGCACTCGAGATTACCGAGACGTTGGTAAGAAGCAATGCGGTTGATCTGATTGTGGTCGATTCGGTTGCGGCACTTGTGCCACGAGCAGAGATTGAGGGGGATATGGGCGACTCTCATATGGGTCTGCAAGCTCGATTAATGAGCCAAGCGCTTCGAAAACTCACCGGCATCATCAGCCGGTCAAACACCACCATTATTTTTATTAACCAAATTAGGATGAAAATTGGTGTCATGTTTGGTAATCCTGAAACCACGACTGGCGGTAATGCCCTCAAGTTCTATTCCTCGGTACGAATGGACATTCGGCGGATATCTCAGATAAAAGTTGGGGAAGAGGTTGTTGGCAACCGGACTCGAGTTAAGGTCGTAAAGAATAAGGTTGCTCCACCATTTCGGCAAGCCGAATTCGACATTATGTACAACCAAGGGATTAGTCGATCGGGTGATATTGTTGACTTAGCTGTCGAACATGGAATCGTGGAAAAAAGTGGGGCCTGGTTTGCGTATGGCGAAGGCAAAATTGGACAGGGAAGAGAAGCGACAAAAGAATATCTTGAGGCAAACCCAAAAATTATGAAAGAGATAGCTGATAAAGTGAAAAAGGCGGTTGCTACCGAATAGCCAGATGACACTTCCAGACTATCAAGCACACATTGCAAAACTTGTTGTTGAGCGAGGGTATGACAAAGAAACGATTCCCGAGGTGTTCTTGCTCTTGACCGAAGAAGTGGGGGAGCTGGCAAAAGCGATACGTCGAACGCATGGCATGAAGATTGGTGATCATTCGAAAAGACGTGAGCTCGAGGACGAGTTAGCTGACATTTTTTGGCTACTGCTAGATCTTTGCAACAGACACAACATTGACCTAGAAAAGGCGTTTATCCATAAGGAAGCGAAAAATGCTTCCCGCCCCAAATACTCGAATGACGGCCACTAATCACGCACTGACTGGAGCGCTCATCGCAACGGCAATAGATAAACCTCTGTTGGCGGTTCCGATTGCCTTTGCATCACACTTTGTGCTTGATGCATTACCACATTTTGGCGTTTCAAAAAATCTCAAAACCCGTAATTCTTCGAGTCTTTTTAGAACCGTGACAACTCTTGATCTGGTAATATGTGCTGCCTTGTTTCTGATTGCCCCGTGGGTTGCCCAAAGTCTTGATATGAATATATGGATAATGTGGGCGTGCATGTTTGCGGCGATTTGCCCTGATCTTGTCTGGGGGTACAGATTGTATCGGGAACTTACTGAGAAGTTACCAATTTCGAAAAGCAAGTTTTCGAAATTTCATAGCAAAATTCAGTGGGGCGAGCGTCCAAGAGGGCTCTACATTGAACTGCTGTGGGGCGCGGCCGTCTCAATCACTATCATTGCACCGCTTCTATGAAGATTACCGCCATCAAGCAACAGGCCAGGGACAGAGGAAGATACTCGGTGTTTGTTGACGGAAAGTTTAGTTTTGGTATGAGCGAATTGAGCCTAATTCACGCCACCATTCGTGTTGGTCAAGAGGTGTCAAAAGAGCAAGTTATTGAATATAAAGATCAGTCGACCACCGACAAGTACTACGCAGCTGTGCTGCGGTTGCTTTCCCGCCGGTCTCGAAGCGAGTGGGAAATAACGAATTATTTGCGCCGGAAAGGCGTGACGGACGACAGGACCCAATCAATACTTAACATGTTAAGTAACTATGGATATGTTGATGATAATAAGTTTGCCCGATTATGGGTCGAAAATCGGCGACTCCTTAAGCCAACCAGTCGTCGCAAACTTGTTGCCGAACTAAAAGCAAAGCACATTTCGGATGACATCATCAGCGAAGTGTTATCGTCTGACGCTACTGACGAAAAAGATGTGTTGCAGCAGGAAATAATCAAAAAACGGCGACAAACCAGATATCAAGATGACAAGAAGCTTATTGCCTACTTATCCAGGCAGGGTTATAACTATGGCGACATCAAGGATGCGCTTAGGCCGCAACCGTAGGCGATACCGCCGGTGCTCTCACCTTTTCTGAGGGCTCTTCTATGACAACCCGGCGATTGGTGATTTCAATTATCTGCGTTCGATCAATACTGAGCGTGCCGCCAGAGAAGTTTCTGACAATTGGTTGTGAAGCATAGAGCTTTTGGACGTAAAAAGAATTGGTCTCGAGCGCAAAGTCAGTAATTTTTCCATAGTTTTTCCCACTGGTTGAAGATACGCGAAGTCCAATTAACCCAAAACCAATACCGATTATTTCTTTTAGTCGTACTAGCTCGTCTTCTGGAGTTAGCACTTCGTGGTCGTTGACGGCAAAGCCTTGGGGCAGCACCTCCCGGATGTCCTGGCTGAGTAGAATCAGAACTTCTTTGGTCCTTGTATCCTGCACATACCACCCTTCAATAAACAAATTATTTGGGTTGATTATGGGGTCTCCAACGACAGCAATAGGCCCACCCGTTCGAAGTGACAGAACATACATACCCTTCGTTGACTCAAATAGCTTTAGCATGGTCAAACTATATTATACAAAATGTGCTTGCAGGCTAAACATAAGAAGCATACAATTTGGTCCAAACCACAATGAAAAAAATACTTCACCTCACCTGTGTTTTGATCGCTGTGTATGCTTTTTTGCCGCCAAATCTTGCGTTGGCAACCCCCAATGAGGCAGGGATGCGTATTAGTGAAATCCAAACCGGTTCGACTCTCGGTGGAATTGTGAATACCAACGATGAATTCATTGAGCTCTACAACAATAGCGACCAAACCATAAACATAAACGGCTGGAAGCTCGAGTATCATCCCGCGACTCGCGTCAATAATGACTTCGGTTCGCCATCACAATCGGTGACATTAAATGGCCTGGTTGGTGCGCGGAAGCACTATCTCCTTGGTCGGGCGACGTACTATGCGGGCCAAGCCAATCAATCATTTTCCGAACCGCTTGCCGATAGCGGCGGCCACTTGAGGCTGGTGAGTGGTGACGTATCGGCGGGTTCACTTACGCAACATGACCTTGTTGGTTGGGGAACTGCAAAATCTCCAGAAGGTGTAGCTGCTGCGCCAGCCCCAGGTAACCTAAAAACTCTCACCCGAAAGAGCGTCGATAGCGTTAGCCTGCAGGACACTGACACAAACAGCAACGATTTTATAAAAGCTGACGGGACCCCGGTGTCAGACGCTATTATCCCACCCGCTGAAGATCCCCCAGAGACTCCTCCAGGCGACCCCGTGGTCGATCCACCTACCGACCCAGTGGTTGAAAACCCGCCGCCAGAAGAGCCAATTCCCTCACCGGAAATTCCACCTCCCCCAGCTGTGGCAACTTTGCCTCTGCAAATAACTGAATTATTACCAAATCCAGCTGCGCCAGCCACCGATGATAATGATGAGTTCGTAGAGTTATTTAATCCAAACGATCAAGCAATAGACCTCGCGGGATACGTCCTAAAAACTGGAGCGAACCTTACCTATCAACAAAATCTTAATGGCCTTTCGATTGGTCCAAAGACGTACCTGGTGCTTTACAGCAAAGATACAGACCTGGTGTTATCCAACACCACGGGGCGAGCTGTGCTGTTTGATCCAAGTGGCGCCAGCATTGCCACTTCAGACGCCTATAGCGACGCTCCAGAAGGTCAAAGCTGGCAAATAACCAATAATGTTTGGCAGTGGTCTACGGTGTCGTCGCCAGCAGCCCAAAACGTAGTTTCGCCGCCCATTTTTGGTGTTCCGAACGCTGCAAAATCAGCCCTTAAAAAGACCACTGCAAAAAAAGCTTCAACTCCAAAGGTGGCATCGGCAAAAACCGCCACCGCGAAAAAAGCCAGTACCGCAAAGCCAAAAGCTGCAAAGTCGACGAATCCCAGTAGCCAAGCCGCCGCGCTGGTAGAGGGACAGCCATTGCATCCAGCAGTACTTGGTTTTATGGGATCGCTCGCGCTACTATATGGCGTGTATGAGTACCGCGGAGATATCAGAAATCAAATCCGCAAGTTCAGAAGAAACTGAACTACTCGGAGAAAAGTTTGGTTCACTGCTTCAAGGTGGCGAAGTTATTGAGTTGGCTGGCGATCTCGGAGCCGGCAAAACAACGTTTGTTCGCGGCGTAGCACGCGGCCTAGATTCCAAAGACAACGTAAGTAGCCCGACATTTACGCTGCGCAATGTGTATCAAGGCAGGCTCTCGCTTCATCACTTTGATCTTTACCGTATCCATAATGACCCTTTGATAACTCACGAGATCGAAGAGGTAGTCGAGGACGAACGCAGCGTCGCAATACTCGAGTGGGCGCAAAATGTGCCTGGGATTCTTGGGAGTAATCATATTGTTATCACATTTCAACCATTACACGAAAATGAACGGTTGGTTCGTATTTCATTGCCACCAAAACGGAGGTATCTGAAACTATGATCATTCTAAGCATTCGAACAGATAAGCCAGAAGCCGACATTGCACTTCACCAGGCCGGTAAAGAGCTGGCGAGCAAGCAATGGTTAGCCCACAAACAGCTAAGTTCGAGTATACATACGTCAATACAAGAACTACTTAAAAAAAGTGAGCTTGATTGGGGCCACATTGGTGCGATCGTTTATTATGGTGGGCCAGGAAGCTTTACTGGTCTTCGTATTGGAGCGGCAGTTGCAAATTCCCTGGCGACAAGCCTGGGAATAAGGCTGGTTCAGACTGATGGCGACGATTGGATAACGAACGGGCTAGCAGCGCTGCGAAATGACAAGAACGATGTTGCTGCGCCCAATTATGGCGCGGCACCGAAAACCTCAATGCCGACGAAATAATTTGCTTGCGCCAGGTAATCGAAGCGCAGTATAGTTATAAGCAAGTCGGTGAGACATGCATTCTAGCTTTCTTATGCTGGCTTATTTGAACAATATTTAACTAACGTAATTACAATTTACTCCGAGGAGTACCTCGCATTAGAAATACTTAGGCCAATTACGTTCGCACTAAAGAAGTGATAGTGATCGTGCGATAGAGTGCTTACAATACAAAATGGCGAGCTCCTCATTTTGCGAGTGAGAAGGGAAAATATATGGAACCAATTACCATCGTCTTAGCGTTGGCTAGCTTGGGTGTGGGGTATGGGGCAAGTACCGTCCAAACCAAGCGCAAGCTGGGGACTGCCGAACAACAAATAGAAAAAGAATTAAAAAAAGCCAAAAAAGAAGCCGAAAAACAGGTCGCAGAAGCCCGAGAAGAAGCTCTAAAGATTGCGGAGGACGCTCGCAAAGAGGAAAAATCACGCCGCCACGAATTTAAGGATATTGAGTCTCGACTTCTTTCTAGGGAGGAAGCTCTTGATAAAAAACTCGACAATCTTGATAAACGCAGCGAACAGCTTCGAAAGGGCGAGGACGAAGTAGAGGCTCTCAAAAACGAGATTCGAGATATACGAAGCAGGCAGCAAGAGAAGCTGGAAAAAATTGCCAAACTTACCAAAGCTGATGCTGCCGAAAAACTAATGACCATGACAGAACGCGATATTCGCCAAGATCTTATTGGGCTTGTCGCCAAAATTCAAAATGAAACACGTGATCTAGCCGAAGAAAAGGCGGGCGCGATTCTCATCGAGACTATGGAACGAATGGCAAGCGAAGTTACCGCCGAGCGCACAGTAACGGCTGTAAAGCTTGAGGACGAAGAAATGAAAGGTCGAATTATCGGCAAAGAGGGAAGAAATATCCAAGCGTTGCAGCGGGCGACGGGAGTCGATATTATGGTCGACGACACACCGGGGATGATAATCTTAAGCTCGTTTGACCCGGTTCGAAGAGAAGTTGCTCGGGTCGCACTCGAGATGCTCCTAAAAGACGGACGCGTGCATCCTGGTCGAATTGAAGAGGTCGTTGATAAGGCGCAAAAACAAGTGCAAAAAGATGTGATGCGGACCGCAGAAGATGCCGCCAGAGAGGTTGGTATTATCGGGATTCCGAAAGAAATCCTACAGTATCTTGGAGAGCTGAAGTTTCGGACGAGCTATGGGCAAAATGTGCTCAAGCACAGCACCGAGATGGCGAACCTGGCTGGCGTGCTTGCTGACCAGATCGGTGCCGACGTAAAGGTTGCAAAGTATGCCGCTCTTATTCATGACATGGGCAAGGCCCTCACTCATAAAATGGAAGGCAAGCATCACCATATTACTGGTGAAATTGCTCGAAAGTATGGTGTGCCAGAAAACGTTGCGCACGCTGCCGAAGCTCATCATGATGACATGGAGGCCACAACCCCAGAAGCGCTGGTCGTAAGAGTGGTTGACGCGATCAGTGCCGCCCGGCCGGGAGCCCGAAATGTCTCAGCCGAAAATTTTGCCGAGCGTATGCGTGATCTTGAGAACGTTGCCACCGGCTTTAAGGGCGTCGAAAAGGCTTACGCGATCAGCGCCGGCCGTGAAGTTAGGGTGTTTGTCAAACCGACAGACCTAGACGACCTTGGTTCTATTAAGCTCGCCCGAGATGTTGCCACCAAAATTGAGTCAACCATGCAGTATCCTGGAACCATAAAAGTAAACGTCATTAGAGAGACTCGAGCCATAGAGTTTGCCAAATAGTGGTATAGTACCCTTAAAAGCAAAAGCACTATGGTTACCCAAATACTCAAAAAAGTAAGACTCACCTGGTTTTTCGTTTTTTTCTTGTGCCTCTATAGTTTACTGGCCATAGGCTTGCCGCAACAGAAGTTTGACAGCGGTGCCCTTACTCTGTTTTCGGTGAACTCTTTTTTGTATGGGTTTTATCTCGCTCCAATATTGAGCGCCCAGAAATCAAGAATTGAGGATCTTCACAAGACGGTGAGAGCCGAGGCAAACGAAATATTTGCCATGGCGCTCAAATTAAAAAAGCTATCGACCGAACTCAGAAACCGTCTGCAAAAATCACTCATGGAGTACATCCAAGTAAGCGCGAAGGAACGCAAAGCGGCCGAAGGCGAAAAACAGTACGAAGAGCTCATCACGTTTTGTGTCCAGTACCAAGGCTCGAAGGAAGATGAGGTTGAAGATTTTTTGGGGGCGCTCACCAACAACCAAAAAAACAGGACCCAATTTTCGATGTTGATGGGGAACAAGGTGTACGCGCACGAATGGATGGTAATTTTGGTATTGTTTTCGATTACGCTGGGCTTTGTTCTGCTGCTAGAAATAGGTGATAGCGCGATACTCATACTTGTGAAGGCATTGTTGTGTACTGGACTCAGCATGTTGTTAGTTATTCTTGCCAAGCTCAGCACGCTTACTCACAAGAAAGCTAAACAAATATGGGATCCATTCAAAAAATTGGCAAGCACGCACTTCTATCGGATAGACTAGGCGCATGAGGTTTGTCATTTTGCACGGAACGTCGCGCACCCATGCCAGTAATTGGTTCCCATGGCTCAAAACGCAGTTGGAGGCGAGAGGGCACGAAGTCTGGGTGCCGGATCTTCCCGATGCGGACCACCCCGACATAGCGAGATATAATGCTTTTTTGCGTGCCAGTGGCTATGACTTTGATAATGCTGTTATTATTGGGCACTCGGCGGGTTCCGTTGCAATCAACGGCTTGCTTCAAGCGCTCCCCGAAGAGACTACAATTAACACGGCAATTTTAGTCGGAACATTTAGGGGAGATCTTGGGTGGGATGCGCTTCATGGCGTTGATGTCCCATTTGATTATGAAAAGATACGGTCTAAAGCTAAACAATTTATCGTTATTCATTCAGATAATGATCCCCACTGTCCTATTGAAGGTGCAAAATGGATCGCCGAAAAGCTCGGGGCGCAGTTTATTCTTATGCCCGGCAAGCAGCATTTTTCTAAGAGACTAGATCCCTCATTTGATTCCTTTCCAGAATTGCTCACAATAATCGATGGCAAAGTTCTTTAAGTGAAGATTCTCTACATTGGTGACATTATGGGTGACGCGGGAAAGCGGGTTGTTTCCGCGGTGTTGCCGGATATAAAAAAAGAACAACGAATAGATTTTGTTATTGCTCAAGCAGAAAATATCGCGAACGGAAAAAGCCCAACCCCCACCGACATTCAAGAAATGCAAAAGATCGGAGTCGACTTTTTTACCGGCGGCAATCATAGCTTTAGCAACAAAGAGACTGAGCCACTTCATAGCAATCCAAGCATTCCACTTACAAGGCCGGCAAACGCCGAGACAAACGACGGATATGGTTCGAAGCTAGTGAGGGCGGCTGGTCAAGAGGCGTTTGTTGCAAGTATTTTGGGTCAAACTGTTGGGGCACAACGGGTTAAAACTACAAACCCCCTCCATAAAATTGACGAGCTTCTCGAAGAACTCAGTCCCTCCATAAAAATTAGAATCGTTAACTTTCATGGGGATTTTTCGAGCGAGAAGCGCGTATTTGGCTACTACCTAGACGGAAGAGTGAGTGCGGTGATCGGTGATCACTGGCACGTACCGACTGCAGATGCAATGATTTTGCCAAAGGGGACGGCCCACATTACCGATGTTGGCATGTGCGGTAGTTTGCATTCGTCTCTCGGTGTAAAAACCAGCACTATTGTTGATAGATGGAAGACAGGAAACTCCAGCAAAAACGAGCTAGAAGACAAAGGGCCTTATCAATTTAACGCAGTTATTATTGATGTTGATGAATCGACAGGACTCTCTCGCAGCATAGAGCACATCCAAAGAGTCATTGAATAACAGATAGAAATGACGTATACTGCCCCTGTTGCTTACGGCAAACGGGGATTGGCGCAGTTGGCTAGCGCGCGCGGTTTGGGACCGCGAGGTCGGAGGTGAGGATTGCCTGTGGCAGTCCGCAAGGAAATCTTCCGATGAAAACTGGTTTTCAATCGTGAAGTTTCGGGGTCGCGGAACGTGACCGAGTCCTCTACAAAAATACTCGAACCTTTAAATTTTGATAAAACACTATCGGGGATTGGCGCAGTTGGCTAGCGCGCGCGGTTTGGGACCGCGAGGTCGGAGGTTCGAGTCCTCTATCCCCGACCAGGAATTTGGCTCCGATGAGGGGGCCTTTTTTATTGACCAATATTTAATAAGGGTAGATAGTATCAGTACAAAATGGAGCAAAATAAAGAATTGCTACCAGCTCAAGAGTCGCGGTGGAACCGTAGCGCTATGGCAAAAAGAATCGGAGCGTTGGCGGTAACGGCGAGCTTAATAACGGGGGCCGCTTGGCAATATAAACAAGTACACTCTGGGGAAAAAGTAGTAATGGAGCCCAATAAGCAGCAGCGGGTAATTATTGACCAGAACATCGACGTAGTTACCTGGAATATGCACAACGAAACAGCAAGTAGAACCGAAGATCTAAAAGAAGTGATAGATGAAAACCAACCCGACGCAATTGCTTTGCAAGAAGTGGCGGCTGACGATGTTGATGATTTGCACGCGGCACTTCCAAATTGGTACATATCTTATGTAAATTCCGACATTAAGGACGGATTGCTGGTGGGTGGCTTAGGGAATGCAATACTGACACAACAAAAACCCAGGTCCGTTACTTCAACGCGCATTGACGGAACATCGTTCGTCGAGAGTGCGTACGGTTTTATGACGGGGCTGCTGGGAGATATCGCCCATGCCGATACCGACTTTGACAGAGCAAAACGCGGTATTCAAGCAAATCGCAGTACCGTCGCGCTAACCATAAAATACTACGACGGAACTGAGGACAAAGATCTTAGAATAGTAACCAGCCATCCATCGGGAAATTCATCGGTAAAGCGCGCACAGTTTGATGAATTACTGAAATTTATCGAAGATGACACCGAGGAGGGGAGGCCTACCATTGTTTGCTTGGATGCCAATGCCTCTCCAGAAGAGATTACGCCAGCACTCAATCGCATTGGTTACATTACTGGCTATAACACCGTGCCCACCTCAAAAGGCAAAGATTTTCCAATTGATCATTGTGGATACACCGAAAGAGAAAAATTGGGGGCGGATAAGCTCCAGGTTTTATCAAGGTTTGTTACGGATCACGCGGCGCTGAAAATATCATTTCGTGCGGGAGAATCTTCGACAATAATGCCGCGCACATAGGTTATAATGCATAACAATAGTGAAACACGACAGACTGCACGCACTGACGGATGGAATTTTTGCGATTGTTATGACGCTTTTAGTTTTGGAGCTAAAATTCCCGGTTTTATCGACGCCAACGAATCACGCGCTTTGGGACTACTTGCGCCACGAGTGGACATTGTTTTTGAGCTATTTCATTAGTTTCGCTGTTCTGTTTGTGTACTGGCGGGCACATAATTTTATTATTACTATTATGGCGAAAAATATTGATATTAATCTCTTGAACCTAAATGGGATATTTCTTTTTTTGGTAGGTGTCGTTCCGTTTACTACTCATATGTTAGGGGTGTATAACGATACGCCACTTGCAATAATTATTTACGCGGTGAATGTGTTTTGTATCGGACTCACACTACTAATCATGAGGGAATACGTCGAAAAAGCCGACAGTATTGAGCATATTCAACGAACCGCAGAGCAAAGAAAGGGCGCGTTGATACGAACCCTTACACCGATGATTTGTGCAGTTGTTGCGATACCGCTTAGTTTTATTAATACAAATCTTGCATTTGGGATTTTGTTGGTGGCGGTGGGTTACAACTTTCTTAACAACGCAGCAAACATCACGGAAAAACTGTTTATTAGCCCGTTTATGACCATAAAAAATAGCGTTACAGGGGAAAGAAAAAAATGAGCGAATTTCTTGTTGCGGCGCTGGTTTTTAGTGCACTTGATGCTGTTTGGCTTGGCGCTGTTGCTCGAAAGTTTTACAAAAAACAACTCGGTTTTATTATGGCCAAAAACCCCAATTGGATTGCGGCCGTTCTATTTTACGTAATTTTTCTTATTGGTCTTGTGGTGTTTGTTATTCGACCTGCCGAAACAACCGGGGAAGCATTGGTTATGGGTGCGTTTTTTGGTCTTGTAACCTATGCAACCTATGATCTTACAAACCAAGCAACCCTTGAAAAGTGGCCCAAGACAGTAACCATTGTTGATATGGTGTGGGGTGTGACCATCGCTGCCATAACAGCCTCCGTAACCAAAATGGTGATTGGCGAATGAGCGAGAGAGATTATTTTTTGATTGCGGTGTTGTCAGTATTTATCTACTTTTGTGTTTGGTTTGTCGTGGCGCTCTCAAGAAAGAAATTTGATCTTGCTGATATTGCCTGGGGTGGAGGGTTTATTGTGGTGGCGTGGTCACAGCTATTTGCAAATTGGGGAGAAAGTTACTACGCGCAGGTACTTGTGACTGCAATGGTGACAACGTGGGGTCTTCGGCTTAGCTACCATATCTTCAAGCGAAATTGGTCAAAAAAAGAGGACAAAAGATATGTTGAGTTAAGAAAAAAGTGGCGGGGCTCAATTGCCCTAAACGCATTTCTGAAAGTGTTTATGCTGCAAGGATTTTTGCTACTTCTGGTAGCACTTCCGATTATTGCGATTGGAACCAGCCCAACTGTGTTCAATTCTGATCTATGGCTTACGCTTGGGTTTGCGATCTGGCTGAGCGGATTTATCATTGAGATATTTGCCGATCGACAACTTCGAAATTTTCTGAAGACTCGCAAAAAAGACAACCAAGTGATGGATAAAGGATTATGGAAGTATTCGAGACACCCAAATTACTTTGGTGAAGTGCTACTTTGGTGGGGCGTTTGGATCTTAAGTATGAGCATTAATCCGGTGTGGTGGTCGGTTGTTGGGCCGCTAACGATTACCTACCTTATTCTATTTGTCTCTGGTGTGCCAATGCTTGAAAAAAGATATCAAAACGACCCTAGTTACCAAGCCTACAAAAGAAAAACCAGTGTCTTCGTTCCGCTGCCCAAAAAGAAAACATCATGATAATGCAACTTTTGCTGGCAATTGTGCCAATATGGATATTGCTGGTTGTGGTGGATCGCTTATGGGAGGCAAAAAAGCTTCAAGTAGAGACCAGCCGAAAAATTATTCACACAACAACAGGTGTATATGTTGCATTTTGGCCTTTGTTTATTAATTGGACATACATTCAATTTTTAAGCATCGCTTTTCTGGCAGTCATAGTATTGTCATATAAGCTTCATGTTTTTCAGTCAATCCACAGCGTAAAGCGCATAACCAGGGGAGAGATATTATATCCAGTTGCGATTGCGGTGTGTGCATTCATTGAGCCACCGGCGTGGATGTTTACGGCCGCAATTCTTCATCTTGCGGTTGCAGATTCTGCGGCGGCGTACATCGGGCTAAAATGGGGCAAATCGTCACATTACAAAATAATGAGTCACGGGAAGTCTTTGTTAGGTTCGCTTAGTTTTTATCTGGTTTCTTTTTCGATAATGCTATCACTTTTGTTGTTTGTCGAACCGCTCAACTTGCCGTCCTCATTCTGGTTACTCGGTTTTGCGCCGGTTGCGCTCACGTTACTAGAAAACATTTCTTGGTACGGAACAGACAACATAACCATCCCGTTGGCGGTACTCGTTTTATTGAGCGGGCTGCCAAACTAAAAAAGCCAACTTTCTAATAATTTGCCTTGAGGCGAAGCAACAACATATATTCGCGGTGTTTATATGTTTGGTTCTAGTATTGGGTAGTCTTGTATTGCTTCTTCTGCGCCCTCAACAAAAACGAATTTATCTGTGGTTTCATATTCGTTAACCAAATCGGTTATTGCTTCACGAATATCACTTGGCTTTATTTTTTTGTACGATTTTACCAGTTCTTGTGCCGACAGCGGCCTCATGCCATGATTCAGGCTCGCTATTATTCGTCCAACATGAGAGCCCACCTCATCTAAGCTACTCAGAACACTGCCCTCTGCCCATAATTTTTCATTTTGCAGCTGCGTGTGAGTTCGACTTCCTGCGTTTACTATACCTTCTTGGATTGCCTCTAAGGCCTCATCTAATTTTGAAGGGTCGCACGTAACTGATGCGCCTGTTTCCCAGATAGCCTTTGGGGGCTCAGTAATTAAGAAATAACCACCATCATACGACAGCTGCCTATATTCTCTTAATGATTTAGAAATGGACTTACTTATTACACCACTAGCCAACCAGTAAGCAAAGCGATCCTCGCTAGTAAATTTATTTTTTAAATGTTCGCTCATTGGTACTCTTGTTTGTATTGAAATGTTGTTGCTTTGGTTTCCAAGAATGCCAAATATTCCAGTATCACCAATGGTGAGTTCGGGCAGGTTATTGTCAAGGCTTCTGGCTGTAGAGTTAGCCGTTTCAGCTAGCGGGCTTTCTTCTAAATATTTTCTAGACGCACCGACAACGTCTGACATACTTGATTTGCCAGAAGCTACTACAGCAATTTTTCCTAAGGAGTATTTGGTGCCGTGGTAATTTCGTACCTCGTCTGGACTAAAATTCAGCTGGTCGACAAATCCTATAACCGGTCGTGAATACGGGCTATTGTACATGTGTTGTGTGCTTGCAAAATAACTTTTTGTTGACGGTGCATCTTTATGCATTTTAGCTTCGCGAGTTACAACCAGTACTTCTTCCGCAACGTGGTCGGCATTAAAAGTTGGGGTAGCTATTAAGGACGCTAGACCCTTGAGAAGGCTGTCAAATTGCGGACCACGACCATAGTACAAAGTTCTAGTCTGGGAAGTGCTCGCGCCACTTTCGTATTGGTGACTATGCTCATAGTCCAGTCTTTCCTCTTGGTCTTTGAATAACTGTGTTTGTTTGTGGACGCAGTGCTCAACCAAGTGACTCAATCCGACTTCGCTGTCGGATTCATAAAGGCCGCCCACCTTCACCATTACGGTTACGGCTGTAGTGTGAGCCGTTGGAATATGCTCTGCTGCTACAGTGAGCCCAGAGTCTAGGGTTTGCATCTCAAAAGACATCGTAAAATCCTAAGCAGTTATTTAATATATAATCTCATAATTACGCTTTATAAGCAAAGGTCTTGAGTTCTATAAGGGGTATATAAATTAAAAAACACTTCTAAAAGTGATAATACTTGGGGCGAGTGATGGGAATTGAACCCACGACCTCCGGAACCACAACCCGGCGCTCTAACCAACTGAGCTACACCCGCCAAACGGCAAGAGACTACGTAATTTTAGCAATTTTATTATCATATGGCGAGCAGGGAACCACCTCTGGATAGCTATAGATTTTCGTGCGTGTCACATATTGTTAAATATTTTAGCTTCAGACTGGTATAGTAATAGACAAGATGCTTATTGTTAGCGGTATGTGTGTATGAGAAAGTTTTTTGGGGTTGGAGTCGCGCTGCTTTACATTGTGGGATTGGTGACCCTAGTAGTGTTTCTTTCTCAGAAACATAGTATTCCATTGCTGGAGACAAGTGGAGAAATTGCCGAAAAAGAGCGCAACTTAATTTTATTCGCGGCTGGTCTTTCGCTCGTGGTGGTTATTCCAGTATTTACACTGTTCTTTTATATTATCTGGAAGTTTCGAGCATCTAACCATAGCGCACGATACACTCCCGAGTGGGATGGAAACCGAACGCTAGAAGCGGTGTGGTGGGGTGTGCCAATTTTGTTAATAGTTATTTTGTCGATCGTCACATGGAACAGCACTCACGACCTAGATCCTTTTAAGCCTCTCGCGTCTGACAAAGCAGCAATGAAGGTGCAGGTCGTAGCGCTGCAGTGGAAGTGGCTTTTCATCTATCCAGAGGAAAATATTGCAACGGTTAATTATGTGCAAATTCCAAAAGACAGACCGATAGATTTTGAGATAACTGCTGACGCACCAATGAATTCCTTCTGGATTCCTCAATTGAGCGGACAGATATATGCCATGAGCGGAATGTCAACCCGCTTAAGTCTGCGGGCATCAGAAACCGGCTCTTTTGCCGGCTCGTCTGCAAATATTAGTGGCGAGGGGTTTTCTGGAATGAAATTTGTTGCTGAATCGGTGCCTCAAGATGATTTCGACCAGTGGGTGGGTTTGGTGAGGGAATCGGGCAATGTTTTAGACAAAAGTATGTACGAAGAATTGTCGGCTCCAAGTAAGAATGTGCCCCAAATGTACTTTGCTGCGAGCGAGTCGGGTTTGTACGACCAAGTGTTAACAAAATTCTTATCACCCCCTTCGTTTCTTGATAATCCAAACGACGAACAGACGATGCACTATTCGGAGATGATGCAATGAGTTTTTTGCAGTTCTTCAGTTCATCGAATATTTTCCCGCTGGATGACAAGTTGCTGGTTGGAGCCACCGTTTCCATGGCGGCGGCGATACTTGGAGCAGCGGTAGTGCTGACATATTTCAAAAAATGGAAATGGCTTTGGAAGGAGTGGCTTACATCGCTTGACCCAAAACGCATAGGTGTTATGTATATCATTGTTGCTGTTGCGATGTTGCTTCGCGGTGCCGCTGATGCCCTCATGATGAGAGTCCAGCAAGCAACTTCGGTGGGAGATTCGAGTGGAATCATCTCTTCTGACACCTTCCAGCAGGTGTTTACGGCGCATGGGACAATAATGATATTTTTCGTAGCCATGGGGCTTATGTTTGGACTGATTAACCTCATAGTTCCCCTTCAGATCGGCGCACGGGATGTGGCATTCCCGTTTTTGAACTCGGTTAGTTTTTGGTTGTATGTTGCGGGAGCGGTGCTGATAAATATTTCGCTTGTGATTGGCGGAGAGTTTGCAGCTACCGGCTGGCTGGCATACCCACCGCTTTCGGGACTGGCCTACAGTCCTGGACCGGGCGTTGACTATTGGATCTGGAGCGTACAGATTGCCGGCATTGGCAGCTTGCTGTCGGGGGTCAACTTTTTAGTTACGATTCTAAAAATGCGCACCAAAGGCATGTCGCTCATGAAGATGCCCGTGTTTTGTTGGAGCGTACTTGGGAGCATGTCACTTGTTATTTTTGCTTTTCCAATCTTAACAGTGTCGTTGGCTCTTTTGGCACTTGATAGAACATTTGGCATGCATTTCTTTACTTCTGATTTTGGGGGTAATCCAATGATGTATGTTAACTTGATCTGGGCGTGGGGCCATCCTGAAGTATATATTTTAATTTTGCCGGCCTTTGGTATTTTTTCCGAGGTGGTTGCAACCTTTTCTGGCAAGCGACTGTTTGGCTATAAGTCGATGGTGTGGGCAATCGGAGCCATAGCAGTTCTGTCTTACGTGGTATGGCTGCATCATTTCTTTACCATGGGTGCCGGGGCAAACGTAAACGCCTTCTTTGGAATTATGACCATGGTAATCGCCATACCGACTGGTGTGAAGGTATTTAACTGGCTGTTTACAATGTATCGAGGCAGAATTAGATTTAACACCCCAATGCTGTGGTTTATGGGGTTTGTGGTGACGTTTACCATTGGCGGAGTTACTGGGGTTATGATGTCGGTGCCGCCTGCAGACTTCCAGCTCCACAACAGCCTGTTTTTGGTCGCCCATTTCCATAACATGGTTATTGGTGGCGTGGTGTTTGGGTATTTTGCCGGTATTTCATATTGGTTTCCAAAAGTTTTTGGATTTACGCTCAACGAAAGGCTTGGTCGGTATGCGTTCTGGTGTTGGATAATTGGTTTTGCGACTGCATTTTTGCCATTGTATGCACTCGGTTTTATGGGAGCAACCAGACGTCTTGATCATTACGAGTCGTCAATGGGCTGGCAGTCGTTATTTATTGTGGCTGGAGTAGGTGCACTAATCATTGGCCTAGGTGTAGTGATGCAGATTTTGCAGTTCATTGTGAGTATTAAAGACCGAAATAAAAACCGAGACACAACTGGTGATCCCTGGAACGGCCGGACCCTTGAGTGGTCGACGTCATCCCCCGCGCCAGTCTACAACTTTGCACATTTACCAGTAGTCCATGAGCGAGATGCGTTTTGGGTTGCCAAAAAGGCTCAAGCGCACTCGCCGGCCAACCAAACCTACGAAGACATCGTGCTTCCAAAAAACACCGGCTTTGGAATACTAATCGCCGGCTTTGCATTTTTGTTTGGGTTTGCGGCAATTTGGCATATTCCGTGGCTTGCCACTGTATCGCTACTCGGTGTTATCGTGAGTTTTATTATTCGTTCAAACGACGAGAATACCGAGTACGTAATACCGGCAGCCGACGTAAGGAAAATTGAGCAAAAAAAGGCAAACGGGGCGGTACGGCCATGAGCAAATCATTGCATAGCCACGCCATGTCATCACATAGCGATGACTCAAAGACGATACTTGGTTTTTGGGTATACCTAATGACCGATTGTGTGGTGTTTGCAAGCTTGTTTGCGACCTACGCTGTTCTCCACAACAACACCTTCGGTGGTCCAACCGGCGAGGAGATTTTCGAACTGCCGTACGTGCTTGTAGAAACCCTCCTACTGCTTACCAGTAGCTTCACGGCCGGGCTGGCAATGTGGGCGCTTCATCGCCGTAATAAAAATCAAGTTCTGTTCTGGCTGGGCGTGACATTTTTACTTGGTCTTGCATTCTTGGGTATGGAGATCGCCGAATTTCGTCATCTCATAGACGAGGGAAATAGTTGGACGCGCAGTGCGTTTTTGTCGTCGTATTTCACTCTTGTTGGAACCCACGGGCTTCATATTGCTGTTGGCTTGACGTGGATGGCAGTACTCTCTGTTAGCATTTTACAAAAGGGAATAACCAGCACAATCACTAAGAGACTTATCCTGCTGAGCCTGTTCTGGCACTTTTTGGACATAATATGGATCTTCATTTTCTCAGTCGTGTATTTAATAGGGGCAGCGGGGTAGTCGTATGGCAAAACAGCAACTCTCCTCGCAAGATCGGCAAAGCCTATTCTCGTACGTGATCGGCTTTATGCTTTCAATCGTACTTACACTAATTGCGTACAGTGTTGTTGTCGCTCACATTAACTCTCAGCACAATTCTCCTTCGCATCGAACTATTTTGTATGTTGTGCTCTTTTTGGCGATGGTACAATTTATCGTCCAAGTGGTTTTCTTTCTTCATCTAGGTCGGGAATCAAAGCCAAGATGGAATACTATTGCCCTGTACTTTATGGTGATGGTAGTAACTGTTTTGGTAGCTGGTACGCTCTGGATTATGGACAATCTCGATTATAGACATCCTCATATTGATCAACCCACGGATTCGCACATAATCGAAGATGAAGGAATCAATCCTCGTTGATCAATAAATACTACCGGCTCACAAAGCCTGGGATTATTCGCGGAAACTTGCTGACCGTGATTGGTGGGTTTTTACTCGCCTCCAAAGGGGTGGTTGACGGTTGGTTGCTGCTACAAACAGTCGTCGGGTCAACATTGGTTATGGCTTCTGGGTGCGTGTTTAATAATTATCTCGACCAAGAGATAGATGCCAAAATGAAAAGAACCCAAAAAAGAGCATTGGTGAGCGGTGAAATATCCAAAAGAAGTGCACTGTTTTTTGGAATGATACTTGGAGTTTTGGGTATCACAACACTCATAGTGTTTACCAATCCCGTCACCGTGCTTGTCGGCATGGTTGGTTGGTTCGCCTACGTGGTCGTCTATAGTATTTTCAAGCGAAGGACCCGGTTTGGCACACTTGTGGGTAGTGTGTCGGGGGCCATTCCGCCCGTGGCAGGATATACGGCAGTGACTTCAACGCTAGACCTTGGGGCAGTGCTGCTTTTTGTTATTTTGGTCTGCTGGCAAATGCCACACTTCTATGCGATATCGATTTTTCGACGCAAGGATTATTCGAGCGCAAACATCCCAGTGTTACCGCTAGTAAAAGGTGTTCGTATCACCAAGCGGCACATACTTTATTACATCGCGGCGTTTATAGGGGTGGCCTCCCTGCTCACCCTATTTGACTACACTGGGTATACGTATTTGTTCGTGGTCTGTGGACTAGGCTTTATCTGGTTTTACGTTGGCGCAAAACGGTTTCGCATAACCGACGACACAAAATGGGCGAGAAATATGTTCGGCATGTCCCTTATCGTTTTACTCGGATTTTCCGTGATGATATCTTTGGATAGCCTTCTTCCATAGTCCGCCCGAAACATATATACTTTATCTAGCTTATGTTATTGCTACATATATCGATCGCACTACTCAGCCTCGTTTGGACTACTTATCTTTACTTTAGTCCATCAAAGGTAAAACTAAACGGTGCCTACACGCTTATTGCCGGGACGCTTGCCAGCGGGACTGCTTTGGTTATTGCTACGGGTGCTCCTCTTTTGAAATCGTGCGTAAGTGGACTGCTATATTTAACGGTGGTTTCGTTTGGTGTTGGCATGGCGAGTAGAAAGCTCTCGGCAAATGTTGAGCCTAAAAACCTTGACCATTCATAAAATACGTCAAAAATGGTCGCGAATGTGCGAAAATGAATAATCCCAGTCTGCGTCAGTCTTTTTGTGCGGATTAAAAAGATTGTCGGGATCAAAAATCTGTTTGGTCTTTTTGAAGAGGCCTAGTGTTTTTGCGCCGTACATTTGTTCGAGCCAAGGTCCTCTGCTCATACCGTCATTATGCTCGCCCGAGAGCGATCCACCGTACCTAAGTACCAGCTCGTTCACCTCTTTCATTGAGGGCCGAAGCTTGGCGCGTTCGTCTTTATTTTCGAGCTTCATGAGCGGTATCACATGAAAATTGCCATCACCCATATGCCCGGCAATTGTTGCCAGTAGCCCATACTTATTTATTATGGCCCGCAGTTCGGGCAAAAATTTTGGTAAGTGCTCCGGATTCACAACCAAGTCGTCAATATAAGGCGCGGTGTGTTTATCTTTTACTTTCTTGCGCAGTAAATTAAAACTCTCATGGCGCATAATCCAAAATTTCTTCTCTTTTGCTTCATTTTCGTCTTCCTCAAACAAAGTTTCGTGGTCATATTTTGTCAGTGAGCGCCTTAGGGCATGAACTTTGTCAGCAACTTCTTGGGACGAATCGCCAGTAAACTGCACGAGCAATACCATTTTTGGTATGCCTCGGAATAACTTAAGAGCGTCTGGTATAAGCTGAACGCCTAACTTCATCATCCCAAGCCAGCCGAGCGTTTTTCTAAAATAGAAGAACAGCTTAAAGCTCAGCATCAGCGTATAGTTATCGAAGCCTTCAAAAGTTGCGGGCTTATGCGTCATCACATCGTTAATCAGCTCACCGAGATCGCTCAAATCACGCAAGAACAACACCAACGTGCCAGAGTGAGCAGGGCTTTTTACTAATCGAAACTTGATATCGGTAACCAGCCCTAATGTCCCTTGCGAACCAACAAGAACTTGAGTGAGGTCAAATATTTCTTTTTTCGGATCCCAGACATTCCACAAATGATACCCAGTTGAGTCCTTAGAAACCTTTGGGCGAGCTTGTTGTAAGGCCTCATAGTTCTTGTCGACCAGGTCAAACACGTCTCTATAGATTTGTCCCTCCAGGTCATCCTGCCCCATCTTTTCATCTAATTCACTTTTGCCAAGCGGCTTTACGACGTACTCATTTCCATCGCGGAGTACAACCCGTAGTTCCTGGACAAATTTTTCGGTTTTCCCAAACTCAAGCGATTTTTCACCCCCGGCATTATTTGCAACCATACCGCCAACGGTGCAAAGCTCTCGACTTGCGGGATAAGAGGGCATAATCGCGCCTTGTTCGAGGGTTTTCTTTTCAAAGTCACGATAGAACACACCGGGTTGCACGCGGGCAGAGTTTTCGGTAAGTTCGCCGATAGAGTGCATATGTGCATTAAAATCTACAATAATTGACTCATTGATTGATCCGCCGGACATGCACGTGCCGCCGCTGCGAGCGGTGAGGCTAAGTTTCGGCGATTGATTTTTTTGCTCTGCAACCAACGTCGTTAGTAGCCGTACGTCTTCTGAGTCTTTTGGGGCAACAACTAACTCGGGCTTTACTTCGAATAACGACGCATCATGGCTATAAAACTCAAGTACGTCTTGATCCGTTTTAATATCGCCCTTAAAGCCAGATGTTTGTAGTTTTTGGATAAAATCCTGCATATTATCTTGAGCTAGCATAGCATAAACTACACTTATGCTTTGCAACATCGTGTATACTAACCTTAAGAAGTTATGAAAAGACAAACAAGGGTGGTGATAGTCGGCGGGGGCTTTGGTGGATTAAAGACGGCTCTTGAGCTTGCAAAACATCACGATTTTTTAATAACGCTTGTTGCCTCGGACACGATATTTAACTACTACCCCTCGCTTTATCACACCGCTGCCGGCGGCAGTCGAGTGGTGTCAAGTATTCCAATTGGGGAGTTAATTGCGAACAAGCCAATCCAGATGATCAAGGGCGAAGCAACAAAGGTGGATAGGGATCAAAAAACACTGAGCATGAAGGGCGGCAAAAAGCTCACCTACGACGTGTTGGTGTTGTCGTTGGGTTCGGTGACAAATTATTTTGGAATAAACGGCCTCGCCGACAACAGTTACTCGGTGAAATCAGTTGAAAAAGCCGAAGCGCTCAAGGCACACCTCCAAGAACAGCTTATCAATGCCCACACACCTGACCTTAATTATATTGTGGTTGGGGCGGGGCCAACGGGCATAGAGTTCTCTAGTGTGCTGCCGGACTACATCCATAAATTAATGAAAAAATACTACATTGGCAGGAAGCCAGTAAAAGTCGAGCTCATTGAGGCAAAGAAGCAAATTTTACCGGCACTACCGAAGTCTACGTCCCGAGCCATTACCCGTCGACTTCGGCGATTGGGCATAAAAGTCATGACAAATGCGACGGTCCAAGGCGAAACCAAAGATTTGCTGTTGGTGAATGACACCAAGATCGAGAGTAAGACGGTTATTTGGACTGCAGGCATCGCCAACAATCCGTTTTTTGACCACAATGACTTTGAGCTTAGTGCTCGAAAAAAAGTAATTGTTGATGAATATCTTTCCGCTGGTGATGATATTTATGTAATTGGTGACAATGCCGAAACAACCTACTCGGGAATGGCGCAAACAGCGCTTCATGATGCCACAAGCGTGGCGAATAACCTTGTTCGCGAGTACCACAATCAACCGAAGGTGCCATATAAGGACAGAAAGCCAGTGTATATCATTCCTGTGGGAGAAAGATGGGCAGCGGTTGTCTGGGGCCGATTGCGGTTTTACGGGTGGCTTGGGTGGACGCTACGGCTCGCAGCAGACTGGATAGGCTATCGAGACTTTGAGCCGTGGTGGAAGGCAACGGCCAGAACCATGGCCAACGTCGTCGACGAAGATTAGCTTTTGGTTACGCAACATAGCGAAGGTCAAGGGGTAGTGCGCCTATTTTCGCCGCCGTTCATATCACTAGGGATTATCAGATAGCAAACCCAGCAACAGGCTGGATTAGCTATCTGGCACCCCGGGAGGGATTCGAACCCCCGACCTGTGGGATAGAAGCCCATTGCTCTAATCCACTGAGCTACCGGGGCGCAAGGTATACTTAACATGTTAAGTATTGGTGCGGGTGGCGAGAATCGAACTCGCATCACTTGCTTGGAAGGCAGGTATATTAGCCATTATACGACACCCGCAGGAGTCTATAAAACAGAGGTCATTATAGCAGCTTGGCAACTATATGTCATGTAGGATGGTGATTTTGGCACCAAGATCATTCAAGCGTTCTGCAAGATACTCATATCCACGATTTATGGAGTAAACATTTCTCAGCATCGAGGTACCGTTTGCGGCCAACATACCAATAAGTAAGAGCACGGCAGGTCGAAGTGCGGGGGGACACACAATGTCAGCGACTCGCCAACGGGTTGGTCCATCAATAAATGCTCTATGCGGGTCGGCAAGGGTAACGTTTACGCCAAGCTTCCTCAACTCGGTGTAGTAAATGGCGCGTTCCTCGTATACCCAGTCGTGAATAAGCGTTCGGCCTTTTGCAACGGCGGCGATTGGCACAAAGTAGGGCAAATTATCAATATTAAGACCGGGGTAGGGGCGCGCATAAATTTTTTCGTCGAGCGCGGTCAACTTGCCATTGTGTTTATGAACGGTAATGTCGACCAGGTCGGCGTGACCATTGGCGGCTTTGTAGGACTTACTCATATCAACTTTTAGTCCCATTTTTTTGAGCTTTAGTAGCTCAAGTTCAACGAAGTCGAGTGGGGCGCGCTTGACGGTGATTGAAGAATTTGTTGTTACCGCTGCCGCAACAAAGGTCATGGATTCGATCGGATCTTCGGTTGGATAGTAGGTGACGTTCTTTTTGATATGTTTTACGCCAGTTACTTTGAGTGTGCTGGTGCCGATTCCTTCGATTTTTACCCCGAGCTTCTTTAGAAAGTAACAAAGATCTTGAACCATGTAGTTGGCGCTGGCCATTTTGATCGTGACTTCTTTATCGTGCCTGGCGGTGGCCATCAACACATTTTCTGTGGTAGTGTCACCAGATTCATAGAGCACTACATGAGACGGTGTTTTGTGCGCTACACTTACATGGTAATAGCCGGTTTTTGCGACAATATTGACTCCGAATTCTTCGAGGGCAAACAAGTGGGGTTGTACGGTGCGGGTTCCAAGTTTGCAGCCGCCCGCGTACGGTATTTTGAAATCATTAAACAGATGAATTAGCGGTCCAAACATCATTATTACGCTTCGGGTTTTACGGGCGGCGTGGGCGTCAATCTTGGAAAGATCTAATTTTTCTGGTGGTCGAATCTCCAGATCATTACCGGCCATCCAGCGAACCTTTACCCCAATACTAGTAAGCACTTCAATGAGGCGATTGACTTCTTCAATTCGGGGCATGCGCTTGAGTCTGGTGGTGCCCTTGTTAAGAAGGGCTGCAAACAGAAGGCAAACAGCGGCGTTCTTTGATACTTTTGTTTCGATGCTGCCAGAAAGTTCGTGCCCGCCTTCAACCCTTAAGTTTACCGCGCCACCCCCAAGAGAAATAATTTGTTTGTTTAGTACGTCGCTGATGCGCCCCAAGGTCTCTAGGCTCAAGTTTTGTCGACCTTTTTCAATTCGATTGACCGCACTTTGGGACGTCCCGAGTCGTCTCGCAAACTCGGCTTGGGTAAGTCCTCGTTCTTGCCTAATTTGATAAATTAGTTGACCGATCTTTTCGTTGGTATTCAACATAACACCATAAATATACCACATATGACAAATCTAGCAACAAAAATATTGCTTAATATTTAGGCTCATCAATAAGCAATTTTTGATAAAAACAGCAAAAATGCGTTGGCAAAACATATAGTATTGTGGTGATGGCCTTTGGGTTTTTGTTCGGTTACAATAGAGCAAGAATCGTGGGGGAGTGCTCGTCAGCATAATCAAACGGAATAATTTGGAGGCAATAACCATGAACGATACACAAATTGCGGACCTCATTCGGGCGGAAGAACAGAGACAGCGCGAGGGTCTTGAGCTAATTCCCAGCGAGAATTATGTGAGCCGCGATGTGTTGACGGCGATGGGAAGCATTTTTACGAACAAATATTCCGAGGGCTATCCAGGTAAACGATATTATGGCGGCCAAGAAAACACCGATCAAGTCGAGCAGCTCGCCATTGACAGGGCAAAGGACTTATTTGCCGCCGATCACGCCAATGTACAATCTCATTCTGGTGCTCCTGCGAATATTGCCGTTTACCAAGCCTGGTTAGAGCCCGGCGATACGGTGATGGGTATGAAGCTTGACCACGGCGGTCACCTTACGCATGGCCATCCAGTCACTAGCTCTGCTAAACTATATAACTTTGTGCGCTACGGAATTAAGGACGTAGAAACCGGCGAGATTGACTACGAAGAAATGAGGCAAGTAGCTCTAAAAGAAAAGCCAAAGATTTTGCTCGCCGGCTTTAGTGGCTATCCTCGAAGCCTGGACTATGCAAAGTTTGCCGAAATTGGGAACGAGGTCGGAGCAGTGTTAATGGCGGATATGGCACATATCGCCGGGTTAATTGCTGGAAAAGCATTGCCCAATCCGTTTGATTTTGGGTTTCACATTATCACCAGCACAACCCATAAAACACTTCGCGGCCCCAGGGGGGGTCTAATTTTAAGTAAAGGAGTGGCAGGCAACCCGCTGAAAGCACCCGAAAAAACCGTCGAAAACCTACCGACACTTATAGATCGTGAAGTGTTTCCAGGATTTCAAGGCGGTCCGCATATGCATACGGTTGCTGCAAAAGCAGTTGCATTTGGCGAGGCTCAAAAGCCAGAGTTTAAGGTGTATGCACAGCAGATAATCAAAAATGCGCAAAAGCTTGCAGAGGAGTTAATGAGCAGGGGCTTCAAGCTTATTACCAATGGCACCGACAATCACTTGCTGTTGGTTGATGTACATACGTCATTTGGTATTGATGGCGATGTTGCCGAGAAAGCTCTCGATCGTATTGGGCTTACGCTGAATAAGAATGCCATACCAAACGACACTCTGCCCCCGTTTCGGCCAAGCGGTATCCGCTTGGGCACCCCAGCCATTACGTCGCGCGGTATGGGTGAGGACCACATGACATTGGTAGCCGACTGGATGAAGCGTGCAATAGACGCGCGCAACGACGAAAAGAGCCTGGATGTTCTAAAAAAAGAAGTGGTTGAATTTACCAAAGATTTTCCGCTTCCCAGCGATAAAAAATGACAGTAAAGCGCCAAAAACTCCAAAAACAGCTACTGGTTCCGAGTTTTTGAGCTAAATAAGTTCTGGCTCTTGGACCAGACTAATGCCGTATTTGTCTTTTACGGATTGAACTATCGCATCGCGAAATGCAAGAAGTTGGGCGGTTTTAGTGGCCTTTTCGTTGACGAATACTAAAGCTTGCTTGTCCCAAATAGCCATGCCCGTATTGGGTTCGTGGTAGCCTTTAAGGCCGAGCTGCTCAAGAAGCCACCCCGCAGAGACTTTTGCCTCATCGTCGCTTACGGGCCAATAGACAATGTTGGGGTTTTCGTTTTTTATTCTTTCAAGCTCGAGCATTGGGATGATGGGGTTATGAAAGAAGGATCCGCAGTTTGCCACCACTGCCGGATCGGGCAGCTTAGCGCTCCGAATGGCTATTACGGCTTCGCGAATTGCCCCAGACGATATCTCGGAAAGCCCATTAGTTTTTAGATAGTCTTCGACGCTGCTGTAAAAAGGCGGCGAGGGAGGTGCGGTTGAGAGCGCAAAAGTAATAGAGGTTACTAAAAATTTTCCCTTATCGGTGGTTTTGAAGCGGCTGGTACGATAACCAAAACCACATTCGGATTTAGGAAGCACAACCACCTTTTTTTGAACGATATCATACACTTGAACGCACACCATCACATCGGCAACTTCTCTGCCGTAGGCCCCCACATTTTGTATTGGGGTAGCTCCTGCAGAACCAGGTATCAGCGAAAGCTGTTCTAGTCCCGACAGTCCAGCCTCAACGCTTCGTGCAACGACAGAGTCCCAGTTTTCGCCAGCTCCAACAATTAAATACTGAGCTTCGCCTTGATCTTGGAGTTCATAACCCATCAGTTTATTGACCATCACTACACCGGGGTAGCCTTGGTCAGACCAGACAATATTACTTCCGCCTCCAATCATCACAAAGGGTACGCCCTGGGCATCTGCCCATTCAATAACGGCGGGGATTTGATCAGTTTGCGTAATTTCACACAGAAAACGGGCCGGTCCTCCTAGGCGCATCGTCGAGTAGTCTTTTAGGGGGACGTTTTGTTTTATTTCCGGTAGCATACGTGCTCATTATAGCTTGTATTGGTCAAAAAAGGGGCGTAGTATATAGGTACATGAGTGAGCAAAATCATGAGCCCTACCAGGCTTTAGGTTCCCGCCTAAAATTCCTCCGAGAACAATGGCAACAAACAGTCCAGGATGTTTCAGGGACACTCGAAATCGACGAATCAACGCTACTCGCAATTGAATCTGGGATGACACTTCCTGCCAAAGAGCTGCTTGACATGCTCATCAGTCACTTTTTGCTTACGGAGGATCAAGCCCAGGATCTCCGTGATCTCGCCGAAAGTCAGTTGGATCAAGCGGGAGAGGCACTCTCGAGTGGTATTGAGGACATGCTGATGAAGCAAGTAGTTATGTATTTGCCGGTTGATAATAAGGTTGTATATACCGACACTATGCACGCGACAGTAAATGACCACGGCGTGACATTGCAGTTCATGCAAACACCGGCCAGCGGACATCAGCCAGTTGGTGTAAGTCGGGTTGGAATGAGCCGAGAGCATGCCGAAAAAGTCATCGAAGTTTTGCAAAATACTCTAAAACAACACGACGACAGCAAGCGCCAAAAACTCCTTAAATCTCCCGAACAAGACGCAAAGTAGTTTTTTCAGAACCGAATAAGAAGATATAATGGTCATATTATTGAGCCCGCGTAGCTCAGTGGATTAGAGTAGCTGGCTTCGAACCAGTTGGTCGCAAGTTCGAATCTTGCCGCGGGTACCACACTAATTCTCAAAAGAGCCGAAAGGTTCTTTTTTGTTTGCTATGATTAAGAAATGGAAGCAATCGGGTATATCGCAGGTTTTCTAACCCTAGTTGGCTATCTCCCTCAAACAATAAAAACTATGAGAACACGACACACTAAGAGTATTTCTTTGGCAACTTTTGTAATAATCGGTACCTCTGCATTTCTGTGGACTATATTCGGCCTAGCGAAACACATACCGGCAATTTGGGTAACGAATGCAGTTGTGTGTATTTGTAGCTCCATTATTATTTATATTAAATTGGCTCCCAGTAAGGTTTGAAAATCGGACCAGAGCCTGGCACAACGCCACGTGTTAAGCAGCGCCAAGCTTTAGCAATATGATCTTGGAAGTAAGTTTGCTATAACTACACGTAATGCACGTACTATCTGCTGAGCAATTTGATCCACCAGCACTAGAAATGATTTTTGATGAGGCATCGGCCTTAAGAGAAGCAGATAGCACTGGTTATGGTTCTCGAAGAGAGCTTGCCACCCGACATATTGGTAAACAATTGTGCAGTTTGTTTTATGAGCCTTCGACTAGGACTCGTCTCAGTTTTGAGCAAGCCGCCGCAAAATTCGGCGTTGGGGTGGTAAGTACCGAAAACGCTGGGGAGTTCTCGTCTGCTGCAAAAGGTGAGACCATAGAGGATACGATCAAGGTGTTAAACGAGTATAATTTTGACGCCATAGTGCTGCGCCACCCAGAGACAGGCTCGGCCAATAAAGCAGCAACAGTTAGTACCGTCCCCATAATTAACGCTGGTGACGGAAAAGGCGAGCACCCAACCCAGGCGCTTCTCGACATGTATACTATTCAAACGACACAAGGACGCCTCGACAACCTACACGTCGTGATGGGCGGTGATCTAAAGTACGGGCGCACCGTCCGTTCGTTGGCGCAATTGTTGACCAAATACGAGAACAATTCTATTACATTTGTTTCGGTTCCAGAACTACAAATGGGGGACGACGTAAAGTCAAAGCTCGACGAGCATGGCGTAGAATATCAAGAAACGGTAGAAATGTACGACGCCTTTAGGACGGCTGACGTTGTATATTGGACTCGAATACAAAAGGAACGCCTAGAGCACCCCAATTTGGTTACTGACAACAACTTCACGATCGATACGCCAGCGCTCGAGGTGCTTCCCGAGCACGCAGTTATTATGCACCCGTTGCCGAGAGTGGGGGAGATAGACCCTGCGATCGACAACGACCCGCGGGCGAAGTATTTTCGTCAAGCCGGTAATGGCTTATATGTGAGAATGGCATTGCTCAGTCAAATTCTTGAAGAAAAAGAAATATAGCTCGCATTTTAGCTTTGTAGTTTGCTAGTATTTTTGCATGAGACCAGATCCAAATTTTGAGGCAATGCTCACCGGGGGACACCCAAACTCTTTAGGCAGAACAATAGAGGTTGTAAATCTGGTTTTGGCCGATAAAAGTCGACTCGAGGCTTTATACAGTTGTTATTTTTCTTCCGATGAAGTAGTTCGACTTAGGGTCTCCAGCGGTCTAAAAAGAGTGTGCAGAGAACATCCAGAGTGGCTTGTTCCATATGTCGATAGGCTGATACGCGACATATCCAAAATTGACCAAGCATCGACCAAATGGACGCTTGCTCAACTATTTGGCATGCTAAAAACTCAAATGAGTCCAGCCCAGATACAAAAAGCAACCGAAATAATGAAACGTAATCTGCGAGAAAGTGATGATTGGATAGTTCAAAATACTACTATGCAGGTGTTATTTGATTGGTCCGAGGGCAACCAGCCCTTAAGGGAATGGATTTTACGCGTTTTAGAAAAAATGCTGGACAGCAAACATGGATCAGTTGCAAAAAGGGCAAATAAATTGTTGCAGCAGGCAAAATCTTGATAAAACAGAGGTAGTTTGTTACTATTCTGTGCGTACACAAACACGGTTTTTAGTGAATGTAAGACTGTTATGGGCCAGTAGCTCAGCTGGTTAGAGCACCTGCCTCTTAAGCAGGGTGTCGAGGGTGAAGATTGCCGGTGGCAATCTGCAAGGAAACCTTCCGACGGCAACTGGTTTGCCGATAGTGAAGTTTCGGGGTCGCGGAACGTGACCGAGTCCTTGGTCTCGAACCCTCTCGTACGTTACAATTCTTATCTTGGGCCAGTAGCTCAGCTGGTTAGAGCACCTGCCTCTTAAGCAGGGTGTCGAGGGTTCGAGTCCCTCCTGGCCCTCCAGTCAAAATATCCACCAATTCTGGTGGGTTTTTTGACTGGCAGCCAAGAAGAAATTGAAAGTCTTCAATTTCGTGGAACTCGAACGGCAACTGCCGGTGGCAGTTGACCGCCTTTAGCCCCGTAAGGGGTTTGTTGAGCAAATCTAATTTTGATTTGCGACAAAGTCGAGTCCCTCCTGGCCCTCCAAAGATACCTAAACAGATACCAGTTAGTTCCAATAGCAACACTTCTGTACTATTGCCCCTAATCGTATCTGTTATTTAGTTCAAGTCCCATTAGGTCAAAACTTTGGTATAGTTTCAATATGAACCTAGACGAATTACAAAAGAGAGCGATTCAAATACGAGATAAATACGACACGCTCAACCAGCAAAAGCGTGGAGTTACATGGAATGAGCAACAACTCATGGCTGGATTTGTTGGTGATGTTGGTGACCTATCAAAAATTATCATGGCAAAGCATGGACTAAGAGAAATTGATGATGTTGACCAAAAACTCGCACATGAACTTTCGGATTGCCTATGGTCGGTTTTAGTGCTTGCGAGCAAATATGGAATAAACCTTACCGAAGAATTTCAGAAAACCATGAGTGACTTAGACACTCGGATTGACTCGGAGCTTGCCTCATAGCTTTGAATTATACTTGCGATTGACAAGACTATGGCCCTCCAATAGTTTCGGCTAAATATTTAACTCTAACCACTCAACACCGTTCAAAGTTGTTATATAATGGTACTTGCATGACCGCAACACCACAGACCATACCGACACACCTCGGCTTGATACTTGACGGCAATCGTCGCTGGGCAAATGAAAACAACATGACTGTTGCTCAAGGGCACCGTAAGGGCTACAAGAATCTCAAAACTATCAGTAAAGCTGCGATTCGGCAAGGCGTGCGTTATGTTTCTGCCTACGTATTTTCAAACGAAAACTGGAATCGTGATCGCCAAGAGGTCAAGGATTTAATGAAACTACTCAAGTGGGTTCTCAAGCACGAAGTCAAGGAGATGCACAAGGACAATATTCGTGTTCGGGTTATTGGCTCAAAAGCAAAACTGGGAGCTGCGCTACTTACTGCCATCCACGACGCCGAGAAACTAACCGAGAATAATTCGCGTGGCACGCTGCTGCTCTGCCTAGATTACGGTGGACAGCAAGAGATTATCGACGCTACTAAAAAGATCGTTCAGCAAGGTGTAAAGCCCGAGGATATCACTGTTGATATGATTGAAAAGCATTTATACGCGCCGGATGTTCCGCGGTTAGATCTCATCATTCGCACTTCGGGCGAACAACGACTCAGCAACTTTATGATGTGGGAGTCTACGTATAGCGAACTACTTTTTAGCCAAAAGTTTTGGCCGGATTACGGCGAAGATGATCTCGAGCAAGATCTTGAGAGGTACAGCCAACTCAACAGACGATTTGGGAAATAGCTACCTAATCTGTCTGTTCAAGTTGAACATTCTTGTTTTGTAATTACCTTGTGTGGTCTGCGCGCATGAACTTTAGTGATCCACGTTTCCCGCATATTTAGTCATCGTCGCCATAACATCAACGGTGACCCTCCTGGCCCCCAATATTTTTAGAGGCGTTAATTTTATATCCAAATTTTGCCAAGTTGGCACTCAACCCTGTATTTGCATAATATTATGGATTATTGTAAAATAGTGCAACATGAATCGTATTCCTAACTTTACCCAGTTACGGACTAACAAGGCAGGTTACGATACTCGGTATGAAATAGATACTGAGCACCCCCTGCATAATGATCCCTTAGTAGACCCCCGTGAACCAGAGTTTGGTTTTGAAGATGCTAGCAGCTATTATTCCAAGCCAAATGCTATGACTGGAGAAATTCTACCAGGTGTCCCGAATGCTCCACTACTGCGGCTGGATATTGCTAAGCGTGTGGTTGAAGCTGAAAGATTTTTGCGAACAGACCCTAAAGTGCGTGAAGTTCTTGGTGCCCCTGCACGTCTACGCATTGATGACGCACTTCGACCCTATCAAGTCCAAAAGTTTGCATTTGAAGTCGCTTGGCCTATGGTTATCAAAAGCGTGAACCCAGACATGACTGATGAAGAGGTTGCTGAGCAGGTACCTAATTATTGTGCGCGCCCGAATGAAAATCTCACACCTACGCCGCATCTTACGGGAGGTTCTTTAGATGTTGCGCTTATAAATCTGGAAACAGGTGAAGCATTTGACCGTGGGCATATAGGCGGTGCTGTTAAGGGTACTGCTTATCCAGATTTTTATGAAGGTTATCACTTAGATGAAGGTCAAAGTGATATCTTAAACTCCCCTAAACAGGTAGAAGTGGGTCCTAATAACAGTGAAATAGTTTTAGCACGAAGAGTTTTGTACTATGCAATGACAGACGTGGCTGGCCTGCATGTGAACCCTCAAGAGATTTGGCATTACGGAAAAGGTGATCCATTATCAGAATACGTTTCGGGTAGTCACCGTCCTTATTATGGAATTGCAGAACTTCCCGATTGGTATAAAGAAGAGATGAATAGCATACGACTATAATACATGGGCTAAACGATTTGCTGCGACCACAACTGTGTGTTTCGTATCTTAATTACTGTTTGTATGGATCGTTCAGAAATGACCGCTACCTCTTGAGTTCATCCAAAAGGGGCTTAGCTTTTTCGATGCCTGCACCTCCAATTAGACTTCTCAATCATAATATTTATTAGTATAGTTTTTTTATGATTACCGCAGTAGTTTCTGGAAGTTTTAAGTTTAAGCCAGAGATTGATCACACGATAGAAACCTTAGAACAAACAGGCATCTCAGTACTTGAACCCACCAAAGGTTGGCTTGTTATGCCCAGATTGGAAATAGCTGAAAGACTAAGCTACGGGCAAATTAGGCCTTTGCCAAGAGAAGAAGGACTTACTACAAAAGAGATTGAGAGCCGTTTTCTTCGAGCTATTCGCAAAGCAAATCTACTATATCTCGTGAATCAAGAGGGCTACATCGGTAACTCTGTGAGCCTTGAAGTTGGGTATGCGCTAGGTACTGACACGCCTATCTATGCTCTGGAATCCTTAACTCACGAAGCTATGGAGGTTGACGATTTAACCATTCGACAAGTTCTTAGTGATGGGGTGACTGTACTTCCACCAGAAAAAGTTGCCGCTCATTATACTGAGAACAGGTGGAACCCTAAAGGATAGTTGCAATAGCGCCCACGGGAAGTCCACAAAGCAGAAAAATTAGCGCGTCAGACGAACATAGGGTTTTCTGAGTAGCAATAAAAATTTCTTCTTATAACCTTTTGGTTTAATCAAGTGTGTGTGTTGATGCACAATAGATTTAATCTTGGAAGAAGGCGCTCTTGCGTACATGTTATATTCTTGACCTTCGTAAAATTCTAATAGATCAACATATTCGATTTTTTGACTGTTCCCCATATTTGAGAGTGAGTCGGTGTGCTTCTTTGGGACGACCATGAGATGATCGGCAACGGATTGATTGTCCCAGATCGAATACGCAAAGATGTTTCGGATGACTTTAAAGCTTTTTGTCTCTCGTACAAATTGATCGCTTTTGTTATCAATCTCACAGAAAACGCAACGGGACTTGTCCGCCAAACTCAAGTGTTTTTTGTATTCAATTTCTTCTTTTCTAGATCTGGTTGCGGTCATGATAGCTCACCAATCATTCGCTGAACGATTTTTGTCGTGTAAATCGTCCTTTGAGGAGTGGATCGTCAAAATAGTTGGAACTGTCATCAATACACTTGATGTCTATTCCAGCTAAGCGAGGATCATGGGCTGCCCCTTCAAGAATATCTGTTGATTCAGAGTAGACGCTCCACACATCCGGCTGCAACGAAGACGCAAGATTAGACAGATTGGCGTGATTGGTGCCGGCTAATTCGAGCTCGTCGTGAATAGTAACAGCGTCAACAACCGGCACGTGTTGATCGTGGACAGTGGGTATTGTTAGTGCAGCAACGGCCCTTGCTCGACTGAGCCAGTCCAAGATCGGCCTAGTTGAATTTCCTTTGTCTGGGTTGCCATTTTTGCGTGATGCGACCCGGGAGTTACCATCGACGCTCACGACCAACCTTAGCTCGCCATTTGAAATAAACTCTCGCCACCATAAGTTCCTACTCCCCCCATCAAGATCATCCCAAGAGCAGTCTGCATTAGCAGCATAATATTTGTCAAAGTGATGCTCGGCGGCTAAAGCTTTGGTATGCACCAAATATCCGTGGTGGTCCAAGTGCAAAAGATCATATACGCCACAAGTGAACGCCGTTGTACTCGGCCAGTCGCCATTTTGGCCGGACCATTCTCGGCGAAGGGTTAGTAGGCGTTCTGAGGCGGAAGGATCCGACGCAGGGTTAAATATTCGACTTGCCCAATCTTCGTTAAGTGCCTCATGTATGTCCGCATTGCGCAAACTTGACATACTTAGCTCGAGGTTCCTCATATCAAGATTATACAACGACATCAATTTGACAAAAAGTCTCCCACGAAGTCATTGATTATTGTTAAGCGCAGAGACTTCCAGGGGACTTTTGGTTTGATATGATTAGCTAATGCGGATCAAAAAAAACTAAAAACGCAGGCTTGGGTGTTTTCGCGACGCGAGATTATCAAAAGGGTGACACCGTTGAGGAGTGTCGAATTATTGAAATTAGCCCAAAGGACCGGAAAATTATTGATAAGACCGACCTCTACAATTATTACTTTTCGTGGGGCAAAAATTTGGACAAAGCAGCTATTGCGCTGGGCAACGGATCGCTATACAACCATTCGTATAAGCCGAATGCAAAGTACATCAAAGATTTTGATAACAATAAACTGCTGTTTCTTGCACATACCGATATTCAAAATGGTGACGAAATAAGAGTAAATTATAACGAGGATCCTTCAAGCCTAATACCACTTTGGTTTAGTGTTGTTGACTGAGATTTAGTCTTAATAGCACTCACCCTAACTTATTAATAAGCCTATTTTTAGACAGGGGCAATAGTGCTTGTTTTGCTACAATGATTTTATGGCCGAACTAAAAACACAGAAAAATGATGCGAGCGTTGAGGGTTTTGTTAATTCAATCGACGATGATTCTAAAAGACTAGACAGCCTAAAACTCTTGGAAATATTCGATGAATGCACCGGCGAAAAGCCTGCTATGTGGGGTAAGAGTATGGTTGGCTACGGCAGTTATCACTATAAGTCTGAGAGAAGCTCGCAGGAAGGCGACTGGATGATGACAGGCTTTTCGCCCAGGAAGCAAAACCTAACCATTTATATTATTCCTGGGTTTAGCAAATATCAAAACGAGCTCGCAAAATTAGGCAAACACAAAACAAGCGTCTCCTGTCTTTATATAAAACGCCTTTCGGACATAAATCTGGAGATTCTTAAAAAAATCATTTCGGATTCGTTTGTAACGATGAAAAAGAGCTACTAGTTTCTTCCTAGCCCTATCTTTGAGATGTGTACGCCTAGGGCTTATTCTTTGGGTAGAGAAGGTACGCATTGAGAAGTAATAAGACAAGCAATGTTAAGTAAGACACGACCTCTACTCGTGTTCCGTCAAAGCCCTCGTTGATGCCGTTTACCAAAATCCAAAACACAAACAAGAGATTTCCGAAAACAGCGACAATTCTGAGGGTTGTATTATTGATCCGCATGACAAAACCAATCTTTTTGGAGCTTCCTATAGGTTTTTTCAGAAATACTACTGACTCCAGCGTTCGAGTTTTGGTAATTGAGATTTTGCGACCCGTTTTGCCAAAAACTTTGGGAAATGCATTTCTCGCATGGCCTTCACACAGGTTTCTTGCATTTGTTCTAGCGTTATATCGGGGTCAATAAAAGCTCCGTTTTCGTAGCATAAATTGCAATATTTTTCCGATAAAGATCCATCTTTCTCGGTACCCTTGACTTCGTCCTTTAGGGGACGGCCACAACTTTGACACATTTGTTTCGCCATAATCAACTCTCCTTCTACCTAAATTCTATACCATAATTCGGTGCGAAATATCATTTTTTGAACTTCCCACGTTGCCAACAAAAGACTGTGGAAAATGCATTTGATTGTCAAAATAGTTTGATATACTTCGAGCATGAGTGGTGGAAAGCGAACCAAAATGATCGTTGGAGGCGTAATTGCTTCCATACTGATGGCAATAGTCTTTATTGGATTGTTTGTGTGGTACGCCCAAACGGTGATACCTCATACGTATTCAACAGTATATACGAATTTCTTTTGGGGATTTGTGCACGGAATCTTCATTGTGCCGACATTTTTCTGGAGTTTATTTGCTGACACAGTAACTATTTATCAGTCGCCGAACTCTGGCAACTGGTATAACCTTGGATACGTGTTTGGCATAAGTATTATCTTTGGCGGGTCACACGGGAGTCGTCGCAAGCAACGCTCGTCAAAGCGAAAATCGTAAGCAGCAAACTTTCTAACGTTTGTGGTCTCTAGAAACGAAAGTAGCCCAGCCGCGATAGGGCTGGGCTACTACTGTTTGTTTGTAGATTTCCTATTGAGGAAGCAATACCCCGTTAATTATATGTACAACACCGTTACTGGCATCGACATCTGCTTTTTCAACCGTCACTTGGTTGCCTTTCGCATCAACAAGATAGACCTTTCCATCGGTTATCTTTACGATCAGCTTTCCGCCTTGCACAGTAGTAATTTCTTGCCCGTCTTTAAGATCAGCGGCCATTACTTTCCCGGAAACAACGTGATAGGTCAGAATCGACTTGAGCTGTTCTACGTTTTCTGGCTTCAACAGACTGTCAAGCGTACCGGCAGGTAGTGCTTCAAAAGCGCTGTTGGTTGGTGCAAACACGGTGAATGGACCGGTGCCTTGCAGGGTCTCAACCAAATTTGCTGCCTTGACTGCTGTAACAAGGGTTGAAAGTGTTGGCGTGTCTGAGGCCAAAACGACAATATTTGCGGTTGTTTTCTTCTCGGTAGCCTGTGTTTGTTGTGATTGGCTTGTTGTTTCGGTTTTTTTGTTATCGTCTCGATTTACGGCCCAAAGCACACCGCCCACGATTACCACTAAGGCCACGAGACCGACAATAAGTCCTGTTGATTTATTCTTTTCCATATTCTTCTCCCTTATAAATTTACCCCAATAATAGACACGTAAGGTATTACTTCCTCATAACAACCTCCTTATTTGTTAAGCTGCGAAGCAGAAACAGGTGGATTGGTTTGGTGACAGTGCTAAGCTCTTGTCCCCGAAGGGTTTTTGGATAGTACTCGAGCAGAAATCCATTGATGGCGTGCGTGATAATCTTTGCTTGCTCATCAATTTCGGACGGGGCTATCGCGAATTCTTTTGTGCGCACACCAACCTGGAGTACTTCTTCGATGTGCAGATAACCTTTCTTCGGAATGTAGCCAGAATCAAGCTTTAAGAACTCGGGCCGAAAATGGATATAGTATTTTAATACAAAAACAACATCCTCGATGTGTTGAAATTGAAACACAATTCTCTGAAGCAACATGTCGCTGGCGTTGGTTTTTTTGGGAAGCTTTTTGCGAGCTTCTCCTAGCTCAGTATTAGTTTTGTTAAAAAGTTCTTTTAGAATCTCGTCCTTGTCAGAAAAGAAGTGATACACACTAGACAATCCAACCCCGCTTTGTTTTGAAAGGGTGCGCATAGAGAACCCCTCATATCCATGGCGCGCAAAGAGCTGTTTTGATGTTTTTAGAATGGTTTGGCGGGTTGTTGTTGTCATAATTTTGTAACACTCGTTACACGCATACTGTAACACTCGTTACATTACTTGTGCAACTAAATATCAAACTTTTTTGTAGTGCTATTGACAATAGTCGTATAATTAGAGGTACGAAAGCAAAAATAAACATGTAAACAACCAAAAAGCCAAAACGGCTGGGATATGGTTCGCTAGCTGTCCTTTTGTTATTGTGAAAAGTACGTGTGCTATAGTCGAAACATGGCAAGAAAAATAACACCGCAAAAATTAAAACAACTAAACATCATTGCGGGGTTTTTGCACCTCGCGCAAGGTGTGATTGTGCTTGTAATAAGCAAATCATTTGAGATACCAATTTCTGGCACCTATCTTTTCTTTAATCAACAAACAGAGTCACTTCAGCCAACCACCACAGCTTTGTTTAATGTTGAATTACCGTGGTTGATTGCAGCGTTTTTCTTTCTTTCGGCGATTTTTCATTTTGTAATTGCTACAAGCTATAATCGACGATACGAAAAAGAGCTAAAACTAGGAATCAATAGGCTAAGGTGGGTCGAATATTCGATTTCCGCAAGCGTGATGATGGTTGCGATTGCAGCGTTGGTGGGCGTGTACGACCTTAGTAGTTTGCTAATGATATTTGCCTTAACATCAGTTATGAACCTCATGGGACTCGTAATGGAGGTCCATAATCAGACCACCAAGACAACGAATTGGCTGAGCTATTACATCGGGTGTTTTGCCGGGATTATCCCGTGGCTTGTGATTGCACTTTACATGTGGCTCGGTGCCGAAAATGGTAGTCGAGCGCCCACGTTTGTCTATTGGATATTTGTGTCGATCTTTATTTTCTTTAGTTGTTTTGCTGTAAATATGGTGCTTCAGTACAAAAAGGTTGGACCATGGAGGGATTATTTGTATGGCGAGCGCGCGTATATTATCTTGAGCCTGGTCGCAAAATCGCTTCTTGCCTGGCAAGTTTTTGGTGGCACCCTTCAACCCTAGTTAATTGCGACGTGTTTGAAGGTTAAGTTTGTTATAGTAAGACCAAAGGAAAAGGCAAGCTGTAATTAGTAACACTAGAGTATCAATACGACACGCATGAACACCTTTGCTGTTGGCATAATTATTTTAGCTCTGGCGATCATTATCAATATAATTGGGTCAATTTTAGGCTTCGAAACTTGGTATTCTTTTTTGTCAGATCCGCGGATTCCAAATATTCTCGATTCGCTGTGGCTATTTATCCTTTACCCGTTTTTGCTTGGGCTAAGTGCCAAAAAGGCGATCAAGCTAGTTGAAAAGAATAATTCTGGGCACGGACGCGAAAAGGCTGAGACTAAGAAGCAATAATCATTTTGACTAGTTGATGAATGGTGCTGCAACTACACCTGCAATTATTACTGCCCAAAGAATCCAGCCAAAAGTGTCGGCGCCACTGGATTCGATTCGTTGCCAGCGTGCTTTGGCGGATTTTGAGCGAAAGATGTCTTGGGCGTTGAGTCTGAGCCATGCCCAATTCATTGCAATCACTGCGCCGTAACACGCGGCGCAAAAAATACAGATGTAGCCAATTTCATACGCGCTTTGCCATAAATACCAGGCCCCAAAGCCGAGAAAGAAAACAGCGAAAAAGTGAACCCACAATCTTAGTGCTTTGCGAATTTCAGTACTGGTCGCTCCCGCGAGTGCGACGCCAAACGTAATCGAAAAAAATACAATACACATGAGCGAGTTAGAGAACCCAAAAACAGATGACTGCCAGGCGTCGAAGACGTTACTGCAACTAAAGATCGCGCTGACATCACACTTGAGTGGTACAGTCGGGTTTTTTGCGTAGTTAATTCGCTCAATTGTCTGAATAAACGATGCCAGTAATCCAACCAGCGAACCGCTTGCCAAAACCCACCACAGAATTTTATTTTTTATCACGTGTCTATTTTTACTCATGCCTTAATTATAGCTCCTTCGTCAACAACCGGCGAGTGGCGGGGTTAGCTGTGAAAAAAGAACCGGTTTATTTGTAGAAAAATTGGTATATAATTCAAATCAATAAGGAGGGGAATTATGGACGTAGAAGTAAATTTTCTAGGGGTAGTTGCTGCAATGGCAAGCTCATTAGTTGTCGGTAGTGTGTGGTATGCTCGGGCGGTATTTGGTACGACCTGGGGAAAACTCGCTAAGGTAGATTTATCAAAAAATAACGCAAATGTCGCAAAACCGATTGTGACTACGATTGTGGTCAGTCTCATCACGGCATATGTGCTGGCGCACGTTGCCTATCTGTCAAATGAATTTTTTCAAAATAGTTTTCTACAAGATAGTGTAACGACCGCTTTTTGGCTTTGGCTGGGGCTCACCGCAGCTCGGATTGTGACACACGATGTTTTTGAGGGACGGCCGACCAAGTTGACGCTCATCACTGTTGGTAATGAGTTTGCAACAATAATGCTCATGGGTTTGGTTATTGGTCTCATAGGCGTATAGATAGACATAAACCTTAAATAAGGACAAAGGGGTTTTTGGCATGAAACATCCAAGCGTTCGGTTCATGCAAGCAGTGCGAGCGGTGGTGGATGTGCTTCTCATTGCCCTTGGTACGTGTTTGCTTTTTGCTGTCATCGAACTTACCGTTGCGCCTTTCTGGCTCTGTTTTGTGCTGTTGTGCGCTGGTCTAATTCTAGTTTTTGAAGATCCCAATCAAAGAAACTATAAAATCGGTATACCACTGACCGTATTAGGGTTCTTTCTAACTCTTCGGTCACTAAACATTGTATCTGTTCCGATAGTTAGGTGGGGCTTAGGTGGTTTGCTGCTGTTGACGGGGGCGGTCAACATTTACCGAAACTTTAAGGGAGGAGGGGTTGCAATACACAAAACATTCCAAAGAGACGTAAAAAAAGACAGTTAACTTTAACGGAGATTTGTGAACATGAATGGAGATAAAGCCGTAGCGGAGCTGTGGTGGATTGGTCTCATCCAAGGAGTTTTAGCAGTACTGTTTGGTATTGCAGCACTTTTTTGGCCAGGACTCACACTGCAAACTCTCGTGTATCTTTTTAGTGCTTTTATACTTGTGTGGGGCGTCGCCGAAATAGTTGGTGGCCTGCTCGGCATGAAACACCGCAGCAATTGGTGGCTAAGTCTGGTTTTTGGCTTGATCGGTCTCGGTGTTGGGGTATATCTTGTTCGGCATCCTAACGTGACATTTGCCACTTTGATTCTGATAGTTGGCTTCACCCTCATCGTACGTGGGCTAATCGACATAGTGAGCGCACTGATTGACGAGGGAACTGCAACCTATAAAACGCTCAATGTCATCATTGGGTTAGCGGCGATTGTGATTGGCATTATTGTGCTCAATTCGTCGGTCGCAGCAGGGGTTGCGTTTGTATGGGTTCTTGGGTTGTATGCCTTAATCATGGGGCCACTTATGATTGCCATATCCTTCGACGTCAAGCACAGCCTCGAAGCTGCCCATAAGAAATAAACAGCGAGTTGTCTATAAGGATAGCCCGGTGCGGAACAGACCCGCCGGGCTATTGATTTTTTTATACGTCTGTGCTATAATTTAGTTAATTGTATTTCAAATGAATCCGAGTTAGTTTGCTCATTTTCTCAGGTTTCATGACAAAAACAATGAGAAGCAAATTAACGACAAAGGATTCTATTTTTATGTCATATCAACAAAGGCGACCACAGCGTCGTTTTCACTCAAACAATGGTCGCAGTACTAATGTGCGAAGAAAAAATCAAAAACAATATATTCACCCAAGCAAGTTTGTGAGCCCTGCCGTGCAGCAGTCTGAAACGCACTATACTGCCACGCATACGTTTGCGGACTTTGCCTTGCATCCACTGCTTCATAGAAACATCGAAGCGCTGGGCTTTAATACCCCAACCCAAATACAAGATGAAGCGACTCAGCTCGTTCTTGACGGCAGAGACGTTATTGGTATCGCCAATACCGGTACTGGAAAAACGGCGGCGTTCTCGCTACCGATATTAACTAAACTAATGTCAGACAGTTCCGCTCGAGCCCTTGTGATCGCTCCGACTCGTGAACTAGCTCAACAGATTGAGGCGGCCTGTCGAGATTTTGCAAAACACAGCGGGCTTCGTGGCGCCGTGCTCATTGGTGGTTCACCGATGGGTCCTCAGATCCGCGACTTAAAAGCCAATCCCAGCATGGTTATCGGAACGCCCGGCCGAATCAAAGATCACGCCGACAGGCGCACTCTAGACTTGGGTCGTTTTAATATTGTGGTGCTTGATGAAGTCGACCGAATGCTCGATATGGGATTTATTGGCGATATCAGAAGCCTGCTTGGTGAGCTCGCAACCAAAAGACAGTCGCTGTTTTTTTCGGCAACTATTGATTCAAAAATCAACCAATTGATACGAGAATTTTCTGAAGACCCGGTTAGTATTTCTGTTCGTACCAGCGCGGCCAGTAAAAATGTCGAACAAGACATTGTTGCGTACGAGACAACCCAAGACAAACTCCATCAACTCCACGACCTGCTCATTAAAGACGAGGTGTCGAAAGTATTGCTTTTTGATGATACCCAGCGCAGCGTCGAGCGCCTCAGCAAAGAACTCATCGACCGAGGCTTTAAAGCTGATGCGATTCATGGTGGCAAATCTCAAGGACAAAGACAGCGTGCGCTTCGCAGGTTTCGTGACAGCGAAGTAAAAGTTTTGGTTGCGACAGATGTTGCGGCCCGGGGTATTGATGTGGCGGATGTATCGCACGTCATCAACTACTCCCAGCCCCAGTCGTACGACGACTATGTTCACCGCATTGGCCGTGCCGGGCGAGCTGGACGTTCCGGGTTCGCGTACACCTTCGTTTCGGCTACCTAAAACGATTCGATTCTAGCAAGTAATCTTTTGATATAGTTCCTGGCGAACCCGGTGTTGAGAACGACTATGAGTATGATTACAAAGAGTAGTACATAGTATTGCGCTCCAGGCAGTGAATTGCCAACAACATATCCAAAAAATGTGGCCGAACCCACCCACACTACTGCACCCAAGAGGTTTATGACCATAAACGGGCCAATTGGCGTTTTTGCAACACCGCTTAATATAGGGGCAACGGTGTGAACAATGGGCAGAAAACGTCCAACAAATAAGGTTGTATAGCCATGTTTTTGCATGAATTTCTCGGTGCGTTCCCCCTGGGCCGCGGTGAAATATTTCTGGTTTCGGTATTCGTAAAATAACTTTCTTCCATAACGTTTTCCGGTGATATACCCAATGACGTACCCCAAGATTGCCCCCAAAAGGCCACTTAGCAATACCAGGTAAATGTTAAGGCGATCGTTGGCTGCAAATACACCTGCCGTAAAAAGCAGTGAGAAGCCAGGCAATGGCACGAGTAAACCAAAAATAATACCACTTTCGATACAGACGCACAGAAAAATACCAACGTAGCCAACAGACTGCAAGATCCCCGTGACGTCCATGTGCTACATTATGCTCCCTTGATGAGGTGTTGCCAAAAAGATACTATTATGACTATGGCAAAAAAATTGATGAGTGGAACAGAATTGTCTGGATATATAAAAGCCCGTCAAGCAAAACAGGTGCGTGCATTACGCCAAGCGCACGGAATTATCCCGAAACTTGCGATTGTACAGGTGAAGGACGACCCCGTAATTAATACCTACGTACGGTTAAAGAAGGCCTATGGGGCCGATATTATGGTGGAGGTCGAAGTTTACAGTGTTGCGCAAACGGCAGCCAAAGACATCATCACGAAGCTGAATACGAATCCAGAGATTCATGGAATTATTATTCAGTTGCCACTTAGCGACCCAAGTCAGACAGATGAAATATGCGACATGGTCATCGCGAACAAGGATGTTGATGCGCTTGGCAAAAGTTCAATTTTTGAGCCGGCAACACCGATGGCAATTATGTGGTTGCTGGCAGGCTACAATGTTGACTTACGGGGCAAAAAAATCCTAATCATTGGCCAAGGCAAGCTGGTCGGAGAGCCTTTAGCCCAACGACTTAAAGATTCTGGTCACGATGTGACTGTCGCAAACAGGCAAACCAAGACACTTAACATGTTAAGTATAGAAGCAGATATACTTATCACTGCAGCTGGAAGCCCGGCCATTTTATTTTCAAACATGATCAAACAAGGCGCCGTGGTGGTGGATGCGGGCACGGCAAGCGAAGATGGCAAAACGGTCGGCGACCTCGCACCCGAAGTTTACGAGCGTGATGATCTTGTGCTGACCCCTCCCAAAGGTGGTGTCGGTCCATTAACCGTCTGCGCATTATTCGAGAACGTGATCCGCTCAGCAGGCAACTTTGCGGAAAAGCCGCAATGAAGATTGGGGTTTTTGACTCGGGGGTTGGCGGAAAAGCAGTCGCAAATGCCCTTGAGCTATCGTTTCCCAGCTGTGATATCGTCTACGAAAATGACGCCGAAAATATTCCGTATGGCACCAAAACCGAAGAAGAACTCTATAATCTATCATTGCCCCACCTTCTGAGCCTTCAAACAAGTGGTTGTGACGTGATTGTTGTGGCGTGCAACACAATTAGTACGACTATCCTTTCTAAGCTACAAGAAAGCGTAAAGGTCCCGTTGATTGGCGTAGAACCAATGATTGAACAAGCAACGGCGCTTTCGAAAAGTGGGGTAATTGCAGTGTGTGCAACTCCAAGAACGCTCGCCAGTATACGGTACAAAGAGCTATGTGCAAGGTATGCGACCAACGCAGCCATCATTGAACCTAATTGTTCAGACTGGGCTCTCATGATCGAACAAGACAGCATTGATCGCCAACGAATCAAAGCCACAATAGACGATTGTCTGGAGCAAAAGGCCGATGTTATTGTTCTGGGCTGTACGCACTACCATTGGATAGAACAGATCATAGATACTTATGCTGCCGATAAAGCGATCGTTCTTCAGCCAGAGCAAGCCACTATCTCTAAGCTTAGGAAAGTGCTTTCACAGCTGACTTGAGCTGTTCACCGCGGTCTTTGTAGTTTTGAAAAAGCCCGAAACTCGCACAACCGGTTGACAGCAAAACGACGTCTCCAGGATCCGCCAGTTCTCTCGAGGCTTGGACAATTTCCGGCATTGTTTCGAGGTTCTCGACAATTTTAATAGAGGAGTTATGGTCTCTGACTAGCTGTGCTATTTTTGGACCGGTAACTCCGATACTTACAATTGAATGCACGCCGCATTCGGCAATGCCTTTTGCCAAGGCTTCAAAATCGGCACCTTTGTCGGATCCGCCTACAATAAGCACCTTCGGTTGCGCAAAAGCCTGCAGTGCAACCAGTGCGGTTTCTGGCGTCGTGCCAAAAGAATCGTCATAGTATTTCACTCCGTCCAGTTCGCGCACGAATTCGAGTCGATGCTCGAGCCCAGAAAATGATGTCACAACTGCGCGGATCGCATCTGCGTCGTGGCTGACTTGCCAAAACGCCGTAATTGCCGCACAAATATTTTGCCAGTTGTGTTTTCCTAGCAGTGCGACATCATTTGTGTGGCAAATAATAACCTCATCTATCTGAATTTCTCCGTTGGAATTTACGAACGCCCCCGGCGGCGAATAGTAAGGGACGAGTTTTGCCTTTCCAGAGCTGGCAATTTCTCTCGAGTGTTCGTTTTCTCCAAAATAAATCGCAATATCACTGGCGCTTTGGTGCGAAAACAGTGGCTTTTTGGCGTTTTTGTAGTCTTGAAAATCCTCGTGCCAGTCCAAGTGTTCCGGCACCATCATAAGGCATACTGCGATTGGCGGGGAGTATTTGAGGTCAAGGATTTGAAAGTTCGCAAGCTCTAACACAACCCAGTCATCGCCCGCGATGTCATTTTTAAGTAATTCAAGCGGAGGTATACCGATATTCCCCCCCAAATGCACTCTTTTGCCACTGGCTTCTAGCATTTTTGCCAGCAAGGAGCTGGTAGTGCCTTTTCCTTTTGTGCCAGTTATTCCGATGAGGTTTTTGGTTGGACAGACTCGAAAAAATTCATTGGTGACCGAAGTAACTTTCGCCAGAATGGTTGGGTCTTGGTTTGCGTCAATAATATCTTTTGGGTGAAGCGCGGGTGTCCGCACCAAGAGATCAAATTGGTCTAACCCTTCAAGATAGTGTGCTCCAAGTTGGGTTGCGGCGTTTGAGGGAACGATAGTGTCAACGTTTTTGTCGCACACCGTTACTTCGGCGCCCAAATTTGACCAGTATTCTAGCGCACATTGACCTTGACCGCCGTAACCGAGAATGGCAACTTTCAAGACAGCTTACCCTTGCGCGCTAAGGTTCTTTTGAACAATCTCAGCCACTTGGCGAGGCGTCATGTCAGCTTTTAGGATGAAATTGGTTACGCCAAGCTCTCGGATACGGGGAGGAATTTCCTGCTCGCCCATATTAGTAAGAATGATGACTTTTGTAGCTTTACCCCAAGAGGTTTGTCGTAGCTGTTCCAGCATTTCGTCACCGTTCATCTCTGGCATCATCAAGTCGAGCAGGATAATATCTGGCCGCATGGATTCAGCGAGCGCAAGGCCAAGTCTGCCGTTTTCGGCGGTCTCAACCTCATAGCCTTCGGCTTCGAACTTCATTCGGTACATCTGGGAAATCGCTTGATCGTCTTCAACAATAGCGACTTTGTAGGTTTGGTCTGGCATATATGCCATATTGTAGATGAAAATAATAAAACTATCTATGGGTTATGTTTGTTGCCGCTACTACAGTGGACGATGAAACACATGTCCAGACATGCGTGGGGGCGTATCTCTTTTGGAAGGCTTTTGTTTTTGGTCAAAATTAGTACATAATGCTTACCAATGTGGATAAGCATAACTAGCTTAATTCTGGTTCTTGTCGTTGCTGGCTTGTTAGTATACGGGTTTGCGGGGCGCAGGCTGTTCGACATTCGTTTTATCGCTGCAAGATCGCTTGCGTATACATTACTGGTTACTATTCTTGGGGCATTGTATGTGGGAATTATTTTTGGTTCGACCCAAATACTTTCTAGCGATACCTCGAGCCCAAATGACATCATTCCATTTGTCGCTGCACTGTTGGTTGCCGCCACGGCACCACTTTTCAAACGCGCGTTTGATAAGATTACTAATCGTTTGTTTTTTCGGGATAGTTATGACCCCCAAGGCTTCCTAAATGAACTTAATCACGCAATTGCTTCTAATATTGAGGTTGGTATTTTGCTTCGACGCGTCGCAAGCGTTATCGAGGAGAACATAAAGTGTCAGTTTTGTTTGATTGCGATCAAGGATCTGGAATCTGGCAAGCTAAAAATAAGAAACGAATCGAAAGTCACAATTAGCGCCCACGATCTTGATGATCTGCGTCAAGAGTTGCTAAAGCGGGGTCAGATTATGGCGGTTACCGCCGAAATTGATAATTCAGAGGGCGAGCTAAAAAAGGTACTGGTTGAGAATAATCTGGCAATTGTTCGCCCGCTCGTAGAAGAATATTACCAAACCAAGGAGGCGGTAGCCTATCTCGTTTTGGGTCCAAAGAAAAGCGGCAAACCGTATAGTGTGGAGGATATAAAAATCATTGACATTATTGCTGATGAACTCCTTATTGCGATTCAAAACTCGCTGCGGTTTGAAGAGATTCAGCAATTTAATGTACTTCTCCAAGAACGCATCGAAGAAGCCACGGCAAAACTTCGTCGTACCAACCAAAAACTAAAAGAAATGGATGACACCAAGGATGAGTTTATTAGCATGGCCAGCCACCAGCTCCGAACACCGCTTACTTCGGTAAAGGGCTATGTGAGCATGGTTTTAGAGGGCGATGCCGGCAAAATAAGCCCCTTGCAGCGCCAGCTCTTGGGTCAAGCATTCTCAAGTTCGCAGCGAATGGTCTATCTTATTGCTGATCTTTTAAATGTGTCGAGGCTGAAAACCGGCAAGTTTGTAATCAATCCAGTCGAATCATATTTGCCAGACGTTATCCAAAGTGAGATTGACCAGCTAAAAGAAGCGTTTTCGAATAAAAAACTGCAGATAACCTACACGAAGCCCAAAGACTTTCCAGCGCTTATGCTCGACGAAACAAAAATACGTCAAGTAATAATGAACTATATAGATAATGCAATTTACTATACGCCCAGTGGCGGCAAGATTGCTGTTGAGTTGAAGCAAGACAAGAAACATCTCTATTTTACTGTCAAGGATAGTGGTTTTGGGGTGCCCAAAAACGAACAAGCCCATATGTTTACCAAATTTTATCGTGCATCAAATGCCAGAAAGGCGCGCCCAGACGGCAGTGGCCTCGGTCTATTTATGGCAAAAAAGGTCGTGGTAGCCCAAGGCGGCACAATCTTGTTCGAAAGCCAAGAGGGCAAGGGGAGTACTTTTGGCTTCTGTTTCGAAATAGCAAAGCTGCTGCCAAAACCTGCTTCAAAACCAAGCTCATAAGCAACAGCAAACGGTAAAAACCGGTCAAGTGCACAAAAAGCAATTGCGTTGACAGAGGTGAAGTTGCTTATGAATATAATTATCTAACAATATTGACAATTTAGAATTGTTGTGATATATTGTATGTCATAACACGTTTTGTGCCACTAAGCACGAGAGGTGTGGGGAACAACCTAATATAAGAATCCTAGTGGAGTTACTAGGGGAGGAACCAAGGATATGGCAACACCAGAAGATCTAGGGGGACGAAACCCACTGGAATTAGAAAATATCGCGCTAACGGAGAGAGTGGCAGCGCTAGAAGCGCGAAACGCTCTGTTGCAGGGTGAAATACGTAATGAAATCGGTCGTGCCGCTGTAGAACTTCGGCAAGCCGGCGAAAGCATTGCAAACGTAGCAGATCGATTGGAACGCCTTGTAGGTATGCTCGGCGAACAAGCCGTAGTTGCTCCCCAGCCAGCGCCAGACAACCCTGTTGATGATGGGTCGCAAGGGTCAAGGACTCAAGATGACGACCAAGCTGACGCACCAAGCGCTACAGGTGGCGGCACATTTTTGCCTCCAACTCCGGGACCATTCGCCTCAAGAGATCGTGCGGCAAACAATTCTTCAAGTCGCGAAAATTGGTTCAAGCGGAAGAGTCGCAAAATTGGAGCGGTAGTGGTAGCGGCTGCTATTGGCGCCGGCATTGGTTTTGCTGTAGGCAAGCTCACTGACGACAAGGACAAAACACCGAATGTGCTCAGCGGCACCATTCCAGCTAAGTACACGGACAAAAAACCTTCTAACCCAGGTGGCAGCGGAGACAAAGCCAAACCTGGTCTTCCAAGCGATAAATCTGGTGATAAACCTACCTTTCCGAGCGGCAACGCACTTCGAGGTGCAAGCCTAAACGAGGCCGCAAAGCTTATAAAGAGCGGTTCTGTTGCTGACGCCAAGGCAAATGTGAGGAAAATTGCCGAGTCACCAGAAATACGTGTTTCTCACTCCTATAACCAACAAGCGCATGCTGCGGTCAATAAAGAAGCGATTACCCTCCCAACTGCGATAGAGATGGTGGCTCTTAGTCGACACAGTGATGACGGAAACGTGGTAACGACCTATAACAACCTCCACGACAGACCACTTACTTCTGAGCTTCCAACTAGCGTAAGTGAGGCTCGTGCCTGGATACTCAATAAAATGGCTGATGAGGGCACAAACTATCGTCTTCTAAAAATGTCTATTCCTAATTCCGAGAATGCGGCCCAACGAAGCGAACACGACGTATTTAGTGTTCGACAAAACTTTAGTAACGTCTTGTTTTTGGAAATGACTCTAGAAAATGGTAAGAAAGCGCTATTTAAGGTTGGTGGGGGAAGTGACCAATCTATTGGAACTTGTTGGAACGATGTCCAAGGAAATCCTGTGAGCGTACGTGAGTTCGTTGGAAGTACTATTAGTACGAGCCAAGGCCAAAGAACTTCTACCACCAACACAACCGGCGGTGGCGGAAAAGTTAAGCCACAACCAGATAAGCCAGACAAGACCTCAAATACCAACCAAACTGGAGGTAAAAGAATTGTGAAGCTTACACCAAAAACCGACGAGGGAAGTCCTGGCACAGGCGACTCTCCCGTACAAGCTGACCGCGGCAAAGGTAATCCTACTGGAGTCCAGGAAAAAACCGAACCAACTGCGGGACCAACCCCAGACTCTGTAGCCCGGCCACCTGCACCTCAGCCTCCAGCTCCACAACGACCGAGTTCTGAGGGACAAAATCGTCCACCCGCCGAAACTGGCAACCAAGGGGGCAACGGCGTACCTGAGGCACCAGTACCTGGCACCTCTAATGGCGAAGGCCAGGGAGGTCCGACTGACCCAAATGCAATGTTTGCTTTGCCTCTAGCTCTCGGAGGAGCTCTACGGGCTAGAAGGGGAAAGAATGGCAAATGGAATATTAGCAATGCAAGTAATGGGGAGAATCAATAATGAGGATTTTCAACAAAATACGCTCTCTTAGTCGCAAGACCAAGTTGGCAATAGTAGTAGGTTCTTTGACTGCAGTAGTTGTAGCACCACTTGTGGTTGATGCTGGATTCTTTCCAGGTCGTCCAACCTTTGACTACAACAAAGGCAGTGCTAGTAGCAATTGTAACGACGACGCGAATGACCCAGCTACCCAAAACGGACGCTGCGGCTCATTAAACGGTCCTGTATTTAACTCTTTTGTTAATACACCAAGCTATGGTGACGAGCGTGAGTTTCTTGACGCACGGCTTAAAGAAAACACCGCCGCCGGCAGCTACAAAGATCCTCTAACGAATGTAACCACCGGCGCAAGCAAAGAAGTTGTGCTTCGTATGTACGTTCACAACAATGCCAACCAAAACACCAATGCGAGTGGCAAGGGGATCGCAAAAGACACGACCGTTCGATTTGCGTTACCTGGAGTAGAAGGAAATGCGCTACGAGCAGTTGGTTATATTTCTGCAAGTAACGCAACCCCGAGTCAAGTCGTTGATACGGTTGACTTCACATCGACTAAAAACTTTACTATGAGCTACAAGCCAGGTTCGGCAATACTCCGAAACAACGGTCCGTTTGCCAACGGTGTTACGCTGCCAGACAGCGTAGTTACAACCGGTACTAAAATTGGCTGGAACGAACTTAATGGCAATCTTCCAGGTTGTTTCCAGTATGATGCTCAAGTTCAAATTACCGTAGTTGTCACACCCAAAGAAGTGCCTAACATGGGCCTTACAAAACAAGTTAGGAAGAACAAGTCGGGTCAAACCGGCGGATGGGTATCCGAAGTTTCTGGAAAGCCCGGGGAGAAAGTCGATTGGTTATTGAACACCAAGAACACTGGTCTTGCGCCACTTACCGACGTAGTTACTCGAGATGCACTGCCACCCCATGTTGAACTTGTTCCAGGATCGGTGAAGTTTACTAACGCAAAAGGTAGTCAAACTCTTCTCGATGGACCATTGTTTGGCGGGGGCTACAACGCCGGTAAGTATAACCCAAATGACAATACATTGATAACGTTTACAACTGTGCTTAAGGGCGACTTTGAACCATGTCAAACACGAATACGGAACGTCGCGTACGCGAAGTCGAAAGAGTATCCGTATGAGATTAAAGATGACGCTGACGTAGTTATTACCAAAGAGAACTGTAATCCTCCAGTAAACCCAACGTATAGTTGTGATCTGTTGCAAGCTCAAATTTTGCAAGGCAGAACGGTCAAGTTCACTACAAACGCCACTGCAACCAATGGTGCAACTATCAAGCGATACTTCTACACCTTTGGTGACGGCACAGAAGAATTCAAAACTGACCAAAGCATGGTCGAGCACACGTATGCAAAAGATGGGCAATACGTTGCTCGCGTAAAGGTAGAAGTTTTGGTGAACGGTGAGCTAAAGATTGCTGAGAGCGATAAGTGTGCAGCTGCGCTTAACTTCACGACGCCACCAACTCCTCCAAAACCTCCTGTTACGCCTCCAACCGGCACGACTACAACCTCGTTGCCGGACACGGGTCCTGGTGATGTTGCAGCAATCTTTGTTGCAGTCAGTCTTGCGAGCGGTGTTGGCTACTATGTCTTCTCGCGCAAGTACTACCGTGTCTAAACAGTTCTGTGGATAAGTGGTCTAGTCAAGAACCACAAAATGTGCTAATGTTTCATTAGTTACGAGAGCAATGACTGACCGCTCAAGAAAACTAACACTACAATTTAGCAAAAACGATAAACCTCAGAAGGGTGGAGCTTCTGGGGTTTATTTGCTAAAATACCCCAGCTAAACAAGAGAGAATGGCCTCATCGTCTAACGTGAGAACTGCCAGTGGCAGCTTGCAAGGAAACCTTCCGATGGCAACTGGTTTGCCAATAGCGAAGTTTCGGGGTCGCGGAACGTGACTAGGACATCTTAACCGTTCTAGATAACAAGTTTTAGCACATAGCAGCAGTAAGCTTAACAATTCAAACCAAGCACAGCGTATGGCCTCATCGTCTAACGGTTAGGACACCGGGTTTTCATCCCGGCAATAGGGGTTCGATTCCCCTTGAGGTCACCAACTAAAGTGCCCCGGTTCTGCCCGGGGTATTTTAGTTGGTTGTTTTTTTATGACTCGAACCCCTATTGCCCAATCGGGTGAGCAGTGCCGGTGGCACTGCGCAAGGGAGTCAACTCTTCAAAACTGGTTTTGAAAGATGTTGCGACGGGCTCGCCGAAGGTGAGTCGATTCCCCTTGAGGTCACCAACTAAAGTGCCCCGGTTCTGCCCGGGGTATTTTAGTTGGTTGTTTTTTTATGACTCGAACCCCTATTGCCCAATCGGGTGAGCAGTGCCGGTGGCACTGCGCAAGGGAGTCAACTCTTCAAAACTGGTTTTGAAAGATGTTGCGACGGGCTCGCCGAAGGTGAGTCGATTCCCCTTGAGGTCACCAACTAAAGCGCCCCGGTTCTGCCCGGGGTATTTTAGTTGGTTGTTTTGAATAGTTGCCCCAAATAGCCATAAACGGTTACACTATTGACAGATATACAATCAGAAAATCAACTGGTGGGATGATTTCGAGTGTCAACACATAAAATACCAAACGTACCTCTTAAAGCGTTCAAAAGAACCAAAATTATAGCCACGGTCGGCCCTTCTACAAACTCATACGAGTCGATAGAGCGACTGATTAAATCTGGGGCGAATGGTCTTCGTCTTAACTTTAGTCATGGCACCCACAAAGAGCGAGATCAGCAAATAGCGTGGATACGCAAAGCCTCAAAAGCAGCGGGGAAACCGGTCGCAATTATTCAAGATTTGCAAGGTCCCAAAATACGCCTGGGTGATTTTGAAGGGATCGTAAATGTTGCGCTTGGGCAAAGTCTCACGTTTGGCTATGAAGCTGATTATGAGCGAACGGGTGTGCTGCCGATTCAGTATGATCTTAGTAAAAAGGTAAAACGGGGCGAGCGACTCTATCTTTATGATGGCAAAATTAGGACCACGGTAACTGCTGTAAAAGACAAAAAGGTGTTTGTGCGCGCCGAGAACGGTGGAATTTTGATAAAGCGCAAAGGGATCAACGTGCCCGATACAGATTTTTTGGGAGATATTATTACCAAAAAAGACCAAGAAGATATTGCCTATGGTTCAACCAATGATATCGACTATGTGGCGCTGAGCTTTGTTCAGACGCCAGACGACATAAAAAAGCTGCGCCGATTGTTAGTTAACTTGGGTTCATCAGCCAAAATTATTGCCAAGATTGAGACTAGGCTGGCAGTTGTCCACCTAGAGTTAATTGCGCAAGAATCTGATGGACTTATGGTGGCCCGCGGCGACTTGGCTACCGAAACACTGCCCGAGGAAGTACCAATTATCCAAAGGAAAATTATTGAATTGGGGATGAAGCATGCCAAGCCAACCATCGTAGCCACTCAAATGCTGGCGAGTATGAGCGAGTCGCCCGAGCCAACGCGAGCCGAGGTGTCTGACGTCGCCACAGCCGTATTGCTTGGCACAGATGCGGTAATGCTAAGTGACGAGACGGCGAGCGGGAAATACCCTATCGAAGCAGTCTCTGTGATGAAGCGGGTAGTGACCTACACGCAGAGTCACGCCTTGCACGGTCCAGTACTTGTTGACATAGATAGTCTGCCTGGTAAGACGCGCGCCATATCGAACGCTATTATTCGTCTTGCGAATTCGGTTGATGCGGTTGCAATTGTGGCCGAAACTAAATCTGGCGCGACCGCACTTCATGTTTCGTCTCGAAGGCCGAATATACCGATAATCGCCGCCACCTCTGTCCCAAGAGTGGCGCAGCAACTTGCAGTTGTGTACGGCACAAAAAGTTATGTTCGCCCCGACAATAAGCTTCAAGCTACCAAGCTGACAAATTGGCTTCATCGGAGCAAGGTATTAAAGAGAGGCGATGTAGTCGTAACTGCCTCTGGAAAGTACCCCGGCGTGATGGGCACAACAGACACCATAAAGGTACGGGTGTTGTAGATAGTAATATGACAAATCATTTTGACAAAAAAACCATTCGGGACATAGACACATTAGGAAAAATCGTGCTGGTGAGAGCCGACTACAATGTGCCTCTGAAAAATGGAAAAATCACCGACGACTATCGGATTACACGTTCGGTGCCAACCATTAAGTATTTGATGGACCAAAACTGTAAAGTGGTGATTTGCTCTCATCTTGGTCGCCCCACTGGTCCAGAAGACCAAGCATTATCACTTCATCCTGTGGCAAAGCGACTGGCGAGCCTACTTGAGTCACCGGTCCATTTTAGCCCAGATTGTATTGGCGAAGATTCACGCGGGCGCATAAGAAATCTCGAACACGGCAAAGTCTTGTTGCTCGAAAACTTGCGATTTCACAAGGAGGAAGAAGCAAATGATGACAGTTTTGCCCGGCAATTAGCCCAAGATATTGATGTGTTTGTCCAGGATGGCTTTGGAGTTGTTCATCGGGCTCATGCGAGCACGGACGCCATAACGAAGCACTTGTTGTCAGTGAGCGGTTTGCTGCTAGAGGCCGAGGTGACCGCTATCAACGGCGTTATGCTCCACCCAGAAAGACCGCTGATGGCGCTTGTCGGCGGCGCAAAGATATCCGACAAAATCGCCCTGCTTAACCGTTTGATAGATATCGCAGATGTGGTTGCTGTTGGCGGCGCAATGAGTAATACCTTTCTGTTAGCCCAAGGTGTTGGAGTTGGTGACAGCCTGGTTGAGGCGGATGACATTGCGCTTGCCCGGGACATTATTGCTAAGGCAAAAAAGAAAGCCAAAGAACAACGCTTTATTTTTTATGTGCCCCAAGACGGCGTAGTTGCCAAAGAGATCGACACCAAAGTCAGAACAAGAATAGTTGACTGGGGGACACAGGTGATTGCAGATATCGAAAGCTACCCAAAGCCACCAAAACCCGAAGCGAGCGAGGTCTCTGCGGCGGAAAAAATTCTCGACATTGGGCCGTTCTCGGGCGCTTTTATCGCTGGTACCATGCAGCTTTCTAATACGGTAATCTGGAACGGTACGATGGGGGTCACGGAGGTGAGTGGTCTGCAAACCCCAAGCGGGCCATTTTCGCAAGGCACAGAGCTAGTCGTCGAGGCCATGTTGGGACAATTCGGTCATCAACCAAGAGTAGTGGTGGGCGGCGGCGATACCGTAGGATATGTTGAGGGAAGAAATTTGGTAAACAATTTCTATCACGTTTCTACCGGGGGAGGCGCAAGTATGGAGCTCATGAGCGGCAAGAAACTACCAGGAGTAGAGGCCCTAGAGTCGAAGTGATACAATAAGCAAAAGCATCATGATAAAACGCACACTTATAGCTGGAAACTGGAAAATGCACCTCAACGTGTCACAATCCAGTGTGCTCGTCGCTCGGTTGCAAAAACACATTTCTGGACACCGCGACATTGAAGTCGTGCTGGCGCCAAGTATGCTCGCAATTCAGCCGCTTAGTTTGCAGATCGATCGTCGAAGGTTTCGGTTGGCTGCGCAAAATGCGCATCCCGCCGACGAAGGTGCACTGACTGGGGAAGTATCTTTTTCAATGCTGAGGGAACTGGTGCATTACGCGATAATTGGCCATTCTGAGCGCCGGATTTATTTTAACGAATCGCTCGACATGATTCGCGACAAGGTTGCCGCAAGCGTACGAAACGGTATTACGCCACTACTTTGTGTCGGAGAAACGGGAGAAGAGCGACGAAACGGAGAGACCAAACAAGTCTTGCACGATCAAATCGTGAGCGCCTTAAGCGATCTCACGTCCGAAGACGTCCGTGGCGTCGTTGTTGCCTACGAACCAGTGTGGGCAATAAGTAATTTTGGCGGCACACTTGCAAAACCCCACGAAGTAAAAAAAAGCATGGATTTTATTCGTCATCAGATCATGGAGCTGTACGGCGCAGATGCTGCCGAAAGTGTCCGAATTTTATATGGCGGCAGCGTAGATGAGCATATCGTTCGCGGGTATCTTGAGATTGAAGGCTGCGACGGTGCGCTGATTGGTAACGCGAGCTTAAATTATCGAAAATTTATTGCAATTGTCGATGCGGCGTACCGTCTTCATAGAGAAAGAAAACAATAAATGGCATCAACCAACAACAAAAAAGAATCTCCAGACCAGTCAAAAGTATTTGATGTCGCAAAACCGGGAGAATCAGCGCCATCTGCCACAGGACGACCAATTATTACTCAGCACCCCGGAGGAATGACGCAGGACCCAATGGTGAAGCAAAAAGAGACTGACAAAGATGCCGATGCAGAAACGACCAAACCGCTCGAAGACGAGCTAAGTGAGTCTGCGGCGATGGACAAAAAAGTGATTGCGCCAATCAGTGATGATATGAAAACCAAGGATTCGAGTGACGATACTCCAACCGAGGATCCCAAAGAAGAAAATGATAATCAGATCAAAACCGAAGACGAGCCTCTAAGTGACGGAGGAGAGGCGGGGGCAGTCGATGCGCTGGCTCAAGAGGTAAGTTCGAAAAAAGAAGCAGCCAAAGCCGAAACAGAAGCCAAAAAACAGCGGGCAGAAGTTCAGAAGATAATTGACTCAAAAAAATATGTTGTGCCGATTGGGGAAGAGGCTCACCGAAAATCTGGACGACGAGCCATAGTATTTCTTGTGGTATTTTTGGTGATAATGGCGTTGGCGATCAACTTTGGTACCGATGCGGAATTGATTGATGCGGGCTTTGAACCGTTCACTGACATACTTTGAAAAAATATCACCAGTAAAATTTTGGTCTAAAGCACAACGCCTATGATGCCAAGAAGCTTGCTAAAATGTATAGATGTCTGATGCAATCCTAGAAGGCCTCAACAGCGAACAACAGCGGGCGGTTACTACCACGGAGGGGCCTTTGCTCATTCAAGCGGGTGCAGGGAGCGGAAAAACCAAAACCCTTACTCACCGGATTGCCCACATAATTTCCCATAAAAAAACCTCACCGTACAACATTCTCGCGGTTACGTTTACCAATAAAGCAGCCAAAGAAATGCGGCAACGACTTGCGGCATTGCTTGGACAAAACCCAGACAACCGAGATTTTTTGCCATTCATGGGCACGTTTCACAGCATTTGTGTGAAAATATTGCGCCAAGACGGAGCCTATATAGCAGTTCCAGCAAATTTCGTGATATTTGATGAAGCCGATCGCTTGGCATCAATCAAACAAGTTTATAAGCAGCTTCATATCAACGAAAAAGACTATCTGCCGCGGCAAATCTCGGGATTGATCAGTAGCGCAAAAAACGAGCTGGTGTCGGCACACGACTACCAAGCGAGCGCACAGGGCCCATTGCAGACTATCGCCAGCAAGGTCTTTCCCCATTACGAAGCATTGCTCAAAAACGCCTCCGCGCTTGATTTTGATGACTTAATCGCCAAAACGGTTGGATTGCTACAAACACACCCAGAAGTGCGAGCAAAGTGGCAGAAGCAATTTCATTACATATTGGTAGATGAGTATCAAGACACCAATGCGGCCCAGTACAGCTTGATAAAACTGCTGGTTGGGCCAGATCGCAATATTGCAGTCGTGGGTGACGATTGGCAAAGTATCTATTCTTGGCGCGGAGCGAACTACCAGAATATCTTAATGTTCGAAAAAGACTTTCCTCGCTCTACGGTAATTAGGCTTGAACAAAACTATAGAAGCACAAAGCACATTCTTGATGGTGCCCACGCCGTGATTGCCAAGAATCTGAATCGATCTGACAAAAAACTATGGACTGACAGCGGTTCGGGGCTACCGATTCAGATGGTTTCCGTCAGAAACGAGCGGAATGAGGGCGAAGTGATTGCTCGCCGGATTTCGAGGGCTATTGAATCAAGCACTCGAAACTATAACGATTTTGCGGTGTTGTATCGCACTAACGCCCAAAGTCGTGCCCTTGAAGAAGTGTGCCTGCAATATGGTATTCCTTACCGAATCGTAGGTGGCCAGCGCTTCTACGACCGCAAGGAAATAAAAGACATCATTGCCTACATCCGCGTATTGTTTCAGCCAGAGGACCGAGTAAGCTTTGAGCGAATTATTAATGTTCCGACTCGAGGTATTGGCACGAAATCTCTTCAACAGTTTTTTTCATGGCAAGCAACAGAGTCGCTTCGTTTAATTGATGCGCTTGCGCGAGTCGAAGAGTGTCCAAACCTCACGCCGCGTGCCAAGAAATCGTTACACGAGTTTGGCAGCATGATTCTCGACGTGCGCCAGAATCTTGAAACTGCGCCGCCGGTAAGCATCATCGAGTCGCTTATTCGAAGAATTGAGTACCTAGAGTTTCTCAATGATGGTACGCCGCAAGGTGACGCGCGCCAGGAAAACGTCCAAGAATTATTGAGCGTCGCAAAAGAGTATCAAGATTTGGGCATCGAGGGATTTTTAGAAGAAGTTGCGTTGGTGAGTGACGTTGATTCGGTCGATCAAGGTGGGCACGCGATCACGCTTATGACGCTGCATTCAGCAAAGGGTCTAGAATTTCCGGTCGTCTTTATGGCGGGCATGGAAGAAACCATAATGCCGCATTCCAGAGCCTTGTATGATCAGTCAGAAATGGAAGAAGAGCGACGACTCTGCTACGTGGGGATGACGCGGGCCAAAGAAGAACTCTATATGCTGTTTAGTTCATCAAGGATGTTGTACGGAGGGGTACAGCATAATCCGCCAAGTCGGTTTTTATCGGAAATCGATAGCGAGTTTCAGCAACAAGCAAGCTCTTTTAGTCAGCCATTCGTTTCACAAGGTTCTCTGCCTGTTCAAAATGAGCCCAGGTACGCGCTTGACCTTGAAGAAGGCGACGCGGTCCATCACCAGCTATTTGGCGAGGGAGTCATTATGGAGATCGAGGGCGACACGGCGGCAATTTACTTTAAGGGCAAGGGTTCAAAGAAACTAAATATCTCCTTCGCCCCACTAAAAAAGCTATGAAGCAGCGATTGTACGAATTTACGGGTCTGCTCGCATACATAGTGCTGTATTTTTACTGGGCGTGGTATCTGCATGGTTCGCACCGTGCAAGGATTATCGTGCTGTGCAACGACAATGTACTTTTGGTGAAGCCGTGGCTGGGACTGGGAAGCTGGGACGTTCCAGGTGGTGGCATGCACGGCAAAGAAAAACTTGTCGATACGGCGACCAGAGAGTTGGACGAGGAAACGTCAATAAAAGTTGACCCGGCGCACGTGCGCTTTGTTGACAAGCTGCCGCTTTCACACGGTCTTATTCGTTTTACCGCCCACTACTATGTTGTTCGCGTTGATACAATGGAGCAACCATCTCCTAGCATGCCCGAAATTGCCCGGGCACAGTGGGTGCCTCGAAAAAAACTAAGCAAATTTCGAATTCAAAACGACGTCAAAATGGTCGTAGCACGTTGCTTCGAGAAGTGATGGCGTGCTATAATTCGACAGCTTGTTTCGTTTTTGGGAGTCAGAATTGAAAGCCTCCCATGTCATCAACCAGCCTCCTGTAAAGACAAGCAATACTCTATGGTAAAGAAGTCAAGAAATTTAGCAAGAAAATCCAAAATGTTTCGACTGCCGGTGTGGCACAAACACCCGTTTGTGGTACCGGTAGTGACATTTATGACACTTTTTTTTGTGTCGTGTGTAGGGCTAGTTCTGACTAACGGTCAAACGTTGGGTCCATCCGACTCTAAGCGCGTAAAACTGTCTGTTGACGGCACTTCGCAAACCATACCGACCAGAGCGGTTGATGTGAATGATTTGCTGCGCAGGCTAGATATTCAATTGCACCAAAGTGATGTTGTCGAACCAGCGGGAGACACACCAATCTATGGCGATAGTTTTAGTGTAAATATTTATCGCTCTCGGCCCGTTACCATTGTTGACCAAGACGGAAAAACGATTGTGACAAGAGTTGCCGATCGACAACCGCAGGCAATTGTAAAAAAAGCCGGTGTAACTGTCTTCCCAGAAGATGTGGTGCAGATTTCGTCGCCGGACAAGGCAATGGCTTCGGGGGTGGTTGGCGATCAAGTGCTTATCGATCGAGCCTTACCGATAAAGCTGAGTCTTTACGGCGCTATGTACGATGTTCGTACTCAAGCCGATACTGTTGCTGACCTTGCGCGCGAGCGAAACTTTACTTATGACCAAGCGTCTATTTTGCCGAGCCCCCAAACAAAACTAAAAGCTAATGACGTGGTGTTTGTAACCGAACCCGGGAAGCAAATAAGCACCGTCGAGGAAGCAATCGCCCAACCAACCGAGTACGTCGACAGCACCGAGGTGCCAACTGGCAGCACAAAAGTTCGAGAAGAAGGTAGGCCAGGCAAGAAAGTAGTTGTGTACGAGGTGGCGAAAGACGGCAACAAGAAACCCCTGCAAGAAATAATAGTGTCGCAACCCACCCGAAAGTTGGTAGCGAGGGGAGCTGCGAAGCCGACAAATGTCGACGCAACATTTAATGGCGACTTTCAAGCCGCGCTCGCACGACTGCGAAGCTGTGAGGGCAGCTACACAAGTAGTACCGGCAATGGCTACTACGGCGCGTATCAATTTGATGTTCGAACTTGGAATAGTTTTGGTGGCTATCAAAATGCCGCCCAAGCACCGCCCATAGTCCAGGATCAAAAAGCCTGGGAAACCTACCAGCGGCGTGGGTGGCAGCCGTGGCCTTCGTGCAAGATTAAAATGGGTCTTCAAGATATCTATCGATAACCCTAAAATTACTATGCAAATCCATCCCAAAAAATCGCTTGGCCAGCACTGGCTATACGACGTAGACGTACTATACGATATTGCAGACACGGCACAGATTAACCCTGGTGACCACGTGCTGGAGATCGGTCCTGGACTAGGTACGCTCACTGAGGTGTTGCTATCACACAATGCCCACGTCATAGCCGTTGAATATGACACCAGCATTTTTGAGAAGCTCAAGGCTGAAGCTAGTAGTATGTACAGCAAAGATGTTGAGCGACTTCGGCTCATCAATCAAGATATTCTCAAGTTTGACTTATCAAGTCTGCCAAAAAACTACAAAGTTGTCGCCAACATCCCGTATTATTTGACAGGTAACCTAATGCGACTTCTCTGCGAAACTCCAAACCCACCGATCTCAGCGACTCTGCTTGTCCAAAAGGAAGTCGCGGGGCGTCTTTGTGCACAGCCAGGGAAGATGTCGTTGTTGTCGGTATCCACCCAGATGTATTTTGAGTGTTCGCATGGATCTATAGTTCCAGCCAAACTTTTCTCACCGCCACCCAAGGTTGACTCTCAAATCGTCCATCTTGTGAGGCGGGAACTGCCTTTGTTTAACGATAGGGAAGCCGGGGAAGTGTTTCGGGTGATAAAGGCTGGGTTTTCCAATCGGCGCAAAACTCTTCTTAACTCTCTTTCGGGGGGGCTTGCGATGCCAAAAGAACAAGTCAAATTGCTCGTATCAAGTGCCGCAATTGATCCAGCAATTCGTCCCCAGCAACTTTCGGTGGATGAATGGATCAAGCTTTCAGCCGAGTTTTCGAACCTGTAAACCACTCCCCTGCCTCAATACTTAACATGTTAAGTATTTATTATTTTCAGCTTGCTCTATGGTAAAGTAATCAGTAGATTATGGACTTTCGGCATAGCATTGGTTACCTTCTCCACGAGCTTGCTCAGTTAATACAAGCTGATTCAAATCAAATTCTTCAGCAGCGCCTGGGAATAGGGTTTGCCCAGTTTAAGGTTCTAATGGTACTAGAGGAGCGCGATGGACAAACCCAAAAACAAATCGCAGCCTCGCTTCATCAAACCCAAGCTTCAATAAGTCGACAAATAAAGCTGCTGATTGACAAAAAACTTGTGGTTGCAAAAGTGAGCGCCAGTAATCGCAGAGAGCATTTTATCTTTCTCACAAAACAAGGCCAAGAAATGGTCAGTCGAGCCGCCCGTGACCTTAATAATTATCATGCGCCGATGTTTGAGTATCTCAGCGAAACGCAGCAACTAAAGATTACGAAAACCCTTGAACTGATTCGAACGACGCTAGAGCGTTAGCTATCTTGGCCGAGTAGCTCTAGCTCTACTTGCACTTCGCCAATATCGTGAGAATCTTTGGGTTGATCATACATATAGACGTCAAAGAGTTCAGACGGATTGTTTTCGGCCGCCACAGTAAGTTTGCCCAAAATGGTATCTGTCTTTGTAATCTGACCATGCAAAACCTCGGGAATATGCGATTCAGTTATGTTTTCGGTGGGAGAAAAGACAGCCGCAGGATCAACGCCTTCCTTGGGGCGAACCGCCACAGGAACGCCGACTAAGAGTTCGTCAAGTTCTCGTTGGCGTTGCTCAATCTCATGCAAAAACCACTGGCTTTCGAAGGTACTTTCCCGATAGGTCGTAAAATACTTCAAAAGCGAAGCTTTTACAGTTGGGTCTTTTCTGACATCATCAAGCTCGTATCTTTTTAGCGCCGTGTGAGCTATGTGATCATGGATGACTTGAACATTATCCTGCCGGTCTCGATCAAGCCCCTCTTCTAGCGTCGCAATGGTATGCAGTGCGCGAGCAGCATCGTCGAAGATATTCAGTACCCTTTGTTCTGTTGAGTGGCCGGGGATTAACTCTTGATTCCTCATGGTTTCCTTCTCTCGCTTCTACGCCGTATTGTGAAAGCAAAAACGAACTTCGTCAATAGCTGAAATATTTTTTGTGGTGCAGAAAAAGCCGCTGCCGTGATTTAGAGTAGGTCTTTTGGCGGGCGGTCTGGCACCTCCCACGTGTCTGGAAGCGGGGGGAGGTGTTGGCGCTCGGCTTGCAGGTGTTCTTGTAGCTCGCCCAACATCTTCTCGGCAGCCTTGCCATACTCGATTCTTTCGATGGCGTCATGGTTTCTGTAGGAGGAATCAACTTCTGTGAGGCTAGCGGACTCAGAATCAGTCCTTTCCACGAACTCATGGATAGTGTTGTGTAAATTTTCTAATGCGCCGAAGATACCCTTTATGCCGCTGGGCTTGTTGTATGCTCTAGCGAGACATGTGTCATGATCGCTTATCGAGGAAGTGTTTCCGTGCTTTATTCGATAGTTAATGGCTTCCGTATATATTGCACTAATAATCTTGGACTCATCCGCGGTGAAGGTAACTTCGTGCACCAATCCTTGCTCGCGCTTGATTTTTTTAAACTCCATAAAGCTCTAATCTACAAACTACGACCGACAAATGCAAGCACCAGCGTTTTGATTGTTTAATCGCCCACTTTATTACATCAACTTAATTGATCGTACCGCGGGCAAAGATTCAGTGTCTTTTGACGAGGCCACGACCCGGCGACTGTTGGGGCTCTCTTGGGTCACTAGGTCTAAGACGTCACTGTGGGTCGTTAATTTCTCAACACAGTTGTTAATTACAACAGAGCCAATATGTAGACTTACTCTACCTCTGTATTCCAGCTCTACACCCTCTTTGGGGTATAAGCTCACAGCTTCGCCCTTTGCGTGGTCGGTCTCAGTTGAGAAGTTCGCTGTCATGAGCTTAATTCTAAGCAATTACTAACAACATGCAAGCATAACCAAAAACCCACACAACTATTGACAAAGAAAAAACCCCACATGCTAGTAGGATACTTTTATTGGTGGAGCTGGCGGGCTCGAACTATTCTGCGCCTGCGACAAAATTGCCATAGGCAATTGCGCAAGGCGGCCAAGCAATGATTCTTCGGATTGTCGCTGGCAATCCTCACCCTCTCGGGCAGAGCCACTTGACTAACTTTACCAATAAAAACAGCCGAACGTGTTTCGGCTACTTTTATTGGTGGAGCTGGCGGGCTCTGCCCCCGCGTCCATCGGCTTTATTGTAGTTAGTCTTCTACAAGCTTAGGTTGTTTATCGCTTGCTTAGAATCAAAGCTGAACAAACAACCAAATGGCTTTGATTCGCAGATCTAAAAGTTTCGACTATGCGGCAGATCAGATGCAAAAGTCTATTCAGAAAATATGATACGAAATGGTGCTATCTGAAGTCACACCATTCGCAGCTGCGAGCTCTTAGGCTACAGCGAATGCGTAGCTAGGCGCAAAGAAGCTCTTTACTGCACTAGCGACATTCTTAAACGCGTTTGCATTTAAAAAGTTTGTCTATGACGCTGACAAGCGGCTTGCAAACTAACTTGTAAAGGTCCAATGTCGAGCTTAAAATCAGCCCCAAATTTCGGCAGACTCGTCACATGCCTCAAGAAATATTATAACATAAGAATTAAAAAAGTCTAGTGTATAAGTAGCTTTAGGTGAAGCGCGAAGATGCAAAAATAGGCTATACTAGGCTTTTATCATGAACGAGAAACTTGCCAAGCAACCATCTTTGCTTAGAATTTACTGGCTTTCGACGCTTATTTCTTTTTGTCTTATTGCGTACGTGGCAAGTCAACAAGGTCTTAAGGGTTTTTTGCTTGTCCTCGTGCTTGCTGGTCTAGAAATAACGTTTAGTTTTGATAACGCTGTTATTAATGCCAAAATTTTGCGGCGCATGAGTCCAGTTTGGCAAAAACTGTTCCTTACTGTTGGTATTATTATTGCGGTTTTTGGAGTGCGACTGGTATTTCCGATACTGATCGTCGCTCTGGCGACCGGGGAAAGTTTTCGGGCAATTGTCGACCTTGCGCTAAACGACTCGACAACCTACGGTGTCTTGCTGAATGATGCAAAGCCAATGATTGCCGCGTTTGGAGGAATGTTTTTGTTGATGATTGCACTCGAGTTTTTTGCGACCGCACGAAAAACTAAATGGATAAATTCCGTAGAGTCCATCCTCCAGAAAGCTGGAAAGCTGACCAATCTAAATGTGATCACTGCCCTTATCGTTCTGCTCGCCGCCTCCAGGTTAGTTGATGAACCAGAAAGAATTTCGGTAATCGTTGCGGGATTAATTGGCATGGTTATCTATTTGATTATCAATTCTTTGGATACCCTTATATCAAAATCGACACGATCGCTCGAGCACATTAGCGCAACCCACCATACGTTTAAGGCGGGACTTTTGGGCTTTATTTATCTAGAAATAATTGATGCAAGCTTTAGTTTGGATGGGGTGATAGGCGCGTTTGCGATCACCACCAACGTACTGCTTATTACTACTGGTCTTGGCATTGGGGCGTTGTATGTGCGAACCATAACGATTCATATGCTACGAAGAGGTCTGCTCGAGAAGTTTATATATATGGAGCACGGGGCGCATTATGCCATCGGGTTACTGTCGGTGTTTATGCTGCTGTCGCTAAAATACCATATTCCAGAATATGTAACGGGGCTGGCTGGTGTGGTCGTTATTAGTCTTGCAATTTCGCATTCGGTGCTCGAGGCAAAACGTTCTGCCAAAAAGACGCTAAAGACATGAAGTGCAGCGGGAAGCTCAAATTCGGAACCGAGCACGAAGCAAAAGCTCAAGCGTTGGTCTTGTATCACCAGCGTGGAACTGCCCTAAAACCATATAAATGTAGTGAGTGCGGCTGTTGGCACCTCACTAGTGTGTAGTCTGATAGTTTGATAGGCTAGTAGTTGTATGAGTGCTCAGAAAAACTACTATGTAACCACGTCTATCCCCTACATTAATGGCGAGCCGCATCTTGGACATGCCATGGAGTTTGTGATGGGTGATGTGCTGGCGCGTAGCGCCCGAAGCAGCAAAAATTATCACAAGGTAATTTTTAGTATTGGAACCGATGAGCATGGTGGTAAAGTCGCAGAAAAGGCTGCTGAGCTGGGGCTCGCACCGAAAGCACTAGCTGACAAAATGAGTGACTCGTTTCGCCGTCTTGCTGAGCAACTCCAACTCAGTAACGATCGATTTATTCGTACGACCGACCCAGGTCACGAACAGCGGGCGGGTCTGATTTGGCAGGCCTTGAAAGACTACATTTATAAAGCAACTTATGAGGGTTGGTATTGCACGGGCTGTGAGGCTTTTGTGACGGATGCAACTGCCAAAGAACACAACGGTGTGTGCCCAAATCATGATAAACCCTACGAGAGATTGTCTGAAGATAACTACTTCTTTAAGTTGACGCATTTTGCTGAGCAAATCAAAAAGGCGATCGACTCTGGAGAATTTCAAGTTATTCCACAAACCAAAAAGAACGAAATACTCGGGACATTGCATGAGGGCTTGGAAGATATCAGTATTAGTCGCCCAAAAGAAAAAATCTCGTGGGGCATACCTGTGCCTGGCGACAACACCCAAGTGATGTATGTGTGGTTCGAAGCTCTTATGAACTACGTGACGGTTCTTGGCTACCCAGAACACTCCGATTTTAAGGAATTTTGGCCAGCCAATGTGCAGATTGTTGGCAAAGATATTGCTCGTTTTCATGCCATCATTTGGCCAGCGATACTGATGGGCTTAGAGATTGCATTGCCAAACAAGCTCTATATTCACGGTTTTATCAATATGAGCGACGGACAAAAAATGAGTAAGAGTTTGGGAAACGTGGTGAGCCCAGATGACATTATTAGCAAGTACGGCGTTGACGCGTTTCGCTATTATTTTTTGCGCCATATTCCTAGCTATTCAGATGGCGAATTTTCTTGGGAACGACTTGAAGAGGTCTATAACAATGAGCTCGCGAACGAGCTGGGCAACGCAGTGAGCCGCACCTCGGCGATGATAATCAAGTATCAACAAGGTATTATTGGCGATATGCCGCCTTCGGAGCACGATATTGCCGCCTACGAAAAAGCCATAGAACACTGCCGGTTTGACAGGGCGCTCGAGACCGTCTGGCAGCAGGTTCGGGGACTTAATCAGTATATTGAAGAGGAAAAGCCGTGGGCGCTCGCAAAAAACCACGACGGCGACCACTTAAGAGAAGTGCTTGCCTACATGGCGAGTTGTTTGATCGAGATTGCCGAACTGCTTGAGCCATTTATGCCGACAACTTCTCAAAAAATTGTCCATATTTTTGGGACAGGCGTGGTTCAAAAAATTGAAACAACCCTTTTTCCGAAAGAAGAGAGTTCTGTGCCAACATCCGAAGAGGTTGCCACGGCTTAAATCTCACCCCATTTTTTGAGGTGGTAAAGGGCCCGCTTGAAGGTTTCATTGCCCTCTTGATCTGAGAAGTGACACATGTTTGCCCACTCGTTGACGTATGCCCAGAGGCGAACAGTCTCGATATCAAGGCGTTTTGAAGTCACCGTTTGGTAGTTTTTGAGAGCCGATTCGAGCAATTTTTCGTTGACCATGAACAACTTTCTAAAGTCTTGATGCGGATCACCAAGCTCAACCTCGCTGAAATCAATAACCCCCGCTAGCTGGCCGGGATTCGTGTGTACTACAATATTTAATCCATGGAGATCGCCGTGGACAACTACCCATTCGTGGGAGGCTGCAAAACGCGACAGAAGTTGATCGAGTCTTGATTTTGCCCGCGAGAAGTGTGGGGTTTTGACGTTTCCTTCAATGCGTTTTTGATAATACTCGAGGAGGCTCATGGCTTGTTTTGTTTTCTTTGCCGCAACAATTTTGTGGGGCGCTGCGTGCAGCGTGGCGAGAAATATGCCCAACTCGTTGCCAATTGCATCAAGGTCGGAGGGGTGAAGATGCGACAGCGTTTTGTGGTTGAGCACATCACCAGGAATATAGTGGTAGGAGGAATATTGTTGGTGGTGCTCAATAATCTTCGGAATAGAGGTATCCCAGCGCAGTGTGTGTAGCCCCTTGAGTACGGCTACCTCATCGAGTAGCTTATTTGCAGCATTTTGGTTTCTGGGATATCGATAGACGATCGAGCGGGTCTCGTCAATGATGACGTGTTGCTCCCAGCCATGTTCAATAATTTTTAAGCCTTTAGATACGGCGGTGTGTTTTGCGGCATTCCAAACAGATGAAAAATGAGTCATACGCTTTACGCATCGTATCACTGATATATGGCATAATGATAGCCTAGTAATGCTCGTAGATACACATGCCCACATTCATTTTTCTTCGTATGGACTTGATGCGGAAGAAGTGTGGCAATCTTCAAAGCAGCATGGAGTAAACAAGCTGCTAGCCGTAGGGTGTCGACTTGATGATAGTGAGGGCGCGATTTCATTTGCCAAAGCGCACGAGGGAGTATGGGCGAGTATCGGTATTCATCCTCACGAAGCCAACGAATTTTTGTCGGATGAAGCCAATCTCCAAAAATTTGAAAGATTACTTTCTCAGAAAGACGACGATAAAATCGTTGCGATTGGCGAAACGGGTCTCGACTACTATTATCAGCACTCCGATAAGTCCAGCCAGCGGAACTTGCTCGAATGGCAGCTTGGTGTCGCGAAAAAACACAATCTGCCGGTGGTGTTTCATGTTCGAGATGCGTTTGAGGATTTTTGGCCGATTGTTGATAATTTCGGCGGAATAAATGGCGTGGTGCATAGCTTCTCGTCGAACGGCGGTGTTCTCGATCAAGTGCTTGCCAGGAATCTCTACGTTGGCGTAAACGGAATAATGACCTTTACGAAAGACGATGATCAGCTTGAAGCAGCCAAAAGAATTCCTTTGGATAGGCTTCTGCTTGAAACCGACGCTCCCTTCTTAACCCCAAAACCCTTTCGAGGTAAAGTCTGTAAGCCAGAGTATGTAAAACTTGTTGCCGAATTTTTGTCTCAGCTGCGAGGTGAGCCGCTGGAACAGATTGCCAAGCGCACAACAATGAACGCCCAAGAGTTGTTTGGAATTTAATCATCTTTTTCACAATTGCGCACAAGCGATAGACTGGTGTGACGGATACAGACTATAATTATTTTATTAGGATGAAGCAACAGAGCATTTATTTGGACTATGCATCCGCCACGCCGGTTGCGGAAGATGTTTTTGCCGTGATGCAACCGTATTTTTCGGTGGATTTCTATAACCCATCAGCAGAATACAGCCCTGCAAGGCGAACGAAGGCGACCCTCGAACACGCTCGTCAAACAGTTGCGGCAACGCTTGGCGTAAAACCGAAAGAAGTTATCTTTACTGCTGGCTGCACAGAGGCAAATAATATTGCGATTCATGGCGTGTTACAAAAGCTTCCAAAGACGAACATTGTTGTCTCAGAAATTGAACACCATTCTGTACTTTATCCTGCAAAACGATATCAACATCAATTTGCGCCGGTTGACAAAAGTGGCATTGTGCAAGCCCGAGAAGTGTTGAAGCGCATTAATGATTCAACATCTTTGGTAAGTGTGCAGCACGCCAACAATGAGATTGGCACCATTCAGCCACTTAGAAAAATCGCCCACGCGCTTGAAGAAATTAGGGTTGCACGACGAAAGGTCGGCAACAAAACTCCACTGTATTTGCATACCGACGCGGCGCAGTCTGCGAATTACCTTCAGCTTCAAGCCCATCGACTTGGAGTCGATTTGATGAGTCTTAACGGCGGAAAGATATATGGCCCAAAACAGAGCGGTGCGCTGTTTGTCCGTTCGGGGGTAGAACTGACTCCCCTCCTACAGGGCGGTGGGCAAGAAAATGGATTGCGCAGCGGCACAGAAAACGTCCCCGGGGTCCTCGGGTTTTGCGCTGCACTAACTACAGCTCAAGCTATTAGGGAAGCTGAGGCGAGACGACTTTCTAGCCTACAAAAACACCTCGTCCAACAATTGAAATCGGCATTCCCAGCACTGCAACTAAACGGGTCGATGAAACACCGTCTGCCAAATAATTTGAACTTTTCGCTTCCCGGGTATGATAACGAACGTCTCCAGATGGCTCTCGATCAAGAAGGAATATGGGTTGCAACTGGATCGGCGTGCAGCGAAAGCGACGAACAGCCTTCGCACGTACTTACAGCCATCGGCTGCAGCAACCGAGAAATTCGAGGTTCGATTCGGGTAAGCATGGGCCGAGCAACCACAAAAAGCGACCTTGATGTATTCGTTGACCAACTTCGTAAGGTCGCTTCAAAAAGCTTGCTTGCGGAGAAGCACTAGAGGTATACTAGTGCCACGTGCGCAACATTGGCTGAAACACCTTTCGACCATGGCAAAAATAAACATCTACTCAATTCGTAACCTGCTTCCTAGACAGCGTCTCTTCGCTGGTGCTGGATTGTTGTTTTTGATCATCTTGAGCCTTACCAGTCCTCTTTCGGCACAGTCTGTGACAAAAGGTTACGGGTCTGACCAGAAGTTGCAACGTGGCATGATGGTCGCAGTAAGAAGAGATGACCCCAATAAGGTAGAAGCAATCAACAAAGACTCCCTGGATCGACTAAAGGGGGTTGTGGTCGAGGCAAATGATTCTCCAATTACTCTAAGTAGTGACAAAGAAAAGGTGTTTGTGTCGACGGCTGGCAATAACGATGTGTTAGTAAGTGATGAAAATGGCGCTATTCAACCAGGAGATTATATTAGTATTTCTTCTCTCGCTGGTGTAGGGATGAAAGTTGGAGAAGAACAAAGCATTATTCTTGGCCGGGCTCTTAACAAGTTCGAAGGAAAAGAAGACAGCATCGGCACCACCCAATCGAGCTCGGGGCGAGCGATTCATTTTGGCCGAGTACAAGTCGCAATTTCGATTAACCGAAATCCACTTGTGAAAACGGCCGAAGGCAGTGATGTGCCAAGCTTCCTCAAAAAAGTAGGTGCTGCGGTTGCCGATAAGCCGGTGAGCTCGATTCGAGTATACCTCGCGGCAACAGTGTTTTTGGCAACGGCGATAATTACGGGTGTGATTCTTTATAGCGGCGTTAGGAACACCTTGATTTCCATTGGGCGCAATCCTTTATCAAAAAAAACCATTTATAAAGGCTTGATACAAATAATATTAATGGGGTTAATCATTTTCATAACAGGGCTTTTTGGGGTATATTTACTACTAAAGCTTTAGCAATAAGTAAGCGGGTGGGAAAAACATAGATGGAGTCGTGGCTACAAACGGGGATAATAATCGCCTCTTTGTTGGCGTCAACTGTCGCGTTCATTTGGGTCGCACTCAAAGTAGGTAACCCGAGTAAACAGGAAGATCCAGACTACAGTAATCTTGCCGAGCGAGACGTCGAGCATATATTTAACGATGAGTTTCGAGAGGAGCTTCGAAATAGGGGGCGGCTTCATTTTGAAAAGATCATCGGCGAAAACGCGATGTTTTTGCAACAAGATATGCGTCTCACCACCTCTGAGATTAACTCGTTTATGAAACAGGAAATTACCAAAACACTCAAGGATGCTTTTGAGAAGTATGAATCTTCGATAAGTGATGCCAAGGATATGGCGCTGGAGTCAATTCAAAAAACCCAGTCCGCGGTTGAGGAACAACGGGAAATGATGAGCCAACAGCTCCAAAAAGAAATTGCTGCTGAAAAAGAGCGGGTTCTTGGGCGCTTTCATGACAACATGGCCGATGTTGTAAACCATTACGTCTTGGCAGCTATTGGTAATCAGATTAGTCTCGATGATCAGCTTGAGTACATTCTCGGAGAGTTAGAAGAGAATAAAAAAGCAATCATCGAGGACATTACCAGGGGAACGTAATTATCATAATCAAAGAAGACGAAAGCTTGTGAAGCACGAAGAAAAAAAATCGATTCTTTTTCCAGATCAGCTAGCCGGGGCAACCGACCTGGCTCGATTAATTCGTGAGTTGAGTGATCTTCATGAGTCGCTCCATCAAGCAACCATTCGGGCGCCTGGCAGCAATGTGCAGTTGCCAAAAACTTCAAAAGTACTCGAAGAGTTGGCAAGCCTCAATAAGGTCTCTTTGCTCGACGGAACGCAACGCGAACAATTGGTTGAACTGCTGAAAGTCTTTCACGACCGAGCTCCAATAATTCACATTAGTTTTGCCACCGAGCCCTCGAGTAATTTTGTCCGAAATCTCGTAACGTGGATGAGGAAAAATATCAGCCCGATAGTGCTTGTCGAAATTGGGCTTCAGCCAACAGTTACGGCTGGTTGTGTGGTGAGGACAACAAATAAGTACTTTGATTTTAGTCTAAGAAATAGATTTATTGAAAAACGCCCAGTATTGGTAGAGAAGCTGTCTGAGGTTGGTCGATGAGCGAAACACAGCACTTTCAGCAGTTTGTAAATAATGGTCACCCGGTTGGAGAAGTCATCGCCGTTGACAAGTTTTTAATAAAGGTCAAAGGGCTTCACCCCGTAAATGTGCATGCCTTGATTATGTTCGAGGATGGTTCCAAAGGCTTTGTGCAGCATGTAACAGAAGATGATGTGATGGTATTGCATCTTGGCACTGCAAGCTTGCCAGTCGGGACGCTGGCAGTTGTGCAACACGATAAGTTGGTGTGTAAGGTTGGGATGAATTTTGTCGGTCGGGTAGTTTCGGTGACTGGTGATCCCTTGGATGGGAAAGGACCAATTACCGCGGACAGCACCTGGACAGTGTTTAATACAGCGCCCCCGCTGTACGAACGAAAACTCCTTGATACCCAGCTGGAAAGTGGCGTAACTGCGATTGATGCAATTTTTCCAATAGTAAGAGGCCAGCGACTTGCACTTCTTGGCGACAGTAAATCGGGTAAGAGTAGTCTGGTCACACAGCTTACGATTAATCAAAAGAACACCGATCAAATTGTGGTCTATTGCCTTATCGCCAAAAGACGGAGTGACGTCGATGCACTTTTGAATCGTCTAGAATCTACCAAGGCGCTAGATACTGCAATCGTGGTAGTCTCTACGATGTTCGAGTCACTGATCATGAGTTACCTTGCGCCGTACGTGGCCTGTTCTATGGCCGAGTATCTTTGGCAAGAAAAAAACCAAGACACGATTATTATCTACGACGATCTGACAAGTCATGCCCATGCCTATCGAGAAGTTGCGTTGCTTTCTGGAACCAGTCCAGGCAGGGACTCGTATCCCGGCGATATGTTCTATGCGCACTCTAGCTTACTCGAGCGGGCGGGTCGGCTGGCAAAGAATGGCAGCTGCCTCACATCAGTGCCTGTGGTGCTTGCGGCTGGTGGTGATATCACCGCGTTCTTGCCGACAAACATTATGTCAATCACTGACGGCCAATGGATCCTGGATATGGATTTATTTAGAAGTGGAATTCGTCCGGCAGTAAACACTGGACTGAGCGTGACACGTGTGGGTGGGGTTGGTCATAATAAACGCCAAAAAGCGCTTGCGGCCCAAACTCTGAAGTTGCTGGCAGAATATCGTCAAGCCGAAGAGTTTTCTCACTTTGGGTCAGAGTTGGCGCTAGAGTCAAAAACTGTGCTTGAAAAAGGCAAGAATGTATTTGTGGTGCTAAACCAGGGGCCAACGGATATTTATTCATTGTACTCCCAGCAACTAATGCTGGACATTGTTCTAAACGCCGCTGAGGGAGAAAAGATTGATACCGAAGCTTTAAAAAACAACGTGCACGAATATGCCCCAAAGATAACCAAAGATGAAGATTTTGACCAGGTGAGAGACGAGCTAAAAGCGAAGTCATTGGTGGAGCTTAAGGTATGAAGCGCGTCCAAGAAATCGAAAAACAAATGCTGTCCATGGGGACAATGGTTGAGATTAGTAGTGTGTTTGAAGGTATCGCCAGTATGCGTATCGCCAGAATCAAGAACCAGGTGTTGCAGGCGACTGAGTTTTTTGACGAGCTGTGGGGTATTTACACCCAACTTCGGGTGGACAGTTTATTTCGGTATGGTCGCGGTGACCATGCAAAAGATCTTATCAACAAAGAGCTGTTTATTGTGATAACAGCTGAGGGCGGATTTAGTGGTGATATTGACCAAAAGCTAATCAGTTGGATGCTAAAAAGTTTTGACGCAGAAAAAAATGACATTATTGTCATTGGACATCATGGTGCGGTTCAGTTGGCTCAAAAAGGTATTGCATTTAAAAAATACTTTAAGCTGCCCGAAAAAGACGAGAATATTAACGTCGAACCAATAATTAAGTATGTTCAAAAATATCGCGACACAAGCGTGTTCTACCAAGAGTACGTCTCCCTCATGGTGCAAGACGTAAAGCGCATTCAGCTCAACAAAGCTGTTGCCGAGCAAGGCGCCAGTGCCGAAAAAACCGATGAAGTTATCAGCGAAAAGACGTATATTTTTGAACCCAGCCCCTTTATCGTGGTTGATCATTTGGAGCGGTCAATGACTGAGATTGCGCTGAGCCAACTTATCCTTGACTCAAAGCTCGCGCAGTACGCCAGCCGGTTTAGGGCAATGTCAGCCTCGCACCAAAACGCTGATGAATCGCTCGGTGAGATCAAACTGCAACTAAGTCGAAGCAAGCGTGCAGTCAAAGACGAGCGCCTCAAGGAGATTATTAACGGCATGAGGAATGTGAAGGTATAAATGAGTAAGGGCGTAATATCTGGGATCCAAGACTTGGTTGTCTTTGTGTCGTTTGATGAAGAAGGGCCAAAGATTGGTGAGCTTGTACAAGTTGATAACGAAGCAAAAACCCATCTGCTCGTCGAGCGCCTTAATGTAAAGGGCCAAGTGTTGTGTCTCAATTTGCGCTCCGATCTCACTATTCAAAAAGGCATGGCGGTCGAGTGTCTTCGAAAAGGTATCGAAGTACCGGTCGGCGATAAAACCATTGGCCGTATCTTTGATGCGCTTGGGCAACCGCTCGACAATTTGCCGCCAATGCAACAAGAAGATCTTGCCACAAGGGATATCTTAAAATTGCCCCCAAAAAGCACTAATTTTGCGGTCAAGGCTCCAGAAATTTTAGAGACCGGCATTAAGGTCATCGACTTTTTGACCCCGTTTGTGAAGGGTCGCAAAATTGGCATTATTGGTGGTGCTGGTGTTGGCAAAACGGTCTTAACGATGGAGCTCATCAACAATATTGCCAAAAGTGGCAGTGGCCTATCGTTCTTTACTGGCATTGGTGAGCGAATTCGAGAAGGTCATGAGCTATACGAAACACTCAGAGATGCGGATTTGTTAAAAAATACGTGCATGTTCTTTGGGCAAATGAATGAAAATCCAATTCAGCGTGCTTTGGTGGGGGTGTCATCCGTCGCACTGGCTGAATATTTTCGCGACGAGCAAAACAAGGACATATTGTTCTTTGCTGACAATATGTATCGCTATATTCAAGCGCGCAATGAGCTGACCACCATCTTAAAGCAAATTCCCAACGAAGGCGGATATCAGCCAACAATATTTTCTGACATCAAGGTGTTGCAGGATCGTTTGAGCTCGAATGAAAATGGCTCGATTACGTCTGTACAGACCATTTACGTTCCAGCTGATGACATATCAGACCCGGCCGTCCAGATGATTCAACACGAACTTGATGCAATTATTGTGTTGTCGCGAGCGGTAGCCGAACAAGGCATTCGCCCGGCGGTTGATCTTACGCGAACCACTTCCTCGCTGCTCACACCCGAAGTAGTTGGCGATCGTCACTATATGTTGAGTGTCCAGGTTCAAGGGCTACTTCAAAAATACCAATCTCTAAAAAACATCATCGCTATTATCGGCGAAAACGAACTCTCTCCCAGCGACCGAGCAGACTATGCCAAAGCCAAAAAGCTTATTCAAAACTTTTCTCAGAGTATGTTTGTGACCGAAAAACTAAACGGCATTCCGGGAGAGTTTTCTACTCGAGAACAAACGCTCGCGAGCATTGAAGAAATAATAGTCTAATTTAGCAAACGATCATATGACCGATAAACCAAGTCCAACCACCGCGGCCGCCAAAGACGAGGCCAGGGATAACGAGCCGCAAATACCAAAAGACCGCATTTTCGTAAAGTTATTTTCGCCATTTCAAATCTATTTCAACGGCGAAGCGAAAAGTATCTCTGCGGAAAACGACACGGGGCCTTTCGATGTTTTGCCGCAGCACCATAGTTTTATTAGTCTAATTAATGCCTGCGAACTCCATATTGTGACCAATGACGGAGAAAAGCGCGTGCGCATATCCCACGGTGTCATGCACGTCAGAAACAATCGAGTGACGGTGTTTCTAGACGTCTAGTCAATCGCGATATAGTCGAAGGAGAAGCTCTGACCGGCTGGAGCGGGGCTGGTGGTACAGACGCTAAAGTTTGTCGCACCTCGATTAATGTAGTAGTTGAGTCCGCCGGCCCAGGAGCCTACTGGCGTAATCACCACGTGCGGTATTCCACTAAACTTTTGAGTAAAATTGACGGTGATAAAACAGCCAGCAATCGTGCCGCTGCCGGTGTTAATATTTATGGTCCCTGCAGTATCGGTGCCACTTACAGAACTTGTACCACCACCTCCAAGCGCCGAACCATCTGACTTGCTTGGGTTGCCCCCACCAGCGTCAATATGACGATTTAACTGGAGGTCGCCGTTTAGTATGAGGGTTTGAATGTTAAGCCTTGAGGCGGTAAGCGTACCGCCAAATGTTGCCGAGCCGCTGACATTTAGATTCCCTTGAATAGTTGTTTGGCCCTGAATGGTGGTTGTCCCCGAGACTTGCAGTGAATTGGTTTGAATCTTTTCAAAGTTACTGTTGCCCGAGACAGTAATTCCGGGTAACGTGAGCGGGCTGCCTACTTTGAGTGGTCCAGCCACTTCCAGGCCGTCCCTTATGAGTACTCGCCCAGCAAATACGGCGTTCGACTCAACGCTGAGGATTTGTTTTGGATCGCCTACCTTGACATCAGTTTGCCTAAGTTGATCGAGAGCTTCTTGGTTTAGAGGCTCGGTCTTGATCTCGCTTTGTTTTTGGGTTGCTTGCTTGTTTCTTTGATAACTCACAAACGATATGAGACCAACCAATAAGACGGTTAGTACGAACAGCAAAAGATAAATATTCAGTAAGCCCATAATCTTTCTTGGGAGGGACTTCTTTTTTTCGACTGGGACAGAAGAAGCTTCGCCCGCCTTGCCACCGGTGGCATCAATAACACCGCTGTCGTTTACGGTCGAGGATTGCCCCTCAAGTGTATCGAGGGAGCTGTCATCTTGGTCTGGCGCTGGTTGCGTTGGTTTTTGTTCTTTATCCATCAACTTCTACTATTTAGTGTCTCTTTGTATTTGGTACAGTCTCGAAATTTATGATACTACGGTCTGAAACAAAAACATAATCGGGTTGTTTTTTTAGACATTATTCGTCACAATGCGAGAATAAGAGTCGAGGTTACTATTAAAAACGAACACGAGCAAGCGACATGAAGTACCACCATAACTTCAATGATCGAAAACGGAGACGTTTTATTCACCGGATTGAGTTTTTCGTTGGTCTCATCGTCTTGCTTTTGGTCGTTGTTGGTGTTGTGATGTACATACTTTCGACCAACGATGAAGCCGCCAATCAGTCAGAGCAATCGAGTAGCAGCGCGTCAACTACTGCGTATTACGCGGCCAATGTTCAAGTTTTCCGAACACCTTATTTTCAGTTTCAAGCCGATCGAACATGGTCGGAGGCACTCAACGAGTCAAAAAACGGAAAGTATGTCTATCGGAGTCTTTCAAACTCATTAATAAAGCATGAATTTGTCGTATATGTCGGAAGGTCTGCACCCTCGTCGATTCCTGTCACCCACGTGTTGCCAGTCACGATTGTGAATGAAAATAGCCTCAAGGGTGATGTCGTTTCCGACCACTGCTCTAAGGCCCTGCCGGCCGGACAAAAAGGGGGAATTCGAACATTGACCTATCAAGGCGTGACGTTTGATTGTTTTGCCGACAATACTCAGTTCAACGTGATTGTTGGTCAAATTGGGGGTACACCAAAACTCAGTCTATTACGCCCCGAAGGAGTAAAAGAAACCTATACCATATATTATTCTAATGTGACGGCGACACCAGAGCCGTCACAGCTGCAGCAAATAATCGCGTCGTTTCAAACCAGATAATCAAGCGCCAAGCGAGGTTTTTGCTGTCCGCCGCTTATGCTATACTTTCTCTGTAAATTATGGGAAAAATCAAACACGTTTTAAAACTAAGCTTTGTGCTATGTGCGGTGCTGATACTAACGCAAACTGGAAGTGCTTGGGCGCAGTTTTTATCACCAAATTATAGAATAGAAGAAACCTACTTTGGCACGGGGGGCGAACTTGATGCAAGCTCTACAAACTATCGATCACGTCAGTCGACGGGGTCACTTGGTGCAGGGGATGCAGCAAGCACAAACTTTCGGGCTAATGGTGGTTTTAACACCCAGTCTGAACCATTCTTAGAGATGAATATTGAAGCGGCAACGGTTGATTTTGGGGTGCTCGACCCAAATACAACATCTTATGGTGCTGCCCAGGCGGGTACATGTAATTGTTCCTTTTCTGTCAGAAGCTATCTTTCGTCGGAGTATGTGATAGTAACCGCGTCCCAGCCACCAACAAACGAAAGCGGCGATTCACTTGACGCCAAAACGACGCTTGGTGCACCATCGGCAAATCCCAGCGTTGAAGAATTCGGGATTAACTTAACTGACAACGCGACGCCAAACATCGGCGCAAACCCTTCGAATCAACCCGATAACTCTTTTGCGGACGGCAGGGCGGCAACCGGCTATGACACTCCAGACCAATTCAAATACGGTGTGGGCGATATTATCGCGAGGTCACCACTTACCTCTGGAAACCAAGGTATTGGCAAGACCAACTACACCATTAGCTACATAGCCAAAATCAGCAATTTGACGCCAGCGGGGAATTACATTATGAAGCACGATATTATTGCCGTTCCCGCATTTTAGTCATTGCAAAAAGCAAAAAAGTGTTGCAACCCAAAATTGCTTGTGGTATAAATCCTACTAACAGAGAAAAATTAAAAATTTGAAGACAAAAATAGCTAGGAGAAGTAGTTTATGCTTTATATGTCATCACCGGGTGCCCTCAAGGGCGTTACCAAGCAAACCGTTGCGTGGTTTGTGGCGTTTGTGGTTGCGCTATCAGGACTCGCGCCACTTATGTTATCCGGGCAAGCCAGTGCAGCCGAGTTAACCAGCAGAAAAGCAACTATTAGTACCAGCGTTACTGCTTCTACAGACGTTGAATTTGCGTTTAGCTACTCAATCCCCAATACCGCGGC
>CAZNIK010000001.1:0-377420 GCA_964573095.1 uncultured Candidatus Saccharibacteria bacterium | reverse complement strand
CCAACCGGTGCCTACACGGTAGTGAGTACTTACATCGCAACACCTACGTTTTAGGAATATCAAACTCATAAAAATAATGACACCGAACTGTGTTTGTTGTGCTCGGTCAGTGTCGTTTGTTGCTAAAACTCTGATAATTATCCACAACGATAAAAACTGAAAGTACTTGCATCCGCAAAACGTATATGCTATAAATAATCACGATTACTATCAAAAACAAAAAAACAAGTAAGGAAATCAACAATGCTTAGGCTATTTTCACTACAGGCTTTTTCGGATAAGTTACAATCCGTAAGTTTGCTCATCATTGCATTTATAGTTGCGCTGGCGGGGTTGGCGCCACTATATATGACCCAAACTGCAACTGCCGCCCAACTTACTACCCGTAAAGCAACTATCAGCACCAGTGTCGCTGCTTCTACAGACGTTGAATTTGCGTTTAGCTACTCAATCCCCAATACCGCGGCTGCGAAGCAAGGTATCATCTACCAGTTTTGTACCACGGCGCTCGGCAGCTGTACGTTGCCAACTGGCATGTCAGTGCAAGCTGCAACCCATGATGCGCAAACCGGCTGGCCTTCGAACGGTACGGCCTTTACCGCCCACGCTGTTACCGACGAAAACGATTGTGACATGAGCACAACCAACAGCAAGATGTGTTTTGAGCGCACCTCGGCTACGACTGGCGGCGGCGCAGTCACCCATACGATTAGTGGTATTACTGCTCCTAGCTCTCAACAAACCGTCTACATTCGTATCGCCATCTATAGTGATAACGCCTTTCTGGGTGCAAATAAATTAGACCAGGGCGCAGTTGCCGTTGCCTTCAACGACCAACTAACGGTCAACGGCCGTGTGCAAGAGCGTCTGGCCTTCTGTGTCGCCGCGATTGACGACGCCGCCGCCTTACCGGCTGATGTCGCAACCTGTAGTGCTCTCACTACTACCGTGGTAGATATTGGGGTCGTCGACAACACGACCGTTGCAAAATCTCCTGTCGATGACAACCCGCCGACCTCCCAAGGCAACGACGACTACGGCATTGCCATGGTCAATACCAATGCCTCAAACGGCGTGTCAATCACTTTCTTCTCCGAACAAGCCGGTTCTGGTACGAACCAACTTCGAGCCTTCCGTGTGACTGGTGCGACCTGTAACGCCTCCGCTGCGACACTCACTGACCAATGTTTCCGTTCAGCTGCGGGCGATACCTCTGGTGGTACTGCGGTGACTGCCGGGAACGAGTACTTTGGCATGAACATCCCTTGTATTGATACGACCCAGGGTTCAACTGTAAACCTCGTTGCAGACACCGACTTCGACGGTGATGGCACCACTACTTCAGCTGCAAACTGCGAAAATACCGACACCAACACTACCTTTGCCTGGAACGACACTTCTACAGCTACCGAAATTGCTACCTCAGCCGGCTCAAGCGTAAAAGTGGTAGATGACGAGATCGTAAAACTTGCTTTCGGCGCCAGCGCTGAAGCCACCACCCCAACCGGTGCCTACACGGTAGTGAGTACTTACATCGCAACACCTACGTTTTAGGCGAATTATACAAACCTAGAGATGGTGGTTTAGAATAAGCTGTATCGTGGTGGATATACGACAATTCAAAACTAGACAGATACTTGCGGCGCTACTCATAGTGGTAGCGCCCTTGTTGTATTCTCATCAAGTTGAAGCGAGCGACCTTTATAGTCGTCGAGTGATTGTGGGTAGTTCGCGGCCTAGCGCAGTCACAACCTACCAATTCGACTTCACTATTCCGTCTTTTTCAAACCTGGGGTCGATTGAGTTTGAATTTTGTACCAACAACCCGTACATAGGGACAGCCTGTACAACTCCCGCGGGCTTTGATAGTAGTGGAGTCACCCTTGATTCTCAAATCGGTGAGACGGGCTTTAGCGTTGATGGAGGGCTTACAACGAGTAGCAAAGTTGTGCTTACTCGGGCATCGGTGCCATCTGTAGGTGTTCCTGCGACGTATGTACTTGGAAATATTACGAACCCTAGTGTCGTCAACCAGTCGGTATTTGTGCGCATTGCGACCTACGCCACAGTAAATGCATCTGGCCCAAGGACTGATACTGGTGCGGTAGTCTTCGCAACAGTAAACGGCATTGGAGTAGATGGGTACGTGCCTCCGTACCTTACTTTCTGCGTTGGAGTAACTGTTTCGCTCGATTGCTCAACAGCCTCTGGCAATATTTTGGATTTTGGAGAACTAAGGCCAACCCAAAGTCGACAGGTGGCATCAGAGCTTTCTGGTTCAACAAATGACCCCGGGGGATACTCAGTATTTTTAAATGGCAATACTATGACTTCTGGTAACAATGTCATCACAGCGCTGGGGAGTCCCACAGCCAGCCAGCCTGGTACTAGTCAGTTTGGAATGAACCTAAGGGCCAACAACGCACCTTCGGTGGGTGCCGATCCTATAGGCTCTGGAACAGCGGTAGCCGCCCCCCAAATGTCCAGTCAGAATCAATTTTATTTTAATAATATTGCGATCCTCTCTTCTCCGCTCTCGACAAACTTTAACAAGTTTACAGCAAGCTATATCGTCAATGTTTCGGCCGGGCAACCACCAGGGATATACAGCACCACGCTTACCTACGTCGCGACCGCCGCATTTTAGATGATTAAATTGGTTTACAAACAAAGCACCAGCGCTTATACTTTTTGGTAACTACTAAGAAAAGTAAAATTTTGGAGGGTAATTGAGGTAATGCGACGCAGAATAATGGTTCTGGCTGGAGTAGTAGTATTAACATTAGCAATTTTTGGTTTTAACAGTACATCTAACGCGCAACAAAGCGGGAGTGGGCTTCAAGTTTCCCCCACTCGAACAGAAATATCCGGCGCTTCAGGCGAACTCAAAACCTTTACCATAAATCTGAAAAACATTACTAAGGGTGGGTTGACGGCCAAGGCCTTTATCAATGACTTCGAATCTGACAACTCTTCTGGCACCCCGCAAATAATTGTTGACCCAAAGAAAGAGGCAAGTCCGTACTCAATAAGCAAAATGATTCGGGGACTTCAAGATGTTGAGCTTCAGCCTGGTGAGACCAAGCAAGTGAAGTTGGCGGTTGATATTCCGGCCGGCGTTTCCCCGGGTGCCTATTTTGGTGCCGTTCGGTACGCTGCTGTTCCAAAAGGACAAACACTTAATGAGCAAGATCGACAAGTTGCACTAACCGCAAGTGTTGCTCATTTGGTATTTGTCGAAGTTCCTGGCAATATTGTCGAACAAATCAAGATCGAAAATCTTCAGATGCAAAGTGGTGATAAAAAGGGCTGGTTTTTCCTAAAAACCCCCACAAAAGCCAACGTGACCGTAAAGAATTTAGGAAATGGCTTTTCGCGCCCCTTTGGCAAGGTGAGTATATCTCGAACCCTCGGTGGTCAAGTGTACTCCTACGATGTAAATAGCCGAGATCCGAGGGGAATTGTATTACCAAACTCCTCGAGAGTATTTACTGACGACATAAAAAACGTAAAGGTACCGGGTAAGTATACTGCTACCGCCTCAATTGCCTATGGCAACGGGGGAGAAGTTGTAAACTACAAATCTTCTTTCTGGTACATTCCCGTGTGGCTGCTCATTCTTCTTACGCTCCTTTTCGTGGCAGTTGTTACCTTCATTGTCTTGATTTATCGCAAAAAATACACCTTTCACCGCAAAAAAAAGAAATAGCCCGTGACTTAAGCTAAGGCGGGGGACCCCGGGCAGTGCTTATGGTACTATTGGAGCAAATGAGCACCTTTGTCAAAAACCGATTTAGGTTAGTGGTCTTCGCCGCGTGTGTAGTAATGTGTGGCTGCGCTTTCGCCCAAGGTCCAGTGTTTGCAGCTGAAGAAAGTGGCTCAGTGGGCTTGGAGGGCAAAATAAATACCGAGCCGCCTAAGACCCCCGCAACTATTGCGTTACCAAGAGATGGAACTACAATCAACAGCTTGCCCGTTACGGTCAGCGGTTTGTGTCCAACCGGGACGCTTGTAAAGATTTTCAAGAATAACGTGTTTGCTGGTTCTGTGGAGTGTAGAAACGGTAGTTATTCGATTCAGATCGACCTTTTTAGTGGCAGAAACGAAATAATTGCGAGGGTGTACGATGCGCTCGATCAAGCTGGACCGGATTCAAATCTCGTAGTGCTCAACTTCCCAACGGCGCAGTTCGGATTTTCTTCTAGGGTTTCGTTGACGAGTAGCTTTGCGAAAAAAGGTGCTGATCCAGGAAAAACTCTCACCTGGCCAATTTCGCTGAGCGGCGGAATCGGCCCATACGCCATTAGCGTAGATTGGGGAGACGGAAAAACCCCCGCCATTATTAGTCAAGCATTTCCAGGCACGTTTAATATCACGCATGTGTATGATCAAGCTGGAATCTATAACGTAGTGGTTCGGGCGACGGACAAAGAGGGTCAAGTCGCGTTTTTGCAGCTGGTTGGTGTTGCGAATGGCCCGCTCTCTCAAGCGGTGCAAGGGGATAAGTCCAAAGACAAGCAGGTTCAAGCCCAAGGTGCAACCAAAGTCTTATGGCTTCCTGTGCTCCTCACTATTCCACTTCTGGCGACGACGTTTTGGCTCGGAAAAAAATACGAACTACAGAGAATTCGTAGACAGCTCGAAAATCGTAAGTAATAAAACCCCACCTCTGTTATGTGTGGTATGATTTGATAACGATGAAGACAGTATTTGTTGGTATGAGTGGCGGGGTTGATAGCTCTGTGGCGGCCGCCGTGTTGAAAGACCAAGGCTACAACGTCGTGGGTGTCTACATGAAGAACTGGACCCAAGATCTCCCTGGGTTTAGTTGTCCGTGGAAAGATGATTTTCGAGATGCCAAACGTGTCTCAGTCAAGCTTGGTATTGATTTTACGGTGTTTGATTTTGAGAACCAATACAAGCAAAAGGTCGTTGACTATATGATTGAGGAGTATAAAGCTGGTCGCACCCCAAACCCCGACATCATGTGCAACCAAGAAATTAAGTTTAAGCTATTTCTGGACACCGCGACAGCAGAAGGGGCAGAAGCAATTGCGATGGGTCATTATGCTCGCACCAAAAACGGATCGCTTTACGTTGCCCAAAATCGCGAAAAAGACCAAACCTATTTTCTTTATCGGCTCAAAACCGAAGCCTTAAAAAAAACCTTATTTCCGATTGGTGATTTTTCGTCCAAGGTTGAGGTGCGTCGGTATGCCCAGAAGCAAGGTCTGGTAACTGCGGACAAGAAAGACAGCCAGGGCATTTGCTTTGTGGGCAAGGTCGGCATAAAGGACTTTTTGTCGCAATACCTTGAAGCCATGCCTGGGCCAATCGTAGACGCCTACGGTATTGAGCTTGGTGAGCACGAGGGAGCCATTTTTTATACTATTGGTCAGCGACACGGGCTTCGAGTCGGTGGAGGTCTACCATATTACGTGACGCATAAAGATATGAAAACTAATACCGTGTACGTAACAACTGACCTCCAAGATAGCCACTTATGGGCGAACGAAGTCACAATTCGATCAATCCACTGGATAAACAAAGCGCCAGGCGACCAAAGCTACACGGTTCGGCTTCGATATCGGGGGCCTTTGGTGGCGACAACGATCAAAAAAGACCAAGATTGCGTAAAACTCCAGCTTCAAGAGCCGCAACGGGCGATTGCTCCCGGCCAGTCCGCTGTCATATACGACAAGGATAAAGTGCTGGGCGGGGGAATTATCTCGCAGAGCCGTCTTACAAATAATTGACAGGAACGGCGTTTATATCTGTTAGAATAGTACAAATGGATGCACAAAAAATCCGCCAAATGTATTTGGCCTTTTTCGAGGAGCGAGGACACGCGGTTATACCTCGGGCTTCGCTAATACCCCAAAACGATCCAACCACATTGTTTACTGGTTCGGGTATGCAGCCTTTGGTGCCATACTTGCTCGGAGAGTCGCACCCTGCTGGAAAGCGCGTTGTTGATAGTCAAGCGTGTTTTCGAGCTGAGGACATGGATGAGGTTGGCAACAATCGTCATACGACTTTTTTTGAAATGCTTGGCAACTGGTCTTTCGGTGATTATTTTAAGCAAGAGCAGATTAATTGGTTTTGGGAATTCCTTACTCAAGTTATAAAGCTAGATCCAAATCGGATTTATGTAACGTGCTTTATAGGTGATGAAACACTAGGAGTACCAAGAGATGTTGAAAGTGCTGAAATATGGAAGAAAATCTTTCGTAGCGCAGGCCTTGACCACGATCAATTGGACGTCGGATCAGAAGAAGATGGGTACAAAAAGGGAGGCCAAAACGCTCGTATTTCATTTTACGGTGACAAAAACTGGTGGTCTCGCGCAGGTAGCGCAAGGCATATGCCGGTCGGTGAAATTGGCGGACCAGACACAGAAATGTTCTACTTATATCCCAGCCAACAGCATGATGAGAGTTATGGCGAAAAATGTCATGTTAATTGTGATTGTGGCAGGTATATTGAGCTTGGGAATTCTGTATTTATTGAATATATAAAAACTAAAAATGGCTTTGAAAAACTACCCAACAAAAACGTAGATTACGGGGGTGGTCTCGAAAGAATTGCTGCCGCGGCACTCGATACCCCAGACGTATTCAAAATTAGCGTCTTGTGGCCGATTATCAAACAACTTGAAAAACTCACTCAAAAAGCATATGCCGACCACAACGAAAGTATGCGAGTCATTGCCGACCACCTTCGCGCGGTGGTGTTGTTGATTACTGATGGGGCATCACCAAGCAACAAGGAGCAAGGCTATGTCGTGAGACGGTTGATGCGTCGATCAATTCGTTTTGCGTTTGACTTGGGGGTTGAGAAGGATTTGTGTAGCCAACTCGCCCCGAAAATCATTGACATATATCACCAAGATTTTCCAGAAGTCGGAGAGAGTCGAGAGAAGACCATCCAGTTTATGGTGCGCGAAGAGAAGATTTTCCGCGAGACACTTCGCAAGGGCTTACGAGTGCTCGATAAGTTCAGTAGTGACGGACTTACTGGAGAAGAACTTTTTACGCTGTACGACACCTATGGTTTTCCTCTTGAGCTAAGCTTGGAAGAGGCGCAGAGGCGAGGTATAGGTCTTGCGGCTGACTGGCACGCAGTGTTTGATCGAAAAATGGCTGAACAACGCGAAAGATCACAGACCGCCGGCAAAGGAGTATTTAAGGGCGGACTTGCCGATCACTCGCTCGAAACCACCAAACTTCATACGGCGACCCATCTTCTCTACGAAGCCCTGCGTCGGGTGCTCGGAGAACATGTGGTTCAAAGAGGTTCGAACGTGACTGCCGAGCGAACTCGATTTGATTTTTCCCATCCCGAAAAAGTAACGCCCGAACAGCTCAGAAGCGTTGAGCAAATAGTCAACGAACAAATAGACAAAGATTTGCAAGTAACGGTGAAGGACTACCCAACCAAAGAAGCATTTGAGCGTGGTGCGAAAGGTGCGTTTGGAGACAAATACGGCGATATCGTAAAAGTCTATAGCATGGGAAGAGACGGCGAGGAACCTTTTAGTGTTGAGATTTGTGGCGGACCCCATGTTGCGCATACCGGCGTGTTGGCTGAGGGCGGAAAGCGCTTTAAGGTAATCAAAGAAGAGGCATCGAGTGCTGGTGTGCGTCGAATTAAAGCTATTTTAGGGTAGTTTCTCCCTTGCGCGAGCGTTATACTGTAGTAGAGTATGCTTCATAAAATAAAACAGGCTCAGTCAAAGGCGCTGTCGAAGGTCAAGGGCGCGAAAATAACCCCCGAACGGTATATTGTGGCTTTGGACGTTGGCACAGAGTACGTAAAAGCGTTAATTGGAAAAGTGAACGCCGAAGAAATTGAGATCGTGGGCGTTGGCCGAGCACATCAACAACTTTCTGATATGCAAGCCGGTGCCATCGCTGATATTGGGGGGGTTGTTCAAAACTGCAATCAAGCGCTCGCAAAGGCCGAAGAGCAGGCTGGGGTAAGCGCGAGAACAGCGATCATGGGCATCGCCGGAGAGCTGGTAAAAGGCACGACGAGTACAGTTACCTGTACACGAAAAGATCCCAATTTGGAAATAGACATTGATGAGATGGAGCAAATTGTCGCACTGGTGCAAGAACGCGCCAGCACGCAGGCAAAAAAGAACATTTTAACTGAGATGGGTGGAAAGAATCTTGATGTGCGACTGGTGAATAGTGCGTTGGTGGGCATAACCATCGACGGCTATACTGTTACAAATCCCATTGGTTTTAAGGGTCGTGACGTGGTGGTGCAGCTATATACAGCTTTTGCGCCAATGATACACATCTCGGCACTTGAGAGAGTTGCTCAAGAACTTGATCTGGATCTTCTGGCAGTTGCGGCAGAGCCCTTTGCAGTCGCCCGTTCCGTTATCGGTGATAACCCAAACGCCAGCATGAGTGCCGTACTGATGGACGTTGGCGGTGGCACCACTGATATTGCGATTATCAACGATGGAGGAGTTCAAGGTACGAAAATGTTTGGAATTGGCGGGCGGGCGTTTACAAGGGCGATTGAACGCGACCTTGGCATCGATTACGCGCTTGCTGAAAAACTGAAACTCAGTGTTGAACATCAAGTTATGCCCCCAAAACAACAAGAAGATGTTGATAGGGCACTCAATAAAACCTGTGATGTATGGATTGCCGGCGTTGAGCTGGCTTTGAGCGAGTTTACGAACTTAGATAACATTCCTCACCGCATTCTCTTGTGTGGAGGCGGAGCGAGTCTTCAAAACCTACGCCAGGCACTCGACGAAACCAATTGGTACGCGAATGTCCCGTTTACGCGCAAACCGTCAATTGACTTTATTTCGCCCGACCAAGTCGTTGGCATCAAAGACACAACGGCTGCCGTAAGCGACCACACCTTCGTGACCGCCATGGGTTTATTGCGAGTTGGCCTAGATACGCTTGAACAAAGTCAAGTGGCAAAGGATAGCTCTATAAGAGAGAAATTTGATAGGATACTACGTATATGAGTGCCGATAATTCGAAAAAAAGCACCGTCTACGTCGACGTTGACGAAGAGATTACGAGCATTGTTGACAAGGTGACGTCATCTACGACGTCAATCGTAGCCTTAGTATTACCAAAACGTGCCAGCGTATTGCAGTCAAGTGTCAATATGAAGCTGTTGAAACGAGCTGCCGATCAAAACGATAAACAGGTTGTGCTTATCACTAGTGAATCAACTCTTCTGCCACTGGCTGGAATGGCTGGTTTGTATGTGGCGTCTAGCTTGAGTTCTAAACCGACATTACCGTTGCCCCCGTCCGAAAATGCAGAGCAAGTTCCCAAGGAACCAGTTGCGATTGAGCCAGACACCACCGTTGGTGATGTGACTGCCGCCCAAGAGGCCACGTCTGCCAGTCAGCAGGAACCAGCGGCAATCGAGATAGACAACAGTACGCCTCAGACCGCGGGCGATGGCACGTCGTCAAAAAGCAAGAACAAAGCCAAAAAATCCGGGAAAAAAGGCAAAATGAAGGTTCCAAACTTTAATAAATTTCGGGTGTTACTTTTTGGAGGCCTTGCCGCTCTACTATTGCTGATTCTTGGGTGGTATTGGGCGTATTTTATTGCGCCAAAAGCAGTTGTGACGCTAAAGGGTGAAACCAGCAATCTTTCGGTGAACTTCGATATGATTGCTGATACTGCAGCCACATCGCTGGATGAAGAAACTGGGGTGATTCCTGCCAAAAACCAAGAACTAAAAAAAACTGATACCGAAAAAGTTGCTGCCACGGGCCAAAAAGACAAAGGCAACAAAGCTTCCGGCACGATGACCATGAAAAACTGTTCACAGAGTGACGGTGCACTCACTATTCCCGCTGGTAGCGGGGTCAGTTCTGGCGAGTTTACTTTCATAACCCAGGCCGCTGTCACCCTTGATCCGAGTGTATTTTCTGGAGGCGGAACTTGTTTATCGAGCACAAAAGACGTTTCGGTAATCGCTCAAAACCCAGGCGATAAATATAATGTCAGCGCAAGATCCTATAGTGTTGCTGGTTTTGGCGGCGTGAATGCCAATGGTTCGGCAATGAGTGGCGGCACAAGTCAAGTTGTGAAAGTTGTCTCTGCAAGCGATGTAGAGTCAGCAAAGCAAAAACTTACCGCCAAACAAGGGAGCTTTCAAGATGAACTTAAGAAGAACCTTAAAAAAGAAGGCTTTATTGCCATTGGTGATACATTTAATGCTGGCACCCCCAAGATTTCAGTAACTCCTGCAGTAGATAGTGAGGCCAGCGAAGTGAGTGTCACCAGCGAGACGACGTACACAATGCTTGGTGTCAAGGAGGATGATTTGAAGAATTTGATAAAAAAAGCGGCGGGTGAACAAATTGATACTCAAAAACAAGCCATTTTAAGTTATGGGATTGATGATGCGAGCTACAAACTGGGAACGAAGAAAACTACCCGGACACCAATTGGTGTCCAAGCACAAATAGTGGCCGGTCCCGAAATAGATCAAAATGCCATAAAGAAGGATATTGCTGGCAAAAAGAGGGGGGAAGCCGAGCAAGCTATCGCTGCACGCCCAGGCATCAAGGAAGTTCGCATCGAAACCAAGCCATTCTGGATTTACTCCGTTCCAAAGAAGGATGCAAGAATTACCATCGTAATCCAAGAGTCTGATGGCACAACCCTCAAACCGTAACGTCTTTGTTCTGGGTCTGGATGTTGGTGATGCCCGCGTTGGGCTGGCGGTTGCTGGTACAGTTGCAAAATTACCCCGTCCCATCGAAACTTTGCCTCGCGATAAAACACTGTTCGAGCAATTATCATTGATACTACAGCGCGAATCAATCAGCGTAGTTGTTATTGGTATTCCGAGAAACCTCAGCGGAGAGGAAACCGCCCAAAGTCAGTCAATAAGGGAGTTTACCAAGGAACTTGAAGCTACGCTGCGGATTCACCCTGTTTTTGTGGACGAATCACTAAGTTCGACGCGTGCTGATCAGTGGTTGGAAGGCAGGAAAGGGACAAAAATTTCACAAGATTCTGTGGCGGCCTGTTTCATTCTTAAGGAATATTTCGATATCATAGACAGTGCATGAAGTTTGAAATAGGTAAGTCAAAAAGGAATCGTACCAAGCTAGTTGTGATAGTCGTGGGGGCTGTTCTCGTTCTTACGCTTGTTGTAAGTGCAGCAGTTGTTCGTCACGCCTATAATGAAAACCTTAAGCCGTTAAGTACTGTCGGCAAAACCCATGTGGTGACCATTCAGCCCGGTATGACAACGCCGGAGGTCGGTGATCTCTTGCAAACAAAACAAGTTATTAAAAATGGCTGGGCATTTGAGTGGTACGTGAGAAATCACCAACTTCAAGACGATATCAAGGCTGGCACGTACATACTTGATCAGTCAAAAAGTGTACCAGAGCTGGTGAGTATTTTGGTTGAAGGCAAAGTTGCGACGGACCTTGTTACCATTCTGCCAGGGCAACGGCTTGATCAAGTAAAAGCCTCGCTGATAAAATCTGGCTTCAGTTCATCCGACGTGGATACTGCACTTGATCCTGCGCAGTATCAAGGACACCCAGCTCTTGTCGACAAACCCAAAGAAGCAAGCCTGGAGGGGTATTTGTATCCAGAGAGCTTTCAGAAGACCGCAGAAACCTCCGCAAAGCAAATTGTGAAGAGTTCTTTGGATGAAATGCAACTTCGTCTTACGCCCGAGCTGAGACAGGAAGTGGCCAAGCGGGGACTCTCTTTGCATCAAGCAATTATTCTAGCGTCGATAATTGAGCAAGAAGTGAGTCGCCCAGAAGACAGAGCCCTTGTTTCGCAAGTGTTTCAGAAGAGACTAAAAGAAGGTATTCGTTTGGAATCCGACGCAACAAACGACTATGCAAAACTCAGTCCTGCCTACAACACCTACGAGATCGCGGGTTTACCCCCCGGTCCTATTGGAAACATAACCGAAAGTTCACTTGCGGCCGTCGCAAATCCCGCCCAAACGGATTGGCTGTATTTTGTCTCTGGTGATGACGGAAAAACTCACTTTTCAAAGACACTCCAAGAGCATCAAGAACTTACCAAAAAGTATTGCACGAAACTGTGTAGCTAAACCCATAAAATCACCTCTGTAAAAAAGCATATTAACAGGGGTCGCAAAACAAAAAACGCCTTGAATTGATACCCATTTTTTGCTAAAATCGTCTTCATAGTATTGATGAATGCCAAAGCTTTATCATCATAAAGGGTCATCTCGTCGATACTATCACTTACGCGGATCACAAAGAATAACTATGAAAGTCAAGAACGGTCGATCGCTCTTGAAAATAATAATTAACAACCCGTGTACGTGCAGGCACCAATATAAGTAAGAAATAAAGAGCTTACAGGTGCTAGGAGAAGTTTATTCGTAACTTTAGTGTTGTTGCAGGTACCCGCTCAACTTCTAGAAAATCTGCAAAAAACCCTATTACGTCAGTACGTCGAACGTACCGGCGTCTTAATAAGAGAACGAAGAAGCGCTTTGTGCGCTTTGGTGTTATCAGTGCCAACCTTATGCTCCTGGTGGGTATAGGGTTTTTTGCGGTGTCTGCACAATCTGTGGATTCACCAAGCAAGGAGCCCGCCAAAGCCCAATTAGTTGGCGGAACCAGTCAAAGTCAACCACTTGACGCTATTTCGTCAGCTGATGTTGCGGTTCATGTGGCTCGATTAACTGGTTTGCAAGAGGCAACTGCGGTTGTGAATAAGGCCGATACCTTCAATGCCGAACTCGCAGTTGCTGGTACCGACGATCAAGTTGTGGCGAAGCCACAGATTGTGGGGGCTGGCCTCAAGTCCAAGAAAGATATTAAACAATACACCGTCGTAGCCGGCGACACCATCAGTTCAATAGCTGCCAAATTTGGCATCACCGCCGATACTGTAAGGAATTCCAACGGATTGAGCGGCGAAGCGGTGGCGGTCGGAAAAGTGCTTATTATTAGTCCTGTAAATGGTATGACGTATGTGGTTAAGCCTGGCGATACGCCAGATGCCATCGCCAATCGATATTTTTCCAACAAGGATCAGCTGGTTGCGTTTAACGACGCAGAAATAACTGGCGGATTTGCGGTTGGAGAGACGATAGTTATTCCCGACGCGATCCAGCCGACCACTACAATGAACAGGGCGGTTGGTACTGCCGCGTTTGGCGGGTATGGATCTAGTTTTGCCTTTGGTTCCGCGCCAGTTTATAGCGCGAATGGCTATGACTATGGCTGGTGTACGTGGCACGCCGCAAATCGACGGCGCGAAATAGGTCGTCCAATTCCGAGCAACCTCGGCAACGCCATCTCTTGGCTTAGTCTCGCGCGCAAAGCTGGTTTACCAACTGGGAATGTGCCGCAAGACGGTGCTGTGGTCTACCACAAGTCAATAGGTGGGCTTGGACACGTTGCGTTTGTTGAAAAGGTAAACCCAGATGGGTCAGCATTATTTTCAGACATGAATTATCCTATTTGGGGCAAAGTGACATATCGAACAGTGCCCGCATCAGAAATGGGCAACTACGCCTTCATCTATTAGTTTCATTGGGAGTTGCAGTAAGATGTTGGGTGGTTTTGTGGCCATCGAAACGAAAATGCTCTAGACTCATCACCGAATACTCACTACTCTATAAAGTAGATGTTTGTAGATAAAGTAAAGGTTAAAGTTGCCGGCGGAGACGGCGGAGACGGCGTGGTTAGTTTTCGCCACGAAAAGTTTATTGACCGAGGTGGTCCCGACGGCGGAGACGGCGGAGACGGCGGAGATATTGTCGCCATTGGAAGCACTAACCAAAATACTCTGGCCTCGTTTCGCTTTCACAAGGAGCTTATCGCAAAGTCTGGACACGCTGGAGCGAAGCAAAAAAAACATGGTAGGCGAGGGGGTGATCTCGAGGTCAAAGTGCCGATTGGTACCGTTATGTACGACGAGCAGGGAACACTAATCGCAGACATTATCCAAGATGGTCAGCGCGTGGTGGTCGCAAAAGGAGGTAAGGGCGGGTATGGCAATGCCCACTTTGTAAGTAGTCGACGCCAGGCACCAAAAATTGCCGAAAAGGGAGAGCCAGGGGTGGAACTCGAAGTTACCATGGAGCTCAAACTTATCGCCGAAGTTGGTCTCGTTGGTCTGCCAAATGCGGGGAAGTCAACGCTTCTTGCCCGTATTTCTAACGCCAAGCCCGAGATTGCCGACTACCCGTTTACCACTACAAAGCCAAATCTTGGTGTCGCCGATCTTGATAACCACAAGAGCCTGCTCGTTGCTGACATACCTGGACTTATTAAAGGGGCGAGCGCTGGGAGAGGATTGGGAGATGAATTTTTACGCCATATCGAGCGCACTAAGATACTCATCCATGTCATTGACGCGTATCAAGAAGATGTCACAACCGCCTACTTAACAATTCGGCAGGAGCTTAAGGCCTATCGAATCGATCTGTCAGCCCGCCAAGAAGTAGTAGCACTCAACAAAATTGATGGCTTAGACGAGGAGATAGTTGCGGATCAACTTTCGAAGTTACGTCAGGTGATACACAAAAATACAAAACTATTTCCGATTTCTGCGATGAGTGGCCATGGAGTACGAGAGCTACTTTTTGCAGTTGCAAAAGAACTAAGCGCTCAAAAGGAAGTCGATACCAACCTACCAAACACGATTCCGATTATTACGCTCGGCGATAAAACTCCAGCCTGGTCGGTTCGCCATAACGATACGACCTTTACGGTAACTGGTCCAAAAATTGAACGGTTTGCAAAGCGCACTAACTTTGACAACCCGGCTGGGATAGATCGCTTGCGTGATATTATGAGAAAAATGGGGATAATGCATGAGTTGGAGCGTCAGAAAATTAATCCAGGCGATCAGATTGTTGTTGGTTCGCCACACGAGTACGGCCGCTTTGAATACTAAGCGCATACATGATTCCGCATTTTTTGTGTGTGGGGTTCGCTGATGAAACAACATAGTCTGTTTTTTTATGATCTTGAGACCAGCGGGGTATCGCCACGGTCATCTCGGATCATACAATTTGCGGGTCAAAGAACCGACATGGAGCTCAAGCCGCAAGGTGAAGCCGTAAATTGTCTCATCAAACTCTCGGAAGATACTTTGCCAGAGCCACACGCAGTTCTTGTTACTGGCATTACCCCCCAAAAAACCATCGCCGAAGGGATAACCGAGGCGGAATTTATTGAGCTGTTTGATCAAGAAGTTAATTATCCACACACAATTTTTGTTGGTTTCAATAACATTCGTTTTGATGATGAGTTTATGAGATTTCTAATGTATCGCAATTTCTACGATCCTTACTCCTGGCAGTGGCAAGAAGGACGTAGCCGTTGGGATTTGCTCGATGTAGTGCGCATGACTCGAGCGCTTCGCCCAAGTGATATAAAGTGGCCAATTTCAAGTGACGGAAAGCCCACAAATCGACTTGAGCTGCTTACCGCACTAAACTCACTGGCGCACAGCGATGCCCACGACGCGCTCAGTGACGTAAAGGCGACGATTGCTGTTGCGCGTCTTATCCAAAAAAACCAACCAAAACTGTTTAGCTACTTGCTAGGAATGCGAGATAAAAATCAGATTAAACAGTTGGTTGAAACCAGCCAGATGTTCGTGTACGTCAGCGGCAAATATGCGAGTGAGTCCGAGAAACTTGCTGTTGTCTGCCGACTTGGTGAACATCCAAACCCCGGGGCCTCTCTTGTATATGACCTAAGGCATGATCCGTCGCGATACATTTCAATGACTCCCGAGGAGCTTGCCGACGCCTGGAAATATAAGAAAGACTCTCGTGAGCCGAGACTGCCGGTAAAAACGCTCAAGTACAATAGGTGTCCCGCAGTTGCGCCACTATCGGTACTCACCGCCGCCGATGCCGATCGGCTTGGGATTGACCTCGACCAACACCACCACCACAAGAAAGTGATTGATGATGAGCCAACATTTTACCCAAACCTACGCAAAGCCCTCAACCTAATAGAAAAGGAACGTGTTGAGCAAACAGCGCTTTTGGAAAATGCCCAAGAAGTGGAAGAAAAATTGTACGATGGATTTTTTGACGACGATGACCGCAAAAAAGCCACGCATCTTAGAAAAAGCGAGGTAAGCAAGCTCGACAAAGAACACTTTTTATTTCAAGATAGCCGGCTGAACGCGCTACTTCCTCTGTACAAGGCCCGGAACTATCCAAAATCTCTGTCAGATGCCGAGCGAAAAGACTGGGAGGCACACTGCCAAGTTCGTGTTGCAAAACAGCTTCCAAAATTTAGCGAAACCTTAGAGAATTTATTATCTGATCCAACTCAGTCAAAAGCCAATCAATATCTACTCGAAGAGCTACGACTGTACGCCCAATCGATTTTACATTGAGGATTGATCAATATGATTTCGAGAATGCTTTTTTCGAAATTGGTCAATTTCTTTGCGATGCAGGAACGCGAGTGCGCCAATTCCGATCATAATAAAACCGATCGAAACGAACGTAAAAGAAAGGAAAATGTTTGTCCCGGGAATTTGGCCGAGAACGATGTAGTTGAGCATTGAGCCACCTCACCACGACTTAGTTAGTGACATATATTATCCACAAAATTGATAATAATGCAACTATATAATATAAGAAGCTTATGCTAAGGTGTCGTTACTTATGGCTTTTTGAACTTCGCAAATATGCGATCGAGCCGCTTTTGGTTGCTAAGAATAACAACCAGCGCCAAACTGCAGATACCCAAAGCTATGGCTCTTGCATAGAGCTGATCGGCTGTGAAGGCTACATAAATACCTATACCAAGGAGAATTAGGCACACAAGATCGAGCGTAATCGAAAACAACCATCCAGCCATAAGATAACGATCTGTAAATGCAACGCGTCTCACATCGAAGTCCTTTAGGAGTTTGCGTGCCCATGCGTGATTAATCGATACCAAGCCGAGCCCAGCTAAAAATAAAGGGATTCCTCCGGGGCCAGGCAGCCAGCCTAAAAATGGAGCGAGGATCATAAGACCAAATCCAGCAATGTCGATAAGAACTCGCTTTAACAGGTTGTGTTTTTTGAATGAACTATTCACAAACACTAGTATAAAACACTTTATGCGCGTATAATACTTCGGACCTATGGACTTTATTCATGTAAAAGGCGCGCGGGAGCACAACCTCAAAAACCTCGACGTTTCTATTCCTAGAAATAAACTGGTAGTCATCACGGGTCTTAGTGGGTCAGGCAAGTCAAGTCTCGCATTTGACACAATTTACGCTGAGGGACAAAGACGTTATGTTGAGAGTTTGAGCGCCTACGCACGACAATTTTTGGGGCTTATGGAGAAGCCAAACGTTGATCAAATTGACGGATTAAGTCCTGCGATATCTATTGACCAAAAATCGACAAGTCGAAACCCACGAAGTACTGTTGCCACCGTCACCGAAATTTATGACTATCTAAGATTATTATTCGCTCGAATTGGCACCCCGCACTGTCCTATTTGTGGCAAAACAGTTGCCCGACAGACGCCTTCGATGATTGTGGATCAAGTAATCGAGACCACAGCTGGTGCTCGTCTGCTTGTTCTGGCACCGATAGTGAATGACAAAAAGGGATTGTTCGAACACATCCCCGAGCAATATCAGCGACTCGGATTTGCCAGGGCTAGAGTTGACGGGGTAGTCTATTCGCTTGATGAGTGGCCAGCGCTCGACAAAAACCACAAACACAAAATCGAAATTGTGGTTGATAGGATGGTGAACGACGAGGAAAGTCGTGGTCGACTGGCCCAGAGTGTCGAGCAGGCGCTTGATGTAGCTGATGGCAAGCTCTTGATCGCAAATGCTGATAGCAAAGACGAGCATCGCTATAGTCTCATGTACGCCTGTGTTGATCACCCAGAAATTTCGATTCCAGAGCTCGAACCAAGAACCTTTAGCTTTAATAGCCCCCACGGCGCGTGCGCAGTATGTACTGGTCTAGGTAGTCGCCTCGAAGTTGATCCAGACTTGGTGATTCCCAATGGTCGTTTAACCATTGCCGAAGGCGCAATACGACCGTTCAATCGCGTGAATGCCGATGCGTGGTATATGAAAAAAATGCAAGCTGTTGCCGATCGCTATAATTTTTCTCTTCATGTTCCGACCGGTGAACTCAAAGCTGTCGATTTAGAGAAGCTACTCTATGGTACGGGGGGCGAGGTATATGAGGTTCAGCTTGGAAGCGGCCGAGCGTTCGATACTACGTATGAGGGGGTAATACCAAACCTGGAGCGACGCCATAAGGAGACAGAGAGTGACTTTATGCGCCGCGATATTGAGCGTTTCATGCAAGAGCGTCCTTGCCATGCCTGTCACGGCCTACGGCTCAAGCCAGAAGTTTTGGCGATCACGGTTGCGGACAAATCAATCATGGACATATGTCGTCTTTCGATAGATAACGCCCATACATTCTTTAAGACCCTAAAACTGACCGACGCTGAGCTGAAGATCGCCAATCAAATACTAAAAGAAATTACGGCACGCCTCACCTTTCTTCAAAACGTCGGACTCAATTATTTAGATTTGCTACGTAGCGCGGTTAGTCTAAGTGGGGGAGAAGCCCAGCGAATACGACTCGCCACCCAAATCGGTAGTGGGTTACAAGGCGTACTCTATGTGCTCGACGAACCTAGCATCGGCCTTCACCAACGGGATAATGCACGTTTGATCAATACGCTCAGACACCTTAAGGATCTCGGCAACACGGTGCTAGTCGTTGAACATGACGAAGAGACAATACGCGTCGCTGATCACGTGCTAGATATTGGGCCGGGCGCTGGAATACATGGTGGAAGGGTTATTGCAGAAGGAACTCCAGCTCAAGTTGCCAAGAACCAAGCCTCAATTACGGGTCAATATTTGAGTGGCAAGAAAAAAATTGCGGTACCCAAAAAACGCCGCCAGGGAAATGGCAAGCAACTTCAAGTTGTTGGCGCTCGTGAGAACAATTTGAAAGACCTAACGGTGAATATTCCGCTTGGAAAAATGGTGGTGGTGAGTGGCGTGTCTGGCTCGGGAAAATCAAGCCTCATCAACGATATACTCGCAAAAGAGCTATCGGCACGCCTTATGAGGGCCCAGACGGTACCCGGTCGACACGATCACATAGACGGAATAAAACACCTCGATAAGGTTATTGTGATCGATCAGTCACCAATAGGCAGGACTCCACGCAGCAACCCGGCAACCTACACGGGTCTATTTACGCCAATTCGGGAACTTTTTGCGGGCCTGCCAGAAGCGAAGCTTAGAGGCTATAGCGCTGGAAGATTTAGTTTCAATGTTCGAGGGGGTCGCTGCGAGAACTGCGCGGGAGATGGCATAATCAAGATCGAGATGCACTTTCTTCCGGATGTGTATGTGACTTGCGAACAATGTGGCGGCAAACGCTACAACCGAGAGGCACTGGAAATTCACTACAAAGGAAAAAGCATTAGTGACGTATTAGAGATGACTACCGACGTAGCGCTTGGTTTTTTTGAGAATATTCCTGCGATTGCCCGAAAACTGCAAACACTAGTGGACGTTGGTTTGGGCTATATAAGCTTAGGCCAGTCTGCTACCACGCTTAGCGGTGGAGAAGCCCAGCGAATAAAGCTGGCCACGGAGCTATCTCGCCGATCGACGGGAAGGACGCTCTATGTCCTTGATGAGCCAACGACCGGGCTGCATATTGCTGATGTGGACAAATTGTTGCAAGTGCTACATGCGCTGGTTGATACGGGCAATAGCATGATCGTGATCGAACACAACCTTGACGTTATCAAATCCGCGGATCACATTATTGACATGGGTCCAGAGGGCGGGGATAAAGGTGGCTATATTGTTGCTGATGGAACACCCGAACAGGTTGCCAAAAATAAGAAGAGTCATACCGGGCATTTTTTGACAGCCGTATTATAATATTAAAAATGTCGATAGAGTTGCCGGAAAAAATGCAGCACCAACAATCGTTGGACGCAATGAGCTTTCGCTCGTGGGAGTCTTTGCAAAATTTTCGCAAAGCGCATCCTCAGTTCGACCCTTACACCTACCCGCCCGAAATAAAAGCCCACGATAATGTGCTAAAGGAGATAGCGCTCGTCCATCACGCAATGGTTTGCTTGGATCCGTCTCCGTACAAGGAAGACTTTTGGGTTTCGGCAGCCCTGCACAAACTTCGATCTTTTTCCCGAAGAACACATCTCTCAAGCGATATTGGAAAAACCAAGTTGTTCCAGCCCAATAATCGTAACCTGCAAGCTGACCTACTGGCTGACGCGCAAGTAGAAGCTTTGCTGCAGTTTCCGGAGTATGGCGGTCCCGTAGACGGCACTTCTTTTGCGGTGGCGGTCGCAACTGGAAGATTGGCCGTTAGGCGAACCGAGCTGGCACCGAACGTAGTTTCTATTAGTGCTTCAGCGTCGAAAAAATAGTTGTTTGAGCTTGCGCCGTGACAGCGGGTTGCTAATTATGTGGTACGCCGTCGGTCCAAAACTGGCCACCATTACCAAAACGATAATCGGCAGGATGAAATGATCAAGATTCGGGATTTTGCTTCCAAAAAAATATCCGAGCAATGTGACACCAACACCCCACACAATACTCCCGAAAAAGTTATAGGCATTAAACGCGAACTTGTTCATGTGTCCAATTCCTGCAACAACTGGGGCAAAGGTCCGGATGATTGGAATGAAGCGAGCTAACATAATGGTTTTTCCGCCATGCTTTTCATAAAATTCTTCGGCTCGAGCTACATAAGCTTTTCTAAATACAATCCCATCTTCTTTTTTAAAAAGCTTTGGGCCGGCTTTTTCTCCGATGTAGTAACCTGCAATTCCGCCAAGTGTTGCACTTACGGCGATAGTTGGAAGGAGGGTCAAAAGCTCGAATTTGCCTTGGCTTGCAAGCAGACCCGCGGCAATCAATAATGTATCTCCAGGAAAGAAAAAGCCAAATAAAAGTCCAGATTCGGCGAATACAATAAATGCGATTAGCAACAAGCCACCACTTACAAAAATATCTGCATCCAACATACTTTAACTAGCAGTATACCACTCACCTTATGCTGTCACTCTCGCGTGCTATAATGATGACTGTCTAACACTGGAGGTACAATGGGCGACAGCACCCTTGCCGCGGTAAAGCGCGACACAATTGGTAAAAAAGTAAAACAACTTAGAGCAAAAGGGCACACTCCTGCTGTGATTCACGATCATGGGAGTGATTCAATTCACATTGCAGTTCCCGAAGCTCAACTAAAGAAAGTGTACGCGAGCTCAGGAAAGCACCACCCCGTAGATGTTACGGTCGACAAAAAAAAGTATACAACCATGATAAAGGAAGTGACCTATAAGCCGGCAACGGCAAGCATCTACCACACGGTTTTTCAAGCTATAAAAGCCGACGAAAAGGCGGCCGCAGAGGTTCCTCTTCAGCTGGTTGGAGAAATTCCCGCCGAGAAGGCAAGTCTCCAAGTATTAAAGAAGATTGACCGCATTGAAATAGAGGCGCTTCCCAAGGACCTTATTGACGTTATCGAGGTTGATGCCACCTCACTGGCCGAAGTTGGCGACAAACTGACCGTAGCTGATCTAAAGGTTCCTGCCACCGTAACGATTAAAACTGAACCAGAGCAAGTTATTGCAACCGTCGAGATGCCAAAAGACCAAGCTGCTGAAGCAGATGCTGCTGCAGCCGACCTGGCGTCCGAAGCTGGTGAAGAGTCCGTTGAAGGCGAAGAAGCAGCCGATACTCAAGCTGCCGAAGCCGCTTCAGAGGAAGAATAGTCTTGTTTTCTAAGCCTTGAGTGACAACTGGTAGAATAGATAGATGGAAAAGGTGATTCTATACTATAAATTTGTGCCAGTTACCGACCCAACCAGTGTTATGTTTTGGCAACGAAACCTCTGCGAACGATTGGGGCTCAAGGGCCGGATTATCATAGCCGAACAAGGTATAAACGGCACACTTGGCGGCCCCATCGCTTCGGTAAAAGCTTACGTGAAAGAAATGAAGCAACACCCGTTGTTTAAAGGCGCGGAGTTCAAGTGGAGTGATGGTTCGGCGGGCGACTTTCCAAAACTGAGCGTAAAAGTACGTTCAGAACTTGTAACCCTTGCTCCAGATGAAAAATTTGATGTGTTTAACAGCACCAAAGGTCTGAGGCCCCAAAAATGGCACGATTATCTCAAGAAGAACCCCGATGTAGTGGTACTGGATGCTCGCAACGAATACGAGAGTGATATAGGGGCATTTCGGGCCAAAAATGTCATCAAGCCTAAGATAAAAGCCTTCAAACAAATCAAGGAAGTGCTCAAAGATATACCAAAAGACCAAACGGTTTTAACCTATTGTACTGGCGATGTCCGCTGCGAGTATTTGAGCGCCTATATGAACCACAAAGGATTCAAGGACGTGTATCACTTAGATGGTGGAATTGTGAAGTACGGCGAAGAATTTAAGGACGAAGGGTATTGGGACGGTAAGTGTTATGTGTTTGATAAAAGAATGAACGTGCAGTTCTCCGAAAAGAGCAAAGATGTTGGAGTGTGTAATCGCTGCAATAAGGCGACGAGCGATCAGATAAATTGCACCGAGAAAGACTGTAATCGTCAAATTTTGATGTGCCAGGAATGTGCCACAAAATATTCGTCTTGTGTAAGTCATCTGTCTGCGCGAGTTGCGAAAAGCTCGTCTTAAAATTATATGAACGAAAAACTCCAAGCCAAATTAAAGGATTTGCCCAAAGACCCGGGAGTTTATTTTCATAAAGATAGTCACGGCGAAATAATCTATATCGGCAAAGCGGCAAATCTGCGCAATCGTGTTCGCCAGTATTTTCAAGCCAGTCGAGTGAGGGACCCCAAGACCGACGCGTTGGTGAGCGAAATTGTAGATACGGACTGGACAGTGCTCGAAACCGAGCTTGATGCGCTTTTTGTCGAAGCGGAGATGATACGTCGGTACATGCCCAGGTACAACATTCTGCTTCGTGATGACAAGAGTTTTATCTATGTTCGAATAGATACTCACAGCTCTCATCCGACAGTCAGTTACACAAGACGCCCTTTGGATGACGGTGCCGAGTATTTCGGTCCTTATTTAAGCAAGCAAGGAATTTCTCGGGCTTTAAAATACTTGAGAAAGGCCTTTCCTTATTCGACTCATAGCCCAACAAATATCCCTAAGCGAGCGTGTTTACAGGCTCAACTTGGTTTGTGCCCTGGACTCGAAGCTCACTTAACCTCACTTGATGAATATCGACAGAATTTGCGTCAGCTCATGATGTACCTAAGAGGCTCAAGAAAAACAATTACTGTCCAGATCGAAAAAGCTATGACGGCTCAAGCCAAGGCCCACAATTTTGAGGAAGCCAGCAAGCTTCGCAATAAACTCTACGCCTTAAAAAATCTTGAGCGACAAGTCATTTTCGGTGATCGAGAGCTGATGGATATTAGCAAAGACAATGGGCTGCTACGACTTGAAAAGCTTTTGGGGCTGCCAGCGCCACCACGCCGAATCGAAGGCTTTGACATCAGTCACTTGCAAGGGACCGACAATGTCGCGAGTATGGTGGTGTTTGTTGCGGGCGTCCCCAACAAGGGTCAATACCGAAAGTTTAAGCTACGAATTGGGGGAAACGACGACTTTGCCCATATGAGAGAAGTAATTACGCGTCGCTTGCAACCACGGAACGTGAAAGCATGGGGGCTTCCAGAGCTACTTCTGATAGACGGTGGCAAAGGACAGGTTAGTGCGGCACAGGGCGCGGTGCAGGAACTTGGTTGTCAGATTCCGCTGATTGGTCTTGCAAAAAGACATGAGGAAATAATAGTGCCAAAAAGCATCGGGCAATTTGAAGTTCTCCAACTACCGAAAAATGATGATGGTCTCAAACTACTGATGCGGATTCGAGACGAAAGCCACCGTTTTGCTGTCAGTTATCATTCGACAATCCGAAAACAGCGGCAAACCGCAAGTCAACTCGACGACATTCCTGGAATAGGGCCAGCGACAAGAAAAGCGCTCATCAAACACTTCGGAAGCACGAAATCGCTCAATCTGGCCACCGAGGAAGAAGTGGCAAAAGTTGTTGGAAAATCAAAAGCCAAGCTTATAACAAGTCAGCGCAGTAGCGTATAGTGAAACGCATGAACAGCCTCAGTGCGCTAAAGATTATAGTAATAATTTTTGTAGTCGTCTTGGCAATCGTCGGGCTAAGGGTTATCGAACTCTATACCCAACTTTCTCGGTACCAAAACCACTGGAATGCACAGAACCAGCGCACTATACAAAATCAACGGATCGACTATGTTGCCTTTGGTGACTCGGCGGCTCAAGGCGTGGGTGCGAGTAAGCCAGACAAAGGCTACGTTGGTCTTATTCAACAAGAGCTATCCAAACGAAGCGGCAGAGAAGTTGGGCTGGTAAATCTTAGCAAAAGCGGCGCCAAGATTCGTGATGTGCTCGATAGGCAACTGCCGGCCTACGACGCCCTTGCAAAGGACAATAAAACCATAGTTACCGTCGAAATCGGTGCGAATGACATTACAAGTTTTAACGAGCAGCGCTTTGAGCAAGATATGGATCAACTGATGAGCAGGCTCCCGAAACAGACAATTATCTCTGATATACCAAATTTCAGTGGCAGCAGGCTGTCAAAATTGGAGAAAAATGTGACAATCGCAAACAATATTGTGTATCGGCTTGCCGAGAAACACGGCTTTACGCTGGCGCCGTTGCACGAGCGTACCAAAAATAATCGCGGCCTGTTAACTTTTGGTGCTGACCTCTTTCATCCCTCAAACAAAGGTTATAGAGAAAATTGGGCCCCAGTATTTTTGCAACAGATTAAGGAAGATTGAAGCCGTTTTAGATAGCGTGTTAGAATGAGCCTCTACATATGGAATCTCATAGGGGCTTAACAGCTGAATTTTTTGGGGCCAATCGCGCTCGTTTGCGCGAACTTTTTGGTCGAAGCGACCCCATCGTACTGGCGGGGAACTGCTTAATCCAAGAATCATCAAGCAGCACATATCCTTTTGTTCAAAACAGCAATGTCTGGTACTTAAGTGGCATCCAGGTGCCGGGAATAATCTTGGTTATGGAGGCGTCTTCGGAATATATTATTGTACCGAAGCGGGATCCGGTTCGAGCTGCGTTTGACGGCCAAATTGATCACAGTTCTTTACAAAAAATTTCTGGGGTAGACACCGTGTATGAGTGGAAAGAAGGCTGGAGTCGTTTAGAGAAACTGGTAAAAAAATCAACGCAGATTGCTGGTCTCAAGCCTGGTCCCTCGTATATCGAGTCGCACGATATGTTTACAAATCCGAGCCCAGCACGGTTGTTGGCATTATTAAGTAACATACGCAGTTCAGTCGACCTTGTAGATATTACTCCGTATTTACGACAGCAGAGAATGAAAAAACAACCCCAAGAACTTCGGCTGATGAAAAGTGCAATCGCCCACACTGTGAAAGTATTCGAAACTATAGAGACAAACCGAAAAAAAGTAACGAACGAAAGCCAACTTCATGCACTGGCAGCAAAGTACACTATCGAGAATGACCTATCTTTTGCCTATAGCCCGATTATCGCCGCCGGCTCAAACTCGGTGGTGCTGCACTACCAACAAAACAACCAGCCAATAAACTCAAATGCGCTACTGCTTGATATTGGGCTGAAGTACCAAGGATATTGCGCCGATATTACTCGAACAGTGTTTGAAAACCCCACACCACGCCAGCAACAAGTGTACGACGCCGTACTAGCGGTACATAACTTCGCGTGTTCTTTGCTAAAGCCAGGCACGAATCTAAAAACCTACGAACAAGCCGTACAGCACTATCTAGGCAAAAAACTCCAAGAACTTGGTCTTATTCGCACACTATCAAAGGCGTCGGTCAGAAAGTACTATCCTCAACTGACGTCGCATTTCTTGGGAATCGATGCGCACGACCTTGGCGATTATGATGCACCGCTGGACGTCGGAACTGTGCTTACAGTCGAGCCGGCCATTTACATTGCCGAAGAGGGCTTGGGTATCCGTCTCGAAGACGAGATATTAATTACCGACAACGGAAACGAAAATCTTACACGTGCTTTGCCGAAGAATAGCCACTCGCTTACAATAGATCAGAGATGATAAAACGAAGACATTCTCTGTTTGGTCGATTTTTACTTCAGTGGTTTGTCAGCGGACTTGGTTTGTGGATAGCTGCTGGGTTACTTGGCGATAAGATAGATTACCAGAGTGAGCTTGGAGTTATTGTGGTCTCTGGTCTCATCTTGGCGCTTGTAAACATGGTCATAAAGCCAATAGTCGTGCTTCTTTCTTTGCCAGCAATCTTACTTAGCCTGGGACTATTCATGATTGTAATCAACGGATTAATGGTGCTTTTGGCAAGTTGGCTCTACGCACCTCTGAACGTGACGAGTTTATGGTCGGCAATGCTTGCTGGGATGGTGATTGGCTTGGTAAACTATCTAGTAGTGACTATCTTAGAGGACCAAACTAGATGAACGTATTCGGCTACATTGCGATTATTTCCGGGGTGATTATGACGGTCCTAATACTAATGCAAACTCGGGGAGCGGGCTTGGGAGCTGGTCTCGGTGGTGGCGGTGAGGTAAATACTGTTCGTCGAGGTACCGACAAAACAATTCACCAAATTACCATTATTCTGGCAATCATTTTTTCCGTTTCGCTACTACTCAACGTATTGGCGTAGGAACAAATACATATAAATATGGTGAGTCGTAGATCAAAGTTGCGTATGCGGAGAATACTCCGAAAAAGACGTCGACAGGTAGAAGACATTGGCTACGTAACCGAAGAACACATCGACAAACACTTAGTTCGTCGAATTACAAAACTTACCAGTGTAAGACGCTTTTTGATAGGGTGGATAGGACTGATTGCTATTCTTGTCGTTGGGGTGCTCATGCAATCCCGGGCGCTTTCGAACAAGTATCAAGTCAGCGTCCCAGTTGACGGCGGCATCTACACCGAGGGAGTGCTTGGTAGTTTCACCAATGCAAATCCCCTCTACGCATCAAACCTAGTTGATAGTTCCGTATCTAAGCTAGTGTTTTCTAGTTTGTTTGCGTATGACGAGAATGGGCAGCTGACTGGGGATTTAGCAGAAAACTATTCGTATGACCCATCAGAAACCGTGTACACCGTAAAGTTGCGACAGAATGTAAAATGGCACGACGGGAAACCATTCACCTCAAAAGATGTGCTTTACACCTATAGCCTTATTCAAAACCCCGAAACCAAATCATATCTGTTGTCGAGTTGGCGCGGGATAAAAATTAAGGCCGTCGATGACTACACGGTTCAATTTACCTTACCCAATAAACTAAGCGCCTTCCCGCACTCGTTGACCAACGGCATCGTCCCCGAACATATTTTGTCAAAGGTTAACCCAGCCCAACTTCGATCAAACACCTTCAATAATCAATCTCCCGTAGGAACGGGTCCATTTAGCTTTGTTGATATCGAGGTAAAGCAGCAAGGCGACAACGAGAGAATATCTAGTGTGGTGCTGCAAAAATTTGAAAACTATCACCAAGGTACCCCCAGCCTAGACAAGTTTATCCTCAAGGCCTATAGCCAGGAAGATCAATTGATTAACACCTACAAAGACAAGCAAGTAGACGCAATTGTCGGGCTAAACCAACTGCCAGACTTTTTGTCGAATGATGATCAAACAAGGGAGTACCCAATCACGCTCACTGGGCAAGTTATGACGTTTTTTAAAAATGACCAAGAAGTTCTAAAAGATCCCACCATTCGCCGGGCGCTGGTTTTGGGTGTCAACAAGCTCGAATTGTTTTCCCAAGTTCCATATCCACTGCTCGCGATTGATGAGCCCCTACTTCGTTCGCAGCCAGGATATGACAAACGATATGCCCAGGTGACGAATAAGCGTGACGAGGCAAAGGTGCTTCTTGACGGTTTGGGCTGGAAGCAAGATCCGAGTACTGGCATTCGGACAAAGGATGGCAAAAAACTGACATTTCGGCTGTTTAGTGGAAACGACAGCGAGCTGACGGCGGTCAGTGGAGCTCTCCAGAAGCAGTGGCGGGAGCTTGGGGTAGATGTGCAGGTACTGCTGCAATCAGATTCAGAATTGCAGTCCACGGTCGCAACGCACAGCTACGATGCGCTACTGTATGGTATTTCGATTGGTCCCGATCCCGACGTTTTTGCATATTGGCACAGTTCGCAGGCCGATCCTCGCTCGGAAACGCGACTCAACTTCAGCGAGTACAAGTCAACTGCCGCTGATAGGTCCCTCGAAGCCGGTCGAACTCGATCCGATCCTGCAAATCGTGCCATAAAATACCGCCCCTTTTTAGAAGCATGGAAAAACGATAATCCGGCGTTGGCGCTTTACCAAACTAGGTTTTTATACATTGCGCGGCAACCACTCTACGACTTCAATTCGACCCTGGTGGCGACTCCCAGTGAACGTTTTGCCAACGTTGATGAATGGAAGGTGCGAAGTGCAGCTCGCTAAACAGGTGAAGTCGGAAAGCAGTGTGGCGACCTGCAGCGTTCATGACAGCTTTGGGCGCACCAAACACAAGCGCTTTTATGCTACTATGTCTCTTGAACAAGGACATATCAACAAAAGGGTTTTTTCGGTTATCTATGAATAAGGTTGCTCATTATTTACAAGAACATTTAGTCGGCGAGGTTATGACTGGAGATGATGCCCGGCGTTACTTTTCTACCGATGCCAGCATATTTCGAATCGTGCCGGCAATTGTTGCCTACCCCAGGGGAGAGAACGACGTCCGAAAAACTGCTCGGTTCACATGGCAGCTCGCTGAAAGGGGTCGGGTAATACCGATTACTCCTCGTGGAGCAGGAACCGACGAGAGTGGTTCTGCCATCGGCAAGGGCATAATGCTGGTTTTTCCAGCACACATGAACAAGGTTATTGAGCTTGATACAAAACGAGGCACGGTCACCATCGAGCCCGGGGTTAATTACGGCAAACTTCAACAGGCCCTTCATACCCACGGGTTGTTTCTGCCACCTTATCCAGCGTCACTCGAATATTCCACTGTTGGTGGCGCGATCGCTAATAATGCCAGTGGCGAAAAGTCAGTCAAGTATGGAAGTACTCGCAACTTTGTTGATAGTCTTCGAGTCGTGCTGGCCAATGGCGAAGTTATTGAGACGAAGCGCTTAAGCAAGCGTGAGCTTAACAAAAAAATGGGCCTCTCGACTTTCGAGGGAGAAATTTATCGTGCGCTGGACACACTTATCGAGGAGAATCACGATATTATTGCGAGCCTGGCGCGCAACGTTAGTAAAAACTCGGCGGGATACGCCCTTGACCTCGTAAAGGACAAGAAGGGCAGCTTTGATCTTACACCGCTGCTGGTTGGTTCCGAGGGCACGCTCGGTATCGTGACAGAGGCAAAAATTGCCGTCGAGCCTCACAATCCAACCAACACTTTATTTATGATTCAGATTCCAAGCCTAGAACAAGCCCAAGAAATTGTCGATGAACTTCTAAAACTACCAAAGATCCCGAGCGCCATAGAAGTTGTCGACCAAAACCTGCTGGCGTTTGTAGAAAAGCAAAACCCCAACCAGCTAAAAGGTATAATCAAGAGTCCGTTTCCAAAATTAGTGTTGTTGGTCGAGTTTAATGACCAGTCATCAAAACATCAAAAGAAAATGTCCAAAAAGGTGAGCAAGCTGCTCGACAAACGCGGTCTTACCTTTCAAATCGAAACCGAAGAGGTAAACCAAGAGCAGCTCTGGAAAGTACGACACGCTGCAGCAACGGCAATTTCCCAAAACCAGGGTCGAGCGGTTGCGGTGCCAATCATCGAAGACGGCGTAGTCCCAGTCGACCGATTTGGCGAATATCTGGGAGGTGTTTATAAGCTATTCCAAAAGCACGGCCTGCAAGTTGCGGTGTGGGGACATGCTGGCAATGCCAACCTTCATATCCAGCCATATCTTGACTTGGCACAAGTTGGCGATCGGCAAAAAGCCTTCAAGCTCATGGACGAATACTATGCGCTTGTCATCGATTTGGGTGGAACTACCACTGGAGAACACGGAGATGGACGGCTTCGAGCACCCTATCTTGAAAAAGTATACGGTCCAGAGGCATATAATGTGTTCAAAAAGCTAAAAAAGATATTTGATCCCCATGGCACGCTCAACCCAGGGGTAAAAGTTGATGTCACACTCGACGACATTAAGCCAATTTTGCGCCAAGAGTTTTCGATGGATCATTTGCACGCTCATATGCCGAGAACGTAAGCAAGAAAACAATGCATCTCTTGAGAAAAAAACTATTGTATCGTAATCTATAATCTGTTAATCGCTGTGTTTTGGGGATGTGGCGGAATTGGTAGACGCGCTAGCTTGAGGGGCTAGTGAGGGCAACCTCGTGGAAGTTCAAGTCTTCTCATCCCCACCAATTAGCTTTTTTCAATAGTGTTCTATATTTTTGAGACGATGTGGTGAAAAATATCATCCATGGTATATTTATTAAATAATTCAATCACAGATAAAGAAATGTTGTTAAAAAGTATTGTAACTGTTGAAACCGTGCAGCAGAGGAGTACAATAAATTGATAGATATTTATGAAAACATAAACATTTTAAAAGGAATCAAAAACATGACTGTCTCAGAACTAGACTTGCGCAATCCAGAATTTGTTGGATTCATGAGCACTCCCGAAGTATTTGAGGACGAAACCGACCTCGCAATATACAAAACGGCCGTCGGCGACGGTCGGCTCGCGCTTTGTCTCGTTGAAAAAAGTCGGCACAATGACACGCCTGTTGCCGAAATTGACCCCGATACCATAGAAGCACTTGCCGAATACCACGAAGAACAAGGCGAGGGCATTCTTCATGTTGATATATTAGACCCACATGCGCCCATGCCAGCCGTTGCAGAAGTTGCCAAGCGAGCGGTAGGGGTGAACGCCGCGAGTCCAGAGGTCGCCCTAGAAGTAGCAGCTCCGCCTCAAATCCCCGGGCAAGAAGTGGTCCAAATGCTAAATCAGTATCTTGCAACCAACAACCAAATGGCGGCCTAAAACCCTAAAGAGGATATTTTGTAGAAAAGCAGTTTTAGTCTAGGAGCTAAAATGAATGTATATCAACAGAGTTTGGGACGATATCTAAATTCTGACACTTTGCCCCAAGCTGACCACACAGAGAATTTGCCAAATATTCACTTTGGGCATCATATTGAAGATCCAGAAAATGGCCAGGATTACGAAGTAATTAGAAAAATTGGTGGCTCCAGCATGAAGGACACCGCCATATTCGAGGTCGAAGACCAGCATGAAAATCGTTTTGCGCTCAAAACCTTTAGCGAACCCGATGAGTCTTATCGACTTCGTGTTGACAAAGAGTTGGCAACGCATTTGTTGCTGAGTGAGACGGAAACTCCAGGTGCGGTTCCACTAAAGGGTCTGGGTACATTTGAGTTTGAGGGTAAAAAATATCGCCATGTTGTCATGGAACTTGCAGAAGGTACGCTGAGCGACCTTGAGGGTGATCCGAAGCGAGTTATCGTTGCCCTACAATCTGCAGTGGGTGCTATTGGGGGAATGCACGAAAACGGTTTGGTGCACCGCGACGTAAAGCCTGGCAATATTCTGGTTAATTCCCAGGGAGAAGGTTGGCTTGCCGATTTTGGTGTGGTTTCAGAAGACCATGCTGACACCGAGCAAGTTAGTCAGCTAGGTTCACTAGCTCCAGCGGACGAATTCGGGACAAGGGCCGATAGGATAGTTGGGACCGTTGGGTTTATGCCACCAGAGTCAATCACCGACGGAGCAGTCGACGCCAAAGGTGATGTCTTCAGTTTGGCAGCAACAGCCTATCAAGCAACAACCCAAAAAATGCCTTTTAATGCAACCAGCGTAGAGTCGTATAGGCAATCCTTAGAACAGACAACGCCGGTTAATCCCCGAGAGCTAAACAGCGAGATTCCAAAGAAGATTGCAAAACTGATGCTCGAAGGTCTCAGTATTCGCCCGCAAGATCGACCGAACTTGGACGACGTCAAGCACGCATTATTGCAAGCAGCATAGCAGCTTCAACTAACGGCAATTAGTTTGAAAAAAACAGGGGTATTTGCTACTATAACGTCTGTTGTTTCTTGTTCTTGGGTGATTCGCTTTGGTTGGTGCTGGCCTCTCGCTTGCACCGAGGGGACGGGGTGAGAACAGCCGGTGGTTGTTTGCAAGGAAATCTTCCGATGGCGACTGGCTTGCCAATCGCGAAGTTTCGGGCTCGCCGAAGGTGAGTCAAGTCCTAGATTCGAACCATACGAATAATTTACAATAAGGATCATGGGTGATTAGCTCAGTTGGCTAGAGCATCTCGTTTACACCGAGGGGGTCGGGGGTTCGAGTCCCTCATCACCCACCAATGAAAATTTTTATGACTTCTGTCATATAATTTTCATTAGAGTTATTTGTTTGGAATCGAACGCGAGTGCCGGTGGCACTCAGCCGCCCTTGCTCGGCGACCACGGAAGCCGAGTGAACCAAGCAAAAAGCAATTTTTACGGGTTAAGGTCGAGTCCCTCATCACCACCAATATTCCGTAATATTGGGCTCTTTAGCTCAGTTGGTAGAGCAGAGGCCTGAAGAGCCTTGTGTCCCCAGTTCGAGTCTGGGAGGAGCCACCAAACTTACTGTTTATCTCAATAACGAGCGGGTGTAGCTCAGTTGTTTAGAGCGCATCCTTGCCAAGGATGAGGCCCGGGGTTAGAGTCCCCGCACCCGCACCATTGATTTCTGATATTGCTCATCTGTTAAACGCCAATGAAATTAGTGCTTTTCCGTCAAACTCAAAAGAGACTCAAATAAAGAGTCTCTTTTTTTCTGCAAGGCCGAACTAGACTACTTCTTTTTATTTGAAGCAGCGATAGCAATTTTCTTGGGTTCTGGTAATGGTGTTAATGGTACGCTTACCTTAAGAACGCCATCATCCAGTTTGGCTTCAATTTTATCTGTATCAGCCCTATCTGGTAGTGCAATGCGTCGGTAAAAGCTACTAGAGCTTTCACGAACCACGTACTTCTTATCCTTATCCTCTTCTTTTTCGTGTCGTTCGGCACTTATAACAAGTGCGTTGTTCTCTACCTGAATGTTTACATCGTCTTGTTCAAAGTTTGGCAAGTGAGCTTCAACCTTAAGCTGGTTATCTTTTGTATAGACGTCCGTAGTAGGTATGTTTACGCCCTTGAATGGTGTCATCCAGTCATCACCAAAAAATTGCTTTTGCAAAGCGCTCAGCTCTGCGAAAGGGTCCCATCTAGTAAGATTACTCATTATATTTCTCCTTTCGTTATTATTAGTAACTTACTTAGAGAAGCATAACTAGCTTCTATCTTGATTTTAGAAAATTAGCACTCTCGTGTCAAGAGTGCTAATTATAATATAAAACTGCCAGAAAGATTAAACTCATTTACGAGATGTTTGAGCTCGTAATTGTCTATATTGCTGGGATTAAGTGTTAGAAATGTGTCCGCTATCTGGCACCATTGAAATTGCAAGCTACTGTATCTGTTAAGCACCGAGAAAATCGGTGTTTTATCGTTCAACTCAAAAAGGACTCAAACATAATGTTAATTAATTTGGCGAGAACGTGTGAGTCGCAAAATTGCGTAGCCAAGCAATGCGCTAACTGCCGAAGCAATAAATATACCTATCTTCGCAGTGTTTATTAACGATTGGCTATCTGAAAAAGCTAGTTCAGTTATAAAAATTGAAACGGTAAAGCCGATACCTGCAATAAAGCCAATTCCTATAATATGTTTCCACAATACGCCGTTTGGCAACTTCGCTACCTTAAGTTTGACGAGCAACCAAGAAGCCAGAGTTATGCCAATAACTTTGCCAGCTACTAACCCAAAGATAACTCCCCATAACACGGATTGGTTGGACGTTAATGCATTCGCACTAATCGGGAAACCCGCATTAGCGAAGGCAAAAACTGGTAAAACAAAGAATGTGGTTATTGGCAGGAACAGTTTTTCAACTTTTTCTGAAACACCCACTTTGTCATTAGACCTTGCGACTGGTGCTAAGAAGCCCATAACCGCACCTACAATGCTGGCGTGTATTCCTGAAAGATGTGTAGTAACCCATAGAAGAACGCCAAGTAAGCTCACTATAAAAATGCGGTAAGTTAGTTGTTTCCTAAATAAGAAAATACCAATAGCTAGCAGGAACGAAGCAGCAAGATACCAATAATTTATGATTTCTGCATAGAATAAGGCGATGACAAAAATAGCACCTATGTCATCAGCAATGGCAAGAGTAAGTAAGAATATCTTTAAAGGTACAGGCACTCGGTTGCTTAGTAACGAAAGTACTGCTACGGCAAACGCTATGTCGGTTGCAATAGGTATGCCCCAGCCTTGGACGGCTTCCGTATTAAAGTTAAAGAGTAAATATATGAATGCGGGGATTAACATTCCGCCGACGGCAGCACCTATCGGCAGGACTGCAGTCTTCACATCTCTTAGCTCCCCTTTAACAAGTTCACGTTTAATTTCCAAACCTACTACCAAGAAAAAGAAAGCCATAAGACCCTCATTGACCCAATGTCTTAAATCAAGAGACAAACTCCAACTACCCATACCGATTGAAAGCTGGGTATGCCAAAAGGTATTGAACTCATCAGCAAGTGGCGAGTTTACGACAATCAAAGAGAGCAACGCAGCAACAAGAATCAACTTCCCGCCGATAGATTCATCTTTCAGAAATGTATCAAATAAAGTCGCTACACGTTTCGGGTGGAGTTTGAGAGCTAGGTTTTTTACTTTTTCTTTCACAGAAGTCCTTGCATTAAAAAATAAGCGCCGACCAGACTTCCCAGCTCACCTATACATCTATTCTACTTGAATCTATATCAAGGTGCTATCAAATCGCCAGCAAGGTTGAACTGCTGAACTAGTCCCCTTAGCTTGTAGCTGTCAACGTTACTGTGATTTATAGTTAGCAATAAGTCCGCTATCTGGCACCATTTGGGAAATTTCGGACGCTTCGGCGTCCTTTTTCTTTGCAGCCAATCTGTAAAAGACACTAATTTCGGGCGTGTAAACTTTGTTATGTGCGTCTATGTAAAAACCAGCCGGAAAAACTATGTTTTTACACCGCATTAGTAGATTTTGATGCACGTACAGGACATAATCACGGCACTAAGTTTAGAATTAGACAGAATGCTGGCCAAGCCTTTATAGAGAAAAGAAAGTTCTCTTCTAAGGCGGAACTGTCCTTTACAGCTACCTAATAAGGTCCGAGCCTCTACTTACATCGTTGTAGACAACCGCAGCAATAAACCCAAGTAATTCCTCGGCAACGTTAGTTTCTAATTTTTTTACCATTGCGTTTACAAAGTTATCTTTCGATATGTATTTGACGAGATTGGATATAGAATCGTCTCGATTTTTGCTTGTTTGAATATACTGTAAATAGTCTTCAATCTCTCCAGAATATTTAGATTTATCTGACAGTAACCCTGCGGAGATTATATAGATATTGTTACTTCTCAATTTATCAATGGTGTTTGTTAATAACACTTTTTCTTCTTTCTTAAGATTATCTTTCAAGACTATTCCCCTGGTTTTAAGGTAGTCAGTGACTTTATTTAAAGTGGTTTTATCATTGCTCGATACAAAGCCTTCCATAGCATCTATCAGTGTTTTTCTGTCCTCTGATTTTTTGTGCTTAATAATGGCATCAATTTTACTGTTACTTGTGACAAATAGTGAGCCAAGCTCTTTTTTACAGATATCGTATAGGTAATCGAAGTCGGAAAGTGTGTAGTTAGATACCTTGATCTCTTCAAGGTAGTCTCTATAAAAGCTCAAGTTTAATTTGCCACCTACATCAATTACTTCTATGATTTCTTTCGTATCATTAACCTGATTTATGATCGCTTCGATTAGAATTCGATCCTTAATGCCCTCGACAAGTACGACCTTATCCGCAAAAAATATTTTTTCGTTGTTTTGGCTATTTATTAGTCGAATAATATCGTAATCTGTACGCTGATTCGTGTCATTCCTAAAGTTTATATGTTGAGTAGATCCTTCAGTTTTATAGAATCGCAAGACAGAGGATATGGTTAGTTTATTTATCAATTTCGGGGAGTGCGTGGTTATAAAATGTTGATTATTCAGTTCTTTAAATTCATATAAAATTGATAATAACTTGTCCTGCATATTACCGTGCAGGTGTATTTCGGCTTCGTCAATGAGGATAAATGAGTTTTGTATATCTGAATTGGCAAGAGTAAACAAAAGGTAGATTAAGCTCTTTTCGCCACTACTAAATTGATCAAAATAAATCTTGTTACCATCACAAAGGAAATAAGGCTTGATAGGCTCGTTAATTAGTGGTGATATTTCAAGTCCAAAATCAAGGCCTAAAATATCCTTTATTCGAGCTTTCAAGTCCGTATACTGTTTTATATTTTCAAGTGGTTCAGCATCCTGCAAGTCCCATTTCCTATGGAAGTGTTCCTCTGCGATGGATGTTAGCGTTTGGTCTATATAATTAAAGCTACTATTGGAATAAATATTGCCTGTAAGATTAGCTCTTTGCCCATATGACGAGTTTATAAAGTATTCATCTAAATTTCCTCTAACTTGAGGCACCTCTGCTGGAAAACCAATAAGTCTATCAGCATTCAAATAAATTATTTGGAAACCTCGAGTAACGACCTCTGTCGCCTTTCCGGCCTTAAATAAATGATCATAAATTTGTCGGAAGATCTCAAGGTTATCCAAAATATCTAGAATACCTTTATTGTTTTGGCGCGACTCACCAGTAAGACTGACGATTCCAGAATTGCTGTCAACATAAAAATCAAAAGTATACACATAGCTGCTATATCCCTTTAAAGCAGCAAGATAACTGTCGAATTCTGATAAAAGTCCCTCTAAATCTAAAAATTTGCTACGCAGATACTCTTTGTTATCACTAAATGCTGCTTGATATTTTTCAAGCTCACTTATGAGTCCGTCTTTTGATGACTCAAACGATATTTCAAGTCGTATAGTTTGATTATCTCCTTGTCGCTCAAAGTTTCTAGGTAATATTACATTGTGTGGAGGCGTCTCAAATGTAAGCCACTTTTCGTTACCACGAGATTCTGACTTTGTGCGTCTAAGCGGTACCAAGACAAGCAGACAGCTGCTCAACACTTGCAGCAAGGTAGTCTTGCCACTACCGTTTGTGCCCACAACAAAATTGTGATCAGAATTTAGTTGTACTTTAACTTTAGACTTAAAGCTTTTTACATTATCGATTTCTATCCAGTTTATCTTCATAACTCTCTCGGTATAAATAACTAATTACCACCTATAAAGTAACATCTTTTATCAACATATCTCTAAAATAAGATTGACGCATTAGAAAGTGTAAGTCCCTTATCTCCGTAATTTAGTGGCATCTTGCTTAAACTCTTGATATGGAATAGCTAGAACGTTACGCCAATATTCAATTTCTTCTCTAATAATGTGTAACTTTTCATCCACGTATCGCACCAATAGAAAACTGAGGTAACTTTTGCAAAATGAGGTAATATTTTTATATTGACAATACCCCCAGGGGGTATTATTATTTTAATATGATTTCTGATCTAAAAAAACGCGCCTTGCATCGTTCTAAGATACTCGAGGGTCAGATGCGTGGCATCCAGAAAATGATTGAGAACGAAGATTACTGTATGGATATACTGACGCAGAGCCTGGCTATTCAAAAATCTATCGGCTCGCTCAACAAACTAATACTCGAGAACCATGTTCGTACACATATCAAGGAAAAACTTAGTTCCAGTTCAGAAAAAGCCCAAGAACAGGCGGTTGCGGAGCTGCTGGGCCTATACGAGCTATCAAACGTGAGAAGTAAATAGGAGGTATTTATGAATAAAGACAATGCAATGTTTGCAATAATAGGCCTACTGGCGGGAGTTGTGATAGCTGGTTTTGTGGCTGGACAGTCTGTGAACAATAACAACACAGGCATGATGCGGATGATGGGCATGGATACTACTAGGACCGAGCGGCGCACCGCTAGTGACCATCGCACAATGTCTATGGCTGAGATGAGCAGGCAGCTCGAAGGCTTAAAAGGTGATGATTATGACAAGGCCTTTATAGAGATGATGATTGACCACCACCAAGGGGCGATTGATATGGCCAGACTTTCAGCTGCTCGAGCAAAGCACCAAGAAATAAAACAACTTAGCAAGGACATTATTGTTGCCCAAGAAAAAGAAATTGCAAACATGAAGCAATGGCAAAAAGACTGGTCTTACTCATCTGATGAAATGATGAATATGATGCACGGCAGCCGCTAACATGCACGATGATCATCCAGCAAATCATGGATCGTTAAATAGAACTGCGGCTAGCGCGACACTACACTGCTTGAGTGGATGTGCGATTGGTGAGGTTTTGGGAATGGTCATATCATCGGCGCTAGGCTGGGCCACTTTTCCTAGCATTGCGTTATCAGTTTTGCTTGCCTTCTTTTTTGGCTATTTACTGAGCCTTATGCCACTCATAAGGCACGGCTTGGGCTGGAAAAAGTCCTTAACAATTGCTTTTGCTGCAGACACCGCTTCGATTACCGTTATGGAGATTACGGACAACGCAGTTTTGGTTGTCATACCGGGAGCTATATATGCAGGCCTCACGACATTTTTGTTTTGGGGCAGCCTAGCCTTTTCTTTAATAGTTGCGTTCTTGGTAGCATTTCCGCTAAATAGGTATTTGATCGCTCGTGGCAAAGGACATGCTATTGCACACGAATACCACCATGAAACGTAGAGCCGTATAGCTTGACCTTTATTTGTAACAAGCAATCTTTCCTCCCTCAGCACGGCACAGCTTAATTCTGTGCTTTTTGTGAAACCGTCGATAAAAGATACAATAGCCTATGTATTTTGGCACCTTGGCGGAGTGGTTACGCGAGGGTCTGCAAAACCCTAAACACCGGTTCGATCCCGGTAGGTGCCTCCAAACCAGGGCGAGTGGTGGAATGGTTTACACAGAGGACTTAAAATCCTTGCCGCTAAAACGGTTGTGGGTTCGAATCCCACCTCGCCCACCACTGGCAATAATTCGATGAAAACCAACGACACAGGTGCTATACTAGAATTGTTATTGTAAAGGGGGAGAAACTAGATGATAGGATTGTATATCTTGTTGGGGGTTGTAGTTCTAGTAGTTGTTTTCGGAATCTACATCTACAACAGTTTAGTAAAAAGCAAAGTACGGGTTGACGAGGCGTGGAGCGACATCACAGTTCAGCTCAAGCGGCGCTATGACCTAATTCCAAATCTTGTAAATACGGTGAAGGGGTACGCCTCTCACGAAAAAACAGTGTTTGAAAATGTAACCGAAGCTCGTAGCAATGCCATGAGCGCGCAAGGACCAAAAGATCAAGCCAAAGCCGAGAATATGTTTTCCGAAACACTGAAGAGTCTGTTTGCGGTCGCAGAAGACTACCCAGATCTAAAGGCAGACGAGAATTTTAAGCACTTGCAAGAGGAACTTGTAGACACAGAGGATAAAATCCAGGCCGCCAGACGATTTTATAACGGTTCGGCGCGGGATCTAAATATCAAGATCAAAACGTTTCCAAATATTTTGTTTGCAGGCACGCTTGGGTTTAGCGAAAGAGAGTTCTTTGAGGTCGAAGAGGGCGAAGCCGAAGCGGTGTCCAAGCCAACAGAAGTCAAGTTTTAGCCAATCCAAAAATTTCTGGTTAGACTTGACAGTGATCCCAAGAACACAAACTTTAGAAGTGAGTTTTTAAGACTATGTATTCGAGTATTGCAGCAAACAAAAGAAAAACCGTTTTTATATTCCTAGTATTCATTGTTCTGATTTCCGGGCTCGGTTGGCTTGTTGGTATGTATCTTGACTCTCCTTTTATCACCCCTTACGTGCTTATTGGCGGACTAATATATGGACTAATTGTCTACTATAGCGGCACAAAAATGTCGCTGGCGGTAAATGGCGCGAAACAAATAGAAAAGCGCGACGATCCTCGTTTGTGGAGAATCGTTGAAAACCTGGCAATCACCGAGGGGCTACCGATGCCCAAGGTGTACATCATGGAAGACCCGGCATTGAATGCCTTCGCGACAGGGAGAAATCCACAAAACGCAGCGGTCTGCGCAACTCGCGGTCTGCTTGATGCCTTGGACGATAAAGAGTTAGAGGGCGTGATGGCGCATGAACTGGGACATGTGAAGAACTTTGACATTCGAGTTTCGATGATCGCCTTTGCTTTGGTCGCAATTGTCGGTGTTATTACTGACATAATCTGGTGGATGTCTTGGGGTCGTGACCGAGAAGGCAGTCAGCTGACGGCGATTCTTGGCATTGCAGCCATCGTCCTTGCTCCAATAGTAGCGACGATGATCCAGCTTGCGATTTCTCGTAAACGAGAGTATTTGGCCGATGCAACCGGCGCGTTGGCAACGCGCTACCCCGAAGGTCTCGCCAGTGCTCTCGAAAAAATTCAACAGCAGGGAAGCGCTACCGCGAGAGCGAATAGTTCGACCGCTCATTTATTTTTTGCAAACCCACTCAAATCTGGCTCGTTTAGCGGGCTTTTTAGCACCCATCCCCCGATAGAAGATCGTGTACGTATTCTTCGTGAGATGGGTGATCATGAGTAAAACGGCAAAAAAGCCCAGAACAAGGGCGGTACCAACCCACCGAAGTTTTCGAATTACAAAAAAGCGATTTACGCACCCAAAGCCTCTACCAACCCTTATATCATTGTTTAGAGAGACTGGTAAGCTTCTGGGGAACAACAAGAAACTTTTTTTGGGAATAGTTGTGGTCCAGGCTGTGTTGAGTCTGCTGTTTGTGCAGGGAATTAGTGGCACGACAAATTTGAACGAACTTAAAGGCGAGATTCAAGATACGCTAGGCGGTGGCGTAAGTACGAGTGAACAAATTGGTACAGGCTTTACACTTTTTGCTTATTTGGCCTCGTCAACAAGCACATCCACCGGTGGTGCGGCTGGAGTTTACCAGTTTTTCTTAGCAGTCATAATAAGTTTGGCGGTAATTTGGGCAGTACGGCAACTGCTTGCGGGCGAAAAACCGCGCCTAAAAGAGTCATTTTACAAAAGTACGTATCCAGTAATTCCCTTTATGTTGGTGTTGTTTGTGGTTGGACTTCAGCTGCTACCCGCATTATTTGGTAATTTGCTCTATAGCACGGTCATTTCGAGCGGACTGGCAGTTACGGGTGTCGAAAGAATCCTTTGGCTGGTGGTGACTTTGCTTTTAGTGCTCCTAAGCCTATATATGTTGGCCTCTTCGCTGTTTGCGGTTTACATTGTGACACTTCCAGAAATGACGCCAATGAAAGCCCTCCGATCGGCGCGACAGCTGGTGTTGCACCGACGCTTTCGCGTGATGCTGAGAGTTGTCGCTTTGCCGCTTTTTCTGCTGTGTGTGGCGCTACTACTTTTTGTGCCGGCATTGATCGTGGCTACCTCTCTTGCGCAGCCATTATTCTTGATTTTTTCGAGCCTTGCTTTCGTTACAACTCACGTCTATATGTACCAACTTTATAGGGGACTGCTATGAGTCGTGACGCTGAACGGGCAACAAAGCTCCGCGAACAGCTCAATGAACTTGCCTATCAGTACTATGTGCTCGATGATCCGTCTGTGCCGGATTCTGTGTATGACTCACTGATGGCGGAATTAAAGTCGATTGAATCTCGACACCCAGAGCTTGTTGTCGCCGATTCTCCCACGCAGCGAGTAGGGGGAAAACTAAAACAGGGTTTTGCGAAAATTACTCATTCCCGAAGAATGCTTAGCCTAAACGATGTATTCGATAGTAGCGAGGTGAGTGATTGGATAGCTCGGATCGCCAAACTTGACCCACGGGTTCATGACACCTCCTTTTGGGCAGATCTCAAGATGGATGGTTTGGCGTGCTCGCTGATTTATCAAGATGGCCTGCTTCTGTACGCGGCCACGAGGGGCGACGGGTCGGTCGGCGAAGATGTCACCTCAAATGTGAAAACAATCGCGACCGTACCGCTACGGATAAGAGGCCACAGCCTATTCACAAAAGGCCGTACCGAAGTTCGGGGTGAGATTGTAATGTATCGAAAAGAATTCGATAGGATTAACAGTGAGCTGCAAAAAGCTGGCCAAAAGGCCTATGCCAATCCCCGAAATCTCGCCGCTGGAACAATAAGGCAACTGGATCCTGCGGTCGTTGCGTCGAGAGAGCTCACTTTTCGAGCGTATGACATTTACCCCGAGTCTGATGACGACATTTTGACCCAAGAACAGGCCTATAAGACCGCCAAAGAACTTGGATTTTTGACAAATCCCCAAGCCACCTTACTCAAAAACGTTACAGAAATTGAGCAGTTTGCCAAAAAATGGCGGACGGCGCGAGAACGGCTCGATTTTAATACCGACGGACTGGTAATTAAGGTAAACGACAGACAGCTATACGAAAGTTTGGGTGTCGTTGGCAAAAACCCGCGAGGCGCAATTGCACTAAAATACCCTGCTGAACAGGCCACAACAAAAGTTAAAGATATCTTTATTTCGGTTGGAAGAACGGGGTCAGCGACACCGGTTGCGATGCTCGCCCCAGTGGTAATTGCCGGAAGTACGGTCCAAATGGCCACGCTTCACAACGAAGGCGAAGTCCGCAGAAAAGATATACGGATTGGGGATACCGTCGTGGTTCAAAAAGCCGGTGATATTATTCCAGAGATCGTAAGGCCACTTGCAGAACTTCGAAACGGTACGGAAATCGCGTTTACGATGCCGTCAATCTGTCCAGATTGTGGTACCAAGCTGGTGAAAGAAAAGGCTAATGAGGCAGTCTGGCGATGTCCGAACACTGCCTGCCCGGCACGATCACGTAATTTGCTTCGTCATTTTGCCAGCAAATCAGCCCTCGATATAGAAGGTATGGGAGAAAAAAACGTGCAATTGTTGCTCGAAAGAGGTCTTATTGCAACGCCTGCTGACATGTATCGATTGAAAAAGGAGGAGCTTGTAACGCTCGAGCGCTTTGCCGATAAATCGGCAGAAAATCTTGTCGCGGCGATCCAGGGCAAAAAGACGCCACCACTCCATAGGTTATTGTATGGTCTTGGCATTAGGCATGTTGGGACACAGACAGCCGTTGATCTTGCAAACTACTTTACTTCGTTAGAAAAAATCGCCAGTGCTACCTACGAAGAGCTGACCGCGGTTGACGGGGTTGGCATGATTGTTGCGGAGTCAATTATTGCGTGGTTCGCCGATCCTGCAAACCGAGAATTATTAGACGATTTTAATACGCTCGGAGTACGACCACAGAGTACAATAAGCCGTTCGAATCGACTAAAGGGGCTGTCGTTTGTAGTGACCGGCACATTAGAGACTATGGACAGAGAAGAAGCGAGCGAACGAGTACGATCGTTAGGCGGGACTTTTCAATCGAGTGTCGGCAAATCAACGACGTATTTGGTTGCTGGTGCGAATGTCGGGGCAGGCAAGCTTGAGAAAGCGAACGCGCTTGGCGTCGAAGTCATTAACGAAACAAAATTTTTAGAATTGCTGGACGTGTAGGTGCGTGCTTCATCTGTAAACAATAATCGTCTGTGATACAATCTAAGAAGTAAGCGAATGGGGGACGTTATAAAAAAGCGCCCCAATTTTTACATCGAAGGGGCATTGGCGCAGTTGGCTAGCGCGCTTCCATGGCATGGAAGAGGTCATCGGTTCGAATCCGATATGCTCCACCACGGATTTTCTCGCCTAACGAGCTCAGATAGTATAAAATGCGTCTAAAGAACCAGCAGTTCGGCGTTTTGGAGGGCAGAGCAACCCAGGCTTGCGCGAAGACAAATGTAAAGGAATCACTAAGTGGCAAAACCAACCAAAAAATCTAGTTCTTCAAAAAAGAAACTCATTGAATATCAGCGCGTCAACTTAAGTTACAAAAAGCTTGTGACCCTCATGCTTTGTGTTGGTGTGATCTTGTTCGCCACCAGCGGGTATGTGTACTACAAGAACGTCTTTACCAACCCGGACAGAGTCCTTGCCGCAATGCTTAACAAAAGCCTTCAAGTGAACAGCGTTCAGAGAAACATTATTCAAAGTGGTCCACAAAGTAGCATTGACCAGGTTTATTACAATACGTTTGTACCGCAATTAGCAATGCAGTCAGAAGTGCAGTTGCGAGAAGGTAATTTACAGAGCGGTAAAGTTACGAAAGTAACAAACGAGACAACTGGAAATGCCACACAAGATTTTGTACGGTACACCTCGATTGAGCTACCAGAAGGCGCCGGAAACAAAGATTTTGGCAAAGTGATCAATGTGTGGGGCAAGAGAGTACAAGACAAAAAAACTGGTGCAAAGCCGACATTTCTAAACGAAAGCATCTTCTCTATTGTGCCATTTGGGAATTTATCGGCAGCCCAAAGGGATGTCATCATTCAAGAAGTCAACAAGCAAAAACTGTACAACTATCAACAAAGTAAGGTTAGCTACGACGGGGTAAGGCCGCAAATCTCCTACAATATTGCGCTCAAACCAGAGTCCTTACTAAAAGTCCTCTCGAAATATTCAGAAGTAACCGGCGTGGGTGACAAAGAGCAGCTTGACCCGAAACAATATAAGGATTCACCCGACATTAACATTGTCATGACCGTCGATTTGATCAGTCGACATGTCAAAAGTGTCAAGTTTACCGATACGCAGCGTGTTGAAAACTATGGGGCCTACGGGCTAAAGCGACAGATTACTTTTCCGAGTGAATCGATTTCTATTGATGAGCTCCAAAGTCGGCTCCAACAGTTTCAGTAGAGGTTTCTTCGGTCAATAATTGGCTAACCTTGGTATAATTAAGGCAAGATGCAAGTAATCGTCGACGGCCTTTCGACAAACTACCTCGACACAGGGAAAAGCAACAAGCCAACTGTGCTCATTTTGCATGGTTGGGCGGACAGCGCCGCGTCATTTAGTGATCTGGCAAAAAAGCTTTCTTCTCACTACCGTGTTATTTCGTTAGATTTACCCGGATTTGGGAAAACCGAAGGTCCAAAGAGCGCGTGGACGCTTGCAGACTTTGCGCTTTTTACGGCTCACTTCTTGCAGAAATTAGAACTTCCGCTATTTGCGCTGGTTGGCCACTCCAACGGGGGTGCAATTTCAATAAAAGGCGTGGCCAGTGGCATTTTAAAACCCAAAAAACTTGTTCTTATTGCCTCGGCGGGAATTCGAAGACCATATACTTTTCGCAACACTGCGCTTAAAGCACTGACAAAATCTAGCAAATTTATTCTTCACCTTGCCCCAGAGAAGTCGCGCGAACAGCTTAAGCACAAGCTATATCGTCGGATCGGATCAGACTACTTGGTGGTCGAAGGAATGAAAGAGACTTTTAAAAACATCGTCAGTGAAGATGTGCTTGATCATGCGCGAAATATCAAAATTCCCACAGTACTTATATACGGCGATGAGGACCACGCGACTCCACAGTTATACGGTGCGCTGTTTACAGAAGCTATCACGAACTCGCAGTTGCACGTACTGGAAGAAGCAGGGCATTTTGTGCATATTGATGAGTTAAATGAGACGGCAAAAATAGTGACTGAATTTCTTGCGAATACACACAACAAATAACAATGAAAAATCTATTAAAGCCAATCGTGGTTGCCATATCGTGGACACTGGTTCGGAGATTGCTCAAAAAGAACCATATTACGGTTGTCGGGGTAGCGGGAAGCTTGGGAAAAAGTGGCACTAAACGTGCAGTCGCAACGCTGCTTTCACAAAAATACCGGGTGAGATGGCAAGACGGAAACTACAATGATCTTGTCAGTGTGCCTTTGGTTTTCTTTGGGTTGTCGATGCCAAGCTTATTTAACCCATTTGCGTGGTTGAGATGTTTCATAAAAATGAATCAAGAAGTAAATAATTATGCGTATGAAATCGTGGTTTTAGAGCTAGGCACGGACGGACCCGGGCAGCTCGACAAGTTCGGTAAGTATCTGCAGCTTGATATCGGTATTGTCACGAGAATTGCCCCCGAGCATATGGAATTTTTTGGTGATATTGAAGCAGTTGCAAAAGAAGAACTTTCAATCCAAGCTTTTTCGAAGAGTCTGATTGTTCATGACGATGCCGCAAAAGAGTATAAGAGGCTTCTAACCGCTTCCTTTAGTACCTTTGGTGATGCCCAAAATGCCACGGCCAAGTTTGACTACTCACCCCCAAAGTTGGGTGTTTCGTTCGATGGACAGCGGGTTGAGGTGATAGTGCAACTATTGGGTAGGCAACAGATGTGGGGGTTGGCAGCAGCAGCGCTTGCTGCTTACCAGCTCGGCGTTCCAAAAGAACAAATTCAAGCTGGTCTGAAAAAGATTACCGCGATGCCCGGCAGAATGCAGAAACTGGAAGGCATTAAGGACTCTACAATCATTGATGATACGTATAACGCAAACGCCGAAGCCATGATTGCCGCTCTCGATGTGCTGTATGATCTTGATGCTCCACAAAAAATTGCTGTACTTGGTAACATGAACGAGATGGGAAAATTGTCACAGGCAGTTCACTCGTCGGTTGGTCATTACGTTGATCCCAAAAAAGTTGATCTGTTAATTACGCTTGGAAAAGACGCAAATAGGTATCTAGCGGAGGCTGCCCAGCAGCGAGGCTGCAAAGTGATGCGCTGCAAAACGCCTTACGAGGTCGGCGCTGTGCTCAAGAAAAAGTTGCAGAATAACGGCGTTGTTTTGTTGAAAGGCTCGCAAAATGGCGTCTTTTTAGAAGAGGCCATTAAGTCAATTCTGAAAAACCCAGAACACACGTCTAAACTTGTCCGCCAATCTCCCGACTGGCTCACTAAGAAGAAAAAAGTAATTGTCTCGTGAAGGTTTTAGTAATTGGCGGTGGAATTTCGGATGAAAGAGAAGTCTCACTCCGCTCTTCTGCCTCCGTGTACGAGGCGGTGAGTTCATTAGGCTATGAAGCCGAATACTATGATTGGCGAGGCGGTTACGAATGGCTTGAGAACAATATCGGTAGGTTTAAGGTCATACTACCAATTCTTCATGGTCGGGGAGGCGAAGATGGGCAGATTCAGCAGTTCCTAGAAAGCAAGAATAAATTATTTCTGGGTACAAAAGCGGAATCTTCAAAAGTGTGTTTTTCGAAAGTTGATACCAAAAAGGTTCTACATTCACACCTCATCAACACGCCTAACGGTGAAGAGGTAGGGTATGATCAATACATCACCTCAGAGTTAAGTGACTCACTTCATATTCTTAAACCCAATGAAGGTGGGTCTAGTATTGACATGCTAATAGGCGTCAAGAAACAAGACGTCGATCCAGTCTCGTTAAAAAAACTTTTCTCAAAACACAAAACAATGTTGCTCGAGCAATTTATTAGTGGCAATGAAATTACTGTACCAATCTTGGACGGCTACGATCTTCCCGTAATCGAGATTATTCCTCCCACCGGTGAAACATTTGACTACGCGAACAAATATAACGGCAAAACTAGAGAGTTATGTCCTCCAATTCATGTGAGCCAAGCACTTCAAAACGAGGCAATAGAACTCGCTAAGCGTGCGCATAAGGCGCTGGGCTGTCGGCACATTTCCAGGGTCGATATAATTATCTCTGATAAAGAATTTTACGTACTGGAAGTCAATACTATGCCTGGTCTTACTTCAAAAAGCTTGTTTCCTCTTTCGGCTGAGGTGGCAGAGATGGATATGCCGAAACTTATGAGTTATTGCATTGACTTAGTTTGCGGTAAGAGATAAATCAATAAGTAACTGCGTGCGCTTCTTGTTATAATATGCACCTAATGAAGAGGTATAATCCGAAAGAAATCGAGCCAAAGTGGCAAAAAATCTGGGACGAGACTAACGTCTATATTGCCGATTTAGCAAGCTCTAAACCGAAGTATATCGCTATGAGTATGTTTAATTACCCAAGCGGTGCCGGTATTCATATTGGACACGCGATGAACTACACGATCAGCGACGTAAAGGCACGCTACAAGCGCCAACAAGGGTACGAAAGTTATCACCCTGTTGGTTGGGATGCATTTGGTCTTCCTGCAGAAAATTACGCCATTAAGGCTGGTGTTTCGCCCCAAGAAAGCATGGCGAATATCATTCCTAGCTACCACAAGCAGTACAAAGCGATGGGCTGGAGTAATGATTGGTCAAAAGAAATCGCTACTCATGAACCGATCTATTACAAGTGGACACAGTGGATTTTTAGTCAGATGTATCAAAACGGCTTAGCGTATCAAGATGCACGAATGCAGTGGTGGTGCGAGAAGTGTCAGACGGTACTCGCGAACGAGCAAGTGATCGACGGCAAGTGCTGGAGGCACGATGGGCCTGGAGATCCGCAGGTAGAAAAAAAGGAAGTGAAACAATGGTTTTTCAAGATAACCGAATATGCCGACGAGCTACTCGACGCGATTGATGAGCTGGATTGGACCGCCAGCGTTAAGCTTGCGCAAAAGAGCTGGATAGGCAAGAGTAAGGGCGCTGAGGTTGTGTTTCGGCTTGAGGGAATGGACGAGACAGTCACTGTTTTTACGACGCGACCAGATACACTATTCGGCGCAACTTTTATGGTTCTAGCTCCAGAACACCCACTTGTGAATCTGATTGCATCTGCGGAACACAAGCAACTCACTGCCGAATATGTTAAACAGGCGCAAAAAAAGACAGAAATTGAACGTCAAGCAGAGAAAGACAAAACAGGTGTCTTTATAGGGGCATATGCCATCAATCCAGTAAACAATGAGAAGTTACCGGTATGGATAGCTGACTATGTGTTGATGGGGTATGGCACCGGAGCAATCATGGCTGTTCCGGCTCACGACGAACGAGATCACGAATTTGCCAAGAAGTATGAGCTGCCCATTATCAGAGTGGTTCAAAATGACGCGAGTGATGATGAGTGTACTCACGAAGAAGGCACGATGATCAACTCTGGGTCGTACAATGGTATGGCTTCTGAAGAAGCTCGAGAAAAAATTACCGACGAGTTGGTTCAAAAAGGTCAAGCCGCCGAGAAAACCAACTACAAAATGCGTGATTGGAGCGTCAGTCGTCAGCGTTACTGGGGAGCACCAATACCGATTATCAATTGCCAGGCATGTGGTTTGGTATTAGTTCCAGACGAAGATTTACCTGTTGAGCTGCCAATCTTGAAAGACTATCAGCCCAGCGGTGATGGCCGAAGTGCGTTAGCACGTGCCACGGATTGGCTCAAAGTTGCCTGCCCTCAGTGCGGGAGTCCCGCCGAGCGCGAAACGGACACGCTCGACACGTATATTTGTAGCAGTTGGTACATGTTTCGATACTTTGATCCGTCAAACGAGGAAAAAATATTCGATTCTCACGTCGTGAACAAATGGATGCCAGTTGACTTCTATAATGGGGGGGATCACGCCACTGCTCATTTGCTCTATGCTCGATTTATTACTCGTTTCTTTACCAAAATTGGAATCGTTGATAATCCAGAACCGTTTAAGCACATGTTGTTTAATGGAAAAGTCACTGCGAGTGACGGCAGTGCTTTTTCAAAATCGAAGGGTAACGGGGTTGATCCCCTCGAAATTATTGATAGCGGATACGGAGCAGACGCACTGAGGACTTATCTGATGTTTGCGGCGCCCCTAGAACTTGGTGCTCGTTGGGACCCACAAGGTGTACCAGGTTGCTATCGTTTTTTGGCAAGATTATGGGCGTTAGTTCAAGAGTATCAAGCAGCGAACGAAGGTAGCGTTACCCAAGAGCTGCAAAAAAAACTGCAAAACATCACCCACTCCACAATTAAAAAAATGAGTGAAGACATTGAGAGAAATCACTACAATACGGCAATTGCCGCCGCAATGCAGGCGGTAAACAAGTTGTACCTTGAAAAAGCCGAGAATGGATTTGTAAAGCACAAAGTGTGGCAAGAGTCACTCTCAAACCTGGTGGCTTGTGTTGCCCCGTTTGCGCCACACATTGCCGAAGAGTTGTGGCACGACATGGGCAACGAGGGATCTGTCCATGTGAACAGTTGGCCTGTGCATGATGAAAAATACTTGACGCTCGAAGAAATAACCATTGTTGTCCAAGTCAACGGCAGGGTAAGGGCGAATATATTAATGCCAGCTGATGCAGACCAAGACACAATTGTTGCGGCTGCCAAAGCAGATACCAAAGTTCAACCTTATCTAGTAAAAGACGTGCGCAAAACTGTGTACATCCCGAAAAAGCTAGTCAATTTTGTGGTCTAGCGTAAATTATTCTTCGTGACAGGTGGTGGGCAGGACGGCAATGTCACCGGGCATTATCTGTCCTGCATTTTCAACTTCGGTTGGTTTTTGGCTTTCTCTATAGCGGAGTACGGTTACGGGGACTTGTGAAAAGTCTATGTAACCATCCGTGACTTTTATGTTCTCGTCGATAATTCCGTATACTGTGTCACCGCCGTTTACCTCAACTTTTTGTTGTCCACTACACTTTGTTTGCCCTTCATTCATCAATTCTTTTGCAGCATAAAAACCCGCTACCAGCGCGAGTACTGTTGCGGCGACGGCAATCATGCTACCTTCTCTGCTTGGATATAATTCCGAAGGGCTCATTGAATTGGTGGATAGGACTTCATTTGATTTGCGCACAGCGTTATTGTAGCGGGTTTTTATGTTGGCAAAAAACGCTTTAGGTTAATCGTTTACGCAGACACGGACGGTATCGCCTTGGTTTAGTATGCGGTCATTGCCGACGCCCTCTGTGTTTCCTGGAATTACCGCAATGTCAACATTGGTTGGATCGATGTCATCCAATTTCGGATACGCTTCTCTTGATAGGCCAAACTCGGTGTCACCTGCTTCTGCGGGTGGACTAAGGTAGCAATCAATCGGCGTTCTCGCGTCTTCTTGTAGATCTTTGCTGGCGACGTACCCAGTTGTCGCTATGGCTGATATGCCCGCTATGGCTGCCAGGCCTCGAAAGAGTCTGCCCTTTGCACCGAACGTAGAAGGCGATCTGTTGTACTCATATTTTTCCATTATCTCAAAAATAACACAAAAAGCAATAAAAGTCAATATTCAACTACATAAAATCGTTTCTTTGTAAATGTCAATTTCTTGATACAAGACGGAACTACGTGTAAAATACCAAGTAACTTTATTAGCCCACCTCACCTAAAGAAAGGATGGATATTGTATGGGTAAGCCCAAGAAGCGCACCAGCCATAGACGCACTGGATCTCGACGCAGTCATCTTGTTGTTAAGTTGGCTCGAGCGGTAAACGCCAAAAGTCCAGTCAAGGCCTACACTACCCGCCGCGAATCTGGTGCAAAAAAAGCCACGCAGAATCGCGCTGCGGAGAAATAAGATATACTAACTAGTAGGGATACTACGAATTAACAATATGGCATCAAATCGTCATCTTGGTCGAATAATTGTCTTGCAATCACTCTATGAAGAGTCGTTTCGTAGGGCGTGTGGAGACGAGACAGTCGACCAAAAAGAAATCGTAGACAGAAATATTAGTCGGTATCGAGCACAGCTTGATGACAATGAGTTCATCATTCAGCTCGCAAAAGGGGTAAGCGAGAACTCGACGCAGCTTGATTCTAAAATTCAGCCGATCGCCCCGGAGTGGCCACTTGACCAAATTGCCAAGGTCGATCATTGGATACTTCGGATCGGCGCCTATGAACTTGAGAATCATCCAGAAACACCGCCAAAGGTAGTCATCAACGAAGCGGTTGAGCTCGCAAAGGGCTTTGGTGGAGAAAACTCATCAAAATTTATCAATGGTGTACTTGGAACTTTTCTGAGACAAATTAATCCCAAGCTCGCCAAAACGCTCGACAATGAGCACAAGAAAGCATCTAAGAAAGAAGATACGACCAAGAATGAAAAGACCTAAGCCCATAGAAGGCTTCAAGAAATTTATCCCGCGGCGCAAGCCCGCAATCAACGAAGTGGTCCGCGAGCCAACGAGCGGCGGCATGGTTTTTCGCCGCAATCCAAAGAGTCAAGAGATCGAGATATTGCTTATTCAAGACGCAAAAAATCGTTGGACAATACCGAAAGGTCACATTGAGGAAGGTGAGTCTGCCAAACAGACGGCCGAGCGAGAAATACGCGAAGAGACGGGACTATCAGAAATGACCGTCATGAATTGGCTCGGAAAGATTAACTTTCGATACCGACGGGCAACCAGCTTGGTGCTTATGACCACCGAGATATTTCTTGTACACGCCAAAGGCGACACCAACAAGCTCAAACCAGAAGAGTGGATGAACGATATTCGTTGGTTCTCAACAGCCGACGCATTAGAAAAAATCGAATATGAGGATATTGGCAAGATAATACTATTAGGGCTCAAGAAAATAAGGAGTGCTGGACTTTAGGGCGATGCAAGACTACTCGAAGTACATAGTGTTTGCGAGAGAGGTTTTGGGGGTGACATTCAATGACGTTGGCTTGCTGGTGACTGCGTTTACGCATCGTTCATACGTCAATGAACACAAAAAAACTGCCAAAGAACATAACGAAAGACTAGAGTTTCTTGGCGATGCGGTGCTAGAACTAATAGTGACCGAGTATCTGTACAGAAAATATCCAAAAGAGCCCGAGGGCATTTTGACGAACTGGCGTAGCGCATTGGTCCGTACGGAAAGCATTGGCGAAGCAGCCAATGTCCATAATTTTGAACCGTTGCTGAGATTGAGTCGAGGAGAAAAGCGCGGTACGGGGCGCGCAAGGTTGCAAATTTTGGCGAATAGCTACGAAGCAGTTATTGGGGCACTTTATCTAGACCAGGGCTATGAGCCATCCCGAGAATTTATTACGAACACCCTGCTCACGACGCTAGATGGCATATTGGAGTCAGGTTCGTGGATGGACCCCAAAAGTCATTTGCAAGAACTTTCCCAAAATGTTGAAAATCACACGCCTGTTTACAAAGTGCTCGAAGAAGAAGGTCCAGATCACGACAAGACTTTTACGATTGGGGTATTTGTAAATGGCGCACTTCGAGGGCAAGGCTTGGGTCCTAGCAAGCAAATTGGTCAACAAAATGCCGCTGAACAAGCCTTGCAGTATTATAAAAGTAACCCCAAGAAGCGTTGACAACAGAGTAAATAATCTGTAAAATATCAACCAAGCGTGAAATAGTAACTACTTGGGATGTGCCACGTAGGCTCCCCTCGTTAATCAGAAGGAAGAGAATAATTTTTTAGATGCTCGCGATTCGTATGCAACGGCTTGGTCGAAAAGGTCATCCCACGTATAGGGTGGTTGTTCAAGACGTTCGTCAAGCCCCCACAAGTGGTAAATATGTCGCACATCTTGGTAGTTACGATCCCCACACCAAGACCAGTACGCTCGTAAAAGACAAAGCCCAATTTTACCTTGATCATGGCGCCCATCCTTCCGATCGAGTTGCGCAGCTATTTAGTGCAGAGGGCATCAAGCTCCCTACCTGGGTACAGGAGCCTACCAAACACTCGAGGGCGACAAGGAATCCCGAGAAACTTCGCAAAAACCAGCCGGCTGAGGCCGCGACTCCAAAGACAGAAGCGGAAGATGTTCAGCAAGAAGATCAGCAGAAACCAGAAGTCGAACAAACTCCTTCACCGCCGGACGGCGAAACAGTTGCTGAGAAACCAACTAGCTCGGAGGATACGAAGGTTGATGAAGTTGACCCTGCTTCGGAAGTTAAAGAAAACCAATCGGCCGTTGCTGTTGATGAAGCGGGATCCGAGGAGAAGAGCGAGCAGAAGAAGTCATAAAACTGTAATAACACATCCGGTTCTTGGATTGCCTCACAATCACATAAGTCCGCGTCGCGTTTGATGCGGATTATTTTTTCATTCGGCACATGCTTGCGTCTGGCGGTAATGTTGGGGTAACGTAGTTTTTAAATGAGTGAACTGCAACAAGAGCAATGGCTGCAAGCTTACGAAACGCCGCTTCGATATGCCCTCAAAGGTGCTATGGACCCAAAACGTACGTCGCTTTCCGAGTTTTTTTCCGAGGTAGAGTCGATTCTTGAACCGCATAGAAATATTGAAATTACCCGGCGTGATCTTGGTGTGTTTTCGGAGTTGATGGGCAATAGCTGGTCATTCGGTTTTAAAGACCGCGACGAAATAACGTACGCCGTGGCAAAGAGAAATGTCTCACCAAAGCAAGAGATAGATGAACTGTATGCAAAACACTCTATTGCGGGGCAGCGTGTATTTGGCTCAAGGACAACTTCCAATGAACCGACAAAACCTTCCTTGATTACGAGGGGTTATTTTACGGGCGATGATTTAATCGCAATTATCAATTTTGAGCGGGATTTGGTTGAAGTTGGGGACGAAATGCAGTTGCCAAAACCAAAGGCTTCTGAAAGGCCGAGTCCCTATAACCGCGAAGAAAGCTCCCTAATACTTACACCTCAAGAAGCCAAATTCTTAGGCTCGCTGGCGCTCACTAACGCCGAGATATCCAAGCGCGTAGGAATACATCCAACTGATCAGTTTCGGCTATTTTCTAATGCCCAAAGAAAAAACAATCTCGCAAAAGACGAGCTGATCATGGCGGCTTTTGAAGAAAAACTAATCGATATGCGTCCGCTGGACACCAGGGATCTTACGGTGCTTACGCCAAAAGAAATACATATGATGCACAGGTGTGTGCAGGATTCTTCAAACGGACCCAAGCAGCGTCACAATTCGATTGCACAGTTGCGTGCGACTGGGATACTGCAAAAGCTGGGCAATATCTCGTACGAGCAGCTGTTGTTGCTTGGTCTTCGCGATGGCATAGTGTCTCGCGGCGTCGGTGCGACTAGGCTCACACCAGACGAGTAGCCTATTTTGGATATGCAATTGGAAAGTAAGAATCGCCCCTGACTTTTTGTGTCAGCCTAGACTATAATTGTAGACAATGACGAAAAAAACAAAACAACCTCTTGTTGTAGATTTATTTTGTGGTCCCGGTGGGCTGTCTCTTGGGTTTAGTCGTGCTGGTTTTGAGATTTTTTTGGCAAATGACAACGATCTCTCCTCGGTCCTTACCTATCGAAAAAACCACCCCTTGGCAAACGCAGAAAAAATTATCCATAGTGATATTGATGATTTTATCGACAAACATACAGATATACTGCGGAAAACCAATATCTCAGTTGTAGTTGGTGGGCCACCGTGTCAAGGCTTTAGCATGGCCAACCGTCAGCGCTTATTGAATGATCCGCGAAATGTGTTATTTAAAAAATTCATCAACGCGATTGAAATAACAAAGCCTAAGATTATTCTTATGGAAAACGTCAAGGGAATGCTGTCGGTGGCACCGGTGGTGGTGGATGCATTTAATGCGATTGGGTATATGGCAGATTATGTTGTTTTAAACGCCAAAGATTATGGCATACCGCAAAATCGTGAACGGCTTATATACATTGGCATCAAGAAGGATGAACTACCAAATCCTCGTCAACAATTGCGTCAGCTTTTCGTAGACATTGAGCGCGCCAAGACAGCCACTGTAGTCCCCCTCAAAGACGCACTGTGGGGACTAAGAAGGCTATCGGCAAGGCGAGAAAAGGGCAATACAAGTATTGAAGCAGCCCACAGTGGGTTTTTTAAGGACAAAATCTTTTCACGCTCACCGCCAAATAACTACATTGCGAGGATCAATCATGGCACCCCCCCTCTGTACGCCTATAATCATAAGGCGCGATATAACAACCCTCGTGATCTGGAAATCTATAAACTTTTACCGCCAGGTGGAAAATCTGACCACCAAAGCATTGCTCACATAATGCCTTATAAAAGTCGTTCGCATATATTCAAAGACAAATATTTTAAACTTGATCCCAATAAAGTGTGCAAAACAATCACTTCCCACATGAAATTTGACTGTAACATGTACATTCATCCTTACGAAGCGCGTGGCCTTACGCCCAGAGAGGCGGCTCGAGTTCAAAGCTTCCCAGACGACTATATTTTTGAGGGGCCATACTCTCAGTGGTACAACCAAATCGGTAACGCAGTACCACCTCTGTTAAGTGAGCTTATTGCAAAAAAGCTTATGGAAAGGTTGGTATAGTAGAGCCATGACAAAGCCAATTCGGTATGTAGATTTGTTTGCAGGTGTTGGCGGGTTCCGCGCCGCGATTGAGCAAACAGCAAAACATATTGGGTTTGCGACAGAATGCGTTGGCTTTAGTGAGATAGATGCCCACGCACTGAAAACCTATCATGCGAACTTTCGACTTCATAAAAACGAGGTGCCAATCGGTGATATTTCTAAACTTTCCTTGGCGGACATAAAAAGTATTCCACAATTTGATGTACTTTTTGCAGGCTTCCCTTGCCAGCCTTTTAGCTTAATGGGAGACAAGGCCGGTTTTGAAGACGCCCGAGGCACATTATTTTTCCAAATAGCAAAGATTCTGTCGGTAAAAAAACCAGACTTTTTCATCTTGGAGAATGTGAGGGGAATAAAAACGCACGACCAAGGCAAAACCTACCAGAGAATAGTAAAAATATTAACTGAGGAACTTGGCTATAACTTGAGAACCGAGCTTCTTAATAGTATTGATTTTGGGGTGCCACAACACAGACGGAGACTCTACTTTATTGGCGTCAAAAGAAAAAAAGATTTCCGTTATATTTCTAATGCTCAATTTGATCAGCCAATCAGCAAAACTCAGTACAAAACTGTGTGGCATCTTTTGGAGCGCGAAGTGGATGAAAAATATTACCTTTCAAAAAAAATGATAAAAACCATTTTGGAACACGGCAGCGGTGGCTATTATTCGAAATCAGAAATTAACAGAATTCACGCCAGACCACTTACGGCAACGATGCATAAGATGCACAGAGCCAATCAAGATAACTATTATTCTGACAACTTTATTCAAGGCGCGTTTGATGGGCAAAAGGTACTACCCGCCCAAAATGGTCACGATAGAATCAGAAAATTAACACCAAAAGAAGCATTTCGTTTGCAGGGATTTGATGATTCTTTTGCTGAGAAGGCTCAGAAAGTCGGCGTTTCTGACACACAGCTTTATCGACAGGCCGGCAACGCAATAACGCTTAACGTTGCAAAAAGCGTGCTCGAAACTCTATTTACCAACAGCCCTCGCCTACAAAAGGGGACGTAAGCCTACTCCGTATTTTTTCTTGAGCTCCGTCAAACTGATGAAGAAGCCTGCACGTTCGAGCATTGGACTTTGTTTTTTGAATAATAATTCAAGCATGTCAGAAACTTCCGACTTTTTCCCGTAGTGAATTTTTCTGTGGCAGGTCGGACACAGGCTAACGATATTATGGATATCATCCAGATCGTTGGTGTACTCCTCGTAAAACTTCATTGAGATAAGGTGGTGTTTTTCCATATAGGGAACGCCGGCTGGGGTTGTGAAGGTTTTGTGGCTCGATTCAATTTGACACACGTAAGCCTGTTTTTTTAGTGCGTAATCTCCTTTTCGCTTACTGCGATAGGTCACATATCTCTCACCTTGCTTTTTTCTTCCTTCGCGCGGGACCGTCGGAAAGCTATTGTCAGTAAACGTGTCTTCGATATCAGAGACAATTGCATAATCACTCGTATCATCGAGAACCGCAAAGTCCATTGAATTTATCAACCCAGGAGGGCTTAGTCGGAGTGTGCCCCCTTTAGAAGACAAGCTGCTGCCGTTTTTTTCTGCTTCGATCCAACGTGCGGAATTCTTGGCAATAAGCTCTGCTTTAAAGTCATTTTCGTTATTCCGTGATTTCCAGAAAACCACAATGTCCCCAACTTTGGCCCCAGCTTTCTTGTAGGCAGGAAAAATATTACCCGTAACATGATATTGGCGGCGGTGTGTCGGTGCGACATGATAGTTCACATTTGTTGTAATCGTTTTACTGGCATCGTCGTGCCAAAACTCAATTACAATTTGGTGTATTTTGTGCGTCGCTGGCTTTTTGGGTGTTCCAAAATAGCTTCGGGTACTATTTATCGGCACAATCCCAGAAGTATGCCCACCGCTTCCACCCAGCTCAGAAGCTGCAAGTTTTTTGAAGACGGGGTTGTGCCAAGACTTTGATTCCATGAATAAAGCCTATCACGAAAAAATATAAGATTTCTCAAAATAATCTTGAGAAATTGATAAAATAGTGATGGAAGCAGCTACTGATGTATGTGAATCAAATAATACGCAATTCATAAATTCTAAAGGAGGAGGGAGTTATGGCAAAGAATGGACCAAAAGGACACGGCAGAGTGGGGCGCATTCGTGGCCGATCACAAACGTTCAATCCGAAAAATAAGCGCTATGTAGAGAGAGATACCAAAACCGGCAAGTTCATAAACGTAAAATCTAACAGAGCGCCGTTTAAAGACGTTCGGGTAGAAAAATAAGCCTCCCAAACAAGCGAAAATGCTTATGGTTTGTATCCGTTAGTCGTAGTGGTATAGTGCAATTACAAAGCTAATGGAGGAGATACAATGCAAAGTGAACTAAAGGCAGCTTCGTGGGCATTGGGCTTATGGGGGGCGCTGTCGGTAATTTTTGGTGCGCTTATTTTGGCGTGGCCAGGCATCACCCTAAAAGCATTTTTGGTAGTGCTAGGGGTTTATTTGCTTGCCACTGGTGTGGTTATGCTGGTTGGGGCATTTGCAAACCGTGAAGGCAGTTGGGCTGGAACAGCTCTTGTTGGTGTAATTAGTGCCGTTGCGGGGCTTTATGTTTTTTCTAATCCACAAATCAGTGCATTGGTCGCACTGACCGTAATTGCTATTTGGGCAGTTGCTGTTGGCATGCTTCAAGTGGTTGCCGGTTTTGAGGGAAAGAACAACTGGCTCCAAGTATTTGCGGGAGTGGTCTACACGCTCTTTGGGTTCTACATTTTTGCGAATCCCAAGGGAGGTGCTGTTGCGCTGGTATGGCTAATCGGTCTTAGTACCATCGCAGGAGGCATTGCACTTGTAATAGCTGCGATCGAAGCCAACACCGTTCGAAAAGAACTCAAAAAAGCCTAAAAATTCAGTGCAGAAAAAAAGCTAGTCTTAAAAACCGCCTTCTAGGGCGGTTTTTTAATATGGATTGATTAAGAAGTGGGGCCGCGCGCCTATACTTCGTATTTTGCGATATGGTCTTCGAGCGTTTTCACAAATTCCTTTGCTTGGACTCGACTCATCGCAACTCGCGAGACAATGTTTTGTTGCTTTGGGTCGGGCATTGCCTGGGCAAAATTGAGGGTGACTGCGTTTTCGTTCGAGACTATAAGGTATGAATCCGCATAGAGGGTGGGAGTTTTTTGAACGTCAATGTTGAATTGAATATGTGTGTGTTGGTGTTCTTGGTCAGATTGATCTTTTGAATTTGGCATGCCTATTTCCTCTCGCGTGCTTAAGCTTTCACTATAACACAAGAAATATTTCAAGTTTGTGGAATATAACCGAATCTTTTATAATAAGGGGATACTGCGTATGAAAAGTCCAGAGAGTCAACAACTAACTGGCGGTGGGAATCCAGAACTCGACAACTATTTTCGAGGCGTTGCTGCTGGCCATGGTGAAGCTGTGAGTGGCCAACTTTGGCTCGAACAGTTAGATGAAGGCTTTGGCGGAAATGGCCAAACCAACCCCGACCCAGGTTTGTTGAAGGAGTTCAGCTCCCGAGTTTTGGCGTCAATTAATGTGACGCTTCCAGAACATATTGATCACAAAAAAACCAAGCTCGGAATTTGCCAAAAAGAAATTTTGGTCGCTTTGGATCAAAATCAAGGCGTTATTCTGGGACCCCGGCCGCATCTTGTAGTTCGCGATCTGTACGGTAGAAAGTCTGACCCAAGTGCCTACAAGGTTGCTAGTCGAAGGCTTGAGGCTAAAAATGCCGTAGTTTATAAAGCGCACGGCGATGAAGAGAGTGAACTGAGCCTCACCGCTCGCGGCTCCTCATTAGTAGAGACGGTGTATGAAGCTGTCGAGCGCTATAGCGAAGATGGCCCGGAGCAAAAAATAGGTAGACCATATTTGTATGCGCCCACGACGGTCAAGATTCTTGAGCACCTTTCTGATCAAGCGCTCAGAAAAGGTAATAATGGTAACTGGCTATATTTCGAAACAAACGAAATACCTTGCTCTCAAGATGTGGCGGCAGAACTTGAAATGGAACCCGACGTGTTCGGAAGAAAGCTTACCGAACTCGTGTATGAGAAACGCTATGTCGAAGTCAAAAAAAATTACGATAATCACATTATCAACATCCGTATATCCGAAGAAGGGACTAGCTTCTTGGATGCCGTTCGACAGTATGCGATCGAAAAAGAGCCGTCACTTCTTGATGAGGACGAAGTATACGAAGCTGACCAAATGGTCGAAACCTGCATAGAGCTGGCAGCCGAAATTGGGCTTAACGGTCACGCTAAAACTCTAAAACAGCGCCGAGATCAAAAGCATTTTTTTGAAATGTCGAAAAAGGAGTTTCAAGCCGAAAGGCAGCTGATCATTGATGGGCTCAACTGGTTAAGAAAAGAATACGCCGCCACTATAAAACGACAGCAGCTACTTGGACAAAGAAGCTAGTCGATATCTACATACCTTTCGGAAAATGTGGAGGGATGGGTTCGGGTTTTGATATAATAGTAGTGCTAATCTAAATTACAGTAATCGAGGAGTGTGCCTGTGAGTATTGACGAGCAATTTGTCGAGTTTGTTATAAAATCTCTCGTAACCAAACCGGACGAGGTTAAAATCGCAAGAACAATTGACGAGAAGGGTGTTTTGTTAGAGTTGACAGTTGACCCAGAAGATTTGGGTAGGGTAATTGGCAAACGCGGTGCGACCGCCCAAAGTGTGCGGACTCTTTTAAGAGCGTTAGGAACAAAAAATGACGCTCGCTACAACTTAAAAATTGTCGATAACGGAGTTGCACCCGAGCAGCGAAAGCAAGAGGATCGGGGTGATGAGGCCTGGTCGAAGAGCGAAGAGTCTGGTGTCAGCAAGAAAAAAGATGAGGATGAAGTTGTTGATGAGCTCGTCGAGGAAAAACAGAGCGACGTTGTCGCCAAGACCAGAAAAGAGCTAGAAGATCTTGACGATCTTGATGTATAATCTATCTAGTCACTGAAAAAAAGCAGGGACAAAAAAACAAAAAAGCTCAGCGAGACATTCATAAGCGATGAATGGGAGCTTTATGTGATAGAAAAACCCCTTTCTTGGGGTTTTTCTATATAATGGAAGAAAGATGAAAATTCAAATTATTACCCTTTTCCCTGGCATGTTTCCGAGCGCCCTCGAAGCCAGCATGCTATATAAGGCAAAACACAAGGGTATTGTTGACTACAGCTATATCAATCTTCGTGATTTTGGAGTTGGCGACAGAAAGCAAGTAGATGACATTGTCTACGGCGGGGGAGACGGAATGCTATTGAAGCCCGAGCCGCTTTTTGCTGCTATTGAGCATGCCAAAACACAAGACCCCTCGTCCCTAACTTACTATATGGGGCCAAGGGGTAGACAGCTTACTCAAGCCGTGTCTCAAGAAATTGCAAATCAAAAAAAGGGGATGATTATTGTCTGTGGGCGCTATGAAGGGATTGATGAGCGGGTGCTGTCAATAATTGATCAAACTATCTCAATTGGTGACTACATTGTCACGGGGGGTGAGCTTCCGGCGATGGTGTTAGTTGACTCAGTTGTTCGTCTGCTACCTGGCGTGCTTGGTGGCGAAACCAGTGCGGAGCTAGAGAGTTTTTCGGACGGTCATACCATAGAACACCCACACTATACTCGGCCAGAGGAATTTCGCGGGATGAAGGTTCCGCGTGTGCTTTTGGAGGGAAACCACGCTAAGATCGAAGACTGGCGTCGTGACAATTCAACAACAAAGAAGACGCTATAATAAGTGGTATAACGAAAGGCAATGCACATGGGATTTACATTACCAAATTTACCATATGGCTATGACGCGCTGGAGCCATACATAGACTCGAGGACCATGGAGATTCATCATGGCAAGCATCATCAAGCCTATATCGATAAACTTAATGCGGCATTAACGGGTAGTGAGTGGGCTACAAAACCGATTGAGGAAATCCTCCAAAATCTTGAGGGGTTACCAGAAGCTGTGCAAGTTGCGGTGAGGAATAACGGAGGCGGGCATTATAATCATTCACTTTTTTGGCAAATGATGGGTCAAGATGCTGCACCCGAGCCGCAAGGCAAACTTGCGGAATTGATTGAGCGTGATTTTGGAGACTTGGCCAATTTTAAGACAAAATTTGCCGAGGCGGCCATTGGCAGATTTGGCAGCGGGTGGGCGTGGTTAATCCAAAAAGACGGCAAACTTGAAATTACCAGCACCCCAAACCAAGATTCGCCGATAATGGATGGAGTCAGTCCACTACTTGGTTTAGATGTGTGGGAGCATGCCTATTATTTAAAGTATCAAAATAGACGTCCAGACTACATAGAAAATTGGTGGCAGGTGGTCAACTGGGACTTTGTAGCACGTCAATTAGAGATACACGCTTCCAAAAAATATGCTTAAATCAGCACACGCAATGATTTCGCAGGCGAGCCGCAATCTTGGCCTCAGCAAAACACAACTAAACGGTTTGCTTGATCCCGATCACGTTCACAAAGTGAGCATTGAGGCGGCAGGGCAGAAATATGATGGTTACCGAGTCCAGCACGACAATACGCGGGGTCCTTACAAAGGCGGTATTCGTTTTCATCATGAGGTTGATATTGAGGAGGTGCAAGCGCTCGCAACACTGATGAGTCTTAAGACCGCAGTGGTTGATATTCCGCTGGGCGGCGGTAAGGGCGGCGTTGTGATCGACGCCAAAGCCCATGACCAAGCACACCTTGAAAAAGTTGCCCGTGGTTATGTGCAGGCACTTCATCAGCATCTTGGACCAGATAAAGATGTGCCGGCACCCGACGTAAATACTAGCTCTCAAATAATCGATTGGATGGTTGACGAGTACGAAAAGACAACTGGAGATACCACCAAGGCGAGTTTTACAGGAAAGTCGCTTGAAAATGGTGGCAGTGAAGGGCGAGAAGAAGCAACCGGTCGCGGCGGCGCCATCGTGCTTCGTGAAGTATTAAGAGCGGACGGCGTGAACCCCAAGGGTGTTACTGTTGCCATTCAAGGGCTGGGAAATGTTGGGTACTATTTCTCAAAAATTGCTCAAGAGGAGCTAGGGATTGTGATTGTGGCGGCCTCTAATTCCAAGAAAACGGTGCTGGCAACAGAAGGGTTTGACTTTTCCTCAATCAGTTACTCCAGACAGGTTATTGATGAGCTAGCACTGCAGGCTGATCTTGAAGAAGACGTCAATGCGGTGCTGCGTGAAGAGGTCGATGTTTTGGTCTGTGCGGCGTTGGCCGATACGGTGACCCAAAAAAACGTTTCGGATGTTCGTGCAAAATACGTACTTGAGTTGGCAAATGGCCCAATTGATCACCGTGCACACGAGGCCTTAACCAAAAGAAAAGTCACGGTTATTCCCGACATTCTCGCGAATGCCGGCGGTGTAATTGTGAGTTATTACGAATGGCTTCAAAACAAAACGGCCAAGAAATGGAGCATCGCTCGTGTGCGCTCCGAGCTAGACGAAACTCTGACACGTGCAACCCAAGAAATTCTTTCTTATGCCGCCAAAAATAAAATATCTATGAAACAGGCATCGTTTGAAATTGCGATCCAGCGGCTTAGAGCAGCGTCGACCAATAATACCAAAATCGATTGAGCACCAAGCCAATAATTACCAGAAACCACAGTATTAAAATGTCAAAGTGATGACGTTGGGCAAACCCAACCAACTTCTCTAGTGATTTGGGTGTTGGCAAGTACTTCATTCTAAGATTATAGAGGGTTGTATACCAGAAAACGGGAATCGTTACGGCCCATACCATTGAGCAATAAATACACACCGCACCAATTTCGTATAGAGTTGCATGAATCAGCCAATGCACAAACAGTAGCGCAAATAACATACCGACATTAAACGATAGCCAGTACCATCGTTTTGGTAGCACCCCAGAAAGTACGAGTGCGCCAAGGTTGGCGACCAAAGCAAAGGCAATCAATCCCAAAAATGGGTTCGGAAAACCAAATGCTTCGCCTTGAGACGAGTTCATCACTGGTCCACACGCGATAATTGGGTTAATGCTGCACTCTGGTTTAAAGTTCGGATCCGAGAGTACCCGAAACTTATCAACCGTAAGCATAAATGAGGCAAAAACTCCTATCACCCCACCTACTAACAGAAGGTACCCAAACGCCCTCCCATCAAACCAACTTTTTGTGTTTGTTTTCCCTTTTGGCATTAGCATAATTCTAGCAAGATGCTTACTTGGCTTCAAGCTTGTGAATTCGATCGTGGTCAAGTCCATAAAAATGGGCGATCTCGTGCCAAAGCGTGTGCCGAACGTGTTCTTTAAAATCGTCAAACGATTCGGATGTGGCAATGAGAGGGTTCTTAAAAAGCGTAATCTTGTCTGGCAACACCAAGTTATACCCAGAGTTACGGCGAGTGAGCGGAATCCCCTCGTATAGACCAAGAAGCGTTTCGTTACACCTAAGTTTTAGTTTGACTCGCTGTTCTTTGGTTGGTTCGTCTTCGTAGATGATCGCAACGTTATTAAGGCCCTTGATATATTTTTGGGGCAATCTATCAAGTGCCTCAGAAATAATGTGGTCAAATTGTTTATCTGATATTTCCAGGTGTTGCATTACGCGAGATTCAACCTATTGGTTATTACTGCCACGAGGACGAGCAGGCCAAGCAGTCTTCGAAAATAATTTGCACCCGAAAATAACTCCAGCCATGCCCACGTAAACACGCAACCAAACGCCAACAAGGACGCGAGTGTGTTGAGCTGTCCGTCATCCACTAATTTTTCAAGTACTGTGAATATGAACCATCCGACAATCGGCAGGTTCGGTGGTTGCAGCAAAACGCGCTCACCATTTTTATCTCGAAAAAACTTATCAATAAGCGACGGCGTGGAGCCTTTTTTGTTTGAATTCATATGTCTATAGCATACCTCAAATTCAGATCCAGCATGTGGTATAGTGACCGCACGAAGAAGTGGTCGGTAGTAATCCTGCTCGCTATTGTCCAGTTTGTGATGGTTCTTTCCTCGAGCTCATGCTGTTGAACGGCGTTCAAGCATATCCCTTCGACGTTGGTTTCAAAAAAATAGAAAGCTAGATTTAGATTGCGCCATTTATGCGGAAAATGTGGCCAACCGCAAAGGTGATTGCCATCGCAATCAATCCGCCCACAACAACTCTGCCGGTTGCCCTTAAGACTGGTGCTCTTCCAACCCACGCACTAAGCGAACCAGTAATTGCTAGTGCAACAACGACTGCCACAAATGTCGCAGGGACGCGTAGAGACGTTGAGAACAAAATTATGGTTGAGAGCGGAATTATTGCACCGGCAGTGAAAGACAGTGCCGACGCAACCGCAGCATGCCATGGGTTTGTTAGGTCCTCTGGATCAATTCCAAGCTCGGCATCTACGTGGGCAGCAAACGCATCATTGGCGGTTAGCTCTTTTGCGACCGTTTTTGCTGTCTTGGCCGACAATCCTTTTTGCTCGTATATATAGGCCAACTCTTTTAATTCATTGTCTGGAAACTGTTCCAGTTCGGCTTTTTCACGAGCCAGCATGGCTTTTTCGCTGTCCCTCTGAGAACTCACCGATACGTATTCGCCAGCAGCCATAGAAAGGGCGCCAGCAATCAATCCGGCGATACCGGCTGTCAACACAACCGTACGGTCATTAGTTGCACCGGCGACGCCAACCACCAAAGCTGCTACCGAAACAATACCGTCATTAGCACCCAATACTGCTGCTCGCAACCAGTTGAGCTGGGCATTATTCTTCCCATCATGTGGTTCGTCGTACCTATGAAATTTTGCAGGGTATATAGCCGAAGAGTCACCCAAAAGATTTTTAAGCTTTGTCATGGAGAAAGATTAGTCTATTGAAGGATTCCAATTTGGAACTGTTCAAGTTGTCTCGTTGCGCTTGATGAGTGTGGGGTTCCAGAACCAACCGATTGACCTCCGCTTGTTTTCCTCTGGGTGAACAAGCTTGTGCCGTCCTTGCCGCAGGCTTGCAGTATCTCATCTCCACCAGGGTGTCGCGGCACGTAAGAAGTGATATCAAAAACTCTATTTTCGACAATGGTCCAACAATCATCCTTGCTCGCGTGTTTTTGGACCTCTGCAACCGTAATGGTTTTTGAATCAGTTTGGTTTTGGCCTTGCGGCGTTTCTGTCGCGGTAGAACTCGGTGTTTGATTTGTGGCTGGGGCCGAGGCTTGCTCGTTGTTCGTAAGCAGGTAGATACCAAATCCTCCTGCAACAATTATCGCCACACCAACAAGCACAATAGTGATTTTTTTACTTGCCAAAACGTCCTCCTTATCAACAATCTGCTCACTACATGATACGGTATTACGTATATGAGTGTCGACAATAAAAGTAACGGTACTATGCCGTGGTTGTTGGGTATCGGTGTGTCGGTGGTGGTTTTCGTTGCGTGGGCAGCTGGTCTTGACTGGCGACTGGGTACAGTTACGGTCCTTAGTCTTTTTCCACTCCTTGGCTTGCTGGCGTGGGGGTTGATGTGGACTCACTATAGTGTGGGTTTACTCGCTTCAACTTTCCCATCACTAAAGGGCAGCGCAAGCTATCGGAACGCAAGCCGCTATGCGGTTCTTGGCTTAATTCTGCTACACCCCGGTTTATTGATATGGAATCAATGGAAGGTGAATGACGTGTTGCCGCCAGGCAGCCTCTATGGTTATGTAGCTTCATCACTAAAGGTCTACGTGTTCTTTGGCAGTTTGGCGCTATTAATTCTTTTATCATTTGAACTTTTTGACAGGTATCGAAGAAAGCCCGCCATTCGCTCTAAATGGTTTTTTGTGAGCTTTGCCCAGATGTTAGCTATGACGTTATTGTTTGCCCACGGCATTGCGCTTGGAGGAACCTTGCAACAAGACTGGTTCTTGTTCTTCTGGGTTTGTCTTGGTGCCACCTTGATTCCGTCATTTTATGTTGTTGGTACGTCCGACTGGTACTATTCGAGGGCAAAAAACAATGTATAAAGTGACCGATACCGTAAAAATATTTCCTCAGCAAGGCGGTTGGTACTACGTGAGCGTTCCAAAAACTCACACAGAAGAACTAAAGTCGCTCGCTCAACGTGGACTGGTTGCAATTAAGGTTAGTCTCAACGATTACAGCTGGGATACTTCGCTGCTTCCGATGGGGGATGGCACCCAGTTCATTGCCCTAAACGCAAAGGTCAGAAAAAGGTTCGACCTAAAACTTGGTGATCGCGTCAGCGTGACGTACGTACCCAGAAATATTTGACGCAACTAAGCTGTAATTTGCGCAATCTCGATAAAGGTTTTTGCTGTGTTCGTGATGTAGCTTAGTAGGCATATAATTATTACTATGGACGTGATTGAGAAGGCTTTTCATAAAGTACATCGTAGGAATTTTGTGCCCAAAGCTTTGCAAAGCCAGGCAGAAATCGATGCGCCCTTGCCCATAGGCTTTGGCCAGACGATTAGTCAGCCCACGACAGTCCGGCTAATGTTAGGTTGGCTAGATGCAAAACCAGGCGAAACAATTCTAGACGTAGGCTTTGGGTCGGGGTGGACCACGGCACTTTTGTCGCAGATTGTCGGCCCAAAAGGCCGCGTGTTTGCTGTCGAAAAAATTCCCCAATTGGTAGAGTTCGGCAGAGACAACTGCGATAGAGTGGGCGTCCAGAACGCAAAGTTTTTTCACGCAGGCAAAGAATATGGTTTATCCAAGCACGCCCCCTACGACCGCATATTAGTAAGCGCGTCGGCGCAAAAGCTGCCAGCCGAGTTACTAACTCAGCTAAAAGTCGGAGGCAAGCTGGTGATACCCGTGCAAAACGATATTTTAGAAATTATTAAAACTTCCAAGAGCGATCACGAAACCAAGACACATCCAGGCTTTGTTTTTGTGCCCCTTGTATAGATAAAAGCAGCAATAAACCTGGTTGTATTGTTTGTTGCAATACTTAAATTGTGCGCCAGCTTGGACAACCCAAGCCCTATTTTGCTGTGCAGGACTTCAGTTAGTGGTATACTACGGCTTAATAGCAACTCTTAGGCTTTGGCTCGAGAATATCGTGCAACCCAACAACAAACAAGATCCAACATTTCAACCATATGACGAACCTGCTCAATCAAGCAGTATTCCGAAGCCGACTCAAGATGTTCCACAAGCTCAGCCCACCCCTCAGTTTTCGCAACCGGAACCCGTAGTATTCGCACCCAGTCAACCGCAAGCCACTTTTCCAGCCGCCACACCGCCGATCGAGCCTCAGCCGACGGCACCCACCCAACTTCAAACACCACCTCAAGCAGCGCAGCAACAGCCGTATATGCCTGCAAATGCCAATGTACCGCCGACTCCAACACAACAACCCCCCATTCAGACAAACCCAAATCCTAGTCCACGGTTTTCTCCTTATAGCGCTGCGAGCAGCACGGGTGGCGGTAAGCGTGGCAAAAAGAAGCTGTTTGCAATAGGTGGAGCCACGCTCGTCGTTTTGTTGTTGACTAGTGGATTTGTGTTTGGTTACTACTTACCAAACAAACCCGACAATGTTTGGAAAACAGGCCTCAGCCGAACCGGCAAGGCCGTAGACAAACTTGTTGTCAGTGCCACAGAAGAGAAAAAATTAGAATCTTACAAGAAATCTGAGATGATGGCCACCATCGAGGCTTCGTCAAAGGATTTTAATTATTCTGGATCATTTACTACCAAATTTGATTCTACAAAAGCCGATGGTGGGCTAAGGGTTACGCTCAATGAAGCAGGGAAGCCAGCTGGCGATGTTCGCCTAGATTTTTTGAGTGAGCTACCCGAACAAAGCCAACTCCCAAATATATACTTCAAATATGCGGGGCTTAAAACACTGGGTGTTGATGTTTATGCACCCGAACTTGTTGCATACGAGAATAAGTGGATTGCAGTTGAAGAAGCATACCTAAAGTCCATCGGCGCAACAACGAGCACGAAAGAAGAAGTAGAAAAAGAGCAAATCACTTCGGCAGATGTCGCTGAGTTTGCCCGGGCAGTGTCATCTGTAACGAGTGAGTATGTCTTAAGTGGCAAGACGGATAAAGCAATTTTTAAGCAAAAGTCCTTCGTTGGTAAGGAAAAGGTAGACTCGCTAGACGCCTATCATTACAAAGTAGGGGTCGACAAGGAGCATGCAAAGCAGTACTGCAAGGCGCTCATCGAAAAGATCTATGCTACAAATGCAATCAAAAAAGTTCCCGGTGTAGACAAAGACAGCCCGACAAAAGAAAAAGATCCAGCAATAAGCGATTGCCAAAAATCTATTGACGAGGGCTTAAAAGAAGAGGATGAGTTCGATATGTGGATAGATGCCAAGTACAAGCTCATACACAAAGTCCGATTTACAGATACAGAGAATAAAAAAACGTACATTGACTTGGGGCAGACCTACAAAGGTGGTGATAACTTTTCGTTGTTTGTTGCCTATCACGATGACGATGGCCAGACAGACGCTAAGCTAACTCTCGATACCAGCATCAAGTCGAACGCAACCAAAGGAACAATTACCGTTGAGGGAGGCAAGGAGGAGCGTTACGAAGTTAAAGTTACTCTGGAAGCCAAACCATACTCTGGCGATATAAAGATTGAGAAACCAGCAGGCGCCATACCGATCAAAGAAGTCCTCGATAAACTAGGGGTAGACCCGGGTGCGCTCACAGTTTCAGATATACCCGACAGCGCAAATGCCGAAGATAGTGGCAGCCAAGAGGATGCTAATTTCCTACAACTTAGATAGAGGTCTACGTTAATTGATTTCTATCTCTGCAACAACAGGTATGTGATCAGAAGGGCAGTCTTCGTTGGGTATTTCAGTCAGAGGGTATTTGTCGGTACTGCATTTTGCTGTAACTCCACGGATTGCCAATAAATCTAGGGCGACTTGTTCTTGATTAACGAGAGCGGTCGGCGTGTCTTCGCACACACTTATGAATCCCGCCTCTTTAATTAACTGCCTTACCGGTCCGCCTGGTCTATCATTACAATCGGCAAAAATAACCGTCGGCTTCTCTGGACTAATTCGCTCTAACAGTTCAGCGGTTTGGGTGACGCCGATATGTTTCGGGGTGTCTGACGGTGCCCACTTAATATGAGTGTTAGCAAAAACCAGTTGCCCGATACGTACGGTCTGCAATATATGGCCCGACTGATCATTGTATGGATGCGTATTAAACTCGTTCACGTCGATACCATTTCTTACGAGCGTTAGGCAACCGTCTGATTTACCGCGTTCTTTTGGCGACCAAAGCGCTTGCCAATTGCCCGTTTCATCTAATGCGCGGACTAAGGGTTCCTCTACTTCTTGCAAACCAATGACATCAACCTGTAGATTGTCTATTAACCGCACAATGCCTTGTGTGCGTGCGTTTGGCAATAGTAACCTAGTGTCCACATGCGAGTAATCGCCATAACCAATGTAGGCATCGGCAAGTACGTTAAATGTGGCACATCGCATAATTTGACTATACCACTAAATATGACATAGCCATCAATCAAAACTAAGGCGGCTTAAGATAGAAAGGCTCACCAGGAAGTTTTTTTAGTGCCTATGCTTGGCTGGGGCTAATTGATGCGCTTGACATACTTTTCAGCCTAAGGGATAAGGTTCTCTATTGCCGTTCAAGTCAACAATATACACTTCATCTTGCAGCTCATAGTCATCTTCTTCTGGGTCAGTCGTCTGATCTATCCGTATTTTTTGCCATTCGGCTTCGGCATCAGCTTCAGCTTGTTCCAGGGTGTCATGAGTATGTTCCGATACCGGGTGAATATTGTAGTACTCACCCTCAAAGGAATCGTAGCATTGTATTACAAACGGACCTTTCTCTAACATATGACAAAAATACCACAATAGCTTCGCTATACATATTGCTCATGCTTGGTTGTGTATGCAGCTCTAGAACCGAAAACAAACGACGAGTATACTGAAATCTTAATGGTGCACAAACGCAACAGTATTCAAACATTTTCGACACGGCGGGTAGAAATGCTAACCGATGGCGTCTTTGCGATCGCTATGACAATCTTGGTACTAGATCTAAAGGCAATTGATTTGGGCGGGCGAGTATGAAGAAACTTTCCTTTCAATTGGGTGTATTAGGCAGCTCGATTGGGGTGGTTGTTGGCATGATTGAGCTGAGTATTGGAACGCAAATCAGATCTTGGATTGGCAACAAAGAAAAGCCGTTTGTGCTAGGAATGATTACAATAATCTTAAGTAGCATGGCGCTACTTACCTTTATTTTGTACCAAAAGCGTGATCCTCAAGATAACGACAGGAAACTGGTGATTTTTTTGGGTGTGCTGTTACCGACAGTTATTTGTTTTACAACTGTCGGTAAACTCTGGTACTTACCTGGGTGTCTGTTGGTAGTTGCGCTTTCTCTTTTGGCGCAGGATCTTTTTATTACGCCCAAAACAAAATTATCATCGGTTGTACTTGCAACTAGATCAAGACTTATGGCAGGAACCGGTGGTCTAGTCATTATTGCCTCCACCATTTTAGCATTTTGGTACAGACCGTTCAGTATGTTTCATGCCGAGGCGTCGTTCATGGCGAATCGATTTTACTACGACATCTTACCGATGGATCTTGTTTATGGCACAACGATATCTAATGATCAAATTCTCTCGACAAATGTCGAGGTCGGATATGTAATGACCATCTATATATTGCTATTACTTGGTTCTGCCATTGCAGTTTTGGCCAGCTTGACTGCATCTCGCCTATTTATGCAGATTGGTGGCGGCATTGTCTTTTTCAGTTTACTTGGTAGTCTACTCTGGCTTCCCAGAATACTAGAATTTATTAACCCACCCCTAAGCCATGCAAGTTTGTTAAGTTCTCTAGGATGGGGCTGGTATCTTTCTGGTTTGGGGTCATGTTTGATACTGTTTGCGGGATTCTCACCTCAAAGAGCCGAATTAACCCAACGTCATTCTGTGCATTAATTAACAGTAATATGGGAGTTATTATGAAATATTTATTTGTCGCGTTAGTTGCGCTTCACGGACTCATTAACGGCCTGGGCTTTGTGGAAGCGTTTAATATTGTGAATACTGACCAACTAACTATCCCAATCTCGCATGTTATCGGAGTGTTTTGGCTTATGGCAGCTATCTTGTTTTTACTTGCAGCAATAATATTTGCTTTGGGTAAGAGTTGGTGGGGTTTTGTTATGATTCTCGCGGTCTTGTTTTCGCAGATACTGATCATAAGCTCTTGGTCTGACGCTAAGGCAGGTACTATTCTCAATTTTGTTTTTCTGATTATGTCGGTTATGGGCATAGGCTCATTTTTCACTCAACGGCAGTTTGATAGCTCTGTAAGGATAGCCTTCGAAGACAATGACGGTCGCATTACAAAGAAACTAACAAAAGGCGACACAGCACACCTACCCGTCCCAGTCCAAAAATACTTGGCATACACTGGGTCAATTGGCAAGCCTAAAACTCAAAATATGTACATAGAATTTGATGCAGAAATGTATAGGAAGCTAGGCGACACACCAATAAAATCTAAATCTGTTCAATACAATTTCTTTGGAACTTACTCACGTTCGTTTCTGATGAAAGCAACCAAAATGGGTATCCCTTTCACAGCCTTGCATATCTACAAAAAAACTCATGCGAGTTTTATGGTAAAAGTCGCCTCGTTAATTAAGGTGGTTAATATTAGTAACGAAGAATTAGCTAAAGCAGAAACCGTAACATTACTAAACGATATGTGCATTTTTGCTCCAGGAAGTTTGACTGATAGCCGTTTGAGCTGGCAAAATATGGACTCGCTATCTTCCAAGGTAACACTTACAAATGGTAAGTACGTTGTGTCAGCAATTCTATATTTTAATCAAGCAGGTGAATTATTAAAATTTGTGTCAGATGACCGCTCTGCCTTGCAAGATGATGGAACTATGAAGCAAGCACGTTGGACAACGCCGGTCTCAAATTATAAAGAAATTGATGGCAGAAAAGTGCCCACAGTTGGAAAAACCATCTGGAATTACCCTAAAGGAGATTTTCTCTACGGAGCATTTAAGCTTAAGACGATTAAATACAATATAGTTAAGTGAGATCGATCCTGTTTACTAACTCAACATACAACTTTTCAACATAACTACTATCCATATGTAAGAGCAGAATGAGGGACATAGGTCTCAAATTCTGCTGTCGCATCTGGCTAGACTTACAGGTCTGGTACACCAGCCTGATACTAAATCAGACCTTCTGTCCTATATATAACAATAGGGAGATAGGTTTGATTTTCAACTGTCGCATCTGGCTGGGGATGAGGGATTCGAACCCCCGATCACGGGACCAGAACCCGTTGCCTTACCACTTGGCTAATCCCCACTAGTGCACTAACAGATTAGATTATACTATATTTTTCTGCGCTCTTAGTGCGCTACAATAGGTCTAATGCTTCCAAAAATATTGCAGGCTGTTGGGGTAGTCGGCAGCGTTGCGTGCGTAGTATTATTTGCGCTTGAACCGAGCTTTCCAACTCCAGATAAATTGCTGATTTTTCTGATTTTTGTATTTATGATTTTTCACCAAGCCAAGGAGATGCTGAAGCGTTTTCTTCCGTTTGTGTTGATACTCATCGTGTATGAGTCGTTTCGCGGACTTGCAGACGGGCTAAATAGGCGAGTCGAATATATGTGGATGATCGATGTTGATCGGTGGCTGTTTGGCGGAACATTGCCGACAACGACTCTCCAGCAGTGGTGGTGGCACGGCCAGACCATGTGGTACGACTACCTTTTTTATCTGGCTTATATGTTGCATTTTGTGCTGCCAATTGGGCTTGCGGTGTTGGTTTGGAAGCTGTTTCCAAAAAAATATTGGCAATTGGTAATTTCCTATTTGGCGGTGTCTTTTATTGGGTTTGTAGTTTTTCTCGTGTTTCCCGCAGCTCCGACCTGGATGGCGAGCGACATGGGTTTGATCGAACCAATTCGCAGAATATCTTCCGATGTGTGGTTTTCGCTTGGTATTCATGATTTTCCTTCGGTTTATAACCAAATATCGCCAAATGCCGTTGCAGCCGTGCCTTCTTTGCATGCGGCTTACTCGACATTGTTTGCCCTTTACATCAGTGCTCTCTTCAGAAGTCGGTTGCGGTTTTTAGCCTGGATTTATCCTTGTCTAATTTATGTAGGCACCGTGTATCAAGGAGAGCACTATGCAATTGATGAGATATTGGGCGCACTATTAGCTGTCGTTGTATTTTTTCTTAGCCCGTGGCTTACCAAAAACCTTTTTCGCCTCCTGCATGTCTGTAAAGGCAAGCTGAAAACCGCCTGGGTGGCATTGCGTCGCACCTAAAATTCTTCTACAATTAAAGACTTAACAATCAAGTAAATATAAAGAGCGCAGTGAGGGATCTAGCCCGTTGACCTGCCAGCAACCTGTCACTAGCTTCGTGTGTTTGATAAGGTGCTCCATCTAGATCCTGGTTTGCCGGGAGAAGATATTTTGCATAGCGCACATCCTTTCTTCCCGGGAGTTTACCGGGGTACTTAAAAGAAAGGATTTTTTTGATGAATAAATTATTTGCCAGTGAATCAGTTTGTGCGGGTCACCCCGATAAAGTAGCCGATGCAATAAGTGACGCCATACTAGATGCGGTTTTGGCCCAAGACCCCCATGGACGCGTGGCAGTAGAAACGCTCGCCAGCTTTGAGCACCTCACGCTGGCCGGCGAAGTGACCACAAGTGCAAAAGTTGACTTTGTGGCAATTGCTAGAGAAAAAATTCGAGAACTTGGCTATATCGAACCGTCGTGGGGATTTAGTGACGAGTCGACGATAGAATGTTTCATTCATGAGCAGTCGCGAGAAATCTCAGTGGGTGTCGATGACGATGGAGCTGGCGACCAAGGCTTAATGTTTGGGTATGCCTGCGACGAGACAAAAGAACTCATGCCCTTGCCAATAACGCTCGCTCATCAGATTGTGCGCGGGATAGATAATGCCCGTGAATCTGGTAGGTTGCCTCATTTGAGACCAGACGGAAAAGCCCAAGTAGTTGTAAATTATGTAGACGGCAAACCAAAGAGCGTTGAGCACGTAACGGTTGCTGTGCCTCACCACGAATCCTTGTCTTTAGAGCGGGTCACTCAAGACGTACAAAAAGAGGTCTTAGCACCCACACTTGCTGAGTATGGCTATCGCATTACCTCCGATCAGTTAGTTGTGAACGGAACTGGGGTCTGGCACACGCCCGGGCCAGGCAGTGACGCGGGATTAACGGGGAGAAAAATTGTTGTGGATACGTACGGTGGCTATGCACGAGTTGGTGGAGGTGCGTTTTCCGGTAAAGATCCGAGCAAAGTCGATAGGTCTGGGGCCTACGCGGCGCGTTTTCTGGCAAAAAACATCGTCGCCAAAGGTTACGCGACACACTGTGAAGTTGGACTCGCCTACTTTATTGGTGCCCACAAACCGGTGCAGTTTAGTATCGAAACGTTTGGCACCGAAAAAGTCAGACTCGCCACAATACAGTCGTTTGCAGATAAGTTGCTCGACCTATCCGTGAAAGGGATAATCGAGGGACTTGACTTACGTCGGCCGATTTATTCGCAAACCTCCGCATATGGTCATTTCGGCAAAGCTGGACTGCCATGGGAACAGATCGTCGGCAAGTAACTGGTACAATAGTGGGCGATGGTCACTATTTTTTACAGTAATGCACGTGCCAGAAACCTAACCAAAATCTCTGAGCCTAAGGCTGGAGCGTGGTGTCATGTAGTTGATCCGACCAAAGAAGAGTTAGCCAAAGTTGCAAAATTATTTAAGCTCGAAGAGGATATTTTGCATGACGCAACTGACATATATGAAGCGCCTCGAGTCGAGACAGAGGGCGAGACAGTGTATGTGTTTACGCGCTATTGTCATCCTGCCGGTCAAGACATTGCCACCGAACCACTGCTCATTATTTATACGCCAAACAACATTATCACGGTTATGCGCAAAGACGACTCGGTGCTAGATCAGCTGATCAATGACCAAATCGAAACGTTGACCACCCAGAAAACTAAATTTTTCTTGCACATCCTTGACGAGATAAACCGGTCGTATCGAATACAGCTTACGACAATTTCTAAACGCGTTTTACAGGTAAGAACCGGCCTCCGCAAGGCAGAGATTTCAAACTACGAGTTTGTGAGTTTCTTGGAACTCGAAGAAGACCTCAACGAATTTTTAACCGCCTTGCAGCCACAATCAGCCGTGCTCAACAGCTTAAAAACCGGGCGATACATGAAGTTGTACGAAGAGGATCGAGACTTAATAGACGACATCTCTTTGAGCACTACTGAGTTGATTGAGCTCACGAAGTCGAGGCTGAGAACCCTCGTCAACATACGCCAAGCCTATGACACGATTGCCACCAACAATCTTAACCGAACATTCAAGCGCCTCACTTCAATCGGCATTTTTCTTACGATTCCAATGATTGCGGCGGGGGTGTGGGGTATGAACATTGTTCTTCCGTTTCAAGACGATCGTCTTGCCTTTTGGAAGCTTACCTTTGGGGTTGCAGTTGTCACATACTTGGCAATCTACTTCTTTCATAAAAAACGTTGGCTATAATTTTTTGCACCTCCGTTGGGAATTACGTCACCGGTAGCTCTGATTTTGATCAGAGTTTGGCAGGCGAAATGAGCGTTTATGCTATTGACAATGGGGAGTATAATAATAAGTGGAAGTGTGAGGCTTCCCAAGAACCTCGAGTTACTCGGGGTTCCATTAATTATCTGTAAGGTTTGCAGTGCTCACAGTATCCCCGTATCTCTAGTTGATGCTCGATTATTTTAAAGTGGTTTTTGTCGCCCAGTGTGGCGATTTTTTGTTCTAATTTGGTGTCTTGAAGTGCGATGATTCGCCCGCAACCGATACAATTCATGTGGTGATGATGGTCGTGAAACTCGTCTCCGAGCTCTAGTTTATATTTCCATCCAGTGTAAATTTTTTTGATGATTCCCAATGCTTCAAATAGCTCAATTGCTCTGTACGCGCTGGCGCGGTCAATTTTTCCTTCAAGCTCCCGCAGCAGTTCGTTCATGCTAATTGGAGCAGGGGTGTGATTGGTAATAACCCGAAAAACCGCTCGTCGCGCTGTGGTGTCGCTTCGTCGATGGTCTTTTAGCTTTTGCAAATAAAGCGGGACGGGAGTAGCCATAACTGCGACAATTATAAAAATATTGCGACAAAGTTGCAATAATGAATGTGTAAAAGTAATCTGTTTTTAATGGCAACCTATTTTGATGTGATCTTTTTTTCGCTGCTAGGCGGCCTATTTTCGCTTATTGGAGGGGCCTTATTGCTCCTAAAAAAAGATTCGGCAAAGAAGATTGCCTACTACGCAACGCCGTTTGCAGCGGGGAGCTTGTTGGCGGCAGTATTTTTGGATCTTCTTCCAGAGGGTGTTGAGCAAGAGCAGGCGAGCACCGTGCTCGCCGCAACAATGGTAGGTATTTTGCTGTTTTTTATTGCCGAACGATTTTTGCACTGGTTTCATCACCACCACGACGACGAAGATAAAAAGGATCCAACCACCAGCCTAATAATTATTGGTGATACGCTTCATAATGCGCTCGACGGAGTAGCAATTGCCTCAGCTTTTTTGATAAACGTGCCGACCGGGATTGTGACGACCATAGCTGTTGCGCTTCATGAAATTCCCCAAGAAATTGGCGACTTTGGGCTTCTTTTGTCAAAAGGCATGAAGCGCGGGAGAGTGTTGTGGTTTAACGTGTTTAGCGCACTTGCGACGACCGTTGCAGCCGTTCTTACCTTCGCCCTCGGCGAGAGCGAAAAGTTGCCGGTGGGACTGTTGTTGGGCTTGAGTGCTGGATTTCTATTGTACATTGCACTCAGTGACATACTTCCGAGCCTGCATGCCAAAGCCGACAATTCTCAATTGCTACACACTCAAACTGTCCTATTGCTACTAGGCGTAATGGTGGTTGGTATTGGGATTGTGTTGTCGCATAGCTTTATCGACACCAATCATTCTGAATCGGCAAATTCCCAATCGCAAAACAGTAGGTACAGCGTTCAGATCCCAAATAATAGCGTTTAGCGTATACTTAAATGACATGGAAGTAATAGTTGCGATCTTGGGCGTTCTAAACATTGTTCTGATAGTCTTGCTTCTTCGCCGTCAAGCCCCAACCAACGATTCGGCGTCCCTTATCAAACAAGACATTACTAGCTTGGCAGACAGCGTTACAAAACTAAAAGATTCTCTGGGCGTGCAGATAAATGAGCGACTCGATCGCAACAATGAGCAAATGCAAAAGAGCATGATGAATCAGTTCAAGGAATCCACTAAACTTGTTACCGATGTCACCCAGCGACTTACAAAGCTCGATGAAACAAATAGGCGAGTTGTGGATGTTGCTGATGAGCTGAAAACGCTCCAAAACGTGTTGCAAAACCCAAAACAAAGAGGCGTATTGGGAGAGTATTATTTGGGCCAAGTGTTGGAAAACGTGATGCCGCCAGACAGATATCAGTTGCAGTACAAGTTTAAAAATGGCGAGGTTGTTGATGCGGTAATTTTTCTTGACAAGGGTAAGGTGTTGCCGATAGACAGCAAGTTTAGCTTGGAAAACTATAACCGGCTGATTGAAGAAAAGGATAAGCAGCGCAGAGAAAAAATAGTTGCGAATTTTAAAGCAGACTTAAAGCTTAGAATCGACGAAACAGCAAAGTATATTCGCGCCGATGAAAATACCATGGATTTTGCGTTTATGTTTATCCCAAGTGAAGCAATTTACTATGACTTGCTGATAAATAAGGTTGGTTCTGCGAACACCAGTGCTCGTGATCTTATGGAGTATGCGTTTCGTGATAAAAAAGTCATCATTGTAAGCCCAACCAGTTTTATGGCGTACCTGCAAACCGTGCTGCAGGGGCTGCGCAGTCTCCAGATCGAAGAACAGGCCAAAGAAATTCAGCTTCGAGTTGGTCAGTTGGGTACCCATCTTTCGGCCTACGAGAATTTTATGCAAAAACTGGGTGGTAGTTTGGGTACGACTGTAAACCACTACAATAGTGCACATAAAGAGCTCAAGAAGATAGATAAAGATGTGGTTCGAATTTCAAAGAAGAGTCCTGGAATTGATCCGCTGGTTTTAGAAAAACCGAAAAGTGATGACTAGCTCGCTTCCGAACTAGTGCTAAAATAGCCATATGCAAGAACAGAGCCAGCGTCCAAAATCGCCCAAAAGAATTTTAATTGAGAATCGTGAAGAAGTTGCCAAAGCACTAGAGATTTTGTTTGCGGCCGGCTATGTTGATCGAAAAAAACTGTATTGGGAAAACTTTGTTCGCGGAATATTCTTTGGAGTCGGCGGAGTTATTGGCGCAACTGTGGTTATTGCGTTCTTGATCTGGTTCTTGTCATTGTTTGATAGTGTTCCACTTATCGGTCCGTTATTTGACGAAACCAAAAATACTATTCAGCAATCAAAATAAATCGCCCAAAGGTGTCCCCAGAATCTTGGTGGTTTGCCGATATTGATTAGCGGAAATTAGTAAAGTCAATTGGGAAATCAAAATCTTGGCTTCGAAGCAGCGTCATTACTGCTTGCAGCTCGTCCTTTTTGGGGCTAGAAACGCGAACCGTGTCGCCTTGAATTTGCGGCTTCACCTTTGGATAAGACTGCCTAATGGTTGATGAAATCTTTTTAGCATTCTCGCTCGAAAGACCTTTTACAAACCGCACTTCTTTGGTCGTTTTAAGATTCGATGTGGATGTTTCTGAGCTGACGTCTAATACTTTTTGACTAAGGCCCCGACTGGCGAGTTTTTTCCGAACAATTTCGAGTATGGCATCGATGTGATATTCGCTGTCACCAACAATTTTTAGGCCAGTTTTGTCGTTGTCTAACCAATCAAGCGAAGCGGCCGTCCCCTTGAAATCATACCGATTGTCAAGCTCGCGTTTAGCCTGCTCGATCGCATTATTCATTTCGGATTTATCGTAATCACTCACCGCGTCAAATGAAAAACTTGCCATACATTAATGCTAGCACAGACTTCTTTGCTACAATTGAATGCAAGATGGAACAACACCACGAACTTGTTGAGGGTTTGCGCACGCGGGCAAAGTCGGGAGAGCGCGCGGTGCTGCGGAGCCCGGAGCTTAAGAGCTTATATGACGAACTAAAAATTTTGCCCAAAGACGAGCGAGCTGCGTTTGGGAAAGCGGTGAACGCCCTGCGCCACGAACTCGAGTCATTGCTGGCCTCGAGCAAAGAAGTTGACGAGAAAAGGGAACAGATTGATGTAACCGCACCGTGGGCTGATAATACGCCGCCCTCTGACCGGCCGCGAGTTCTCCGAGCGACCGAAGGATCAGTCCATCCACTAATGAGCGAGCTCGAGGCGGTGCTCGACATTTATGCCCGAATGGGCTTTTCGGTGGTAGAGTCAACCCAAATTGACGACGACTACCATATGTTTGGAAGCTTAAACTTTCCCCCAGGCCACCCAGCGAGAGATGACTACGATTCTTTTATGACGAAAGAAGGTTTTATTGCTCCAGCCCACACCAGCACCATGCAGCATCGGGTTTTGAAGGCACACACGCATCTTTTAGACGAGGGCAATCCGATCGCATTCGTTATACCAGGCAGAGTATTTCGTAACGAAGACCTCGATGCGAGACACGAACACACGTTTCACCAACTTGAGGGGGTTTACGTGGCGAAGGGGACGCACGCCGGTATGCTGATTGCAACGCTGAAAACCTTTCTGCAAGAATATTACAAGCAAGAGATCGATGTCATGACTCAGCCGTTTTATTTTCCGTTTACCGAACCGAGTTTTGAGTTCGCGCTTAGCTGTCCGTTTTGTCAAAAAAAGGGTTGCCATATTTGCAGCCAAACTGGATGGATTGAGCTTCTCGGATGTGGCATGATCCATCCGAATGTGCTCAAGGAGGCCGGGATCGATCCAAGGACGTACACCGGGTTTGCGTGGGGTGGTGGCTTAGAGCGCCTTGTTATGATGAAACATGGTATCGAAGATATTCGCCATTTCCATAGCGCGCGGTTGGATTTTCTTAGGCAGTTTGGGGTCGTGCGATGAAGGTAAGTTTGCGTTTTGCGCAGTGGCATAGCAACGTTGAGCTGATGCCGGCAGGGATTGACGAGCTCGTCACAAAGATCGGGGCGCAGCTTGGGGCGGTTGATGAGGTTACCGATTTTGGAGCGCGTTACGGAGGGGTTGTTGTTGCCCGAGTTGTGTCATGCAAAAAGCATCCCAATGCCGACAAGCTCCAGGTGTGTGCATTGGATGACGGCGGGGTGGTCAAAAATGTTTCTCGTGACTCAAAAGGGTTGGTTGAGGTTGTGTGTGGTGCGCCAAACGTTGCGGAAGGCCAAACAGTAGCTTGGATTCCGCCTGGTGTCACAGTTCCAAGCACTTACGGCAAAAACCCTTTCACTTTGGAGTCAAAGGAGCTAAGAGGCGTGGTGAGCAATGGCATGATTGCCAGTTCGAGCGAGCTTGGCATCAACGATGATCATGGCGGTATTGTTGTGATAGACAAGAAGGATGTTGGTGAGGAGTTGATGTTGCCGGGCACGCCTTTTCGCAAACTATACGGGCTTGATGACGTGGTAATCGACATCGAAAACAAGATGTTTACACACCGACCAGACTGCTTTGGAGTTTTGGGTGTTGCAAGAGAGATTGCCGGTATTCAAGGTCTTGAGTATAAGAGCCCAGATTGGTACCGCGAAGATGCACAGCCAAAGTTGTTTAAAGAGCAAGACGGGCTGGCGCTAGAGGTTGATAACCAACTACCTAAGCTTGCTCCTCGATTTGTGATGGTGCCAATAAAAGATGTTCGAGTCGAGCCAAGTCCGCTTTGGCTGCAAGCTGGGTTAGCCCGGGTTGGTATTCGGCCGATCAACAACATCGTCGACATTACCAATTATGTGATGTACCTCACCGGGCAGCCACTTCATGCATATGATTACGATAAGCTGGTAGCTCGCGCGCCTGGAGGGACGCCAAAAATTATTATTCGAAGCCCAAATGACAGCGAAAAACTGACGATGCTTAATGGTAAAACGGTGGATTTGGAAGCTGAGGCGACGATCGTAATTGCGGACGCTGCCGGGCCGATAGGCCTCGGGGGAGTTATGGGCGGGCACGACACCGAGGTTGATGAATCAACGACCAATATTGTTCTTGAGTGTGCAAATTTTGACATGTACACAATACGTCGTATGAGCATGAAGTACGGTATATTCTCCGACGCGGTGACACGTTTTAATAAAGGTCAGAGTTATCGACAGAATATTGCAGTTATTAACTACGCCATTGAACAAATCCAAAAGCTTGCGCATGGCAGGCAGGCGGGGCCAGTGCTCGACACGCTGAGCAAAGATCACACCCAAAAGGTCTCCCGCCATGAAAACGTTACTGTAACTGGAGATTTCATTCGAAGCCGTCTTGGTTTTGTAATTTCAGATAAAGACATGGCTCAACTACTTAAGAATGTCGAATTTGAGGTTCACCATAAAGAGGGTTCACTAACTGTAAAGCCGCCGTTTTGGCGAACCGATATTGAGATCGAAGAAGATGTCGTAGAAGAGGTGGCTCGATTATATGGGTTTGATCATTTGCCGCTTGATTTGCCACTACGATCAATCATGCCCGCGCTGATCGACCCCAAACTGGCACGTAAAGCGACGACGAGGCGTCTGCTTTCGAGTCTGGGAGCAAATGAAGTTTTGACGTATACGTTTGTCCACAGCGACTTGCTTTTGAAGGCTGGGCAAGATGTTGATTTAGCTTTCCAGCTCAGTAACGCGCTAAGTCCAGAGTTGCAGTACTATAGGCTTAGTCTTATTCCTAGCTTGCTGCAACAAGTGCATCCAAACATAAAAGCTGGTCACGATAGGTTTGCCTTGTTTGAGCTTGGTAAAGTACATAGCACCTCTGAGATCGACGACAGCGGCATCCCGAGAGAATTTGGCAGGTTGGGCCTAGTGTATGCCGATAACCGCAAGGGACAAAGGGCAGCGGCGTACTTTGATGCTAAGCAGTACGTATCAAAAATCCTACAAATACAACAAATTCCATTCAAGGAGTCGCTGTTGGGTGGACACAAATTGTTGACCCAGATGACAAAACCGTTTGACACAACACGCAGCGCGTTGCTCTGGGACGGGAAAAAGGTTGTCGGTATCGTTGGCGAATTTACTTCTTCGGTGCAGCGGGCTTTCAAGCTGCCGCCTCATGCAGCTGGGTTCGAGGTTTTCTTGTCGACACTTGCAGATGGTCCTCAATCTTCGTACCTACCGCTCTCGAAGTTTCCAAATGTTAACGCGGATATTACCTATGAAATTCCAAGCTCAATGAACTTTGGCGAGCTTGCTGCGGCGTTCGAGGAGGCACTCACGCAAGCGCGGAGCTCTGATCAAGAAGTGTCTTGGCGGCCCCTCGATATTTTTTCGAGTCAACAACTGGCTGGGAAAAAGCGAATTACATTTAGAATCAAAATAACCAGTCGAACGCACACTTTGACCGATAAAACAGTATCAGAAGTGTTGGACGATGCTTCGCAAAGAATGTCCAAAACGATACCTGCGACAAGAATATGAAAAAAGTATTTATTCTTGGTTGCCTATTGTTCGCGGCGACAGCTATCGTCTCTCCGAAGGTCTCCGCAGACGTCAATAACTTTGTGATTAGAAGCTTTCATGCAAATTACGCTCTCGATACAAAAGCAGTTGGCGGTTCATTGGATACCACCGAAAAAATTGACGTAACCTATGCAAGCTTTAATCATGGTATTCTGCGGGCCATACCGAAAACCTATCGAGGGTATGACACAAAATTAAAGGTTTTAAGTGTTGAGCGTGATGGCCAAAAAGAACCTTATAAGGTAGAGAGCCAAGGAGATAATAAAGTGCTACGCATTGGTGATGCGCAGCGCACCATAACTGGGCCTCATAGCTACACCATACGTTACTCTCAAGAGAGAGTTGTTAACTTTGTTGATGGCAAGCAATCGTTTTATTGGGATGTGAATGGCACAGACTGGTCACAGCCTTTCGAAAGTGTTTCGGCGAGTGTTGTTGCTGCCTCAACTAAGTTTGTTCCCGCGAGCGGAACTTGTGTGACTGGTGGTCTCGGCAGTCAGTCCCGCAACTGCGTAGTCACTCAAGATGTATCAAAACTCAACGCCGCTACCACTCAAGCGCTCCGCCCCAATGAGAACATGTCGCTGGAAGTATTTTTTGATGGAACACCTTTTGTAGAGCCCACCTGGAAGAATAAAGTAGCCGATAATTATCTGAATATCGTCGGTTTGGGCTTTGGGCTCTTGATTTCTCTGGTTCCGATGGTTTATTGGTGGAGGCGGGGAAGAGATTATAGGGGGAGTGGTGTCATTATTCCCGAATACCAACCACCAAAAGGGCTTGGCCCCGCTGAGGTGGGGATGCTGGCTGACTACAACATAGACGGCCGTGACGTTTCGGCGACAATTATTGACCTCGCAGTACGTGGTTATATAAAAATTTACGACGATACAAAGAAGCTACTTGTGTTTAAGCAAAGACAGTTTAGTCTGGAGCTTACAAAGGCTGATATCGATAAGCTCAAGTCTTACGAAGCCGAGCTTATTCGCGGTTTATTTGGCGATGTGGTTGTAGGCAAAAAGATTTCTCTTAATAAAGTGAATAGAACAAGTATGCAAAAAGCCATGCGCACCATACAAAAGGATGTAAAAAGTGAACTTACAAAGGAGTATGGGCTGATTGACGTGTCGGCTTCATCACTCCAAGCAACTTTTGTAGCCTTAGGAATTCTTGCCTGGAGTGGACTAATATTCATTCACCCCAATGTTGGCTACGTGCTTGGAATGATAATCGTTGGTCTTAGCTTTTTTGTGTTCGGGATACTGATGAAGCGCCGGACGCATGCGGGCGTAGAAATGTATGAGAAAGTACTTGGCCTAAAACTGTACATGAACACTACACAGAAGGATCGCCTTAAGATGCTGCAAAGCACAGATCGTCCTTACGCTGAACCAACCAAGACGGTCGAACTTTTTGAGAAGCTTTTACCTTTCGCAGTGGCGCTGGGGGTGGAAAAGAGCTGGTCGAAACAATTCCAGTCCATACTAACCGAGCCGCCAAGTTGGTACTCTGGAAGCACCATCGTTGGGTTTAATGCATCACAGCTTGCGTCGGGCATTGGCTCGGCGACGCAAACGTTTAGTTCGAGTGTAGAGTCACGTTCGAGTAGCTCGGGCGGATCGGGCGGTGGTGGCGGTGGTGGCGGTGGTGGTGGTTGGTGAAGTTTGCAGGTAGACGGACCACCAATCGTACGCTAGAATAAAACAGACATAGACAAAACAGGAGGGTTAATGGGCGTAAAGGCACACGGTCGTAGGATGTTTATCTTGGTTATGGTGGGGGCGTTTTTCTTATCATCAGTCGGTTTTACCGGGCTTGTTATTTACGAAGCGCTTCGAAAAGACACCACTGGTGCGAATAATGCAGATATCCAAAAACAGCTAGATGAGTTACAAAAAAATCAAAATAAGGAGGGTAAGTTGGAAGGGACAAAATTGAGTGATTTCACTCCAGTTGAGCAAGTCACTGAGTTGAAAGTCATCGACATTAAGCCAGGAACTGGCGCAGAAGTGAAGCAAGGTGGCACTGTTACCGCTCATTACACCGGTGCGCTCGCAAAGGACGGAATAATCTTTCAGAGCAGCAAAGATACCGGCCAGCCCTTTACATCTCCGCTTGGGGGTGTGATCCAAGGTTGGCAGCAGGGCATTCCCGGCATGAAAGCTGGGGGTGTGCGACGAATTATTATTCCTGCAAACCTGGCATATGGGGATAAAGCACAAGGAAATATTCCTGCTAACTCCGCTCTGGTTTTCGATATCGAGTTAATCGATACGAAGTAAATAACACAATATATAGCGTATTGATTTAAAAAAACACGCTATATATACTAAAACTACAAAAGTTAACAATAAATAAAAAAAGGAAAAGAAGATGGCAAAGAATATCACTATCTATACGACGAACACCTGTGCCTATTGCGGCATGGTAAAGAAGTGGTTGGGGGCAAAGGGTATGGGCTACGAAGAAGTTAATCTTGACGAATTCCCAGACCGCCAAAAAGAGGCCTATGAAATGAGCGGGCAGCTTTCTGTGCCGATAACGGTAGTCACCAAAGAAGACAACGCCAAGGAAGTGGTGGTCGGATATAATCTAGCCAAACTCGCTCCAGCAGTTGCGTAGGCGATACTTGGTTAATCGTACTATCGCGAATGAGGTAGCAAGAATGTCTTCTTCTGCCGTAGCTGTGATGTAGCGGCGCAAGATTGATCGTTTTGCTGGTTAGAAGCGGAGCGTCTAAAAAGGTAATTATGAGGAGAGTGAATGTCGGATAGCACTGAGAAATCCTACGAGGTGGTAATGGTTGGGGCAGGACCAACGGCGCTTGCAGCCGCCATCTACACTACGCGTGAGGATATCGAAACCGTTCTGTATGAGAAGGGTGTAATAGGTGGGCTGGCGTCAATTACTGATTGGGTGGACAACTACCCAGGCTTTGCAGAAGGCATTTCTGGTCTCGAGCTTGGGGAAAACTTACGCAAACAAGCAGAACGCTTTGGTGCAAAGATTGAGTTGGGCGAGGTATTGAGTATTCATAAGGAAAAAGGCGGGGTCCGGCTCGAAACCACCGATGGGCCAATCCGCGCAAAGGCAGTGCTTATTGCTACGGGCAGTGATTACAAAAAGTTAGGTATTCCAGGCGAAGCCGAGTACTTTGCCCGAGGCGTGCATTACTGTGCAACATGTGACGGTGCGTTTTATCGCGACAAGAAACTTGTGGTAGTTGGCGGTGGTAATTCTGCCGTTCAAGAAGCGATTTTTCTAACCAAGTACGCCAGCCACATTGATCTGCTGGTGAGGGGACCCAAAATGCGAGCCTCAGATGTGCTGCAAAAAGAACTGGTCAAGCACAACGACAAAATAACTGTCCACCTCAATACCACGACGGATGAAATTGTGGCAACAGACGGCAAAGTTGTATGCGTGAAATCGACTCGCAATCGCACAGAAGCAGTGCGCATTGACACCGACGGAGTATTTATCTTCATTGGTCTGCTACCAAATACTGAATTTTTACACACCAGCGCCATCGAGCTCGACGAAGTAGGTCTTGTGAAAACAAATACCCGCCTTGAGACGGCGATATCTGGAGTGTTCGCTGCAGGAGATGTACGGAGCGGTGCGACAATGCAGATTGCCAGCGCGGTAGGCGAGGGCGCGACCGCGGCCTTAAGAATCCGCGAATACCTCGACGAGCTCGAACGTCAAAAATAATATATCAAGCACGCCAAAAGCTCAAAAATAGTTACTAAGGGGCGTTGTAGCCCGGGAAATAGTCTCCCAGAATTCGGTTTTTTTGTACGCCTTGTTTTTGGAGTTCGCTATACAGTGCTTCGACCATAGGTTCTGGTCCAGAAACGTAGTAGTAGCAACTCGGATTATGGCTCGAAAAAGACAAGATATCTTTTGTGCTGAGCGGCCCGCTTTTTGCAGTTTCTAGTACGATGTAGTTGTCGCCAAGTACCCCAAAAACATCTTGAAAAGCCGCCTCTTCTTTGTGTCTTACCGCGTGAAGGAGGCGAATATTGCGTTTTTCTCTTTTGTCGCCAAGCTCTTTTATGATGCTGCGAAATGGCGTACATCCAATACCGCCCGCAATAAATATTAGGGGGATAGCGCTATCCACTGGTAGTACGAAATCTCCCATTGGGTTTGCCATTTTGAGCTTTACTTGCGGCGATAGATGGAATAGTGCTCGTTTGTAGTCGCTTGTAGTCGAAGGATTAATTCGGGTGGTGATTGCGAGTCGATTTTCGGAAGGTGAGCTTGAAAGGGTGAACCAGCGCTTCTGAGCGTGGTTGTGTGCGTGGTCGGTTAAAAACAGCTCAATGAATTGACCAGCGACGAATGAAACTGGCTTTTCGGGGGTAAAGTAAAACGAGTAGGTATCACGCGCAACCTTTTCTTTTGATAAAAACTTTACTGAAATCATTTTCTTCGAGCTCGGCTGCGCTTGAATGTCTTATTAAGCAGGTCTGGTTTATTGGTAATAATTCCCGCTTTGGGAAAAAAGAAGTGCAAAAAGCGCGCAAACCAAGGGTGATCGACTGTATATACAAGCAGCTTTTGATTACTGCGACGGGCGTAGTGATAGCTGAGCGGATGGAGTACCCAAAAATTAAGCGATACGCCACATAAGCCCATTGTTTTGGCCGAGTGAATTGCATCAAAAGGTTTGGTGAGCTCAGACACGTAGGTTTCGATGTGCGGCATGAGCTGACTAAAAAGCACAAGCTCGCGGCGATCGATGGCAGTAACTGCGGGCGTTGGACCGCGAAAAGCCTTAAGTTTCTCAGCCAGCAGAGTTGCCCAACCCTTGCCCTTGCAGTCAAACAGTATTGGCGTGTTGCCGCATGTTTTTATGGCCTGGTCAATCGTCGGAATTGGTTCGCCGCTCACGGTTGGAATATCGACTAGTTCACGTTGTGTGAGTTCGCAGACTTTACTAGGATTATTGGCAATTCTAAGTAGATCACTATCGTGAACAAGCACAAATTTCTTATCTTTGGTGACGCGTACATCAAACTCAACCATATCGACTTTTTCAGCCAGGGCAGCTTTTAAGCTCGCGATGGTGTTTTCGGGCTGAATGCCAGCGGCACCTCGATGACCTATGAGTAACATTTGTTATAGTATAGAGTATCTAAAAGCAAATTGAATAAAAGAGGTGCTTCATATGCCAGACTTTAACAAAATTCTTGATGCCGGTGCTGTTGCGGAAGGCATTATCAATACTGTTGTCGAAATACCCAAGTGGTCGACACTCAAGATCGAGTGGAATCGGGACCTCGCGTGTTTTGAACTCGATAGGGTCGAGCCTAGTATCTTTGCGAAGCCGACAAACTATGGCTTTATTCCACGCACTCTTGACGAGGACGGAGACGAGTTGGACACATTGATTTTGACGAACGACCCGATCCCCACAGGAGTATATCTAAAAGCCAAAGTCGTCGGCATCCTCAATTTTGAGGATGATGGTGAAGCCGATCACAAGGTTGTCTGTGTGCCCGCGGACGACCGAAATACTGGTGACGCAATTGAGACACTTGATGATCTACACGCACAATGGAAGCAAAAAATAGAACATCACTTTAATCACTATAAAGACCTAAAAAAACCAGGGTCAACCAAGGTCTTGGGCTGGGGTGATGCGAACGAGGCGCGCGCGGTTATTCAAGAGTGTGTGGCCCGGTTTGGTTCGTAGTACGCGGAAAAGTACTTGAAAGCTTTGCAAGGAGCCGCCTTGGGCAAGGACGGTCTAAAGGCAACCATGTACTTGCGTAAGCTGACGGTGTAGGGCTAAAATAACCATTAGCTAAACTAAAGAGGTGGAAAAATGAAGACAAAGGTGGCTATTAACGGTTTTGGAAGAATTGGAAGAAATGCCTTCAAAATTGCGTTTGATCGAACGGATCTAGAGATAGTCGCAATTAACGATCTTACTGCTACATCAACGTTGGGCTATCTGCTCAAGCACGATAGTAGCTATGGTGCATATGACCACGAGGTGTCCTCTGATGAATCTCATATTATTGTCGACGGACACAAGATTCCAGTGAGTGCCGAGAAGGATCCGACAAAACTTCCTTGGGGCGAGTACGGCGTTGATGTGGTGATTGAGTCAACGGGGCGCTTCACGAAAAAGGAAGATGCCAGCCAACATCTTACGGCGGGCGCCAAGAAAGTAGTTATTTCTGCGCCCACGAAGAGTGCAGATGTCGACACGCTTGTGATTGGTGCAAACGAAGACGCGCTCGAGCACGCCGGTGATATTGTGAGTAACGCAAGCTGTACGACGAACTCAGTTGCGGCAATTATGTCTATTATGAGCGAGGCTTTTGGGATTGAAAACGCCATGCTTACGACCGTTCATAGTTACACCGCAACTCAAGCACTGCAAGATGCGCCCGCAAAGGACTTACGAGAATCTCGAGCGGCAGCCGAAAATATCGTGCCAACTACGACCGGGGCGGCAATTGCAGTGACGCTGGCTGTGCCCGAGCTAAAAGGAAAATTTGATGGACTCAGCATACGCGTCCCAAGTCCTGTTGTGAGTATTAGTGACGTCACGATGGTGCTAAAAAAAGACGCGACGATCCAAGAGATTAATTCGGTGTTCAAAAAAGCCGTGAAGGAGCCTTATTACCAAGGAATACTTGATGTGAGCGAAGAACCCTTGGTGAGCAAAGACTATGTTGGTAATAGTCACAGCGGTGTTGTGGATCTATTACTGACCAATGTGGTTGGCGGAAATCTCGCAAAAGTTGTCGTGTGGTATGACAACGAATGGGGATATAGTAATCGTTTGGTCGAGTTGGTTGCTGACGTCGGCAAGACCATCAAGAAAGTATAGTAGGCAAGCTGTGATTATCTATATTGGCGCAGATCATAACGGATTTGCGTTGAAGTACAAGCTAGTTGAGTATCTCACTCGCGCGGGCTACAAAGTGGTTGATGAGGGGGATGACCATCTCGACCCCGAAGATGATTTTCCGTTATTTGCCGCCAAGGTGGTAAACGCGATTCGTAACTCTGATGACCCAGACCCTCGGGGTATATTGCTGTGTGGTAGTGGGCAGGGCATGTGCATGGCGGCGAATAGGCACAAGGGTATACGGGCTGGTTTGTGCTGGGATCGTCAGTCGGCAAAAGAAGTCCGAAACGATGACAATAGCAACATGCTTTGTTTGCCGGCGAGAATTATCGAAGAGAAAGAAGCAGATGTGATTGTAGAGACGTGGCTCAATACTCCATTTGCCAACGCCCCCCGATTTATCCGGCGCTTAAATGAACTTGATCAATAGAACGTCATGAGTACAGTTTGTCCGACGGTGCTGGCCCATTCCGTCGAAGAATACAACTCTCAGATTAAACGGCTAACACCGTTTGCCACCCGAATACAGGTTGATCTCACTGACGGAATATTTACCGACCCAAAAACCATAGCCCCAAAAGATGTCTGGTGGCCGCCGACGCTGGTTGTCGACCTGCACTTGATGTATCAAAATCCTTTTGAAGTCATTGAACAGGTTATCCTTATAAAACCACAGATGGCAATTATTCATGTCGAGGCAATGATTCACCATATGCACTTTGCCGCCGAGCTGCACAAAGAGGGGATTAAGGCAGGCCTGGCAGTTTTGCCAGAGACACCGATAAAAAATATTGAGCAGATACTCCACAGCTTTGATCATTTACTTATCTTTGGTGGGCATTTGGGGCATTTCGGTGGCGAGGCTGATCTGCAGCAATTGCCAAAAGCGGCAGAAGCCAAAGCTCATCACAAGGACTTAGAAATTGGGTGGGACGGAGGAGTGAATGATCAGAACGCAAAACTCCTTATCGAGGGCGGTATTGATGTTTTAAATGTTGGTGGCTACATTCAAAATGCTGATGACCCCGAGCTCGCCTTTGAGCATATGCGTCAACAAATTAGATAATTTATCTCGAATTGCTATAATCGTAAGCAAGATGCCAAAAACACACACACTAAAACAGCTTCAAGAGCTATCGACGGCGCTTCGAGTTGACATTATTCGAAGCCTCGAGGAGGCTGGTAGTGGGCACAGCGCCGGTCCGCTGGGGCTGGCTGACGTTTTTACGGCATTATACTTCGACGTACTTAAGCACGACCCCAAGCGGCCGGAGTGGGATCAACGAGACATTCTACTTCTCAGCAATGGTCATTGTGTCCCTGTTCGTTACGTTGCCATGGCGCATGCTGGCTATTTTGAAAAAAAAGAGCTTATGACACTTCGAAAGCTTGGGTCTCGGCTTCAAGGACACCCCGAAAGAACAAAACTTCCTGGACTCGAAACAACCAGCGGGCCGCTCGGATCGGGTCTTAGTCAAGGCGCGGGCATGGCGCTTGCCATGAGGATGAACAATGACGTCCATCGATGGGTGTATGTCGTTATGGGTGACGGCGAGTTGGATGAGGGCAATATATGGGAAGCCGCAATGTTGGCTGGAAAATATAAGCTTGGAAATTTGGTTGGAATTGTTGACAGAAATAACATACAAATTGACGGGCAAACAGAACATGTGATGCCACTCGAGGATTTACGTGCAAAATGGGAGTCGTTTGGGTGGCATGTCCTGGAAATTGACGGAAACGATATTGAAGCAGTTATTGAAGCGTGCTCGCTAGCGAGGGCTATTGTTGACAAGCCTGTCGTGATTATTGCGCACACTATACCTGGCAAGGGTGTGCATTTTATGGAGTACGATTTTCATTGGCATGGCATGCCGCCGAATCATGAACAGGCCAAGAAAGCATTGCATGACATTCGGACGCTTCAAGGCAAAATACGCGGAGAGCACGAATGAGTAATATGCATCTCGTTCAGAATATCTTGGATGCCAACATTCCAAAAGAGCCTGTAAGAAAAGGGTTTGGAAGAGGTTTATTAGAAGCCGGGAAACAAAACCAAGAGGTGGTTGCGGCGTGTGCTGATCTAACCGACAGCACCCAAATGAGTTTGTTTAAGGCAGCATTTCCCGACAGATTTGTAGAAATTGGTGTCGCGGAACAAAACTTAGTCACGGTGGGTTCCGGTATGGCTGCCATGGGAAAAATCCCCTTCGTGAGCAGTTATGCGGCATTTAGTCCTGGACGCAACTGGGAGCAGATAAGAACCACAATTTGTCTCAATGATATGCCGGTTAAGGTTGTTGGTTCACACGCAGGAATAAGCGTTGGGCCCGACGGCGCAACCCACCAAATGCTTGAAGACATTGCACTAATGAGAGTACTCCCGAATATGGTTGTGATTGCCCCGGGCGACAGCGTTGAAGCTGAAAAAGCCACTTTGGCGCTTGCAAAAGACCCCAGACCTGCGTACTTGCGCCTCGCGAGGGAGCCGACCCCAGTTTTTACTACCGCGGATACACCGTTTGAAATCGGTAAAGCCTACGAGCTTGTCCACGGCAATGATCTCACCATTATCGCTACTGGAACTATGACGTTTCAAGCCTTGGTGGCCGCCGAGAAATTATTTACGCAAGGGATTGATGTCGAAGTTGTACATACACCAACCATCAAGCCGCTTGACGCCGTCACTATTCTGAAGAGTGTGCAAAAAACAAAGGCCGTTATTACCATCGAAGAGGGCCAAGTAATCGGGGGTCTCGGTGGTGCGATTAGCGAACTTCTCAGCGAACATCACCCAACAAGAATCGTCCGCATGGGAATGAAAGATAGATTTGGCGAGTCAGGAACGCCAGATGAACTGCTTGAACACTTTGGTCTCACTGCGAAGCACATCATTCTTCAAGCACACCACCTACTAAACGACCTTTAATGTGCCTCTCCTTTTCTCTCGGCGCTTCGTGGGGCATACCGAACTCCGTATTTTCAGTTCTGATGCCATTATACAAAAAAGAGCCAAGCTACTGTCGTGTGGTTTCTTTGCTATACTAATGATCATTATGTCGCTTACGCTTAGGCAAATGAGAGAAAACTCGACCCATGCTCGAGCGCTTATGCAGCGAGCAAGAGCTGAACGCTTTGCGGTCGGTGCATTCAATCTCGATAATCAAGAAACCCTCAAAGCGGTCGTGCGGGCAGCCCTCGCCAAAAAAGCGCCCGTACTTGTTGAGGTGAGCGACGGTGAAGTAACATCGCTTGGTATAGAGAATATCCGCGACCTCGTTGACAACTACAAAGAAGAGTTCGGGATTGAAATATATATTAATCTGGACCACAGCCCCAGTGTAGAAAAAGCAATTGCAGGTATTGAAGCAGGGTTTGAGTTTATCCATATTGATATATCTCAAGCTGACCACGATGCCAGTGATGAGGTAATAGTCGAAAAAACCAAAGAAGTGGTAGATTATGCCAGGCTGACAGGCGCCTTGGTAGAAAGCGAACCCCACTATTTTGGAGGTAGTTCTAACGTACACAAAGAAAAAATCGACTATGGGTTGATAAAAAAAACCTTCAGCACACCCGAAGGGGCACGGGCCTTCGTAGAAGCAACTGGCATTGACACCTTCGCCGCGGCAGTCGGAAATCTTCATGGCAAGTATCCAGTTCCAAAAAAAATTGATCTTGATTTACTCCGCGAGATACGACACGCAGTTGACTGCAACATTAGTCTTCATGGGGGGAGCGGCACGCCTCTCCACTACTTCGAGAGCGCGGCCAAGATAGGGGTGAGTAAGATCAATATAAACTCTGATATGCGGGTTGCGTTTCGAAACACGCTGGTGAAAGTTCTAGAAGAAAATCCAGACGAATTTGCGGTGATAAAGCTGATGGATAGGGTCATTGACTCCGTCCAAGGCGTGGTCGAGACAAAAATGGACGCGTTTGGCAGCGTCGGTAAGGCGCAGCGCGCGTGAAGACGAGCTATTGCAACAGATATCACGGATCTGTAGAATACAGAGCATAAGCATAAACAAAAGGGTGGAACAAGAGTGGCGCAAATCGATGTACTCAGTGTAGGTGATGTAGTGACAGACGCGTTTATCAAGCTTCTTGATGATCGCGCGGAAGTTCATGAATCTGATCATGGACCAATGTTGGCAATGCCATTTGCCACAAAGATACCGTTTGATCACAGTGAGGTTCTAAACGGTGTGGGCAATGCGCCAAATGCAGCTGTGAATTTCGCAAAACTTGGACTTGAGAGTGCGCTGGCGGCAAATGTCGGTGGAGACTCGGCGGGTCGGGATATAATCGCAACACTACAGAAAGCTGATGTTGATACTCGCTTTGTGCACATAAATTCTAAAAAAATGAGTAACTATCACTACGTGTTGTGGTACAAAAATGAGCGAACGATTTTGATAAAACACGAGGACTATGATTACCACTGGCCGCACCTAAAACCCAAGGAAGTGCCGAGATGGATTTACTTTAGCTCTATCAGCCAAGGCGCGATGGAGTTTCATGATGATTTAGCTGATTGGCTGGAAAAACATGACGAAGTAAAACTTGCCTTTCAGCCCGGTACCTTTCAAATGGAAGCCGGGGTGGAAAGACTCAAGAGAATCTACGCCCGCACTGAGGTTTTTGCATGCAACCGAGAAGAAGCTGTATTTGTGAGTGGTGGCAACTACGACGACCTGCACGATCTTTTTAATAAGATCCATGCTCTTGGACCAAAGATTATTGTGATTAGCGATGGTCCAAAAGGTAGCTATGCGAGCGATGGAGAGAATCGATACCAGATGCCAATTTATCCAGATATTGGTCCTCCGGTGGAGCGAACGGGCGCTGGCGATGCCTTCACCTCAACATTCGTTGCGGCAATAATTAAGGGCAATACAGTTGAAGGTGCACTGCAGTGGGCGCCGATTAGCTCGATGAACGTTGTGCAGCATGTTGGCGCCCAAGCTGGTCTTTTGGCAGAGCGAAAACTTGCGGAATATCTTCAAAAGGCGCCAGAGTGGTACGTACCAACCAGAATATAGCAAAGGAGCTGTCTTTTGAGTCGTGCGCTTTCATTATTGCTTGAAGCAAAAGAGCCAGAATTTTCACATCTCATAAGAGACTGGGAAGCAAAAGTTGGCAAAAAAGGCCACGACATTCAGCTGGTAGCTGAAGTGAGTACTCGCGCAAAGCGAGTAATTGCGGAGCTTGGACTCGACGAAAACGATACAACGCCGAAGGAGCTGTATTACGCCTTGCTTGATCGAGTGAATCAAGATAGTAATGATCTCGCAAAACGGCTTGGGGTTTCCGGGGAAGACAGTGCTGAACAAATGGTTCAAAAAATTGCCACGTGGTACGACAGTCTTGAGCTAGAAAAGGAATTGTGGGTTATAAAAGAGAGCACTATTAAAGCGTGCCTCAAAAAGACTAACCCCAAACAGTTCATGAAGGCACTTGGATTTCGCTCGGTCGATTCTATGTTGAAGCGCTGCGATCCTAGCATCATTATTACGCTATCGAAGTTAATCGAAAAGCCAGATTGGCAGATAAAGTTTCGCAGCGAATATAAAAAATTAAAACCTATCAACTTTCACCCTATCCAAGCAAGAGTCCATGTTGTCGGTGGTGAGCAGCGACTCAAACTAGAGCGAACTGGATTTCGAACATCGCGTGTTGTGTCTGCGTGCTACGAAACGGGAGCTATTGTGGTCATACCTCCCCGCAAACGATTCTCCTCTGATGTATTGAGCGTAGCAACTTCACTTATCGAAACAACGAGAGATATGAGAAGATACAGCGCATATTTTCGGCTTATTAGCACCGAAAGCCGGTTTGGTTCAAAGGTAGCCGATGCGTGCAACTTTGGCCTAAACCAATCTTCTGCCATGCACTACAACTTTCACTGGAATCCAATTCATAGACACCTTTTAGGAAACAGCGAGTACATGAATCGGATAGAGCAGCCCCATCTTACGCACGCCGACCTAAGGACTTCCAGCAGTGTTGAAGTCTTAGCTCGAGGAAGTGAGCGATTTAAATTCTGGCAAGGCAACGAATTCGTTCTATTTGCTGCTGCGCCGCACAAGCCAGTTTCCGTACATCTCGCCGACGTGGCAATAAATGCGAGTAATCATAGTGGGTTTGAAGTATCTTTGTCGATGTATGCCAGAAGTCAACTTTGGGAGGAGCTATGGGCGAACTATCTTTCACACCAGGTGCTCCATGATGAAGTGGTTGGTTCATTTTTTGACCAGAACAAACTATAATGTGGCACGTACATAACAACAAAACAGGTGGGAAAATTAAGTGTATCAAATTTGTGTAAGCGGCGCTGCAAAGGGTCACAGTGTTGAAGAGGGTCGACAGCTTGCCGTGCACGCTGGTGCTGCCATTGCGAAAGCCCACCATGCGCTTCTGACGGGAGCGACAATCGGTTTACCGAATTTTGCAGCTGAGGGCTATAAAAAAGCCGGTGGCGTAATGAGTCTTGGTATAAGTCCAGCTTCGAGCAAGATTGAGCACGTACGCAAGTATCGTCTGCCCACCAAAGCCTACGACAGCATCTTATATACGGGGCTGCATTATGTTGGTCGTGATTCTCTGTTAATAAACTCGAGCGATGCGGTGGTGAGCATTGGTGGTCGACTGGGGACGCTCCACGAGTTTACGATTGCCATGGAGACAAAAACACCGATCGGTTTCTTACAAGGCGCCGGAGGAGTGAGCTCACAGATAATGGACATTTTGCATGCGGCCGGTGAACTGCAAAGCGAAAATGTCGTTTTCAGTGAGGATCCAGAAGACCTTATTCGGCAGCTCACCAAACTTCTTGATGAACGCCACAAAGAATATCGCGACATTTATTCTTAAATCACCGTCGGCGATTGCTACAATGGTAGACGTGAGTGCCTTGATGCTAAAATCCGACTACACGCCGACCGGTGATCAGCCAGTTGCAATTGCCGAGCTGACAAAAAATCTTAACCACAATGTGAGGGAGCAGACACTGTTGGGCGTGACTGGATCCGGCAAAACGTTTACCATGGCAAACGTTATCCAAAATACCCAAAAGCCGACGCTCGTGCTGTGTCACAATAAAACGTTAGCCGCGCAGCTTTACAGTGAGTTCAAGCAATTTTTTCCAAACAATGCTGTTCACTATTTTGTGAGTTACTTTGATTACTATCAGCCAGAGGCGTATATTGCTCGGTCTGATACCTACATTGAAAAAGACAGCCAGATCAACGAAGAGATTGATCGGCTTCGCCATGCCGCCACGGCCTCATTATTGAGTCGAAGGGACGTAATTATCGTTGCAAGCGTGAGCTGCATTTATGGCATTGGTTCAGTCGAAGACTACGGAGAAATGGCAGTTCAAGTGTCCGTTGGGGAGATGAAAAAGCGCGATAAGTTTATGCGTCATCTAACCGACATACAGTACCAAAGGAACGATATCGATTTTCATCGTGGCACATTTAGGGTTCGCGGAGACGTGGTTGACGTATTTCCTGCCAGTGAAGAGTCTGCCTACAAGGTAGACTTTTTTGGCGACGAAGTAGAAAAAATTACCAGAATAGACCCCCTTACTGGGGAAATTTTAAAAAATTTGTCATCTCTAAAAATTTACCCCGGGAGTCACTACGTTACGCCAGAACAAAAACTAAAAGGTGCACTTGGAAAAATTAGAAACGAACTTGCAGAGCGCCTGGCGACCTTCAAGAAAAATGGCCAGCTTCTTGAGGCGCAGCGGCTAGAACAGCGGACTAACTTTGATCTTGAGATGCTCGAAGAGACTGGGTTTGTAAAAGGTATCGAAAACTATAGTAGGTACCTCACCAACCGTGAACCGGGCGAACAGCCAGCAACCCTCATGGACTATTTTCCAGATGATTATCTGTTGTTGATTGACGAGAGTCATATGACAATTCCCCAAGTTCGGGGTATGTATAACGGCGATAGGGCTCGAAAAGAAGTCTTGGTTGAGCATGGTTTTCGGCTGCCAAGCGCCTTGGATAATCGGCCGCTTACTTTTTCTGAATTCGAACAGCACATTAACCAAGTTATTTATGTAAGTGCGACTCCTTCAGAATATGAGCTTTCACGGAGTCCAAAGCCAATTGAGCAAGTGATACGGCCGACTGGATTGCTTGACCCCCGCATCGAAATTCGTCCCGTGGATCACCAAGTTGACGATCTTATTGCCGAAATTCGAGCAGTTACTGCGAAGCGACAACGGGTGTTGGTTACGACGCTTACCAAGAGAATGGCGGAAGACCTCACCGATTATCTACAAGAAATAAATATTAAAGTAACCTATCTTCATAGCGAAGTCGATACGCTTGATAGAACAGACATCCTTAGGGATCTTAGGCTTGGCGTCTACGATGTTGTCGTCGGGATAAATCTGCTTCGAGAAGGGCTTGATCTTCCAGAGGTTAGTCTCGTTGCTATTCTTGATGCTGACAAGGAAGGCTTTCTTCGAAGTGAACAAGCGTTAGTGCAAACGATTGGACGAGCCGCGCGGCACCAAGAGGGGAGGGTGATCATGTATGCAAATACAGAAACCGGCAGCATGAAGCGTGCCATACATGAAACCAACCGGCGTCGTACGCTACAAGAAGCTTACAATACGGCGCACAACATTACACCATCAAGCATCATAAAAAATATTGAAAAAGGCTTACGTCCAGACATTCCAGATAGCGAGAAGCCAAAACTTGATCTGAGAAAGGTGCCAAAGGACGAGTATACACACTTAATCCGCGATCTCACGGCTCAGATGGAAATGGCTTCTGCAAATTTGCAATTTGAGCGCGCTGCTGAACTCAGAGACTTTATAACCGAGATTAAAGCCAAGCTCTGAGACGATCCTAGGCAGCTTGATTGAGCGCGGCCCGGCCAACTACTTTATAAGTTGGCTCCAGGTGGGCGTGGGTGACAGTCTTAAAATCAACCGCATCAAAACTTCCATCATAGCCTCGCATTTCAGCAATCATTGCAAGGCGCAGTTCTTGATTGTCCAAGGTGTCCTTTCGAGCTATGTCAAGGTGATAGCCCTTTGAAAACTCAAGCGTAACCCCGTCGTAGGGTTGATACAGTTTTTGATAATCCTCTGCTTGTGACCAACCGTCTCCTTTGAAAATAACAATGTGCTGCTTTGTGGTGGGGTGTGCAGACATTGCCGCCCGCGCTAATATCCCGGCATCGCCGTTGAGTAGGTAGGGGATTTTGAAGGGCTGATGAGCGTAATACTCGGGGTCCTTGTGGAGTGTGTCAATATAGTGTTTTCCGGCCGGGCGAGTAAGGAGATTCACCCCGTGCTTTACAAGCGTGAGCGTCTCTGGTGCAAGTTGAAGGGCAATTGCCCCCAGCTCTCGTTTTTTGGCTGCTCGGGCAAAGCAAGGGGCGACGGTATCCCCATAGGCAATTTTTCGCTCTCCGCTATACTGCGGGGTAAAAAATCCAGATGCGAGCATTGCGCCGCGTGATTCTCCGAGGGCAATGACCTCCTTTTCTCTCACATGCCCAAGGCTTGGTAGTGCTTCATCCAAGATGCGATTGAGGTCATGGGCGATCTTAAATTGTGTCGCGCTCAGAGCCAATTTCATTCGTCGTTCAAAACTTAAAGACGGGTTTGGAATTTCGCTTTCTGGTCCGATCATAATTGTCGGGTAGCCGGCTTTCATCATTCGAAATAGGGTGTGTCGATTGTGGCCCTTGGACGAGGTCAGCCAAGCAGTGGTGAACACTACCGCTGTGTCGCTTCTTGGATAATTCGGAAGGCCGGTTACAACTGGATAGAGTGTTCCATCGTCCATTTCGGCAACCTCTTCGTAGACCGATCCCCTCGAAAACGTATCGGTCTTTTGCGTGTGAATTGCAATCAGTTCGGTATCAAAACTTGGCAATAACTCAGCCTCTTTTGCATCAAAAAACCCCTCATTTTCGAGAGGGGTGACATAAGGGTTGGCCTCGTGCTGCGGGCCTCGACCTTCGTGCGGTAGCTGATTAAGATTCATGATTTGCGGGCAATATTCTTATTATGGCTTAATCCTATGCCTATTTTGGGGTGTTGTAAAGATCATTTATAGCTACCACTAATAATTTTCGATATACTACTTACTAATACCTATGGCAAAAATATCCCGAGAAGATGTATTAAAGTTGGCCAAGCTCAGCATGATTGAGCTTTCGGAAGACCAGCTGGTTCGATTTACGAAAGAGTTGGATGAGATTGTTCAATATGTCGAGCAACTACAGTCTGTGGATGTCGAAGGGCTTGAGCCAACCTTTCAAGTTACCGGGCTTCAGAACGTGACGCGGGTAGATGAAGTAAGGCCCTTTGAGTCGACACCGCAGCTACTTAAGAACGTTCCAGCCACGGAAGGGAACCTTATCAAGGTACGACGGGTTCTATGAGTCACTGGAAAAACATTTCCCAAATTGCCGAAGATGTTCGAAGTGGCAAAACTACGGCCGAACACTTGGTTGACATCTCACTGAAACGAATTGAGGAGGTCGAATCATATCGATCAATTATTTCGGTGGTGAAGGAGCGGGCAAAAAGTCGGGCGAAAGAGATAGATGCCCAGGTTAAAAAAGGTGAAGATCCTGGTAAGCTTGCCGGGGTGCCTTTTGTTGCAAAAGACAATTTTTTAGTATTCGGTGCGGATACAACAGCTGGCAGCAACATCCTTAAGGGTTTTGCTGCTCCCTATCAGTCAACTGCAATTGAGCTTCTTGAGGCCGAAGGAGCTATTTGTGTGGCGAAGGCTAATCTTGACGCGTTTGCGCACGGCAGTAGCACCGAAAACAGTGACTTCATGACAACCCTTAATCCTCACGACTCCCAGAGGGTTCCTGGTGGCAGTTCTGGTGGATCTGCTGCCTCAGTTGCCTTGGATGTCGTGCCGTTCGCGCTTGGGACTGACACTGGCGGCTCAATTCGATTACCAGCGAGCTTCTGTGGTGTTGTGGGCTATAAGCCTACCTACGGACTGGTATCGAGAAGTGGTGTGGTGGCAATGGCGAGTAGCACGGATGTGATTGGACCACTCGCGCGAAACGTAGAAGACGCAGCGCTCGTGCTTGACTGCATTGCCGGGAAAGATGAGCTAGATGGCACAACTATTGAACGGGACTCTCATAGCTATGTTTCTAAGCCAACGCAGTTAGACGGGCTGAAGGTTGGTATTATCAAGGAGTATTTTGGGGAGGGGCTTGAGCCGGGCGTAAAAGATGCTGTCGAAACCGCAATCACAAAAATTAAAGCGGCGGGAGCGGACGTAGAGTATACGAGTCTGCCAAGTCTATCTCTGGCACTCGCTTGCTATTACGTACTCTGTCCAGCCGAGGTAAGCAGCAATTTGAGCCGGTATGATGGGCAGCGATATGGCTATTCTGACCCCAGCGCCAAGACTCTTGAAGAAAGTTATATAAAAAGCCGGTCAATTGGTTTTGGTGATGAGGCGAAAAGAAGAATCATGATAGGCACATACGTGCTTAGCAGTGGTTACTACGATGCCTATTATCAGCAGGCTCAATTGGTGCGGACGAAAATTATTAAAGAGTTCCAGGCTGCGTTTCAAAAATATGACATTTTAATGGGACCAACTGCGCCAATGACGCCATTTAAAGTAGGTGAACACAGCAACGACCCTCTAGAGATGTATTTAGTAGATATTATGACGGCTGCTGTTAACCTCGCAGGGAATCCTGCTATTTCGATTCCATGCGCCCAAGTTGACGGTTTGCCAGTAGGACTTCAAATTATCGGTGATCAGACGGCTGATCGAGGAGTGTTATCGGTGGCTATGTCTGTGGAGGGAGTTCTCGTATGAGTTTTGAGGCTATTGTTGCGAGCGCCGTGGGGGTGTTGGCGGTCTGCGTGCTCGGCTTTGTGTTCAACAAAAAACGCCCAAAACGCGTAAAGATTCGACATTATTCAAAACGATGGAAAGACATTCAAAAACTGTGCCCGAGTAAAGAGACATGGCCCCAAGCAGTTATTGAAGCTGATAATCTGCTCGATGATGTGCTGAAAAAAAGGCGCTACAAGGGTAACTCAATGGGAGAAAGACTTGTTGAAGCCCAAAAAATATTCACCGATAACGACAGTGTTTGGTATGCCCACAAGCTCAGAAAAAAAATCGAAGCTGAACCATCGATCAAGCTGAAAAAAGTCGAAGTCAAGGATGCACTGTTCGGCATTCGACAGGGCCTAAAGGATCTTGGGGCACTATGAGCGTCAGCTATCTACCGACTATTGGAATAGAGTGTCATGTACAACTAAAGACCAAAACAAAACTGTTTGTGGCCGTAGGAAACGATGCCACAAGCGCCGAACCAAACAGCCTAATTAGCCATGTGTGTATGGGTATGCCTGGTGCACTTCCTGTGCTAAACCAACAGGCGGTTCACTTAGCAATACGGGCTTCATATGCACTAAACACGCCACCCCAAAAGTTTAGTTCCTTCGATCGTAAACATTATTTTTATCCAGATCTTCCAAAAGGCTACCAAATATCCCAATTTAATCACCCGATTATCATGGGGGGACATGTCAATATCGTTGCTGACGGTGCGCGCAAGCGGATTGGTATTACTAGGGCACATCTAGAAGAGGACGCCGGAAAAAACACTCACCCACAGGGCAAAAACTACAGCTTGGTTGACTTGAATCGAGCGGGCACGCCGCTGCTGGAAATAGTGAGCGAACCAGACATCCAGAGCCCTGCCGAAGCAAAGGCTTACGCGCGGGAACTGTATTTACTTATGAAGTATGCGGGGGTAAGTGTTGCAGATTTGTTTCAAGGCAATATGCGCTTCGATGTAAATGTAAGTGTAAGTAGTGACCCTAAAAAACTCGGAATCAGAACCGAAACCAAAAATCTTAACAGCTTTCGAGCTGTCGAAAAGGCCGTTGAGTACGAAATTAAACGACAAATAGATCTTCTGGAAGCCGGGAAGCCCGTTCCGCAGGAGACGAGGGGGTGGGATGATGCGAAGCAAAAGACGTTTTCGCAGCGCAGCAAGGAAGAGTCTCACGACTATCGATACATGCCAGACCCAGATATTCCACCTACGGTGCTTGACGATGAACAGCTCACCCATCGGCCAGATGACTTTCCGCTTATGCCGGATGAGTGGAGGAAAATTCTTCGTGACCTCGGTCTTGACCCGCACCACATAGAAAGCCTTATTGATTCTGAGGTTGAATTTGAGGAACTTAGCTTTTTGCCACTGATTCAAGACAATCTTCAAAACCAAGAGCTTGCCAAACACATTGCAAATTGGACAGTTAATATCACTGTCCCCTTATTAAGGGAGCAACAACTAAAGCTTGAAAATTCGGCTCATATCAAACTAGAAAAATCGGTGTATGAACTACTAAAAGAAAACAAATTGAGTTCCACAAACGCCAAAAAATTATTAACCGATCTACTCATGGCAGACAAGTTGCCCACAAGCATCGAGGAGTACGCCAAAACGCAGGGTCTCATCCAAGTCTCCAACGTTGATGAGATTGCAGTGATTGTTGACGAGGTGATACGACAAAACACAGTTGCTGTCGAAGATGTAAGACGCGGGGAAGCAAAAGCCATTGGCTTCTTGGTCGGGCAAGTTATGAAGCAGTCAAAAGGCAAAGCCAACCCTTCAATCGTGCAACAACTCATACGAAAGAGACTTTCGTGAGTTCGAGAAAAAAAGTTAGAAAAGCAGTGATTGCGGCCGCCGGTTTTGGTACCCGGTTTTTGCCGCAAACTAAAGCAATGCCGAAGGAAATGCTCCCTCTCGTCGACAAGCCGATCATACAATACATTGTCGAGGAACTGACTGATGCTGGTATCGAAGATATTGTGATAGTAACCGGGTATCACAAGCGATCAATCGAAGACCATTTTGACCACACCAGTGCTGAATTGCGTGCAAACCTTCGCAAAGCCGGAAAGTTAACGCTTCTTGAAGAGACACGCAAGATTTCGCAGCTCGCAAATTTTGCGTATATTCGCCAAAAGGGACCATATGGAAATGCCACACCAGTGCTAAATGCTGAGCACCTAATTGGAGATGAACCATTTATCTACACTTTTGCGGACGACTTTATTGTGTCTGAGCCAAGCAGCTTTAGGCAGATGATAGATCTATATAACTCTCACGGATCATGTGTAGTGCCGTGCATAGAAATAACCGAAGAAAAAGACTTTGACCAGTATGGAATTTTGGCTGGCAGCCCAATTGGTGAAGGTCTTATGCGAATGTCGACAATTATTGAGAAACCAGGAAAAGCCAGGGCGCCAAGCAATTTTGCGAGCGTGAGCGGGTACTTATTAACACCAGAAATTTTTGCGTATTTGAGACAGACGCAATCTGAAGTAAAGGACGGTCAAGAGTTCACCATACAGCCTGCAATGACAAAGATGATTGACGACGGCAAGGAACTCCTGGCCTATCAGATAAAAAATAGCAAATACTACGACACTGGCAATAAGCTTGAATATCTGAAAACCGTCGTAGACTTTGCGCTTCGCAATGAGGAAATCAAAGATGACTTCTTTGAATATCTCAAAAAGGTGGTAAAATAATACAACTATGGACTCGAGTTGGTATGAAGCGTTAGTTATTATTCTTGGAGCAGCACTGGCGTTGTTCTTGATTTTATTTATTGTCTTGACAGTGAAGTTAATCCAAATAGCCAACACTGCCAAGCGCATTACGGAGCACGCTGAAAAAGTTGCGGATCAAGCCGAGCATGTGAGTGAATTTTTTGCAAAAACTGCCACGCCGGTTGCGGTGGTAAAACTGCTCTCGAATGTGAGTGAAATGCTACAAGGCAAGGAGAAGAAGAAATGACCAAAAATAGCAAAGGGAGAACGATCGCTCTCGGGGCAATTATTGCTGCGGGAATTGGGTATGTCACAGGAATTCTAACAGCACCAAAAAGCGGCAAGGAAACTAGGCGAGACATTGCGGGTGGCGTTACTAACGCAAGAGCTAAAGCCGATAAGCAACTGAAAAAGCTACACAGCGATCTTGGCGATCTCATTAAGCAAGGTGATGAGAAAGTGAAAAGCGCAAAATCAAAGGCCAGCAAAGAGTACGCAGAAGCCCTTGAGCAAGCAAAAATTGCCCGCGGAAAAGCCAAGCTACTTCTCAGTGCCATTCATCACGGAGATGCCGACGACCCCCATCTTCAAGCGGTCATCGATGAAGTTAAGCTTGCAAAACAAAACCTTAGTCGTTTTATTAAGAAGTAATTCCTAAAGACTTTTTGTTTACACGTTATAATAAGGCGTGTCTAAAGTAGCGTAGCAGTGTAATAGTCTTTTTTGGCAGGGGAGAAGTTCGTCATTAATAAAAAAGTGGACAAGAACAAGGTTTCGACTGTTCCTAAATTGCTTGATTCGGGCGATTTCGTTCACCTACACAACCACACACAGTACAGTTTACTCGACGGCCTCACAAAGATACCGGCTCTGGTTGATGAGGTGAAAGCCATGGGCATGGATTCGGTTGCAATGACGGATCATGGGACATTATCCGGCGCAATAGAGTTCTATAAAACATGCAAAGAAAAAGGCGTGAAACCAATAATTGGTATTGAGGCCTACGTTTCTCCCAGGAGGCACACCGACAAAGATCCAGCACATGATAAGCAATACTACCATTTGATTTTATTGGCAATGAACAACAAAGGCTACCAAAATTTAATGCGGCTCTCGACGATCGCAAATTTGGACGGATTTTATTATAAGCCACGAATAGATCACGAGTTACTCGAGAAGTATAATGACGGGCTTATTGTGTTGTCGGGCTGCATTAACGGCGAGGTTGGAGATGCTCTAAGGCAAGAACAATACGACAATGCCAAAAAAATAGCAACGTGGTACAAAGGTATTTTTGGTGATCGTTACTATATCGAACTTCAAGATCATGGACATGTTGAGCACACTAGTTCCTGGGATGAGCAGATAAAAGTCAATGAACAAGCCGTGAGGCTTTCGGCAGAGCTGGACATTCCTCTTGTTGTAACTGGCGATGCGCACTACTTAAAGCATTCAGATCAAGAGGCGCACGAAATACTGCTGTGTGTTCAAACTGGTTCATTTTTATCTGACGAAAAGCGCATGAGCTTAAAGGATTTTGAGCTTCATGTTGCTGATCCAAAAGAAGTTATAGCTCGTTGGGGTGGTGAGTATCCGCAAGCGATAAGAAACACGCGCATAATTGCCGATCGTTGTAATGTCGATATTGAACTGGGCAAAATACTGATTCCCAAATTTCCCGTTCCAAAAAACCAGACCGAGAAATCACTACTAGAAACTCTTGTCTATCAAGGTTTAGCGTGGCGCTATGGAAACGCAAAAAAAGACACTGCCAAAAAACTGACTATTGGTGAAGCCAAAAGAGTTCTCGGCAAAGACATCCTTCAACGAGCCAAATACGAACTCTCGGTTATCAACGACATGGGGTTTAACGGATATTTTCTGATTATTGCTGATTTTGTTAACTGGGGAAAATTACAAGGCATTGTCTTTGGTCCAGGCAGGGGAAGTGCTGCCGGATCGATTATTTCGTATGCGCTTAATATCACTGAACTTGACCCACTTGAATACGATCTGCTATTTGAGCGATTTTTGAACCCCGATCGAATTAGTATGCCCGATATCGATATTGATATTCAAGACACTCGACGCGACGAGGTAATCCAGTATTGTATCGATAAATACGGCGAGGACCGCGTGGCCAATATCGTTACATTTGGTCGTATGGCTGCCAGGAATGCGGTCCGCGATGTGGCCCGCGTTCTGCAAGTTCCCTACTCAGAGTCTGATCGAATAGCCAAGATGATTCCGCCGCCGATTCAAGGTCGGCATATTCCTCTTGAAGCGTCGCTTCGCGAGAACAACGAGCTAAGAAATGAATATAAAACAAATGAACAAGCCCAAGCAGTTTTTGATTTAGCAGTAAAACTGGAGGGTACAATTCGTAGCCATGGGGTTCACGCTGCGGGTGTCGTAATTGCGCCAGGAGAAATTATCCAATACGTGCCCTTGGAAATGGCCCAAAAAGGCGTGATTGCAACCCAGTATTCAATGGGGCCGATAGAAGAATTGGGCTTGCTTAAAATAGATTTTTTGGGCTTGTCAAACCTCACAATAATAAAAAACGCAATGCGTATTATTCGGAAAGTCTACGCCGTAACAATCGACATAGGCGAGATTCCCCTCGACGACAAGAAGACATTTGAGTTATTTCAAAAAGGCGACACGACCGGCGTGTTTCAATTTGAATCGGCAGGAATGAAGCGTTATCTTAAGCAATTGAAGCCGACAGTTTTTGACGATCTGATCGCAATGAATGCGCTGTATCGACCTGGGCCGATGCAATGGATAGGCGATTTTATTGATCGCAAGCACGGTAAAACCAAGATTGATTACTTGCACAAAAAAACTGAAGGCGCCCTCAAAAATACGTATGGTGTATTGGTGTATCAAGAACAAGTCATGCAGATTGCAAAAGATCTTTGTGGATTCACCGGTGGTCAAGCCGACACCTTGCGCAAAGGGGTTGCCAAAAAGAGACCCGAGGTTCTGGCTGCCCTCAAGAAGGACTTTATCGAAGGGGCCCTCAAGAATTCTGATATTAGTCGATCAAAAATTGAGGAATTTTGGGTTTCACTTGAAGCCTTCGCTGCGTATTGCTTTCCCAAGTCGCACTCGTCGTGCTATGCGACTATTGCCTATCAAACTGCATATTTGAAGGCGAACTATCCTGCAGCGTTCATGGCAGCCCTCATGACCAGCGACTATGACGATATTGATCGGTTGGCGATCGAAATTAATGAGTGTAAACATATGGGAATTACAGTGCTACCCCCAGACGTCCAAGAGTCGTTTTTGGAATTTGCAGTTATTAAAGACAAAGAAGGCAACGACCAGATTCGATTTGGGATGAGAGCCATAAAAAATGTTGGTGCTGGTGCAGTTGAAGAAATTCTAAGGGCCCGCCAGATAGATGGGGGTTTCTCCAGTCTTGAGGATTTCTTATCAAAGACGAGCGTACGTGTTGTGAATCGAAAAGCACTTGAAAGTCTTGCAAAGTCTGGGGCGCTTGATGGGTTTGGTGATCGTAGTGTTCTGGTACACAATATTGACACTCTTATCGCATACGCGAACCGCGTCCAAAAGGACAGCAACACCGGCCAAACTGACTTATTTGGAGCGCTTGAGGACAATACCCATATTGCCCCAAAGCTTGCCTTGAGCGAAGTTTCTGACTCGATTGATAATCGGACCTTACTTTCATGGGAAAGAGAGTTACTGGGATTATATTTAAGTCAGCATCCGCTTCAAGAATTTGAAGCTATTCTAAGTGAACAATGCATACCAATTGGCGAAATAAAGTCTGATATGGATGGGAAGACGGTTGAGGTGGGCGGCTCAGTTGTTGAAATCAAGGAAGTTACCACAAAAACCGGCCAAAAGATGGCCTTTGCGACCTTGGCTGACCTATCAAAAGAAATTGAACTTGTGCTTTTTCCGAACGCCTATCAAAAAACTCTTGGCATGTGGGAGCGGGACGAGGTTGTGCTGGTCAAAGGTAAGATATCATCGACTGATAGAAATGGAAATACAAACGAAGAGGTCAAGATACTAGTTGATGATGCCCGCCCAATAACAGAAGCGCAAGCCAAGGCCTATGAACCAGTTGGGAAAAAACCAAAGGCGCCGAAAGCGACAATAAAGAAGTCAACCACTCAAGACGTTGCTACCGCCGTCGAGAAAAGACTTTACATACGACTGCTAAACACCGACGATCACGAAAAATTGACACGACTTAAGCGGTTGATCGATGCGCGGACTGGAAACACCCCAATTGTGCTGGTGGTGGGCGAGGATAGCAACAAAAAAGTAATTAAGCTTCCAACTGCGGTTGAGCCGAATGATGCATTTTTTATGCAACTTTCAGAAATTTTCGGCGAAGCGGCAGTAAAATATCAGTAAATTGTTCCTGCGGTTTGACTGACGATGGCTGCAAGCGCAAGCAGCGCCAGCAGAGTTGTGTCGAGTAGTGGATGGTGCAAAATAAACTTTTCTCCCTTTCGGAACCGTTTGTGAAGTCCATGGCCATGTTTTATTAAAAGGTAGGCTGCAATGATGCCAATCAATAAACCAAGCGCAAAACTACTCCACGGCGCTTGACCGTTAGTGAGTGTTTGGATGTAGCTAATTTTTGTTTCTTCTCTCGGAGGGATTGAAGTGTTCGGTTTGGTTATTGGCGTTGCGGTGGGCTGCTTTTTGCTTTGGGTTGTGCTCGGGAGCGCCATGGGTTTGCCGTACATCGCCACCACGATAGTTTGTGCGCCCTTACCTTGATAGTTTGCGACATTTGCGATCCCAAAGCCTACTTCACTGAGCACAGGATCAAGCACATTTGCCCGGTGACTTGGACTATTCATCCAACCTACCACCGTTAATTTGCTTGTATCAAATCCATATGCCAAGTTTTCTGCTGCTCGGTAGTATCCATATCCAGCCTGCTCGATGAAGTACCACGGTTCTTTGCCTTCGGGAGTACTATGGGCCCAATAATTGCGTTGAGCCATGTCGTTTGCTTTGGCTTGAGCAGCTTTGTCGAGCAGCGGATTTGTCGCAAGAATAGGAAGATTATTCTCAGTTCTTGACTGATTTGTGGCCTCCAGTAGCCCCTCATCGCTAATGTTTGTCGCGTAGCTTAAAACGGTTTGATCTTTACGTTGTTTGAAGTCACTAAAGTTTGATAAAAACAGCCCAAGCCCGACTATCAATAGCAAGGGAATATAAGGCGCGTAGACCTTCAGAAATCGCTTTGTCCGCTTTTCTTTCCTATGGGTAGTGTGATGAGGTTTTGGTGTTTTTGGTTTTCTGGCCATGGGTACTCTTGTAGAAGCCACTTATTTTATGAGGAAATAGTACCACAAAATTAGCTATTTTGCGAAACGAAAGCGGAACAAGGCCATCGCGGCAGCCTCAACAACGTTAAAAGACTCTTTCTTTCCAAGCATTGGAATTTCGAGGTGTATTGAACTTTTCTTGAGCAGAGATGGGTCTACGCCCGAAACCTCCGAGCCGATAATGATGGCAATTTTCTTTGGTGGCAAATAATTTTGTATGCTTTGACTCATTGGGGTTTGTTCGAGTGCCGCAACTATATACTTTTCCTGCGCCAGTGTTTCAAGAACTGATTGGATGTCTTGTACGTACTGCCAGTTGAGAGTCGCCTCGGCGCCGAGGGAGACTTTCTGGATTTGGGCCGTGAGCTTTCGGTAGGTGTGCGGCAAGCGATCCTCGATAGTTCGTTTAGGGTAGGGCGAATACCCCGAAAGATAAAGCTTTTTGATGCCCAATCCTTCGCAGGTTCGAAAAAGCGCACCGATGTTATGGGCGCTTCGTATGTTATGGGCGATAACAACAATATCTCTGTCCATGTTTTTTAAAGTATACATTTATTCGTGGACCGATGGATAACCCTTGTGGTTAAATAGACGGTAATGAGCCAAGATGCAAGGCGTTCCGAAGAACAGTCCACCCAAAGACGGTCCCAAATATTGGGTATGACTTATTTTGATACGTCTACAGACACTGAAAAAACGCTCTATCATGATCTTCTCACCGTCCAAGAGCTGAAGGACTTTAAGGTGGTTCCATTGCAGGCCGACGAACACAACATATTGTTTGGTATTACCAACAACACTTCGCAGCAAACCATGCAAACCATTCGCGGAAGATTTCTGGATCAGAGGGTGTCATTTTCGCTCATCTCTGATAACGGCTTTTTAGAATACATGAAGCTTTATAACCCACCAGAAAAAATTGAGTATCAAGATGTTAAGTTTAGCGATCAACAAAACGATACCTTAATAAGTGAGGTAACCGCCACGCTGGACAGAGTTTTAGCTGATGACATTCTTGCGTATCTCGTGAAACAAACCTATCAACTGAAAGGGTCCGATATCCATCTTGAATGTCAAAAAGATCACGTTCGCGTTCGTGTTCGTGTTGATGGGGTTTTGCATCCAATTGCCCATATTGCCCCCGATAAGTATCATCAAGTGTTATCTTCAATCGCAATCGCTGCAAATGTGAGTACAAATAATCCAGATCCCGAGACAGGACACATAAACAAGATCTATACACTCGCCACCGGCGAAGAAGTAAACGTTAATCTGCGTGTCGAAACCGTTCCAACTGCCTATGGCACCGATGTAGTAATGCGTTTGTTTAATCTCAGAATGGAACTTCTAAACCTCGACAGCCTTGGTCTGAGCGAAAAAGAAAGGGATGTCGTCGACGATGTTATTCGACACCCCTCGGGGATGGTGCTCGTCGTTGGTCCAACCGGTTCTGGAAAAACAACCACACTGTATTCGTTGATCAATACACTTAACTCGCCCGAACGAAAGATTATTACACTAGAGGATCCAATTGAGTATTTTCTCCCTGGAGTAGTGCAGATTCCAGTTCATGGTGACAAAAATCAGCTCGGATTTGCTGAAAAACTTCGTGCGGTTCTTCGCCTCGATCCAGACATAGTTATGGTTGGCGAAATTCGTGATCAAGATACCGCGAAAACAGCCCTTCAAGCGGCACTTACTGGGCATTTAGTATTGTCTACCTTCCACGCCGCCTCCGCGTCGGCAGCAATCATGAGAATGCTCGATGCTATCGGAATCAATCCGCTTTTTGCGAGTGCAATGCATTTGGTCATGGCGCAACGACTAATTCGGCGTCTTGATGATGAAACCAAGCAGCCGTATCAACCCGACGACGGACTAAAAGCGCAGCTCAAAAGTGTAATCGACAGCTTACCGCCAGAGCTAGAGCGTCCAAATATTGACGAAATTACGCTTTATACACCCGGGAAGTCAGACGAAAACCCGTTTGGCTATAAGGGGCAGATTGCAATTCGAGAGCAGCTAGAGATGACGCCTGGGATACAGCAGCTTCTTAGAAAACCGGCAAATCAGCTTACTTCTGATATGCTCCAAGCAAAAGCCGTTGAGGACGGCATGATTACGATGTTACACGACGGCATATTGAAGGCCATACGCGGCGAAACCACGCTTGAAGAGGTGTATCGAGTAGTTAGCTAAATAGGTTTTTAGATCACTACTTTTGCAATCGCGGGCACCAGCCTATCGTCAAGAACTGAAGGAATAATCTCCTGCGGTGTAGGGTTCTCGACGAGGGCGGCTATTGCTTCGGCGGCGGCGATCTTGTGGTCGTCAGTGATGGCGCTAAGCTTATTGTCTAGTGCGCCGCGAAAGATACCCGGGAAGGCCAGTGCGTTATTGACTTGATTGGGGAAATCGCTCCGCCCGGTGGCCATTATTGCCACTCCGGCTTGTTCAGCTTCATCGGGCATAATTTCTGGAATTGGGTTTGCCATTGCAAAAATAATGGGGTCCTTGTTCATCGACTTGACCATGGCTTGGCTGAGCAGCCCTGCTTTGGATACACCGATAAAGACATCAGCGCCTTCTATAATGTCTTCAAGAGAGCCGCCAATGTTCGTCAAGTTGCTGAACTTGAGCAATCGCTTCTTCTCTTCATTGAGGTCGGTGCGGTTCTTGCTGATAACCCCTTTGCTGTCAACCGCAAACATCGATGGCTTGGCGTACTGATGCAAAAGCTTCATGATGGCTACGCCAGCTGCTCCAGCCCCCACAACGACTATCTTTGTGTCACTCAGCGAACGACCGACAACCTTCATGGCGTTTATTAGTCCAGCGAGTACCACAACAGCTGTTCCGTGCTGGTCATCGTGAAAGACAGGAATATCAAGCTCGGAAATTAATCGTTCCTCGACCTCAAAACATATTGGCGCGGCAATATCTTCAAGGTTAATGCCACCAAAGGTGGGGGCAATGGCGCGAACGGTCGCAACAATCTCGTCTGCACTGTGCGCATTAATTACTATTGGCACCGCGTCTACGTCAGCAAAATGCTTAAAAAGCATTGCCTTTCCTTCCATAACAGGCAGTGCGCCGAGTGGCCCAATGTTCCCGAGACCGAGTACAGCCGACCCGTCGCTTACGATTGCCACCGAGTTGTTCGTCCATGTATACTCACGAGCCTCGTTGGGGTGCGCAGCAACGTAGCTGCTAACCGTACCGACGCCTGGGGTATAGTACGTGCTCAATTTGTCCTTGGTGTCCAAGGTGTCTTTTAAGCGTATTTCTATCTTGCCCTTAAGCTCCTTGTGTTGCCTAAGTGCCTCTTTTGCATAATCCATTACGTATATTGTAAACGATAGGCTGGTCTACGCCCAACGTCGCCCTCGCGTACCAGTTTCATTATTTGCTTGGATATGTTATGGTAGATGAAAGATTTAAAGAGTTAGGCACAACTAAGAGTTATATTTCTATGCAATCAGTGATTCAAAAAATCGAAGACAAGTATAAGAAGCACGACGTTGTGAATGTTCAGAGCGGAGATACGGTGAGAGTTCACCAAAAAATTCGGGAGGGCAACAAAGAGCGCGTGCAAGTATTTGAGGGATTGGTGATTAGGACTGACCGAAAAGGCAGTCACACCAGCAGCATTACTGTTCGACGTATTGCGAGCGGGGTTGGTGTTGAAAAATCCTATCTATTGCACAGTCCACTCGTGGTGAAGGTTGAAATAACCAAACGCGGTAAAGTTCGACGCAATTATTTGACGTATATGCGGGCTCGAACAGGAAAGTCGGCTCGTTTAGCAAATGTTGCATTTGATCGAAATAAGGTTAATGCGGTTGAAGCAAAGCCTACTGAAGAACACGTTGTTGAACCGGCGGATACCCCAGAAGCTCCAATAAGAAACGAAGAAAAAAACCAGAAGGCGCTGGACACTGAGTCATCGAAGAATGATGCCGCTACCCCCACAGACAGCCAGAAGTAATTGATACAAGTGATCTTGGTATAATAGCGACTATGGTCGTTGGAATTGACGAGGTCGGACGAGGCGCATGGGCGGGACCATTAGTCGTTGCCGCCGTCTCGCTTCGCTCTCAAATCGATGGGCTTAATGATTCTAAGAAGTTGACCGCCACGCAACGCGAAGCGCTGTATGGTCGGATAGTTGAGGGCGCAGAGTTTATTGGGGTGGGGCGGGCGAGCCCGAAAGAAGTCGATGTTATTGGTTTAACCGCCGCGACCACTTTGGCCTGTCAGCGCTCAATTGTTGACGCACCAGCAGATAGCGAGATTATCATCGATGGCTCAATTAATTATCTGAAACATATCCAAGGGACTACAACACTAGTTCACGGTGATAGTATTATTCCTGCAATATCAGCCGCCAGCATTATTGCAAAGGTCACACGAGACAAGTACATGCTGTCGTTATCAAATGCACACAAACAATACGGCTTTGATACTCACGTTGGCTACGGCACAGAAAAACATCGTGAAGCAATAAAAAAATATGGACTTACCATCCATCACCGTACAAGCATTCGGCCGCTGCGGGCGTATGTATGAAAAAGACAAACAGTGGGATATGTGCCGAAGAAAAAGTTGCCAACTATTTGCTGAATCATGGCTACGAGGTTATCGCAAGAAACTGGAAAACACCGCAGTGTGAGGTGGACATCATTGCCAAAAAAGATAACTGCTTATATTTTGTTGAAGTAAAATATCGAAAAACCTCTCTGCAGGGCTCGGGATTTGAGTACATAACGCCTAAGAAAATGAAGCAAATGAGCTTCGCCGCCAGCTATTGGATTGCGCGGCATGGATGGGAGGGAGAAGTTGTGCTCAGTGGGGCGAGTGTCAGCGGTGTTGATTTTGCAATTGAGTTTATTGAACAACTATAAATTAGGTCTGTAGCAGGGCTGTGGTACGCCAAGTTTGGCTATCGATCTAACAAATACTGCTCGAGTGGTTTTTCGTTTCGATCGTGCCAGGCGACTCGAGAGCGGATTTCGCTTTTTGCAATAACAATGTTCCTTTTTAAGGCAATAATAGTTTCTTTGGGTTCGAAAAAATTCGTAAATTTTGTTTCCCAGTCCTTGGTGTGAATGCTTGCCGAAGAGTACACAATAAAATGATCAAACGACTTTCCGCCTCCAAACCGGGCTGAAAGCATATCCCACGACGAGGTTAGCCACTCCCACGCCTGTTCTCGGGTGTATCGATTTCTCATTAGGTATGCATACCAGCGGAAAATATCCTGCGAGCGCACAAACCCCTTCGCACCAAGCCCCTCTTCTATGATTCTGCGAGCGACCTCCACGTTTTTTGTGTGCGTCAATGCGGCCGAAATAGAAAGCTGCAAGTGGGGATCGGTAGTTGAGGCGTATGCTTCGATTAATCTATCAACGTCTTTTTTATCGTTTTTATGCCGTATGGTTGCTCCGAGGATAAGTCCGCGAAGATCAGAAGGCAACTCCTCCAAAGACGGGCAGTCATGATATTTTTGAATGGCATCATTAATAACCACTTCGTTTTCGGAGCCAATCATAAGGCCGAGCACGGTTGGGCGTAGTAGCTTTGTATTTGGATCTTCAGCTTTTTCTTCAACCCAGCCCAGTTTGCCATACAGACCATTGGCCACATCGTACTTTATCTCTTTCATCCCGTCTTCGATAGCTTTGTTATGTTCACCAAGTTGGCTTCCTAGAGCCAATATCCTTGTGAATAATGCCCACACCGCTTCTCGTGGCTCATCTTTGCATTGACGAACAACAGCAATGAGGTCTACGAGATTAAGGTCACCCCTTTTGTTTAGAAGTACCATATCGTTGAGGGAGTTTATCCGGGCTTCTGACGGTATTGTGCGGCGACGAATTGCCTCGGATAAGTGCTTCGACTGAGCTGGTGTTTTGTAGTGGACCACATAGTGCCCACTCCCCCTTACGTTAAGTAGCGGCGCATCACTTTTGTCGTACTGTGCTTCAGAGGAAGGACCAACAAATACGTCCGGAGCGACGGGCTGGTTTGCCAGTAGCGGAATTGGCCAAAGATAACTAGACGTTCCATTATCGAGCAAAAAACGTGATTGGCTTAGACTCAACACGCCTTTGGATTTTGATGTAACGGAAACTATCGGCATCCCGGATTGTTCAAGCCAAGGGTTCATAAAATCATGAACTTTTTTGTCGCTGGTTTTTGACAGCGAAGTCCACAGATCGTCACGGGTAGTGTTCTTGTATTTATGAGTTGAAAAATAATCTTTTAGACCTTCACGAAAGGCGGTCTCCCCAATATAATCCATGAGCATTTTTAGAAGGCGTCCACCCTTGGCGTATACAATTGCGGGATCAAACAACGTATGTATTTCGTCTGGGTGATTTACGTCAACTCGAACTGGTTGCACATCCTTATGGACATCTCGATTAGACGAAGCAATTACATCTACGCTTACATATTGTTCCCATTGGTGCCACGTGGGATGAAGGTGATCTAGCGCAATATGCTCCATTAGGCTCGCAAAACTCTCATTGAGCCATAAGTCATCCCACCATTTCATGGTTACTAAGTTTCCAAACCATTGGTGTGATAGCTCATGGGCGATCACCATGGACACGTATTGTTCGCTGGCGATAGAGCGATTCACGGGGTCTGTGAGCAAGGCAACCTCGCGGTATGTGATGAGTCCCCAGTTTTCCATAGCGCCACTTTCGAAGTCTGGTAGAGCCACCTGGTCGCACTTTGGCAGCGGGAAGGGAATGTCAAAATAGTCCTCAAAAAAGTCGATAACTTTTATTGCCTGCTCATTCGCGTAGGCAAGCGTTTTCTTTGGTTGATTGATGTGGCTCCAGGTACGTATCTGAATGCCGTTTTTCGACACGCCCTCGACGGCGTGCATTTTTCCAACCACGAATGCCAGTAAGTAGCTGCTCATCACCGGCGTCGTCTTGAATAACGATATTTTTGAATTGTCTCTCACAACTTCTTTTTTAAGAGGCATATTTGATAAAACAACATCATCTTTCGGGGCGGTAATTTGTAAATCAAAGGTTGCTTTTGCTTCTGGCTCGTCAATACAAGGAAACACTTCCCTGGCGTGGTGACTTTCAAACTGAGTCGCCAGCAAGGACTCTTTCTGCCCATTGTTCATAAAAGTACACGGGTACAGTCCCGTCATTGGGTCGGTAATTTTTCCCGAAAAAGTGACCTCGATAGTATACGTTCCTGGATAAAGCACTGATGTTGTATGAATACGTAGCTCATCAAATTTTTTATGCAGGTTTATTCTTTCGATCGCAACGGGGTGCGGGGTTGATTTGTCGTGCTTGACTATTTTTGCCGACTGTACCGAAAGTCCCTTTTGGTGCAGGGTGATTCTTTTATTTGGTCTGCCGGTTTTTTTGCCAGTGATAGTTACGGTGCCAAAAAATTTTTGGTTCTGGGCATCTAACGACAGGTCTAGCTCATAATTTATTGGGGCAAACTGATAGTAAAGCCGGGACACGTTTCTGCTCATTTAGTCTATTGTACCCAAAATGTGATGCCCGCCACAACTTGCAAAACTCTCAAGTATGCGATAGACTGTAGGGGAGTTGTCCGGCCGCCTGGTCGGATTTTTTAATGCCAGACTCGGTTGAAATTGAAAGGAAACACAAGGATGGATTTAGACGTCAAACAATTGGCTGTGGTGATACGAACAATCGCTGAAGAGAAGAACTTACCAGAAGATTCGGTTAAGGAAGTAGTAGAGCAAGCACTTGCGGCAGCCTATCGCAAGGACTTTGGGGATCGAGAGCAAGAAGTTAGGGTGAGCATGAACCTCAACAGTGGCGAAATTGATGTGTTTGTAGGCAAAGAGGTCGTTGAAAAAGTCGGAGATGATCGTTTTGAGATTTCGTTGGCCGAGGCCAAGAAAAAAAAGAAAGACGCGGTCATTGGCGATTTAATCGAATTTCATCAACAAGCCGACAGCTTCGGAAGAGTTGCGGCCCAAACCGCCAAACAGGTTATTTTACAACGACTCAGAGAAGCAGAGCGCGAGATTATCATGAATGAATACCAAGACAAAATTGGTACGGTGGTGAACGGTATTGTTGCCCGTGTCGAAGGCCGTATTGTGCGGGTTGATTTGGGCAAAGCCCAGGCCATAATGCCCGCCAGCGAACAAATCCAAAATGAACGATATCACCCCGGTCAAAGACTTAAATTTTACCTAAAAGATGTCGAACGTGGCTTTCGAGGCCCTCAACTGGTGGTTTCAAGAGGTTCCACCGAATTTATGGAATGGCTATTTCGAGGAGAAGTTCCCGAAATGGAGAATGGTGCAGTCGCGATTAAGGCAATCGCAAGAGAAGCTGGCGTCCGAAGCAAAATAGCGGTAACAAGTACGGTGCCCGGCGTTGATCCAGTCGGTACCTTTGTTGGTGGACACGGGACTCGTGTGAATGCCGTGATGAGCGAGGTTGGAGAACAAGAAAAGATTGACATCGTTGTATGGGACGACAACCCTGTCACCTTTCTTACTAACGCGTTGAGCCCTACAAAAGTAACTTCTGTAAAACTAGACGAGAAAAGCAAAAAAGCGGCTGTAAATGTTCCCGAAGATCAGCTCAGTATTGCCATCGGGAAAAGTGGTCAAAATGTTCGCCTTGCGAGCAAGCTAACGGGGTATGAGATTGACATCGTTTCTGACGCAGCAAAAGAGGTAGAAGTACCTCAAGCCGTTGAAGTGAACACCTCAAAGCCGCTTGGTGGTCAAAAGCTAAAGAAAAAAGAGGCTCTCGAGAGCAGCCTGCTCGAAGCAATTGAAGAACACGGCGAAGACAGCAAAGAAAAAACCGAGTAAGACTATCTAGCACTCTTGACCCTAGAGTGCTAGTTTTGGTATCATAGTGCGTAAGTGACTTTGAAATAAGAAGTTGCTATAAACGAGGGTATAACATGATACCAAGTTCACCAGATTTTCAAGACTTTTTAAATCACCTCACCGAAAATGCGCTGGCGAGTTTGCGTAACGCTGACGCGATTGCGCGAGGTAGTGGCAGTGCCTATGTCGGCACCGAACACCTTTTGCTCGGCGTGCTTGCTCAAGAAAACTCAATGGGGGCCAAATTGCTTGAAGGCGCGGGGGTGACTATGCAAAAAGCAAAGTCGGCACTCAACGTACAAGCAAACCCAATCAGTCTACAAGGCGCCAAGGGACTAAGTGAGGTTGCAAAGTTGACGTTACGCATGGCGTACGAAGTTGCGCAAGATTTTTCACAGGATTCTTGTGGTACCGAACATATCCTCTACAGCATACTTACCCAAAAAAACGCCCGTGCGACCGAATTGTTAAAAAATATGGATGTTGAGGTCGATACACTCATGACTGAGCTCGAACAATTTCTAAATCGAGAACAAGAGAGTGGTGGCACGCTCGAAGAAATGAAGAAGAATAAGCGTCAGAAAAAAACTGCCTTAGACTTTTTTGGAACCGATCTGACCGCCCTCGCCCGCAAGAATAAGCTTGACCCTGTAGTTGGTCGCGAGAATCAAATAAGACGAGTCATCACGATTTTAAGTCGTCGGACAAAAAACAATCCTGTTCTCATCGGAGAGCCTGGCGTGGGCAAGACGGCAATCGTGGAAGGTCTTGCAGCCCGAATCGTTGCCGAGGATGTGCCCGACAGCTTACTTGATAAGCGAATAATTATGCTTGATCTTACCGCAATGATTGCCGGGACCAAATATCGAGGTGAGTTTGAGGAACGGCTTAAAAAGGTAATGAGTGAGCTCGAGAACGACACAAAAACCATTGTTTTTGTTGACGAGCTACACCTCATCGTTGGTGCAGGTGCCGCCGAAGGTGCCTTGGATGCGGGCAATATGCTCAAACCAGCACTTGCCAGAGGCAAGATTCAGCTCATAGGTGCGACGACAACTGACGAGTATACCAAATATGTCGAAAAAGATTCGGCGCTTGAGCGTCGTTTTCAACCTATCCAAGTGCCGGAAGCAACCGAAGCCGAGACCGTTTCTATACTAAAAGGGCTAAAAAAGCACTATGAATCATTCCACAATGTTGCAATTTCTGACGAGGTGATCGAGGACACAGTGCGCTTTGCCAAAAGATATATAAACGATAGATTTATGCCGGATAAGGCCATTGACTTGCTTGACGAGGCGAGCGCTCACTTGCGGGTTGATAAAGGAAAAACCCCACCGGCAATTAGAAAAGCCCAGAAGGAGCTTCGTCTTTTGCAGGTCCGCATCGAGGACGCGGCCGCAACTGAAGACTATGAAGCCGCTGCGCGGTATAAGACTATGGCGAGTCAACTTTCCAGAGAGATCACTGAGCTTCAAGGTAAACACAAGGACGACAAGCGGCTTAAGTTGAGCAGTGATGATGTTGCCGCTGTTGTTGCCAGGATTACAGGCGTCCCAGTCACGAAAGTCATTCGCGCCGAAGCGAATTATTTACTCAATCTAGAGAAGACACTCTCAAAGCACATCGTCGGCCAAGAAGAGGCCGTACAAGCGGTGTCGCGCGCCGTTCGGCGTAGTAGAAGTGGAATCACAAATAATCGACGCCCCATCGGATCTCTCGTTTTTCTTGGGCCAACAGGCGTTGGAAAGACCGAGCTAGCGAGAGTGTTAGCGCGGGAATTTTTTGGCAGTGATGACGCACTTGTAAAAATCGACATGAGTGAATTCGGAGAACACCACAACGTGTCGCGCTTAATGGGCGCCCCGGCCGGATATGTCGGCTATGACGACGGCGGGCAGCTTACGGATAAAATTCGTAGACAACCATATAGCTTAGTATTGTTTGACGAGATAGAGAAAGCTCATCCCGACGTGTTCAATATGATGCTTCAAATTCTTGAAGATGGCCGGCTGACGGACGGGAAGGGCCGGGTCATTGATTTTAGTAACACCATTGTGATAATGACGAGCAACATTGGGGCAGAAAAACTCCAAAAAGAGGCACAGCTTGGTTTTAGTGCCGAGACAAAGAAAGATCAGACAAACCTTGACGCCTTGCACCAACGAAACAAGGATCATGTGCTTGATAGTCTAAAAAAGATGATGCGGCCCGAGATGTTGAATCGAATTGATAATATAGTTGTCTTTCGAGCGCTTACTCGTCCAGAAATTATGCATATTCTGGATATTCAACTCCGTGATCTTGAGGCCAGGCTGGTTCGCCATGGATTAATGCTAAAAGTCCAGCCCAATGCCAAGAAATATTTAGCCGACAAAGGTTATGACCCCAAAAATGGCGTACGCCCCTTACGGAGGTTGTTGCAAGATACTCTCGAAGACCACATCTCGAGTGGCCTACTTGAAGGGACATATGAAAAAGGCGATCTTGTGAAGGTTGGGCTTAGTGGGGGCGTTCTCAACTATCAAGCCGTGAGGGAATAGTTTTTCAGCTAATTCTTAGGCAAAGCTAGGGTATACTACTCTTGATAATGAATAAATTGCTCAAGGCAGTTGCAGGAACGGCTCTCGTCGCGGTACTACTAGGTTCGGTGTACGGTATTGTGAACCGCCAAGACATATATGACTCTCTGGCGCTTAGAGGCTACCAGCCACCAGACCGGGTTGTGGAGCTTGCAAACAATACCACCATGACGGATAACACCCGTCGGGTTTTTTATGTCAATCGGCCGGAAATTGACGGTAAGGAAAGGTTTAAAAGCGTCTGCAAGACAACGGAGCAGTCAATTGTGCTTGGTTGCTACATTGAAAGACAGGGAATCTTCTTGCTGAACGTCAACGATCCTCGTCTGGCGGGTGTTATGGAGGTGACGTCTGCGCACGAAATTCTTCACGCTCAATACGATCGGCTTAGTAGTGAAGAGCGGCTGCGGGTCGACCAAATGACTGCTGAATTTTTCAAGACAATAACTGACGAAAGAATAAAGAATACGGTCGAAAATTATCGCAAAAAAGATGCGTCGGTGGTTCCAAATGAGCTTCATTCCATATTGGGGTCGGAAGTGCGAGATTTATCGCCACAACTTGAAGCGTATTACTCAAAGTACTTCCGTGACCGGAAAAAGGTTGTTACCTACTCCGAACAATACGAGCAGGTATTCACAGACTTAAAACGGGAACAAGACCGCTACGTGTCCCGCCTTGAGGAAATAAAAGCCGAATTCAACGGGAAACTCGCTCAACTAAACGGGTTTGAAGCCGAGCGGGTGAAATTTAAAAGCGAACTTGATGCGTTGCGCAGCCAGGATCGCATCAGCGAATATAACAGTCGCGTAGATGACTATAATCAGCTGGTGGTTCAAAGAAATTCGCTCGTACCAGCTCTAAAGGCTTTGAGCGCTGAGTCGGAAGACATCGTGAACAAGTACAACAATTCCGTCGTTGTCTATCAAGGGCTGATTCAAGCGATTGACGCAAATTCGGTGCCAAAATCTCTCTGACGCAAAATGGTACACTGGTAGGTAATGGCAAAAAAATCTTCACAGTTTGTGTGTAGTAACTGCGGTGTTTCACATCCTGCGTGGGCAGGTCGATGCAGTAATTGTGGGGAATGGAACACTATTCACGAGGAAGCAATTGTTGTGTCGATGGTCTCTCAAAAGGCCAGAGGCGGCGGCCGGGTTATTGAAGCTAAAAATATCGATAGTGGGGCGCGAGAAAAGGATAGTACTCGGATTGTAACCGGTATTGGCGATGTTGACCTCGTCTTAGGTGGCGGTTTTGTCCCTGGGAGCGTGACGCTGATTGCTGGACAGCCAGGAATTGGCAAGAGCACACTGTTGCTGCAAGTGTCTGCAGGCGTAGCAAAGCACCGCAAAACGCTTTACGTAAGCGGAGAAGAGTCAGCTCATCAAGTTGGTCTTCGAGCTACTCGGCTCGGAATTAATGATGGGCGATTACAGTTGGCGATAAGTAACGATGCGGATGACATCGCCAAGACAATTGCAACTAGCGAATATGAGCTAATTATTGTTGATTCAATACAAACTCTCAGCACAAGTTTTGTCGCCACCGCCCCAGGTTCGATCAGTCAGATTACAAATTGCGCAAATCTTTTGATGAGCGTTGCAAAACAAATGCACGTGGCGGTGGTCTTGGTTGGTCATGTGACAAAAGAAGGCTCGATCGCTGGCCCAAAAGTGCTTGAACATGTTGTCGATACGGTACTACAGCTTGAGGGTGATCGTTACGGAGGCTTTAAGATACTAAGGAGTACCAAAAACCGATTCGGCTCGACCAATGAGGCAGGTATTTTTGAAATGCACAACAACGGTCTGTTGCAGGTCGACAATCCTTCTGAGGCACTGTTGGCCGAACGACAAGTGACAGATGGGTCGGTTGTGCTGGCGACGCTTGAAGGAACTCGGGCCATTCTGGTCGAAGTGCAGGCGCTGGTAAACAAAACCTCCTACGGATACCCAAAGCGCGCCAGTAGCGGCGTGGAGCTAAACCGACTAAACTTGTTGGTTGCCATGCTCGAGCGGCGCACAAAACTCGTACTAAGCGACAAGGACATATATATTAATATTGTTGGTGGGATAAAAATATCTGACCCGGGAGCTGATTTGGCGATTTGCCTGGCGATTGGATCGGCAGCCAAGGGGATGAAGCTAAAGCAGAATGCGGTAGTCTTTGGCGAAGTTGGTTTGTCGGGCGAGGTTCGCCACGTCCCATTTGTCGACAAGCGTCTTTCGGAGGCGAAAAAAATGGGGTTTAAGCAGGCCATTGGGCCAAAAGCTCAGAAGACCGAGAAGAATACTATACTAAAATCCGTCCGCGATGTGAGGAGTGCTCTAAACGACTACCTAGAGACGGAAGAAACAAAGTAACGAGGAGCGGACACCCAAAATAATGATAGATATAATCCAAACAATTCTGCTCGTAGCGCTTGTGTTGCTCGTCTGGCAATCACGAGGAAGTTATCACACGACTTTTGCAAAAATTCGGCCTCGAAAAAAAATGATTCTCGACAGTTGTGCGCTTATTGACGGCCGCATTATCGACATCGTCAATGCCGGGTTTACGCCCGACTCTCTGGTTATTCCGAGATTTATTGTTCGTGAATTGCAACTTCTTGCAGACGGACAGGACTCCCAAAAAAGAGAGCGGGCGCGGTATGGTCTTGATGCAATCCAGACCTTACAAGCAAACCCCGACACCAATGTGGAAATATCAGACATTGATTTTCTTGAGGCCAAAACGACAGACGATAAGCTGGTTATGCTCGCAGGAAAGCTGTCAGCAGACTTGTGTACCACTGACTACAACTTAAATAAGGCCGCATCCGTGCAAGGAGTTAAGGTGTTGAATGTGAACGAATTGTCGAATGCGATTCGGGCCGTAGTGCTTCCTGGCGAAACAAAGCAGGTCGCAATCGTACAAAAGGGGAGCGGCAAAGACCAAGGGGTTGGCTACCTTGATGATGGCACGATGGTGGTTGTGGCCGGTGCCGCCGGTTTGGTTGGTAAATCACTGCACGTTGAGATAACAAGAATGTTGCAGTCGGAAGCTGGAAAAATGCTGTTTGCGAAAATAAATACAACCACCAAAAAACCGAGCGCTAATCGAGCCCGACGCAGGCCTTAGTTGCTCACAGCGACGTTGCTTGATCGTGCGCCAGACGTGTCACGGGCATAGACTGGTGTTCCTAGTGGCGCCAGTGCTACATTCACCTCACATGAACCACCCCCGCCGCATATTAGTGCATCGGTGTTGGCGTTGTAGATTGAAGCTGAGCCATTGCCCCCGCTCCACTGAAATTTCGTCTTTGGTCCAGATATTTGGGCTTTTGTCACACTTATCGCACTGACACTTGCCGAGGTGAAGTTCACCGAACGACTGTCAACATTGTCGTATAGCACACTGTCTATCACCTCCGCGCTTACTGTGTGTGGCCCCGGCGAAACTGCCACAGTGTAATTGGTGCTTACGGTGGAAGGGCTGCTCCCGATGCCGATTGACTGGATAACTTGTCCATCAACCTTAAAGTTCACGGTGCCCTTGAACCGATCGCTAGATATCGGGTGTGTGCCTTGGGTGGCGGTGGCGGTAAAGGTGCATGATCCGTCGCAAGTCGCAGGAGTTGTAAGCGTGATGCTTGGCTTCGCGTCCTCGCATCTGTGGACATCGTCTTTTTCGGTTGTTGTGCTCGCAGCCCGGTTGGCTCCGCCAACAAACTTATCGCTCGAAAATTGATTTGCAGCGGCGTTGGTCGCATCTTGCTTGGCGCGAGCTGGTGTGCAGTCCGTGGCCAACTTATTAGAGACAATGTCTATGGTTTGTTTTGTGTTTCCAGTGCTGCGCTTATACCAAGACGGGAAGAGGTCGGTTGTTGGGCTTGGTTCTACAGAGCCAACCCCAACGTGGTTCCTTACCACAAATGCTGGAAGTGTCTGAACCCCGCTTGGCTTTGGTCTATCAACCGGTTTGATGCCTTCGTGTGCCCTTTGCATAAATCCGGCTACGATTGGCTGTGTCATGGTTTCCATAAACCCACCTAACTCTTTTTGGCGGTTATGGTAGCCAACCCAGGTACCAGCTGCGTATTGTGTCGACATACCCATCATCCAGCCATCTTTTGAGTCGTTGGTTGTTCCGGTTTTAAAGCCAAATTTCCAGCCCTTATAGTTGTGTGTTTTGTTGCCAAGATAGCTTGCCTTTGGATCGCTTACCATGTCGCTCACAATATATGCGGTATCGGGGCGAATTGCTTGAACGCCTTTGCTTGCTTTCCACTCATCGATAACCTTATTCGATGAATCTTCGATTTTTAGGATATAGGTTTGAGGTATGTTGAGGCCGTTTCTCGACAGTGATGCAAAACCATGCACGTGCTCGTCAAGCTTGAGGTACGCACCATCTCCAATGGCCGCAGCGGTGTAGCACTGCGACTCTTTCGTAAGCGCGTCATCTCGATAACAGTTATAATCACCTCTTGCTTCACCCTCAGGTGTGCCTGGCGACTGCATCAGTTTTTTGGACGTTTCCCTTGTTTTATCGACGCCGGCCGTAAGCATGGCTTTCATGGCTGGTATATTTCTTGAACCACCAAGCGCGTAGCGTAGAGTAAGCGGTCCCGGGAATCGAAAATCATAATCCACTGCGCAGTTACCACCCTTTTTTGGTCCTGTGGTGCATGGATAGCCATCCAAAGGCCCAAGGGTGTCATAAAGTACTGATCCTGCACCAGTGTTGGTGGTGTTTTCGATCATTGCCGCGTAATCATAAGGCTTATAGCTCGACCCCGGGGGTAGCTTGAGTCGTGCGTAATTATTTTCGCCATATTCTTTGTTGTTAAAGTCTGTCCCGCCCACGAGAGCTACCATTTGGCCCGTCTTGACGTCCTCAGCGGCAAATGCCACAGAATCGCCGCCCTGCCTCTTGACCTGCGGCAAACCCTTAGCAACCTGCTCTTCGGCAATTTTTTGAACTTTCATGTCGAGGGTTGTTGTGACTTTGAGGCCGCCTATTTTGACGGTCTCTGCCCCCCGCTCGGTTTGGAGCTGTTCTTTTGCGGTAAGCACGAACCACGGCGCTTGTATGCCGGTGTACTTTGGCTGTCGTGGTTTTATTTTAGAAAGGGTGTCAATTTTTTTCGTCTCGTCTCGTTGTTGTGGGGTAATTTTTCCTTGATCGGCCATCAAATCGAGTACATAGCCTTGACGCCCAACAAGCGCTTCCTTATTAAAGCGTGCTCCATAGGGAGAATATATGGTGGGGGATTTGGGGATGGCTGCTAAGAACGCCGCCTCGTCGAGAGTCATATCCTTGGCTGATTTATTGAAATAGTCTTGCATTGAGGACTCAACGCCATAGGTGATATCTCCGTAGGGGGCGGTGTTGAGATAGCCGGCCAGGATTTCTTTCTTGCTATAGGTCCGCTCAAGTTCAACTGCCAGGATTAACTCTTTCACCTTTCTTGTGTAGGTTTTTTCTTTGCTCCAGTTTTGAGTCAGCTTTACGAGTTGCTGGGTGATGGTAGAGCCGCCCTGGGTACTGCTCTTGCCGAGGGCATTATTGACACCGGCGCGGGTAATTCCTTTTACATCAAAACCACCGTGGTTATAAAAATCCTTGTCTTCCACCGCCACAGTCGCGTCTTTAATGTAAGGAGAAATATTCTCGTCCTTTACGGGTGTTCGTTTTACGGCATCGTAGTCTTCCCAGAGAAGAACTTGCCCTGTTCGATCGTAATAGCGGACGGACCCACCAATATTTTTTCCCGAAATGTCTCGCAAGTTTGGAAGATCTTTCCTAAAGAATGCAAACACGGCAATAAGCAGCAAAAACATAGCAACTGTGCCGATACCAAGAAGTTTGAGGGCCATAATGCCACCCTCGCGGGAAAACCAGTACTTGGCCATCCGCTTCGGGTGCATGCGGTATAAAGTTCGTTTGATTCGCCCTTGGGGTAAGGTGGCAAGATAGGCCGCTTTTTTGCGCAACTGCGCATCCTTGCGCGCTTTCGCTTTCTCGCTGAGGTTACGATTTAGTTTTATTTTGTTGCCACCCTTTGTTGTGTAGGTGTTACGGCTTTGGGTGTGAAGTCCCCCACGTGCAAACTTCGGACGCTTAAGAGGATTTTTCATGTATTCCTTTTCATTTCTCCTTACTTACAGTGGTGAGGGTCTCGTTAGATTTCAACCCATTATAGCATTTTTCATGCTGAGAATAGGCTGAAAATAAAAGAATTCGCTATACTGTTATTTGACATGACTTTATCAGAAGAACTAATCTGGCGCGGATTCGTACATCAGACGACAATAAAAGACCTTAAGGTTTTAGATGCACAAAAGGTAGCGTTCTATCATGGTTATGACGCGTCGGCCGACTCGCAAACGATTGGCAATCTTGCAGCCATGATGATGGATAAGCTTTTCTTGCGACATGGTCACAAGGCCGTTCTCTTGGCTGGCGGAGCTACCAGCTTGATCGGTGATCCAGGCGGAAAGGACAAGGAGCGACCACTTCAAGACGAAAAGACAATCGAACACAATATCAACTGTGCCAAAGAGCAAATTAGGCAAATTTTGTACCCCCAAAAGTTTGAGATGGTGAACAACTTAGACTGGATGAGGGACGTTAGACTGCTACCTTTTCTTCGGGACATTGGTAAGCACTTTTCCGTGACTCCTCTGGTGCAGAGAGACTACATCGCCCAGCGTATCGGAGAAAGTGGTGCTGGTATTAGCTATAGCGAATTTAGCTACACTTTATTGCAGGGCTACGATTATCTCCACCTTTATGACAAATATGGGGTCACGCTGCAGCTTGGCGGCTCAGATCAGTGGGGCAATTGCTTGAGTGGCGTGGAGTTAGTTCGTAAGGTGAGGGGTCAAGAAGTTAACGTTATTTCACATCCCTTGATGGTAAATAAGGCAACTGGAAAAAAATTTGGTAAAACCGAGGATGGGGCTATATGGCTCGATGAGAAGAAGACAAGTGCCTATAAATTCTACCAATTCTGGTTGAACGTGGACGATGAGGACGTTGAAACCTACCTAAAGATATACACCGAGCTCGAGCGATCGCAGCTTGAGAACATCATGGCAGAGTTCAATTCTAATAGAGCGAAACGGCTGGCCCAAAGGGTACTTGCGTACGAAGTTACTAAGCTAGTGCATGGCGAGAAGCGGGCTGATGAGGTAAAGAAAGTTACTGACGTTCTCTTTGCTGATGGCAATTTTGTGGAGCTCGACAAACACGAAAAGAAGACCCTTGCGGATGAGTTAACTGTCGTAACAGATAGTGGTGATTTGGCTCAGACCCTGGTGGACGCTGGTCTGGCGAGCTCAAAGAAACAAGCCCGAGAGTTTCTTGTGGCCGGGGCGATCATTATTAACGGCCAAAAAGCAGGACCAGAAAACCTGCGACTGTTCGTCAGCGGACTTAATCTCGTTAAACGTGGTAAAAACAGCTTTGCCATAGTCAAGGCTCACTAGGGTATACTTAACTACATGTCAAAATCTAAAAAAACTGCTGATCAATACGACAACGACGATTATAACTACCTTCACTACTGGCAGGGCCGAGACTATGAGCACGCGGCCGAAGAAATGGCCATTCGACGTCTTCTGAAGGGAAAGCATTTTTCGCATGCCGCGGACATTGGGGGTGGCTACGGACGGTTATGTGTGCTGCTCAACGAATATGCTGGTAAGGTAACGCTCGCAGAACCCTCAAAAACACAGCTCAAAATTGCCGACGACTATCTTAAGGGCTATAAGGATATTGACTACAAGCTTACACAAGCCGACGATCTTGATTTCAAAAACGGAGAGCTCGATCTTGTAACTATGATTCGAGTGATGCACCATTTGCCAGACCCAACCACCGAACTCAAGGAGATATATCGAGTATTATCAACCGATGGCTACTTTGTGCTCGAGCTTGCCAACAACGCCCATGCGCGTAACAGGCTCAAGTATGGGTTAAAAGGCAAGCTGATTCCAAAGGAGCCAGTCGATATTCGCTCAGAAAAAAATCAGCGCGCCGAAGAAATTCCATTCGTGAACCATAATCCCAAAACAGTTATCAAGCAGCTAGAGGCAACTGGTTTTAAGCTCGAGCGAATTCTCTCGGTGTCAAATCTGCGTTCTCCCGGTTTGAAAAAAATCGTACCTCGCGGTGTTATGTTGAGTGTCGAGAAGGTAATGCAGCCAACCTTTGCGCGAACCTTCTTTGGGCCAAGTGTGTTCTTTTTACTGAAAAAGAAATAGCTGGCTTCATGAAAGTAGACGCGCCAATTCACTCAGTCAAAGGAGTCGGCGAGAGCGTGGCCCGAAAATTCGAAGGGCTTGGCATAGAAACTGTCCGTGATTTGTTGGAGTACTATCCTCGAAAGTATGACGATTATTCTGAGGTCCGCAGCACAATAAGCCTCAAACCCGGTACGAATGTGACCATCCGAGCCACCATCAAACAGGTAAAAGGCCGCTACGTTCGACGTGGTATGCATATCACCGAAGCTATTGCGTCAGATGAAACAGGAAGTGTTCGGCTAGTGTGGTTTAACCAACCATATAGAGCTGCATCAATTAAGCCTCATCAGTACTATTTTATCTCCGGGTCATTTGAGCTTTCGCGCCAAAAGCTTGCAATTATGAACCCAAGCATGGAGCTTGAAAGTGCGTTCCCAATAAACACCGCTCGAATAGTGGCAATTTACAAGGAGACGAAAGGTCTAACTTCATCGGGAATAAGAAAGTTGCTCTCCCGTCTACGTGGTGAGATTGTTGAGCTGCCGGAAACGTTACCAAAAAATCTGGTTGAATCGAACGGGCTGATGTCGCGCGGTGAGGCAATAATGGCCATTCATTTTCCAAGCGACGTAGAGGAGCTTGCCCGGGCGAAGGAGCGGTTGAGTTTTGAAGAGCTTTTTGCGGTCTCGTTGGCGGGATTTCTCAATAAGCAGCAGTTTGCCAACTACTCGGGGGTTCCGATTCCATTCAATAAGGCAGTTGCTCAATCGTTTGTGAATGCGCTTGATTACTCACTTACTGATGCTCAGCGCAAGGCTGCCTGGCAGGTCTACAAAGATCTTGAGGCAAGTCGGCCCATGAATCGGCTTATCGAGGGAGACGTCAGCTCTGGAAAAACCTTAGTTGCCGCAATGGCTGCAGCAATGGCTATGCAGTCTGGCTATCAAGTTGCGCTAATGGCTCCAACCGAGATCCTGGCTCAACAACACGCTAAAACAATGCATAATTATCTTGATCCAATTGGCTTTTCCAACAAGCTTGTTTTGTTACTCGGGAGCATGAAAGAAGGGCAAAAAAAGACTGCCAGAAAAAGTATTGCTGATGGGTTGGCTGGGCTAGTTATCGGCACGCATGCGTTAATTGCCGACAAGGTTGATATGCACAAGCTTGGCTTAGTAATTATTGATGAGCAACACCGATTTGGCGTCGAGCAACGAGAAAGGCTTCTAAAAAAAGCTGGCCTCATGCCCCATGTGCTGACTATGACTGCGACCCCAATCCCGCGAACACTTGCGCTAACGCTTTATGGCGAACTCGATATTTCAATAATTGACGAGCTGCCGCCTGGTAGAGCGCCAATCAAGACCGCAATTGTTTCGCCGAACTCTCGGGGCCCAATGTACAGTCACGTTCGCGAACAGCTAAAAAAAGGACGTCAAGCATTTGTTGTCTGTCCACTAATTTCGCAGTCGCAAACAATACCTCAGCTGTCGGTCGAAGTTGTCTTTGAGGACCTATCCAAAAAAGTCTTTTCTGAATTTCGAGTCGGCCTGCTTCACGGTAAGCAAAAGAGCTCAATAAAAGAAAAAATTATGCAGGATTTTGTCGATGGTTCTTTGGATATCCTGGTGTCGACCACAGTTATTGAGGTTGGTGTTGATGTCCCAAATGCAACAATCATGCTGATTGAAGGAGCCGAACGATTTGGGCTGGCACAGGTACATCAGCTTCGTGGTCGAGTAGGAAGAGGTGCGCACGGCGGAACGTGCTTTTTGGTAATGAGTGATAGTCAAGCGCCGCCAGCTAGAATCAAAGCCCTCGAAACAATCCACGATGGCTTCAAGTTGGCAGAATTAGATCTAGAGATTCGCGGCCCTGGCGCTATTTATGGGCGTGCTCAGCATGGGCAGCTTGATCTTCGGATTGCCAACCTTTCGGACGTAAAGCTCATTTCCAGAGTTCGCGAGGCGGCTGAGCAGTGGGTCGAAAAAGGGGTTCGGCTTGACTCCTACCCAGAGCTAAAAAAACAAGTCGACCAATATCGAAGAATTACAAACCTAAACTGATACGATACATATAATAATGAGAATAATTACCGGCGAATTTGGTGGCAGAATAATCGAGTCACCGAAAGGACACAGAACCCACCCTATGAGCGAGAAGGTAAGGGGCGCGTTGTTCTCGATGCTGGGGGACATTACTGGGTTGCGAGTGCTTGATGGGTTTTCTGGTAGCGGGGCGCTTGCACTAGAGGCAATAAGTCGAGGCGCCGAGTTCGTGGTAGCGGTCGAAAGCAGCGTAAAAGCTCACACAACCATCAAAAAGAACGTGCGCGCCCTTGGTGTCGAATCTCGAGTCAAAGTTGTACGGGCAAACATTGCGGGCTGGTCAGCCCGAAGTCAAGAATTATTCGACGTAGTGCTACTGGACCCACCGTATGATTACTTGCAGGTTGAACTGATTGCAAAACTTTCAAAACACGTGAATTCTGGCGGGATGCTGGTGCTTTCATGGCCAGGAGACGAAAGGCCGCTCAAGATCAAAGAATGTGATCTAATAAAGTCTGGTAATTATGGGGATGCCACACTACAGTTTTATCGAAAACATTGACAATTGATTGTAAAAAGTATTTAATCATCGATATATGGCGAGCAAAAAATCAAGGCGGCCAAACCGTAGGAACTTTCATCATGCCAATAAGTTTCTTTCTGGTTTGCCAGAGCTTCCGCATAGACGAAACGGTAGAATAGCTAGCCCCACCAGGAATGGATATGGGCGTTTTGAGGTATTTCGACCAATGAGCTTTGATGACGGCTATCGCCGACTTGGGAGTCAAGTTGCCCAAATTACAAAAAAATATCAGAAAACCGAAGGCGTAAGGATACTTCCTAGTCCGCTGGTGCCAATTGTAACTGCAGGACGGTTTGATCTAATTCAAAAGACTGCTGAAGAGCTTGGCGTAGGCTTTAACCCTTTCGATATTCTGGTCGGTTCGCGGCAGCAACCTTGTCAGTTATATGCCGAAGTGGCAGATGTGGTGACCCTCCGAAATGCTCCGAACGCCTTGCACGACTATCGTGTTGCCCTAAAGCTAGATGCCATGACCAAACTAAGTTTGCAGGAAGAGTCAGAGGAGCTCCTTTCTTTTTGTGATCTTAACGGCGTAGATATCGGCAACAAACACTATTACCCAACAGTCGATATTGCAAAGTCGAACGATCTTGGGCTTATGTATTCTATCCGTTCCAAGATCGAAGAACTAGGCGTTCAGCAAGCCGGCGTGGTGCTCGGTCGTATTTCGATGCGCGGCGCCAGCCGCTAAGTCGCACGTTACTCCTTTGCGTTCTCCCAAGATAACTTGTAAAATAGTGGAGTCAATTTTGTTTTTTGCGCGAGTGGTGGAATTGGTAGACACGCTAGTCTTAGGAACTAGTGCCGCAAGGCGTGAAGGTTCAAGTCCTTTCTCGCGCACCAAAACAATGTGGCGACCATAGTGGTCGCCTTGTTGTTTTGTAGCCGAGGACTTGAACCGGAGGCATAAACTGACAGTGTCAGTTTATGTTTTCTTTACTTGGTCGTTTCTGGAGAGACTTGTCTCGAAGAAACGCAATTATGGCAAGTCCTTTCTCGCGCACCAAAAATACACCCTAGCTTTGCTGGGTTTTATTTATGGTCGGGCGGCAGAGATTCGATTCAAGCCCAGGCGGGAAGGCGAGAATTACCTATCGCAGTTTGCAAGACTGGCAGCTCGATTGACGAGCATCGCCGAGTTGATTTATGGTAGAGAGAACCCGTTAGCGCCTGGCGTAGGTAAAATACTTATCGTGCAACACCATGCACATTACAATTTGCTTGTGCTTGCTCTACTAAATATGAGCTGATACACTTCGGTTTATGAATGCTGCTTTGGTAGAAGGTAGGATATCTGGTTTAGATACGTTTGCCGCTTGGCAAACAGCTAGTGCAGAGCAGCAACGTGCTTTTAATGCCGTAGCATTTGAAATAAACCAGAACGACCCCCAACAACTTAGGCAACAACTTGGCTACATAGCAACCGAAGAAGAACAGCGTGCCGCCCGACAAACCCTTATGCAAGAAGTAGCTTCCCAAGATGATGGATTTTTGCCCATAGCTTACAGATTGGGTGTTCTTGCTGCCTTTGAAGCAACAGACCTTCCATTGAACAGCTGGACATCAAGAGGTTCTGAAATGTTCCGCATTGACAGACACGAACAGCAGATTAGACCAAGTTCAAACCCAGTAAAACTTGCGGTGCAAGTTGGAGATGAACTTGAAAGGTTAAGGGGATTGCTAGATACACGAAGAAGTGTGCCCGTTGTTATGGTATGGAATCATCACTTTCACCCACCACGAATTGACTATGATGAAGTGGTTATGGGTAAGCTTCCAGACCCAAGAGAGTCTTTTGTGCTTGAAGCACCTAAAGTCAGTGAGGTAGATGGTGAAAAAATAGTTGATTACACAGTTCCCTCTAGGCTTCGCGGTGTAATAAAGGGACGAATAGTTAGAAAAGATGAGTATGTGCAGCCAGAAGATAAATACAAAAACCCTGTTATTACTACTTTGGTAAGACTTGGTGTTGCAAAAAGCAGCTTTATGTCTCGCGATCCTACCGCGCTGTACATTGGTAAAAAAGATGTTAAGGAAAGAGTTGCTAAAGCAGAACGGGATAATGCGAGTTATGCTAGACAATTAGAAATACGCGGAAGAAACCCTAGTGACTTACAAAGATATTAGCTTAGGTTCAAATGGCGTCTAGCGAGAGTAATAACAGGCTCGTATCAGAGTTGGTGCTGCTGTACGAACTTACTGCTTGATGCCTCTCTTAGCTGTATCGTTCAGTCAATATTTGGACTGCTGAGTAGCCAATCACTTATACCGTCCAAAGGTTCAAGCAGACTGTCTTCTGCTGCGCCAAACTCGACTAGGGACGCTTAAGAGCCTAAAAGGGTGGATCTAGTAGTTTGACAACTAACCAAGCGCCCAGGGCTACGCCAATTACGTCAAACACAATGTCAGAAAGCGAGTTTCGGAGCGACTCGTAGCCGAATACAATGCCCTTTTTTGCAAGCAAGGGCGACAGAACAAAAATCTCCAATGGTTCCCAAAGCACCAAAATTGCCAATGCAACAAAGGGATCAAGTACCCAGCCCAGCACAATACCCGTACCAAGGTGAACTACACTCCAGACGTCAAAAAGAGAGCCGTTGCGTTTGGCCCTCTTTCGCAGTTGGTTAAGTAGTGGTGTTGGTTTTGATTTTTTCACAAGTTGTTTTAATGGGTTCGGAACTACTTTTTAAGAGACTTTTGCAACCTTTTTGCCCATGACAACGCAGTAAATGTACGCTGGCAGGCAAAGATACGCAATGCTAAGTGCTAAGGTAATAATATTGCCGATGAGGGGAACATACGATGGCAAGTTGATAACAAAGAAGACTAACAATACGCCAATTACTGGCTTCCAGTACTCCTTTGTGAGTTCATAGCTGGCCTTCATGGACTCAATAACGCCCAAGTTTTTGTCGATCAGCAAGTATGGAGCGGCAGAGAGGAAAAATGCAATGATGAGACCCGGAATAATAAATACAATCAATCCAGCAACAATCGCAATCCATGACAAAATACCAAGCCCAATGTAACGTAGTACATATTTTTGTCCGTGCTTTAAGGCATCTTGAAACTCAACCTTTTTCCCCTGTACGCTAGCTAACTGAGCGTAGATGATAGATGGCAAGACGAACAGCCAAAGAACAAAGATTGCTACTACTCCAATAATCAGCATGGTTACCGCTGCCGCAGTTCCAGCGTCAGTTCCCGTAATCGCCGGCAGGATTAGTAAAGGGGTTGCAAGAATAAGCAGTACCGTAGGGATTAGGTAGAGCATTAACAGAGTCACAAGATTAAGTTTCACTGCTTCCCAGCTCTCTTTGATGTTTTTAAAAATACTCCCGGTAACTTCAAAAAAGTCTCCATCGCGTAACTGTTTTGCGTCCATTTTGGCACCTCCGTTAATTTCTATAGCTATATAACACCCTTAAGTACTAGGTGGTCAAGAGCTATATAAACCAGGTATACTTTTTCGTAATGAAGTTATCCACACAACCGTATAAAGGAGCCCGAGATTTCTATCCAAGCGACAAACAGCTTCAAGACTATATGTTTGGCAAAATTAGGCAGGTTGTAAAATCGTTTGGTTACCAAGAATATGACGCTCCAATTATTGAACCGCTTGACCTATATCGTGCCAAGACAGGGGATGAGATCGTAAATGAGCAACTTTACAGTTTTGTTGATCGGGGTGATAGAGAAGTAGCCTTGCGGCCAGAGATGACTCCTACGGTAAGCAGAATGGTTGCGGCACGGCGACAAGAGCTCGCGTACCCTCTGCGTTGGTTCTCTATCCCGAACTTGTGGCGCTACGAGAGGCCGCAAAGGGGCCGCTTGCGAGAACATTGGCAGCTGAATGTTGATATTTTTGGCGAAGCTGGCGTTGCGGCAGAGCACGAAGTTATTTTGGTTGCCGACCAGATCTTAAAAAGTTTTGGGGCGTCGTCTGCTATGTATGAGGTGCGTATCAATTCTCGCGTAGAACTGAATAAGAGGATTGCTGCTGCGGAACCCAAAAAGGATATAACCGATGTCGTACGCCTCATCGATGCACTGGAAAAACTTGAGAAGAACGAGTTTCTTTCGAAGCTCGCAGAGGTGGTAAGGAAGCCTGGTGAGTTGTATGGCTTTCTGCATCAAGATGGCCCCTCAGAGTCAGAGAAAGAGTTGCTTGAGCTTTGCACAAAAAGCGGCATTAATGCGTTGTACAAGCCGAGTCTGGCAAGAGGGTTTGACTACTATACTGACATTGTGTTTGAGGTTTTTGATACCAATCCCGAGAACAACCGAAGTATGTTTGGTGGCGGTCGCTACGACGGACTGGTCGGATTATTTGGTGTCGCGCCGGTGCCGACAGTTGGGTTTGGTATGGGAGACGTCACATTGCGGAATTTCTTGGAGTCGCATCATCTGCTGCCGCAATTACAGACCGAAGTTGATATTGCGGTGCTACTGGTTGGAGATGTGTATGCTCGGTCACAGGAGGTTTTGTCGGAGCTTCGCAAGGCTGGCCTGCGCGTCGCAGTTGATGCGACGGATCGAAAAATTGCCACCAAACTGAACCATGCTGAAAAATCGGGGGTTTCGCACGCAGTCTTTGTGGGAGAAGATGAGCTCTCCAGCGGAAACTATAAAATCAAAAACCTGCACACCAAGGAGGAGCAAACACTCAGCCTCACGTCACTTTCTGGCTATATGCGTGACCACCTATCATAGTTGGCCCCAGAGAAGTGACAAAGGGAAACTTCTCTGTTAGAATAGTCGTCTATGCATGTTCAAAAGACCGATAACTCAACAACAGAAGTAACCCTAACTATTACCGCAGGTGAGTCAAGTCTTGCGCCGATTAAACAGGTCGTTGTTCAGAAACTGGCGCCAAAAGTTAAGCTCCAAGGCTTTCGAGAAGGCAAAGCTCCGCTCGGCCTTATCGAGAAAAATATTGACCCCAAAGTGCTGCAAACTGAATTTTTGGATGAGGCCCTCACAGTCTTGTATATGAAAGCGACTGAGCAAGAAAAAGTTCGGCCGGTGACGCGTCCGCAAGTAAACATCAAAAAATTTGTGCCATTCACTGATTTAGAGTTTACAGTAACCACTGGAGTGATTGGCAAGATAGGTTTGCCAAATTATAAAAAAATTTCTGTCAGCAAAGAAGCAGTGAAGGTGAGTGATAAGGATGTTCAAGAAGTAATTAATTCTCTAAAGATCAGATTGGCTGACAAGACTGATGTTGATCGGGCGTCTAAGAACGGCGACCAAGTCTGGATTGATTTTAAGGGAACTGACGAAAAAGGTAAGCCGATTCAAGGGGCAGATGGCAAGGAGTATCCGTTACTTTTGGGTAGTGACACATTTATTCCAGGTTTTGAGGCCAATATTGTTGGCATGAAAGCAGGTGACAAAAAAACCTTTACGCTGACTTTTCCAAAAACCTACGGCGTGCGGGCTCTTGCGAATAAGAAGGTTACTTTTGAGGTCTCAGTCAGCAAAGTTCAAGTTGTAGAGGAGCCGAAAGAGGACGATGAATTTGCCAAAAAAGCTGGTCCATTTACCACACTCGCACAGTTAAGGGACGACATTAAAACACAGTTAAAGATAGAGCGAGAACGTGAGGCAACGACCAAGCAGCAAGACGAGATTGTGCGCACTTTGGTTTCCAAGTCGTCAGTTGACATACCCGGGGAGCTGATTGAGCAGCAGGTCGAATATAGCTTTAATGACCTAAAGCAAAATCTTGCCCAACGCGGACAAACCTTGAAAGAATTCCTTGATCTTGAAGCCAAAAGCGAGTCGCAGTATCGAGACGAGGTGGTTCGTCCCCAAGCAGAAAATCAGCTCAAAACGAGTCTAGTGCTTGCTGAAATCGCCGACGTGGAGCAGCTTGTGGTTACGCCGGAAGAGCTTGAAGTTCGCATACAGCTCCTTAAGGGCCAATACCAAGACCCAAAGATGCAAGCCGAACTCGACAAGGAAGAAAATCGACGTGACATTGCGTCTCGCCTGTTGAGCGAAAAAGTCCTTGCGTTGATCAGCCAGTAACAAGCTATACTTTCTTTTAGGTATGGCTGAAGCGGTATTTCAATTAGGGCAAAAGGCATTAATTATCAATGAACACGATCAAGTATTGATGGTGTCGTGTCGGAGTGCTCGTGACCCCAAAATTATTTTGCACGATTTTCCTGGTGGGCGAGTCGATGCCGAAGAGCATGATCTGCATGACTCACTACAAAGAGAGCTACAAGAAGAGCTAGGTATTCAAGCTGAAGTCCATGATCTTTTAGCGGTCACGATTGCACCGCATCATATAACTTCTCGACCACGAGTGTTGCTTGTGGTATACCACTGTTCTATCAAGTCGGGTGAGATTATACCCAACAACGAAATTATTGGCTACGAGTGGGTGCCCATCGATATGGTTCACCGAATGCCTCACGCTCGATATAGTAAGGAAGTTATTGGCAAAATAAAAGCCAAGTTGGCAATCTAGCACTCTAAGTTGACGAGTGCTAATTTTGGGGATATACTCTTTAACTATGAGCGTACTTATTCCAACAGTTATTGAACAAGAAGGTCGCATTGAGCGGGCATACGATATCTACAGTCGGCTTCTAAAAGACAGAATAATCTTTTTGGGAACTGACGTGAACGAACATACTGCAAATCTCATTGTTGCCCAACTGCTATTTTTGGCAAATGAAGATCCAAAAAAGGACATATCGTTTTATATAAATAGCCCTGGCGGCAGTGTTTATGACGCGTTAGCGGTTTACGACACCATGCAATTTATTCAACCCGATGTAGCAACCTATGGTATCGGCGTTCAAGCGAGTGCCGCGGCATTCTTGCTATCCAGCGGCAAAAAAGGCAAACGCCATTTGCTTGAACACGCAACGGTGATGATCCACCAACCGTCAAGTGGCACCCGCGGAAAAGTCACCGATCAAGAGATAGACCTTCGAGAATCGCTTCGGGTAAAAAAATTGCTTGAGGAGATTATGGCCAAAAACACCGGTCAAAAGCTGAGCAAGATACACGTTGACATGGAGCGAGACTTTTGGATGACCTCCGAAGAAGCAAAAAAGTACGGGGTCGTCGATAAAATCATAGAGGCTGTTTCTTAAGCGTCAACATAATAGATGTTGACAGGCGAACACAGGGCAGTCATAATTGTGACCAAGAAGTAGTGGGCGACTTGTTTGCTGTGGTTACAAAATCATAGCCCCAAAAGCAAACAGAGTACGCAGGAATCTTCGGCGCCAAATCAAAATAAATACAAATATCGACTAGTAGTTTCGTGGGTATGCGATTCTACTTATATTGTTTGCAACCATCAAATATAACCAAGGAGTGACCAACCTTATATGGCAAAAAGCACCACAGCCCCAACGGCTAAAAAGCGCACGTATTTTACGAATAATCAACCAGTCATAGATTTGCCTAATCTAGTCGACCACCAAAATCGCTCATGGCAGTGGTTTGTAGACGAAGGTCTGGGTGAGCTACTCGCCGAGATTAGTCCAATTGATGACTATACTGGAACAAAACTATCACTTCGGTTTAAGGATTATCACTTCGAGGATCCAAAAACCACCGAGGCTGAAGCGAGAGAAAATAACATCAGCTATGAGGCGCCGCTCAAAGCTAAAGTTGAGCTTACCAACAAGGTTACAGGTGAAGTAAAGGAACACGAGATCTACTTGGGTGATTTTCCCTGGATGACTGATCGTGGAACCTTCGTCATCAACGGCGCTGAACGAGTTGTAGTCAGCCAGCTCATACGGTCAGCTGGTGTGTTTTTTACCTCTGAGCTTGTAGGTGGCAGAAATCTATATGGTGCGAAAGTCATTCCTGGACGCGGTGCATGGTTAGAGTTTGAGACGGCCGCGAATGGTGCGTTATTTGTAAAAATTGACCGTAAGCGCAAAATACCCGTTACCACCCTGCTCCGGGCGCTTGGGCTGAGCGAAGCACAAATGAAGGATGAGTTGAAGCATGTCGACCAAGGGAAATCGAGCTATCTTGAGTTAACTTTGGAAAAAGACCCTTCAAAAACCACTAGCGAAGCGCTGATTGAGGTATACCGACGACTTCGGCCGGGCGATCTTGCGACGGTTGATAACGCTCGAAGCTTGCTCGAGAACATGTTCTATAACTTCAAGCGTTTTGATTTTTCGAGAGTCGGTCGCTACAAAATTAACAAGAGACTTGATCTTGATGTTCCAAACACTGCCGAAAATCGTGTTATGCGTATCGAAGACTTGCTTGCGATTGTGAGTGAGATTGTTCGACTCAATAACACTCAAGATCCAGCGGACGACATCGACAGCTTGGCGAACCGGCGCGTGAAGTTGGTCGGAGAACTCGTGCAACGTCAATTTCGTATCGGTTTGCTTCGAATGGAGCGCAACACCAAGGACCGCATGAGTATGAGCGAGATAGAAACTGTAACCCCAGGCCAGCTTATTAACGCCCGTCCAGTTGTGGCGGCAGTAAGAGAGTTCTTTGCGAGTTCTCAACTTTCTCAGTTCATGGATCAAATTAACCCTCTTTCGGAACTTGCCCACAAGCGACGTCTAAGCTCGATGGGCCCTGGTGGTCTATCGCGTGAGCGAGCTGGATTTGAAGTTCGTGATGCGCATGCGACGCACTATGGTCGAATTTGCGCTGTAGAAACCCCCGAAGGAGCCAACATTGGGCTGGTTCTCAATATGGCAAACTATGCCCGGATTAACGACTATGGGTTTGTAGAAACTCCTTACCGGAAGGTTATCAACGCTGTAACCGCCAAAGACGCGGTCGGCCATATAGCCAGCGCTAATCTTGAGGATGATAAAGGAAAAATGTTGGTTAAAAAAGGTGCCAAAATTACCGCTGCTGATGCAAAGAAATTGGCGAGCGTGAAGTCCCGCGTGACCTGGCCTGTTAAGGCAAAAGTTACCAGCGAAATTGTGTATCTTGGCGCCGCAGATGAGGATAAGGCAATTATTTCTGGTGCGGGAAACCCAATTGATGACAATGGTTATTTTATCGACGATAGGGTAAGTGCCCGCGCTCGTCTTAGCGTTGGTGAAATTGACGCCGATGACGTCACTCACATGGATGCAGCCCATAATCAGATAATTGGATCAATTGCCGGTCTTGTACCATTTGTAGAACGCGACCGAGTCGACCGTGCATTGGTGGGGTCAAACCAACAAAAACAAGCCGTTCCGTTGGTGAAGCCAAAAGCACCGATTGTTGGTACTGGTCTCGAGTCAGTGGTTGCCTCAAACAGTGGCCAAATTGTGTACGCCGAAGAAAGCGGAGTTGTGAAGAAGGCCAGCGCCGACGAGGTGGTTGTCGAATATGCCAAACGCAAAGCTACGTACCGACCGATGCACTATGTGCGCAGCAACGAAGGAACTTGCATCAACCAGAGGGTTGTGGTGAAAACCGGCGACAAGGTGAAAAAAAGCGATGTGTTGATAGAGGGTATGTCTATGGAATCTGGCGAACTTGCGCTTGGTCGTGATCTTTTGGTCGCGTTTATGCCGTGGAATGGCTACAACTTCGAAGATGCAATGGTTATTTCACGGAAGCTCGTTGAGGACGATGAGCTTACTAGCATCCACATTGTTGACTACATGACCGAGGTGAGAGAAACAAAACTTGGCCCAGAAATTGTCACCAGCGATATTCCAAATGTCAGCGAAGATGCGCTGCGTCACCTGGATGAGAATGGCATCGTCAGAATTGGCGCGGAAGTTCATCCAGGCGATATTTTGGTTGGAAAAATTACTCCAAAGGGCGAGCAAGAGCTCTCCAGCGAAGAGAGATTACTTCGAGCAATATTTGGCGAGAAAGCCAAAGAGGTTCGAGATACTTCCCAGCGAATGAGCAACGGCAAACACGGAAAGGTCGTGGGCGTTAAAATCTTTTCTCGAGCCAATGGGCACGAGCTAAAGGCTGGTGTGATCATGCAGATTCAAGTATTTGTGGCGCAGATGAGAAAGGTTCAAGTTGGCGACAAGCTCGCCGGTCGGCACGGAAACAAGGGCGTGATTGCCCGAATTTTGCCAGTTGAGGACATGCCATTTTCAGAAGATGGTACGGTGGTAGATATCATTCTCAACCCGATGGGTGTGCCAAGTCGTATGAATCTTGGGCAGCTTTTCGAAACACATCTTGGAATGGCGGCGAGGGCACTTGGCATCAAGGTAGCGACTCCCTCTTTTGACGGGGTTGATACCCAAAAAATTGGCGAGCTACTAAAAAAAGCCGGCTTTCCAGAAGACGGCAAGCAGCAGCTTTTTGACGGCCGAACCGGTGAGGCATTTCAAGAAAGAACGGTTGTCGGGAATATGTATATGCTTAAGTTGACGCACATGGTAACAGATAAGATTCATGCTCGTTCGACCGGTCCTTATACTATGGTTACACAGCAACCTCTGGGTGGAAAAGCGCAAAACGGTGGTCAACGCTTTGGAGAAATGGAAGTCTGGGCACTCGAAGCTTACGGCGCAAGCAATATCCTTCAAGAGATGCTCACCATCAAATCAGATGATGTGTATGGCCGATCCAAGGCGTACGAGTCGATCATTAAACAGACAGAAATAGTTGGTCCTAAAGTTCCAGAAAGCTTTAATGTGCTCGTCAAGGAACTTCAAGGTTTGGGGCTTAAGGTGGACTTGATCGTAAGTGACAATGTTGTTGATGCCGAAGAAGTACTCGCAGAAAACATCAAAGGCGAGGCCGAAAATCTCTCGACTGTGGATGTGCCTGCTCCAGAAGCCAGTAACGTTGACGTTACAGAGGACGCTGCCGTTGACGAGTACATGGTTATGGAACTAGAAGACGATTTACCTGCTACCACTGTCGTGACGGATGCAGAAGAAGTTAAGGAGGAGCTCAAATGAGACGCTATAACAGTGGTACTAATATTGCCGATTTTGATGCAGTTCGACTTGCAGTTGCAAGTCCAAGCGACATTTTAGACTGGAGTTACGGTGAGGTTACAAAACCAGAGACCATTAACTACCGAACGCAAAAACCAGAACGTGACGGTTTGTTTTGTGAGCGAATTTTTGGACCTGTAAAGGACATTAACCCACATGATGCCAAGTACAAAGGCGTGCGCTCGAGAGAGGCAGCGGTAGATAAAAACGGTGAGCTTGTTACTCGTTCAATCGTACGTCGCGAAAGAATGGGTCATATTCAGTTGGCAAGTCCAGTTGCGCATATTTGGTTCCTTAGAGGTACTCCAAGTGCAGTAGGCTTGCTGCTCGGCATGACAGTAAAAAGTTTGGAGAGAGTGGCCTATTTTGCAAGCTACATAATCAAATTCGTCGATATCGAGAAACGCGATCAAATGTTGGCAGACAAAGAGGCCGAATTTGCTGCTGCTCAAGAGGCCATAAAAGCTCGATACGAAGCTGAAGGCGCGAAAGAAGGCGCCAATGTGAAGGCGCTGGCCGAAATGCAAACAAAGGAGCTCGAAGAGGTGGAGGCCGAGTGGGAAATGCTCAAAGAGCAGCTTGAGTCACTCGAAAAGCTCCGTCTTCTCAGCGAAAATGATTATAGAGCTCTTCCAGATGACATTCAGAAAATGATAAAAGTAGGCATGGGTGGATCGGCGATAAAAGAGCTGCTTGAGGAAATCGATCTAGTGAAGCTTATTGATGATCTTGCCAACGAAGCCGCCGAAGCAAAGGGTCAGCGAAAAAAGAAAATTATGAAACGGCTTCGCCTTCTTGAAAGTATGGAGCGCGCTGGCATCAAACCCTCGAGCATGTGCGTGAGTGTACTGCCAGTTATCCCCCCAGATCTTCGGCCAATGGTACAGCTGACCGGTGGAAGGTTTGCAACCTCAGACCTAAATGATTTATATCGTCGAGTCATTAACAGAAATAACCGACTCAAGAAGCTGATTGATCTAAACGCCCCAGAAGTAATTCGTCGCAATGAACAGCGAATGCTTCAAGAAGCTGTCGATGCGCTGATTGACAATAGTTCGGCCCGAAGTGGCCGGGCGGTCGCAGCAACGGGCCAACGACGTCGTCTCAAGTCTTTGAGCGATATGCTAAAGGGGAAGCAAGGCCGATTTCGCCAAAACCTACTCGGCAAACGGGTCGACTATTCTGGTCGTTCGGTGATCGTCGCCGGTCCTGAACTAAAGATGCATCAATGCGGTTTACCAAAAATGATGGCCCTGGAACTATTTAAGCCATTCGTCATAGGTCAACTTATTCAAAACGAACTGGCGCACAACATTCGAAGCGCCACTCGCATGATAGAGACTGCCGAAACAGCGGTTTGGGATGCATTGGACGAAGTCATCAAAGACAAATATGTGCTTTTAAACCGTGCGCCGAGTCTGCACCGACTGTCTATACAAGCGTTTCAACCAGTGCTGATTGAGGGTAAGGCAATTCAGCTCCATCCTTTGGTTTGTAAAGGGTTTAACGCGGATTTCGACGGCGACCAGATGGCTGTCCACCTTCCTTTGAGCGATAAAGCCCAGGCGGAAGCGCGCGACATCATGGCTTCAAATAAGAATTTGCTAAAACCGGCCGATGGAACCCCGATTCTGCACATCGAGCAAGATATTGTTCTAGGGTGTTACTATCTCACGTACGAACGACCCGGCAATAACAAGAAAAATGTTGCCTATAGCAGTCTCGCAGAAGCGCTTATGGCACATGACGCAGGAATTCTTAAGCTCCAAGACACGATCACGATTCCGTTTCGGGGCGAAAAACGCACATCAACGCTCGGTAGATTTTTGTTCAATGAGATCTTCCCAGAAGATTTTCCGTTCCAAGACGACGCCATGACAAAGAAGAAGCTTGCCAATGTCATGTCTGAGGTGTACCAGCGTTACGGACAAGACAAGAGTGCAAAAATTGCAGACGATCTAAAAACCCGTGGCTTTAGAAGTGCTACAAGCTCTGGAATATCCATGGGCATGAGTGACTTTATCGACATCAAAAAGTTGAAGCCTATTTTGGAAGCGGCTGAAGTACGAGCTACGGCGATCAGTGGTCAGTATGATGAGGGCTTTATCACCGAAGATGAACGCTATAGACTAACGATCGAGACCTGGACAGATGCGGATAACGATGTCCAGACTGCACTATCGGAACAATTTGCCGGCGAAGATAACGCCATGTCAATGGCAGTTGTATCTGGAGCGCGTGGTTCGATTGTGCAGGTGAAGCAAGTTATCGGTTCGGTTGGGATTTTGTCGGACGCAACTGGTCGCGCTATGGAGCTTCCAATTAAAAGTAATTACCGCGATGGCCTCAATCCGCTAGAGTACTTTACCTCCACGCGTGGACAACGAAAAGGCTTGATCGATACTGCCCTTAAAACTGCAGACTCTGGCTACCTTACGCGTCGGCTTGTTGACGTTGCCCAAGACGTATTTACTATCGAAGAAAATGCCCCAGATCCTGGTTTTGCAATGTTCCGAAGCGATGCAGAGGAGATTGGCATTGACTATGCTTCTCGCCTCGCAGGGCGATACGCAGCCGAAAACATCGGTTCCCATGTCAAGAAGGGTGCGCTTATCACGCCAGAAATTGCCAAGGCCATTGAGGGTGATTCAGCACTCGACGGCGTAAAGATCATGAGCGTGCTGAGCTGTAGTGCCGTAAAAGGCGTCAACAGAAAAAGCTATGGACTTGATCCCGCGACTGGTGAACTAGTTGCCGACCACAGTCCAATAGGCGTGATTGCTGCTCAGTCGATCGGTGAGCCTGGAACACAGTTGACTCTAAAAACCTTCCACTCTGGTGGTGCGGCAGTTGCGGATGATATTACGCAAGGTTTGCCTCGAGTAGAGGAGTTGTTTGAGAACCGAACGCCAAAGGGTAAATCGTTTCTTGCGGATATTCCCGGTAAAGTTGCAGTGTGGGAAGAAGGCGATAGTTACGTCGTCCAGATTACTGACGACAAAGCAAAAGTCGCCCAATTAACAATTGGCGATCGCACCCCACAAGTTGCAGCCGGCACCGAAGTTTCGGTTGGAGATGTTGTTGCGGCTGCTGAGGGCGGCGATAGTCCGCTTATTGCCCCGGTTGCCGGCAAGATTACCATGACCAAAAAAGTGATTACCATTACCCCCGCTGGACAGAGCGTGATCAAGTACGAGATTCCTGGCTACAAGCAAATACTCGTCAAAGACGGTCAAGAAGTTGTTGCCGGGCAAAAACTTACCAACGGATCAGTCAACTTGCACGACCTCATGAGACTACAGGGCGTCGAGGCAACCCAAAGATACATAATGAATGAAATTCTGCGTATTTTTGCAAGCCAAGGCCAAAATATTGCCGACAAACACCTCGAGATAATTGTGCGTCAGATGTTTTCTAGGGTACAAATCGAGGACGCCGGCGATAGCGAGTTTGTAACTGGCGACATAGTCAGTAAGCTTGCGGTGGTTGTCGAAAACGAGAAACTCGTCGCCCAAAAGAAAGAACCCGCTGTTTACAATCAGTTATTGCTTGGTATTACCAAGGCCTCGTTGAGTACGGATTCGTTCCTTTCAGCCGCGTCGTTCCAAGATACGACCCGAGTACTCATTGCGGCCGCTACCAGTGGTAAAGTTGATCACCTATTCGGGCTCAAGGAGAATGTAATACTTGGTCGTCGAATCCCGGTTGGTACAGGACACAACATTCAAGAAGATGAAGAAGTTGTCGAAGACCAGTAAAAGTGTTAGAATAGATACATAAAATATAAGCAATCTGAGCCAGGTGCAGGCATTCATCATGCAGCAGTAGATTGCAGCGCTAAGGAGTAAAATGCCAACAATTAATCAACTTGTGAGAAAACCACGTACTCGTGCGACTTCTAAGAGTAAGTCGCCAGCGATGCAGCGGGTGGTGAATAACCTAAAAACCAGGAACTACGAAAAGCCAGCGCCGTTCAAGCGTGGTGTGTGCGTAAAAGTGACTACTAAGACTCCAAAAAAGCCTAACTCGGCGCTGCGAAAAGTGGCTCGTGTTCGTTTGACCAACGGCTATGAAGTGTGGGCATATATCGGCGGCGAAGGGCACAACCTTCAAGAGCACGCCGTAGTGCTCGTGAGAGGCGGTCGCGTGAAAGACCTCCCTGGTGTCCGATATCACATTGTGAGAGGTAGCCTTGATTTGCAAGGTGTTTCAGACCGAAAGCAAGGCCGCTCCAAGTATGGCGCAAAAAAGGAAGGCAAATAATCTATGCCTAGGAAAGTTACCAAAACTCTTGTTCGTGATATCCAGCCCGACCGGGTGTACAACAGCGTTCAAGTCCAGCGACTCATTAATCGGGTTATGCTCAATGGCAAAAAACAGCTTGCTGAACGGCTGGTATACAACGGAATGCAAAAGGCCGCAAACAAGCTAAAAGTCGATAACCCGCTGGATGTTTTTGAGCAAGCGCTTGGCAACGTAAAGCCCCATCTAGAAACGCGATCACGCCGAGTTGGTGGTGCAAATTACCAGATTCCCTTCGAGGTCAAGGGTCAGCGCCAAAACCATCTTACGATGATGTGGTTCGTGGCGGCCGCTCGAAGCCGAAAAGGCATGAGCATGGAAGACCGAATCGCCCTCGAATTAGTCGATGCCTACAATAATACTGGGACAGCGGTCAAGAAGCGCGAAGACACCCATAAAATGGCAGATGCCAACCGAGCATTCGCCCACTTCGCAAGGTACTAAAAAATATGGCTAAAGTAGCATTAGAAAAACTAAGAAACATTGGAATAATTGCGCATATCGACGCCGGAAAGACGACTACCACCGAGGGTATTCTCTTTCGAACTGGCCTAAAACATAAAATCGGCGCCGTGCACGAGGGCGAAACCACCACTGACTGGATGGAGCAAGAACGCGAGCGCGGCATTACAATCACCTCCGCCGCTGTGACCTGTTACTGGAAAGATCATCAGATCAACATTATCGACACCCCTGGCCATATTGACTTTACTGTTGAGGTCGAACGCTCCCTGCGAGTGCTAGACGGGGCTGTGACGGTGTTTGATGGCAAAATGGGCGTAGAAAGCCAGTCAGAAACTGTCTGGCGCCAAGCTGATAAATACGGAGTACCGCGTATTTGCTTTATCAATAAAATCAATCAAACCGGTGGTGATTTTTACAAGTCTTTGGACAGCATCCACGCTCGACTCAACAAGCGCGCTTTTCCAATTCATCTTCCGATTGGCTTCGAGCAGACTGTAAATGGCGTTGTTGACCTAATCGACATGAAGGCTTACACCTACAAAGATTTCAAAGATAAAGAACTCGTTGTTGGCGAGATACCAGCCGAAATGCTTGACGAAGCCAAGAAATATCGAAGTTTACTGATCGAAAACGCTGTCGCTGAGGACGAAAAAATTCTAGAGAAATACTTTGAAGTGGGTGAAGATGGCCTAAGTGTCGATGAGATCAAGCAAGCAATTCGAACTGCTGTTCTCTCTGGCAAGTTCTTTGCCGTGACTGGTGGCGATGGACGGGGAGTTATTGTCGAGAAAGTCCTAGACGCGGTTGTCGACTTTTTGCCGAGTCCGACTGACCGCGGATCAACGTGGGGTGAGCATACCAAAACTGGCGATGAAATAGAACGCAAACCCGATGCCGCCCAGCCCTTTGCTGGTTTGGCTTTCAAGATTGCCACTGACCCATTTGTTGGAAAGCTGTGTTTTGTTCGGGTCTACTCTGGAAAACTTCAAGCCGGCAGCTACATATTGAACAGTTCCTCTGGCGAGAAGGAGCGCATCGGACGTATTGTGCGAATGCAAGCTGATAAGCGCGAGGATGTAAATGAGATAACGGCGGGAGACATCGCGGCGGTTGTGGGCCTAAAGAGCACGACTACCGGTAACAGTCTGTGCGACCCAAATAACCCGATCGTGCTCGAAAGCATCACTTTCCCGGATCCACCGGTAAGTATTGCTATTGAGCCAAAGACCAAAGCTGATCAAGAGAAAATGAGTCTGGCTTTGGGTCGGCTCGCAGAAGAAGATCCCACCTTTCGCATAAAAGTTGACCATGAAACTGGCCAAACTATCATCAGTGGCATGGGCGAACTTCATCTGGAAATCATTGTTGATCGAATGAAGCGCGAATTTAACGTCGAAGCCAACATTGGCCAGCCTCAAGTTGCGTATCGTGAAACAATTCGCAAAGACGCTGTTGAATCCGAAGGCAAGTTCGTCAAACAAAGCGGTGGCCGAGGCCAATATGGTCATGTCTGGATTCGTTTGAGTCAAAACGAACAAGGCAAAGGTTTCGAGTTCATTAATTCAATTAAGGGTGGCGCAGTCCCGAGTGAGTACATCAAGCCAGTAGAAGAAGGCATAAAAGAAGCTATGAATAACGGCGTTTTAGCTGGCTACCCGGTGGTTGATGTGAGGGCCGAACTATATGACGGTAGTTATCACGATGTGGACTCCAGCGAAATGGCCTTCAAGATTGCAGGATCCATGGCACTTCAAAGTGGCGTAAAGAATGCAAGCCCCGTATTACTTGAGCCGATCATGAAAGTCGTTGCAGTCACGCCCGAAGACTTTATGGGCGACGTGATTGGTGATCTTAACAGCAAACGTGGACGCATTGAGTCAATGGACGATCTTGCGAACGGGATTAAGCAGATAACTGCATTTGTACCACTTGGCGAAATGTTCGGGTACACAACCAATCTTCGGAGCATGAGTCAAGGCCGCGCCAGTTCTAGTATGGAGCTTGACCATTACGCCGACGTGCCAAGTCACGTGACTGAGGCAATTGTTGCCAAAAGTGCAAAATAAATGAGCTGGCAAGACCTTGTGTATGGTATTGGTAACGTATTGTTTGCTGTTGCCCTAATTCCGTCAATCAGAAGCTCTGACAAGCCACATATCAGAACCAGCATTCTTAATGCATGTGTCCTGGTGTTCTTCGTGATTGCCGGCATTAGTTTAGAGCTGTATTTTACCGCCGTAGTAACAGCCGTGGTTGTCGGTTTGTGGGCGCTTTTAGCAATTCAAAAGTATAACGACGCGAAAGGCAGGTGACACAAAATGGTAGATGACAAACAGTCCGAACTCCTCAAGCTGGCCAACCGGCACGCTCGGGAAGTTGATCTATTTGACCAAGAAGCAGTCGAACAATCTGTATTTGAAGCGACGGAGCTGCGCAGTAGACACGAGTCCACCGAGGGTGCGCCTATAAGATTAATCAAAGCCGTTGGGCAGCATATAGTTCGCAAAAGTGAGCCAGAAGAACCGTAGTTTTTGTTGTATCGGTAAACCAACCGTAACAGGGGTTTACAAACCTATTCTGATTAGATACGATATATCGGTAACATGAGTGTTTCGCTAGCTATGTCTATGCCCTCATAAATACAATTAAGATAATTAACTATGTAAGGAGTTAGAATGGCTGATACCTTTGATCGCAGCAAGCCACACGTAAATGTTGGAACCATGGGTCATGTTGACCACGGTAAAACGAGCTTGACTGCAGCAATCACAATGACGCTTGCAAAGCGTCTCCCAAGCGATGTAAATAAGCCCATCGCATATGACCAAATCGATAACGCGCCGGAGGAAAAACAGCGCGGGATTACTATCGCGACTTCACACCAAGAGTACGAGTCCGAAAAGCGACACTACGCCCACGTCGACATGCCTGGTCACGCCGACTACGTAAAGAATATGATTACTGGTGCTGCGCAGATTGACGGTGCGGTGTTAGTTGTCTCAGCGGCAGACGGTCCTATGCCTCAAACTCGTGAGCACGTATTGCTTGCAAAACAAGTTGGTGTTCCTAGCATCTTAGTTTTTATGAATAAGATGGATCTTGCCGATCCCGAGTTGGTAGAGCTCGTCGAAATGGACATCCGTGAGCTGCTTGCAAAGTATGACTTTGACGAGAACGCTCCAATTATCAAAGGCTCGGCCACTAAGGCAATTGAAGGTGACGAGGCAAACATGGATGCCGTCATGGAGCTTGTGAAGGCAATGGATGACTATATTCCAGAGCCAAAGCGTGAACTTGACAAGCCCTTCTTGATGCCGGTTGAAGACGTTTTTTCTATTAAGGGTCGCGGAACCGTTGCAACTGGTCGTATCGAGACCGGTATCGTAAAAGTCAACGACGAGGTAGAAATCGTCGGTATTCGCGACACCCAAAAGTCAGTAGTAACTGGCGTTGAGATGTTCAAGAAGCTGCTTGATCAAGGTCAAGCTGGCGACAATGTTGGCGTGCTCCTGCGAGGCATCGAACGGGATGATATCGAGCGCGGACAAGTGCTCGCTAAACCCGGTTCGATAACTCCTCATACCGAATTTGATTCTGAGGTTTATATTCTTACCAAGGAAGAGGGTGGACGACACACGCCATTCTTCAAGGGCTACAAACCCCAATTTTACTTCCGTACCACTGATGTAACGGGTGAGGTAGAGCTGCCTGCTGACAAAGAAATGGTGATGCCTGGCGATACCGTTACCTTCAAGGTAAAGTTGCTGGCTCCAATTGCCATGGAACAAGGTCTTCGATTTGCAATCCGCGAAGGTGGCCGAACCGTCGGTGCCGGTGTGGTGACAAAAATCGTCAAGTAACGGCGCAAACAAATATCAATAAAAGCCCCAGAAATGGGGTTTTTATAATTGTAAAAATACAATAAATACAGTATAATAAATATTAATTATGAATAGTGCAGAGTCTTGGTCAGAAAATCCCACATCTCATTACCAGAAGATAGAACAAACCTTAGAGGATTACAGAGGCGCGCTTGTGGGCGAGAAAGTGGTGCATTGGTGGGGTGATGAGCGCGATAATGTTTACCTAACCCAAACGTTAAGACCAGACGATGTTCTGCACCCAGATGATTTAGGCGTTATGAGCGCGGGGATTGAAGACAAGTTTATCGCTGATATTGGCGTCGAGTACAAAGGTGCAATGACCAAAGAAATGCTCGCACAAAGAATTGACGACCTCACTCGCGGAAACATGGCGGCCCAGAGGCCATCCTAAGTAGTCTACCAAGTACTAACACTAGACTATTAGTTAATAATTTGTTAATGTAACCATACTTTAATTGCATGCTGACTAAAAGCCCCTCACCAGTGCTCATGAAAAAGGTGAGTGGTGTTACAGCGAATCTAATGGAAGGAACAACACCTTATAATGGCTGAATCAACCAAGAAATCGAAAACGACTCAAAAAGAGAAAAAAGCCGAGCCCAAGGCGAAAGCGGCTGTCAAAGCGGTGCCTGTGGAATCCAAGCCAACAACAAAACCGACTGTTGCGTCGAGCTCGAAGCCCGTTGCAGCGGACGGAAAACAGCGCATTCGAATTCGCCTAAAAGCCTACGATCATAAAGTTATTGATCAGTCGGCCAAACAAATTGTTGATACTGCGCTCCGCACGGGGGCTACTGTGGCGGGACCGGTCCCACTCCCGACTCGCAGAAGCACCTTCACCGTTGTTAAGAGTCCGCATGTGTATAAAAAAGGTCGTGAGCAGTTTGAGATGCGGGTTCACAAGCGCCTTATTGATGTACTCGAACCAACCCCAAAGACGATTGACTCTCTCATGAACCTTTCCCTTCCTGCCGGCTGCGACGCCGAAATAAAAATGTAACTTCCTAGCATTATGAGAACAATAAGACTACAAGAGTCTGCTTCGATGTTTCTACTTAGCATCGAACCACCACTCAATGACCAAGAACTTGGCCTCTTGCCGCCTCCACAAAGTACAGACGCGGTCGACCAAATCACGAATTCACGAGTTTATCGCTGGAGCGATGAGACGATAGTTGCGTACCCAAGCGTTGTTTTTGATAACGACCCCGCTAAACTCACGCAACACGCCGAGGAAGTTGCGGAGGCATTAGGGCAAACCAGCCTTCGCAGCGCACTGCAGAAAGTATAGGACAACTCTTAATATTATTGACCAAAGCAGTAATCTGTGATAAAATATGTAATTACTAAAGAGGAGATTAAGTAGAGCCATGGAAGCACGTCCAAATATAGAGCAGTATACCGATTCGAATCCCAACACGGTTGGGGGAGTGATTGATAATCTAAAGCAGAAACTAGCAGTTGGTGCTGCAGTGCTTGCAGCCTCGTTTGGTGCAGCTCCGAGCGTTGAGAATTTTGATAATGAGGCTCGCGCAAACCAAGTGCCAGCTACCGAGGTAAACCCAATAAGCGAATCGGGAGTTACTTTCTCTGATTGTGCAAATGCTGCGCTCGCGCACACTGCGAGTTTTCGAACACGGGTGACCACGAACCGAACAAACGGTCGAATCACAAGTGCGGTGGGACGTTTTACCGGGCAGATCGAAGTGCCATCAATTGTGGAGTGTGACGGAGTGCGAATTGTTCGTGTCTCGGGAATTGCAAATCAACATCAAGTGACCCCAGTTTTGACTCTTGTTGGCAGAAATCGAGATAAGGAATCAATTTCTGGCCGCTTCTCCGCAACGCAACAGTGCAAAAAAGTTGGTCGTATCTTTTCGTCAATGCTGATAAAAACAACCTACAGTGACGATGGGCGCACGGTAAGTTCTACAGATACAGTTCGAGCAGATCGCTCGAATAAGTGCTAACCGAACCAAAGATAAGTTTTGCATCCTACGCATAAACTCTCGCAATAGCGAGCCCTGGTCGTGTGGCCTACTTTTTCATCATATGCTTTAATACTGCTTAAGCTATGGCAAAGAAAAAAACTCGAACAGCTTCTTCCGAAACCGACGGAGCCTATTTTCTAAAAATTGTGCTGTATATGATTGTTGGGAGTGCCTGGATTCGCGTGACCACCAAGGCTGGAGCAGTATATCCCCTGCCTTTTGGCGCCGTCGTTGCATTATTATTCGCCAGTCACGAGCATTTTCGGCTTGATCGAAAAATTGAATATGCGATTATTCTGGTCAGCATGTTCATTTCGTTTTGGTTGCCGATCGGGCTCTATATAAATTTGTAGAATATACAACGTATTGACAGAGGTAACACAAACGTGTTAATCTGTTAGTCAGTAGTTAAAATTCTTGTACTTGGTGTATTGCACAGGTCTACGAGTTACAGTGGTAGAAACCGGCAGTTACCAAGCGTTTTTATGTAACGTTAAATGAAATGCACGAGCAAGAATATTAAAGAAAGGCCAGTCAAGTTTGAAAGCGTTTGTGACCCGAAAAGTTGGAATGACAAGCACCATCGATAATGAAGGTGTCGTACAGGCTGTTACCTTGCTTTCGGCAACCAAAAACGTGGTGACGCAGATTAAGTCAACCGAAACCGACGGCTATAATGCGCTGCAACTCGGCTTTGAGGAGGAAAAGCGGCAATTGAAGCCACAGCTAGGACACCTTAAACCCGCGAAAACCAATGTCAAAATTATGCGCGAGATTCGTCTCGACGATAACACTACCGAACTAAAGGTCGGCGACCAACTCAGCGCCGATCTTTTTAGTGTGGGAGACGTCGTGCACGCAACAGGAACCAGTAAAGGAAAAGGCTGGGCCGGTACCATAAAGCGACATAATTTTCATCGGCAACGCAAGACCCATGGTGGCAAGGGCAACACTCGAAAGGCTGGATCCATCGGCTCGATGTATCCGCAGAGGATATTTAAGGGCAAGAAAATGGCCGGCCAGATGGGTAACGAGCAAGTGACCATTAAAAATCTAACCATTGGCCTGGTTGACACTGAGCATAGCCTCATTGGTGTGATTGGTGCAGTACCAGGTCCCCGCAAAAGTATTGTTGTGCTGCGAGGAGCAAAATAGTGGCTATCCCTACTTTCACCAAATCTGGCACGAAGTCGACTACTTCTGCGAAACTTGATAAAAGCGTGTTTGAAGTTGAAGTTGCGAACCATCGCTTGCTCAAGGACGCCTATCATGCGTATCTCGACAACGGGCGTCAAAACCTCGCTGTTACAAAAACCCGCGGCCTGGTTCGTGGTGGTGGTAGAAAACCCTGGAAGCAAAAAGGGACAGGTCGGGCTCGATTTGGAAGCTCAAGGGTTCCTATTTGGCGCGGCGGAGGAATTACCTTTGGTCCTACTGGAAACGAGAATTATTCTAAAAAGTTAAATCAAAAGGCCAAGCGTACTGCCATACGACAGGCGCTGACGCTGGCGGCGCAAGCCAACAAACTGTGCATTATTGAGGCTTTCGAAATCCAGGATGGTAAGGTCAAGTCTACCCAAGAGCTATTGAATAAAATCAATGCCAAGGGCCGTGTGTTAATTGTCGTCGAGAATAAAACTGAAGAAATAAAGCGAGCGACCAACAATCTCGAAGCAGTTACGCTTGTTCAAGCGAAGTATCTCAACACATTTGACGTGCTCAACGCCGATACTATCGTGGTGACTAAAAACTCACTCAGCATCATTTCGGACTGGCTTGGGGGTGAAAAATAATGACCAAGCTGACTGTTCTTAAACCTAGAATGAGCGAAAAAACCTACGCTTCATCTCAGTCGACAAACACCTACGTATTTGATGTGCCAACCTCGAGTAACAAACACGAAATTGCCAATCAAGTTTCGTCGCAGTTTAGTGTCGACGTAATCAATGTCCGCACCGCAACCATCAAAGGAAAGCGCAAGCGAACCGTTCGTCGAGGCGGTCGGTCTGTAATTGGCGTTCGATCGAACTTTAAAAAGGCGTACGTCACCCTAAAAGACGGCGACTCTCTACCGATTTTTGCAGCCATTGAAGAGCAAGAAAAGAAAGAGGCCAAAGCTGCTGAAAAGGCCCAAAAAAAGGCCAAAAAGGAGAATAAGTAATGGCTATTAAACTATATAAGCCAACTACTCCCGGCCGACGCGGCATGACCTCGCAGGATTTTGATTCTATTACTGCCAAGAAACCACTCAAAAGTCTTGTCGAAACCAAGCGCCAAAAAAGTGGTCGCAATAACCAAGGACGAATTACGACTCGACATCGAGGCGGAGGTGCAAAACGACGCTATCGCATTATGAACTTTAATCTTGAGTCTGGCCTTAGTGCCACGGTAGAGCACATCGAGTACGACCCTAACCGATCGGCGCATATTGCGAGAATAGTTGACAGTAACGGACAGTATCACTACATTCTTGCCAGCGTAGGCATGAAGCCAGGACAAAAGATTGTGGCAGGCGAAAAAGCAACTATCGAAAACGGTAATCGACTGGCGCTTAAGAGCATTCCAACTGGCAGCGTAGTTCATGCGATTGAGCTTACACCCGGTAAAGGCGCACAAATTGTCAGAAGCGCTGGATCGAGCGCGCAATTAATGGCCAAAGAGGGTGAGTATGCCCAAATTCGACTACCAAGCGGTGAAGTTCGGCAAGTAAGTATTAATTGTATGGCGAGCATTGGTGTAGTCGGAAATGAGCAGCACCAAAACATTAAGATTGGAAAAGCCGGCCGCCGTAGGCGAATGGGCGTGAGGCCAACTGTTCGTGGTGTGGTGATGAACGCAGCTGATCATCCGCATGGTGGTGGTGACGGTGGACGTCACGGTATGGGTAAAGATCCGCGTACTCCGTGGGGACAGAAAACATTAGGCTTTAAGACTCGACGCCGAAAAAGCACCACCAAATACATCATAAGAAGCCGTCATCAAGCGAAAAGGAAATAATCATGAGTAGATCGTTAAAAAAAGGACCATTTGTAGACCCCAAACTCGCTAAAAAGGTTGCCGCCTTGGGCAGCGAAGATCGAACCATTATCAAAACATGGGCTCGTTCGAGCGCTATTCCCCCTGAGTTTGTGGGCAAAACAGTTGCGGTTCACAACGGCAAGGTGCACGTCCCGGTATTTATCACAGAGAACATGGTTGGCCATAAGTTGGGAGAATTTTCTCCTACCCGTAAATTCCGAACCCATGGCGGTAAGCTCGCGAAAGGGAAAAGTTAAATGAGCGTTAAAGCAACGGCAAAAGGTGTCCGCATGAGTCCACGCAAGGTTGGTGTGGTTGCTGCGTTGGTGCGCGGCAGAACAGTTGAGGAAGCGTTGACGATACTCTCAAATACCCCTCGACGTTCAGCGTTGCCCGTGAGGAAAGTGATAGAGAGCGCCAAGGCGAACGCCGACAATAATCATTCTCTAAAGCCAGAGACCTTAATAATTACCTACATTAGCGTTACTCCTGGGCCTCGGCTGAAGAGATATCGTCCTGCTGCGCACGGACGGGCTCTACCATTTCAACGAAAAACCAGCCACATCTTTGTCCAAGTTGACGGCGAGGTGCGAGCCCCAAAGAAGACAACCGCAAAGTCAACTACTAAAGCTGCCGCTAAAAAGGAGGCAAAATAATGGGCCAAAAAGTGAACCCAATTAGTATGCGTCTCCAGGTCAACAAAGATTGGCGAAGTAAGTGGTTTGCAAGCAAACGCGATTACGCAGCGTACCTTACGCAAGATCTTGAGGTGAGGCGACTCATTAAAGATATGCTTGGTTCGAGAGCAGCTATCAATAAAGTCGACATCGAAAGGTCGCCGAATATTGTGACCGTGACTATCTCTACGGCGAAGGCTGGGGTTGTTATTGGTCGCGGCGGCACGGGAGCTCAAGAACTTAAAGCGCGGATCGAAAAAGTGTACGGTGTACAGACGCGCGTCAATATCGAGGAAATCAAGAAGTCAGAAATGTACGCAAAGCTGGTGGCCGAAAACATTGCTTTTCAACTCGAGCGCAGAATGTCGTTTCGGCGGGCGATCAAGCAAGCAGCTGCAGCAACAATGCGAGCCGGAGCACAAGGTGTTCGAATTGAGGTTGCAGGCCGCTTGAATGGTGCCGAGATGTCCCGTCGCGAAAAAGAAGTTGCAGGAAGCGTACCGCTTCATACACTTCGTGCTGATATTGATTATTCATCTGCGCGCGCCCATACAACCGCTGGGATCATTGGCGTGAAAGTTTGGATATATAAAGGGGAAACAGTCTAATGTTGATGCCCAATAAGACCAAGTTTCGACGGGTGCGAAAAGGCCGAATCAAGGGGCCGGCAACGTCTGGGAACACTATTGCATTTGGTGATTTTGCACTGCAATCGACAGGAACTGAGCGGATAAGTAGTCGTCAGATCGAATCAGCCAGGCAGGCCATGACGCGCTATATTAAGCGCGGAGGTAAAATATGGATCCGAATATTCCCTCACACCCCAGTGACCAGAAAAGCGCTTGGACTCAAAATGGGTGGCGGCAAAGGCTCGCCAGAGTTTTTTGTTGCAAAAGTGCGCCCTGGGACAGTTCTATTCGAGATGCAAGGTGTATCCGAAGAAGTTGCTCGAGAAGCCATGCGACTTGCGAGTCATAAGCTGCCTGTGAAGACAAAGTTCATTACGAGGGAGTCAGACTAATGAAGACCGCTGAAATCCGAAAAATGAAGACTACCGAAATTATGGATAGTGTGGCAGCACTAAGAGCTGAGATTGTCGAACTTCGTCGTCGAATCCACATGGGAGAAACCCAGAATGTCCGCATATTGCGCAGTAAGCGTAAAGATTTGGCTCGGATGCTAACAATTATGAGTGAACAGCTCTCAAAGGAGAATATATAATGGCAAAAACCTTGATCGGTACTGTGTCTTCCGTTTCCGCTGACAAGACTATTGTCATTACGGTTCATACGCGAAAAACTCATCCGCTTTACAAGAAACAGTACTCAGTTACCACGAAATATATTGCCCATGACGAAAAGAACCAATGCAGTGTGGGCGACAAAGTTTCTATTGAGGAGACGCGACCTCTCTCTGCTCGAAAGCGCCATACCCTCAAGGAGGTTATTAGTAAGGCCAAGCTTTCCAGGGAGGACCTTGATGTGATCGAGAAGGAATCGAAGGTGGCATCAAAGGACGACGAGGAGGCGAAGTCATGATTCAGCAAGAATCTCGTCTAAGCGTCTGTGATAATAGTGGTGCCAAGGAGATTTTGTGCATCCGCGTACTCGGGGGAACGCGAAGGCGTTACGCACATGTTGGTGATGTTATTACTGCCACCGTTAAGCAAGCAAATCCAAGTGGGGCCGTGAAGAAGAAAAGTGTTGTCCGTGCGGTGGTTGTTCGCACCACGAATGTCATCAAGCGCAAAGATGGTTCGACAATACGGTTTGATGACAATGCTGCGGTAATTATTGGCGACGACAAACAGCCACGTGCAACGCGCATTTTTGGACCGGTTCCCAGAGAACTTCGAGACATGGGATATAACAAAATAATCAGTCTTGCTCCAGAGGTACTTTAACGATGAAAGCAAAGTCTAAAACAGTGTACAAGATTCGGCTCAAGAAGGGCGATGAGGTCGTGGTTATTGCTGGAAAATACAAGGGCAAAACCGGAAAAATAATTGCGACACATCCAACGCTAAATAAGGTTACAGTCGAGGGGATCAACATTGTAAAAAAGGCCATAAAGCCAAGTACCAACAATAAGCATCCTCAAGGCGGAATCATCGAGCTCACTAAGCCAATGTGGGTTAGTAAAGTTGCTGTTATTGAGCCAACTACAAAAAAACCAAGCAAGATTGGTTATCAGATTGCGAAAGATGGTACAAAAGCTCGGGTATATAAGCGAACTGGAAAGGTGATCAAGTAATGGCTACTACAAAAGCATCGTCTACATCTACCTTGCCGCGGTTAAAGCAACTCTACTTGACGTCCTATGCGAATGAGCTCAAAGAAGAACTGAAACTTAAGAATGTCCACGAGATTCCAAAACTTGAAAAAATCGTTATCAACATCGGATTGGGGCGCTCGAAGGACGACAAAAAAATGTTTGAGGTGGCGTCCAACACTTTGGCAAAAATAACTGGTCAAAAGCCAATCGATACATATGCCAAGTTGTCGATCGCGTCTTTTAAGTTGCGCGAGGGAAATAAAATTGGCCTCAAGGTGACATTGCGCGGGGATCGAATGTACGAATTTTTGGACCGACTAATAAATTTGGTGCTTCCAAGGCTTCGTGACTTTCACGGCGTCAGCAACCGAGCATTTGATAAGCAGGGCAATTACGCCATCGGACTCAGAGAGCAATCAATATTTCCAGAGCTTAGTTTCGAAGAAACAACGACTGCCCATGGACTACAGGTCATAATTGTCACTGATTCAGATAATCAGCAATATTCAAAAGCACTATTAACCAAGTTTGGAATGCCTTTCCAAAAGGAGAGTAAATAATGGCAAAGAAATCGATCATTGCTCGCGATGAAAAACGCGAAAAAATGATACACAAATACGCACAAAAGCGAGCGGCCTTAAAGGCTGTGGGAGATCAAGAGGGTTTGCATAAATTGCCAAGAAACTCGTCTCCAACCAGAAAGAAAAATCGCTGCAGTGAAACGGGGCGACCTCGTGGGTACATGAGAACCTTCGGTTTAAGCCGTATTTCGTTTAGAGAACACGCAAGCAAGGGAGAAATCCCGGGCGTAACGAAAGCGAGTTGGTAATTATGGTGTCAACTGATCCAATTTCAGATATGTTGACCCGGATTCGCAATGCAATCGCGGTCTCGAAAACAGAAGTTCGAATGCCTTATTCTAAGGTCAAGCACAATGTTGCAAACTTGTTACAGTCACATCGATTTGTTGACAAAGTCGAGCAGGACGGCGAGGGCATTCAAAAATCGTTGGTAGTCACAATAAATAGCGAAGCCTCAAACGCACGAATCACGGAAATTGTTCGCTTAAGCAAGCCCGGACGTCGCATGTACGTGAGTGCGGATAAGATACCTGTTGTAAAGCGGGGGCGGGGCATTGTCATTGTTTCGACGTCAAAAGGCATGATGGTTGGCGATGAAGCGAGAAAAACCCGCATAGGTGGCGAATTAATCTGTAAGGTCTATTAAGGAAGCATATGAGTCGAGTAGGAAAACTACCAATCAAGCTAGAAAGCGGTGTGACAATTACTGTCGACAACGATGCAATTACTGTCGGCGGTCCCAAAGGAACGTTGTCTCAGTTTACGATGCCTGGCATTGTTGTTAAGCAGCAGGATGGTGAAGTGATTGTTAGTAGAGAAAGTGATATTCCAGAACACCGCGCCAAACACGGTTTGATGCGTACTTTAGTTGCGAATATGGTTACTGGCGTGAGTAAAGGGTTCGAAAAGAAACTTGAAGTAAACGGTGTCGGCTTTCGGGTTGCGCTGGCTGGAAATCAGATCAAAATGAACCTCGGGTTCTCGCACGAAGTAGTATATACGCTTCCACAAGGGGTTACTGCAACTGTCGAACAGAATGTCATTACGATTTCGGGAATTGATAAACAGCAGGTAGGACAGGTTGCCGCTGAAATCCGAGCACTCAAAAAGCCCGAACCATATAAGGGTAAAGGTATCAAGTATGTTGGTGAGCGTATCATTAGGAAGAGCGGAAAGTCAGGTAAGGATAAGTAGTTATGAATAGATTGCAATCCAAAAGAGATAATGCCAAAAGACGGGCGCATAGAACTCGAGCGACCGTTACTGGGACCACGCAGCGACCACGGCTATCGGTTCATATTACGAACCTGCATGTTTCCGCCCAGATTATCGATGATTCCAAAAAGGTAACTCTTGTGAGTGCGACGACCGTCGGACAGAAAGGTATAAAGGGCACACTGACGTCTAGGGCCGAATCGGTCGGGTCAGAAATAGCCAAGAAGGCCAAAGCCAAAAAAATCAAGCACGTTACGTTTGATCGCGGAGCCAAGCTATATCATGGACGGATAAAGGCGCTCGCAGACAGCGCCCGTAAGGAAGGACTGGAGTTTTAATTATGGCTAACACACCCCAAAAGACGCGCCCCTCGCCGGCGCACACCGAAGAGAAACAATACGATGAGAGAGTCGTGCACATTGATCGTGTTGCGCGGGTAGTAAAGGGTGGACGGAGATTCCGTTTCCGTGCACTCGTAGTGGTAGGCGACCACAAGGGTCGGGTTGCGGTTGGTATTGCAAAGGGTGCCGACGTGACCGCGGCAGTGGCAAAAGCCGTAGAGTCAGCGAAGAAAAACTTCACAACCTTGAAGCTTTACAAAGGAACGTTTCCTCATGAAGCACAGGCAAAAGTAGCTGGTTCTAACATTCTGCTTAAGCCAGCAAGCGCTGGTACAGGACTTATTGCTGGTGGGGTAGTGCGCACAGTCCTTGAAGTCGCGGGCGTGAGTAACGCACTTTCAAAGTCGCTGGGCTCTACAAACAAAATTAATACGGCCTATGCAACGCTCGAAGCACTAAAGAGTATGGAATCGGCTGATAAATGGGTTACCCGGATTGACCGACCTGTTTCAAAGCCGAAAAAAGCCGCAACCACCAAGACAAACGCTAAAACTGCGTCCAAGGATAAGAAATAATGAAGTTTAATGACCTAAATCTGATACCAAACAAGAAACCCAAGCGAGTAGGGCGGGGTATTTCTGCTGGAAGAGGCAAAACCGCCGGAAGAGGCACAAAAGGGCAGGGCTCACGCAAAAGTGGGGGTGTTCGCCCCGGTTTTGAGGGTGGTCAGATGCCTCTCTATATGCGCATACCAAAACTAAGGGGTTTTACATCGCATCGAACGAAAACCAGGCAGGTGTATACCGGTGACCTACAGACACTTGGCAAGACAGAAGTAACAACTACAGTACTGGCAAATGCTGGACTCATAGAGAACCCCTACGTAAAAACGAAGCTAATTGTAAAGGGCGACCTTGCAAAAAAGGTAGTCGTGAAGCTTCAATATGCCAGTGCGCCCGCTGTTGCGATGCTGCAAAAGGCTGGAGGCAGTTTTGAAAAGACAGAACAGCTGAAAAGACCCCCGGCGCGCAAAAAGTCGTAGAGAAGTAGAGAAATCTAAGGTACAATATCACTTGATAGTCGAGGGGTGTGTGGCCCAAGATAACAAAGAGGGTAGATAAGAACGATTCATGAACTGGAAGGTAATTTGGAAATCACTGTCAGACAGCGACATGAGGAATCGTATTCTCATTGTTTTGGGCATCTTAGTTATCTTTCGGATTCTATCGCATATTCCAATTCCTCTTACAAATCCTCAGACTCTGCGTCAAGTTCTTGAAACGCTATTTACCTCATCTGACACACCACAGTTTCTGAGTTTTTTGAATGTACTTTCTGGTGGTGCGCTGGCTAACTTTTCTATTATGCTCGTGGGTCTTGGGCCATACATCAACGCCAGTATTATTATGCAACTGCTCACTAAGGCAATTCCCAAACTAGAAGCGCTGAACAAAGAGGGTGAGTTTGGTCGTAAAAAGATCAATCAGTACACCAGAATGCTTACCTTGCCGCTTGCAATCATCCAGTCCGTTGGGGTCATCTACCTCGTCAAGCAGCAAGCGGCGCAAGTTGCGGGCCTTGGAGATATAACAGCCGGCAGTGGTGTTGTTCAATGGATTTTGATGATTACCGCATTGACTGCGGCGGCAATGATGCTGATGTGGCTAGGAGAGTTGATAACTGAGCAGAACATAGGAAATGGTATCTCGCTGCTTATAACTGTCGGTATTGTGTCGTCGTTGCCGGGCACGGTTGCTTCATTGCTTTCGTCGGTTGTTGCGGGAGACGCCAAATGGAGTTTGTTTGGCCTCACGCTTCCAATTGATAAAAAAGGGTTCTTGCTGGCCGTTGGTCTCGCCCTCGCGGCGTTTATTGTGACACTTATTGTGGTCCGTTTGAACGAGGCAGCAAGGCGGCTCACGGTGCATTATGCCAAAAGGGTGCAGGGCAATAGGACATATGGCGGCGTGACAACTGTGCTGCCTGTGAAGCTGATCACTGCAGGGGTTGTGCCAATAATTTTTGCAGTCGCATTTTTAAGCGTGCCAAGCTTTGCGGGACAGATATTTAGCAGTAGTCAAAGCGCCAGGCTACAAGAAATCGGCGGGAATCTTTTGGCGTGGTTTCAGCCACCAACTTCTCAGTCTCTCACCTCTGGTGATTGGCACGCCTACATTTATCCTGTTGTGTATTTCTTGTTGGTGTTCTTGTTTACGTTCTTCTACACTAGCATCGCTTTTAACGCGAAAGAAATCGCTGAAAACCTTCAAAAGCAAGGCGGATTTATTGAGAGTGTTCGTTCTGGATCACAGACAGAAAAGTACTTGTCTAAGGTGGTAACTCGACTCACGCTTTTTGGCGGACTCGCGCTAGGTCTACTCGCAGTGTTGCCAATTATCGGTGAGGCCTATTTAGGAAACAATCTGGCGATTGGCGGTACTAGCATCTTAATTCTTGTGTCGGTATCACTTGAGACCTTGCGCCAAGTGGAATCTCGCGCTCTAATGATCACCTATAATCAATACGATGGAACCGACTTTTTCCAGGAAGTCGAACCAGAAGAAAAGCGGCGCAGGTTCATACCGAAACGATTGCGAAAAAATAAATCCAAGAAATAACCCAAAAACTACCCTTTACAAATCCGTCACTAATCTGTTACAATTTACGTCTAGTTATATTTTATGGCCAAAAATAAGGAAGTTATCGAGCTCACTGGTGTTATCACCGAAACACTGCCAGGAACTCAGTTCCGGGTAGAGCTTCAAAACGGTCATGAAATCATAGCTCATGTCGCTGGTAAAATGCGAAAACATTACATTCGGATTGTTCCAGGAGACAGCGTTACGGTCGAGTTGACCCCTTATGATCTTACAAAGGGCAGAATCACCTATCGCAAATCGTGAACCCACGATATTAATAACTAAAAATACGCAGTGTGTCGCAGGGGAAAGCCCTCGATCCGTATACCTCCCGTTCGCCGCCTAAAGCAAGGTCGCTGCGGGTGCCAGAAACCAGAAAGGAATCTCGCTGGATGAAAGTACGTGCAAGTGTAAAGAAGATTTCACCCGATGACAAAATCGTGCGTCGCAAGGGTCGCCTTTACGTGATCAACAAATTTAAGCCAAAGCATAAGCAGAGGCAGGGATAGTTTATGGCTCGAATCTCTGGAGTAACAATTCCAAACGAAAAGCAAGTGCATGTGGCGCTGACATATATTTATGGAATTGGCCCAAAGCACGCAGCAGATATTTTAAAGAAGTCTAAAGTCGAGCCAACGGTAAGAGTAAAGAATCTCACAGACGCCGAGATTGGTCGATTATCGGAAACAATCAGCAGCGATTATATTGTCGAAGGCGAGTTGCAACGAATTGTCACCGGCAACATCAAGCGCCTAAAGGACATTAACTCCTACAGAGGTCTTCGTCACAAGTCGAATCTTCCCAGTAGAGGCCAGCGAACTAAAACCAACGCCCGAACCCGCCGCGGCAAAAAGGCGACGGTTGGTGGTACCGCAAAGAAAGCACCGTCAAAGACGTAAGATAGGACTAAAATATGGCAGAACCAACGGTATCAAAGAAGAAGAAAGCAAAACGATCTGTCCCAGCGGGACACGTTCATGTCTATGCCTCTTTTAACAATACAATCATAACAATTACCGATTCAAGCGGTGGTGCTCTCGCAAGTGCGAGTGCCGGGGGCTGTGGATTCCGTGGCAGCAAAAAAGGTACCGCCTATGCTGCGCAAGTTGCAGCCGAAAAGGCTATCGCGACCGCCAAACAGCAACACAATCTTGCAAAGGCTGATGTGTTTATCAAAGGCGTTGGGCTTGGGCGTGAGTCAGCTGTGAGAGCCCTCACAGCCGCAGGTATTTCTGTAGAATCAATTACCGACGTGACAACTGTTGCGCATGGCGGCGTAAGACCCAAGAAAGCAAGGAGAGTATAGGATGGCTCGAGATACACAGTCGATTGTAAAAATGAGTCGTCGCGAGGGGTATGCGTTGCACCCAAAAGCGCACAAGGCGCTTGTGAAGCGACCAACACCTCCTGGGCAAGCACAGCGCTCGTTTAGGACAAAGACTAGCCAGTATTCATTGCAGCTTCGAGAAAAGCAAAAAGTGAAGAGACTGTACGGATTACTAGAAAAGCAATTTTCGAACTTAATGAAGGAAGCCAATCGTACTGAAGGTCAGTCTGGCGAAATACTTCTGCGCTTTTTGGAGCAGCGAGCTGATAATGCCGTATATCGAGCTGGTTTTGCGGTGAGCCGGCGGGCCTCTCGGCAGTTGGTCACCCATGGCCATTTTGAGCTCAACGGGCGACGGGTGGACATTCCGTCCATACGACTCAATCCAGGAGACACGCTTGTTGTTCGCCCGACTTCGCGAAAAACTGATTATTTTAAGCGGCTTGACGACGTGAGTCCTGCGGGTAGCGATTTACCGTCTTGGATCAAAGTTGATCGCAAAAAATTTACGATCACCGTTACTGGCATTCCGACTAGGGAAGAAGTTGAACCAGATATCAATGAGCAATTAATTGTTGAGTATTACTCACGCTAGCTAAATAGGAGGCTAAAAATGTCTAAAATGATTCACACACCAGGAGTAGTACACATAAATGAACACGATGATACGAGCACCACGTTTAGTATCGAGCCGCTCCATAGTGGCTATGGAATGACGCTTGGGAATAGTTTGCGTAGAGTTTTGCTGTCTTCGATTGCTGGTGCCGCAATTACTGGAGTCAAGTTCGAAGGCGCAAGCCACGAGTTTACAACCCTTCCAGGCGTCAAAGAGGATTTGGTAGAGATCATACTCAACCTAAAGGGAGTTAAGTTTCGTATTTTCAACGACGAGGCCCAGACTCTTCGGGTGAGCAAAAAAGGCAAAGGTACGCTGACGGCTAAGGACATACAAGTGAATGCCAACGTCGAGGTGGTGAATCCAAACCATGAGATTGCCACGCTCGATGATGCCAGCGCGAACGTTGCGTTTGATGTTATCGTCGAAGTTGGCCGCGGCTATCGGACTGTAGAAGAGGTTTCCAATAGAAAAGTCTACTCCGACATGATCGCTGTTGACGCTATCTTTAGTCCTGTGCAAAGAGTGCGCTATAAGGTCGAGAACACCCGCGTTGGGCAAATGACTGATCTAGACAAGTTAGTTATTACCGTCGATACCGATGGCACGATCACTCCAAAAGATGCATTTGAAGAGGCGTCTGCGATTCTAGTGAACCAGTACACAGCGCTCGCCGGCCAAACAAAAGTTGAAGCCTCGGCGCCACTTACTGCCAGCAACGTAGATAGTTCTGCGGGTGGCGAGGGAGATGACTCCCCGGCATTAATGACGTCTATCGAAGATTTAAATCTTTCGGCCAGAACGACAAACGCTTTGGTAAATAATGACATTCACACCCTAAAGGACCTTTTCTCACTGAGCGATGCCGAACTTCGGGACCTAAAAGGCTTTGGGAGCAAAGCATTGGATGAAGTAAAAGAAAAAATGGCGGAGATGGAGTTTTAGTCAATGCATCGTCACGCATATAAAGGTCGCAAATTTGGACGTGAGCGGGACCAGCGCCGAGCGCTCATAAAGGGGCTCGCCGACTCGCTGATAAAGTATGAGTCGATCGAGACAACATTGCCCAAAGCAAAGGAAATTGTACCCTATACTGAACGGCTCATCACCAAGGCTAAAAAAGGTGATCTTCATAGCCGGAGGCAAATTATTGCCCGACTTCAAACACTAGAGAGTGCTCATAAGCTTGTTGACGACATCGCCCCAAAGCTACAAGGCCGATCAAGTGGCCACCTAAGAATCGAAAGAACAACACTACGCCGGGGAGACAATGCACAGCTTGCTCGGGTAAGTTTTGTAGATGATCTTTCAGTCGCGATAAAGAAAAAGGCACAACCAACAACCAAGACCACAGCTACAGCAAAGAAACCGCCTGTCAAGAAGAAAGAAGTGGTAAAGAAGTAATGAAGACCTATTCTGCAAAACCAAGCGACGTTGTTCGCAAGTGGTACGTCGTCGATGCGAGTGAGGTGCCTCTCGGGAGACTTAGCACGCGTGTTGCCGAACTACTCATAGGCAAGGGTAAGCCAATTTTTACGAAACACATAGACTGTGGTGATTACGTCGTGATCGTAAATGCCAAAAATCTGGTAGTAACAGGGAAAAAGGTTGACGATAAGAAGTATTATAAGCATAGCCATTATCCTGGAGGGCTTCGTGAGACAACTCTCAAATACGAGCTAGAAAAGGATCCAAAAAAGGTGGTACATCAAGCGGTGAGGGGCATGCTGCCGGTTAATAAGCTACGAGATGATAGGCTTGCGCGTCTCAAAATTTATGTGGGTCAAGAACACGACCACACTGCCCAAAAGCCAGAAAAGCTTTCATTAAAGAAAGGTAGCAAATGAATTATTTTTATGCTCTCGGTCGCAGAAAGAGTGCCACCGCAAGAGTTCGAGTCACCAAAGGCAAAGGCAATTTTTTAGTAAACGATAAGCCGGTGAATGACTACTTTGAAAACAGCCAGGCGCTTTTAGGTGAACTAAAGAAGCCAATGTTGGTTCTGGAGCTTGATGACACAAAGTTTGATGTAAGTGTGAAAGTCAATGGCGGTGGACATGCTGGCCAAATTGACGCAATCCGGCTTGGAATCGCCAAGGCGTTCGTACAACTCAATCCAGACTACAAGAACACTCTCCGAAGAGCAGAACTGCTTGGACGTGACCCCCGCGAGAAAGAACGGAAGAAGTTTGGTCTTAAAGGCGCTCGTAAGCAACGTCAGTTTACAAAGCGATAGAACAGTCAATAAATATTGTACTCGTTGTGACTACTAACGTTGCGTGCGGTATTTCTTTCAACGAAACCACGGTATCTAGGATATAATATTTAGATATGAGCAAGCCTGTTATTCTGACTGGACTTCGTGCCAATAACGATCTGCACCTAGGAAATTATTTTGGAGGCTTACTGCCAATAATTGATATGGCTAATGAGCGAGCTGGTGAATACCAGATCAATTTATTTGTGCCCGATCTCCATAGTTTTACCACCCCAATTGATCACTCGAAGTTGCAGTCACAAATATTCGAAAACCTTGGGGCGTTTATTGCAGCTGGTTTTCCTATCAAAAAGGCCGATGTGTATATCTATCGTCAGAGTTTTATTTCGGCGCACAGTGAAATGACATGGATACTGGATTGCTTTACAAGCTTTGGCGAAATGAAACGTATGACGCAATTCAAGGAGAAGAGCGCAGGGCATTCGGATAGGGTCAGCGTGGGTCTGTTTAGTTACCCGGTGTTGATGGCGGCGGATATACTACTGTATAACGCGACATATGTGCCGGTTGGAGATGATCAAACACAACATCTAGAGTTTACGCGAGATATTGCGCAGCGCATAAATGCGATGTTTGGGGAACTATTCACTGTTCCCGCCGATGTCAAGGCGCAGCACAGCTTTTTCGGCAAAGATCAAGGAATTCGAATTAAGGACTTAGCAAATCCTTCCAAGAAAATGAGCAAAAGTGCTGAAAGCGACAAGGGAATTATTTTTCTTAACGACGACCCAGAGGTTGCGGCCAAAAAAATCATGTCAGCAACAACAGATAGTGTTGGTCGTATTCGTTACGATCATCAGCATCAACTAGGTCTCAGTAATCTTATAGATATTTTAGCCCTGCTGCGACAATCAGATCCTAGGCAAGTGGCTGCCGATCACGGTGGCGACAATTATGGAGACTTCAAGCGAGTCGTTGCAGGTTCGGTTGCAGAATTTTTGGCAAACTACCAGAGCAGGCTGGCGGTAGTGAATAAGGCAGAGGTTGTCGATGCGCTGAACAGGAGTGAATCTGCAGTAAAAGTAGTAGCAAACGATACATTGCTTCGCGTTCAGAAGGCCGTAGGATTGAGAGCTCGTGACTGATACTGTTTCTCGCTTAGACACTCGTTTGAGCGAACGCTACCCAGAATTTAGCCGCGCCCAACTTCAGAAATTTATTAAGGCTGGGGAAGTGAAGCTAAACAATAAGCTGGCCACCAAAGCCAGTCAAGCAGTGCTTGACGGGGATGTTGTTGAACTCTTTCACAAAAAGATACCCAATTCACGCAACAGCAGTCTAACTCTCCCGGTGCTCTACGAAGATGATGATTGTGTGGTTATTGACAAGCCAATAGGCGTTCTTACCCACAGTAAAGGGGCTGATAACTCCGAAGCGACTGTTGCTTCGTGGTCCGCGCAGAGGGGTGGTTTTGATTTTCCCAGTCAATCGAATCGCACTGGAATAGTTCATAGGCTCGACAGAGCCACAAGTGGCATTATGATAGTCGCAAAGAACCGGAAGGCTCTAGGAGCCCTACAGAAGCAATTCCAGACAAGAAAGGCTAAGAAAGTATACCGTGCGTTGGTTCAAGGGCACGTCAAGCAACCCCAGGTGATTTTAGACTTACCAATCGAAAGAAACCCCAAAGCGCCGCAGAAATTTAGAGTCGGGGCCAACGGAAAGCCCGCCATAACGGAATATAAAGTATTAAAATCTCTCGACGATTTTGATTATCTTGAACTCCGACCAACAACTGGCAGAACGCATCAATTACGGGTCCATATGAAATACTTAGGGCATCCAATAGTGGGGGATAGTTTTTACGGGGGTCGGCCAGCGAGTCGGCTTTATTTGCACGCCTATAGTTTAGAAATAACTTTACCGAACCGATCAAGGCAAACGTTTACAGCTGCTGTCCCTAAAGACTTTTTGCGAGGAGTATGATTGTGGAAGCCCCAATTTTTCATCCCACAACAAAAAAGAAGATCGAGCTATTGCTGAATGACCCCCCGCAAGCCGTGGGCATTGTTGGGGAACCAAAAAGCGGCAAGGGGTTTGTTGCAAAGTATATTGCCGCCAAGCTTTTGGGCTTAGAGCTGCCGGATCTGGCAAAGTACCCGTATTGTCTTCGCTACGACGTCGAAAGTGAGAAGTTCGGTATTGATGAAATTCGAGATCTCCAAAAGGCCCTCAGCATAAAAGTACCCCGCCGGGCGAGCATTAATCGAGTTGTTGTTTTGGAACACATTCATGCGCTGGGACACGAAGCACAGAATGCGCTACTTAAGACACTCGAAGAACCGCCTTCGCATACTTCAATTGTTGTCACGTTCAATCATCCTGCGTCTGTATTGGAGACGGTTCGGTCTCGTCTTCAAGAAATCCAAGTCTTGGCGGTTTCTGAAGCTGTTGCCAAAGAAATGCTTTCATCGTACGAGGCTGCTGAGCTGGAGCAAGCCTACGCAATAAGCGGTGGACGGGTTGGTCTTATGACGGCACTACTAGGAGAGTCTGATGACTTACGAACGGGGCCCGCAATTTCACTGGCAAAAGAGATACTAACCAAGAGTAAATACGACAGACTTTGCATGGTTGATGCGTTAATAAAGAAACCAGAAATCCCAGTCTCGGACTTGCTTGAGTCAATTCGAATCGTACTAAATGCCACGTTTCAGAACTCAGTAAAGGGGACAAACTCGTCACAGCAGCAAGCCTCCTTGCATAGACTGAGTCGTGTCTACGACGCAATTCAAGACAACCAACGCGGTGCGAACCAAAAGCTAACGCTGTCTCGCCTTTTCGCGGCACTCTAATGGTATAATGTTTTAAATATATGTATGAACTTGTACTTATTGTTGGGCTTGGCGCCCTCACTTTTCGGGCGTTTTCAAAACATTCTGAAGAGGAGCCCGATATTCCCCATCGAATTGGTGAACGGATTGGCCGGCTTTGGGATGTTGTACACCAGGGTATGCGAGAAAACCGGTTGCTAAGGGCGGAAAAAGCGCTGCTTACTATCTTAAAAATCGACGAAAAAAATGCTGCAGCTTACAATCGCCTGGGCATTTTGTACGCAAAGCAAAAAGAATATAAGGACGCCATTGACTGCTTCGAAATAGCGTGCAGTATTGAGCCAACCGCCTCAAGTTTGCACAATCTAGGGCTTATTTATTATGAAACCGAAAATTACGAAAAAGGCGTGACGGCATTCGAGGAAGCTCTGAAGTTGGAAGATACGATGGCGGCAAGGCACATCGCGCTTGCAAAAGCCTTGGAGCGCCTGGGAAATGAAAAACAAATGCTAGATGAGCTCGAAAAAGCTAGCGAGATAGAGCCCACCCACGAGGTGTTTGCAATGCTCGAGAGGACATATCGCTCTATGGGGATAGAAGACAAAGCCGACTTGATAGAAGATAAGCTGAAAAAGATGAAAGTTCCCACCGGCAAGCGAAAATCTCGTATTCGTCGTCCCTCAAAACGCGTCGTCGTTTAGCTTCTCTTTTGGCGTAGCTCGCTTCTTAATCGCATCCAGATTTTGCCAAGTTCGTTTCGTCCATCTCGATTTGGACCCCATCCCCAAAAATCATCTTTTGGGGAGTCCTCGACAATATCTAGATCGCTTCCTGTCAGTGCGCGGTAGTGAGGTTTTGCTCCAGACGCAATTTGCTGATCAACAATCTTGTCTCGCACAAGCTTATTAAATTGAAACTTCAACATGGCTATACATTATCGCATTAGCTCAGAAAATTCTAACGCACTAAATGCTCTAATCTGTGGTGTAGCGTGATTGCTGAGAGCAGAACTTTACTACTAGTCAAACTATAAAGGGAGCTCTCTGATTTCGCAAAACTTGGGTGTAAATCGCTCATCTTGGTAGACACCTAGTTCCTGGCATAAAGTTGCTATCAATAACGCATGAGTGACCCAGACTCTTTCTTTTGGTGGGGTGGCGATAAGGTACTGTGCTGCTTCACGAGTTGCAGCGGGCGGACGCCTGGTAGTCAACGCTTCACGGGTCCCTTCATCAGTCATACCACCTTTTTCTTCATCAAGTTCGGGATAAATGTGTAACCAGCGGAATCCAGCTACAATTGCCGTTTCTTGTGTTCGCCGCATCATGGAAACAGCTACAGGCTCGTTTATAACATCAAAACCATATTCACTAGCTAATCTTCCACCTAAGTCTGTAGCCTGCTCTTTACCTTGAGGCATCAGTGAGGCTTCTGGATTGCCGAAGGCTGGCGTGCCGTATTGGTCGCGATCATTAGCGACAGAAAAGCCGTGACGTGCTACAAGTATAGACATAATGCTTATGGTTTGGTGCAGGGTGCAGGATATCGCGTGGCTTCGCCACACTCCTTCCTGCGATGCTCGGCAAAAACGAGTAAACTCATTTTGCTCTGCGCTTCTCGTCCGCCGAACCTTCGGTTCTCATGATCTACTAGACCAATCATGGCCTGGCAGAGTTGCCAAACCATGCTTGGTGCAGGGTGCAGGATTCGAACCTGCGAAGGCATAAGCCATCAGATTTACAGTCTGACGTGTTTGACCGCTTCACTAACCCTGCATAATGCGCTTGGTTTGGAGCCGACGGCCGGATTCGAACCGGCGACCCGCTGTTTACAAAACAGCCGCTCTAGCCACTGAGCTACGTCGGCATAGCCTACCTAACAGAAGTAAATTGTAGCAAAGTAAGCTTGAAAAACCAATATTATTGCGTATAGTATATTCCTGTGTATGTAAAGGTCTACCATGATTGAAAAGAGACTTCTCGAAAAACTGTACGTGACTGAAGAGAAGTCCATGATGGATATTTCGCATGCGCTTGGGTGTTCACACCACAAAGTTGTGTATTGGATGAAAAAACACGAAATAGTGAGGAGGTCGATAAGCGACGCCATATACAAAAAAGCAAATCCGGCCGGTGATCCGTTTACTTTTAGGTCGCCCCAAACGCTCGAAGACGCAAACTTATTTGGCATGGGGATGGGGCTTTATTGGGGTGAAGGCACAAAAGCGGACACACACTCGATTAGGCTAGGAAATTCAGACCCAAAGCTTATAGAAACTTTCATAAGTTTTCTGGTGCGTTTTTTCTCAGTTAAAAGATCAAAATTAAAATTTGGATTGCAATTATTTACTGATATTGATCAAGAAGAAGCGATGCTCTATTGGACAAATCAACTCAGTGTCTCAAGAGATCAGTTTTACAAAACTCATGTGACTATTTCGGGTTCAATAGGAAACTATCGCAGAAAAAGTAAGTATGGTGTAGTGACAGTGTATTTTCATAATAAGAAGCTTCGAGATATAATCGTTGGGATGCTGCCACGATAGCTCAGTTGGTAGAGCGTAGCAATGGTAATGCTAAGGTCACCGGTTCAATCCCGGTTCGTGGCTCCACGTTTACATATACTGCACAATCTGTTAGAGTAATATAAATGGCGACAAAGAGTAATAAAAGAAAATTGGTTGGTCTTGTTTCTGAGGAAACAGGACATAGGACTTATTATACGAAGAAGAACCTTCAGAACACTCCAGATAAGCTAGAACTCAGAAAGTATGATCCTATTGCTCGCAGGCACGTTTTGTATGTTGAAACCAAGAAAAACCTTGGCCGAAACGAAGTAAAAGCCCGCAAAAAATAAATAACCGCGGTTATTAATCTAGCTTAAGGCCTAGACTGTCCGTATCGGCCTGCCTGTGCTGTAGGTCAAGCAAAGTGTTTATGTATTCGGCGTGACTCCATACCAGCGGCGTAACTGACTTTGGTGTGCCATCTATGGGATTCACTTGCTCTGGGAACATTCCGCTGGGAAGGGCGCGTTCTTCTACCCAGTGAATGAGCTTCTTGGCTGAATCAAATTGGCCTGCTCGAATGTAATACTGAGCCACCCACAAAGTGGCAATTATCCACGGGTTAGAGACTCCGTCTGAAACTCGGAAGTAGCTGTCGCCTTGATACCTGGGCCACCCCCCTAACTCTGGCGAGCTACGGAGACTGCTTATTGTTTGTTCTATTGCGTGAGATGGATCAACCTCTGTGGGTGAATAGCCGAACGTCATCACCCCGTACATGCTTGATATGTCGACGGTGTTGTCGAAATCGAGCGAGTCGGCTTCTTGGTTGTACAAAAACCCTTTGCGGAAAGTTTGGTTATCTGGGTTGATGAACACTGGAAAACGATCAACTAGTTTCTCGCAGTCCGCAGTCCATTTTTCTTTTTGCTCAGCTGTTCCAAACGTTTCTGCGAGTTCACTTGCAACTTGTAGCCCGGCAAATACGGTCGCAGTTGTATACGTTGTGGTAAGAAATTTCTCCTCCCACAAATCATAACTTGCGTGTGGCAAATCTGTGCCAGCGTCGATAAAACTACTGAGAAAGTTTGCGCATTTGACTACAAGACTTTCGTAAAGCTCTTTTACAAAATCTGCATCTTTGCTGTAATCGTAATATTCGCCTAGTGCGATGAGTAGGGTCGCAGTTTCGTCTTCTTGTATAGCCAATTCTCGGCGCTTCCCATGGACCAAAGGATGCCAGGTGCTTCCTATGGCGCGGTCTGGCTGATACTTGTGCATCAAATAGCCATCTTTAGTAATGAGATCCCTGCAAAATTTGATAAAAGCCTTCGGTTCTTCGGTGTAACCCAAACGAATTAATGGCCAAATTGCATAGGCGCCGTCTCTCGGCCACACGTAGCTATAATAATCTCTTCCGTAGTTGTAAATACTACTGTCGCACGACGCGATAACTCCTCCGTGACTATCGATGTGGGCCTTTACGGTCATGAGGGACTTGCGAGCAAGGAATCTTTCTTTTCCTGGCAGTGCCGAAAGCCGCGCATCACTTATACTTAACCATTCTTGCCAATACTGTTCGTGAATTTTTTGGCGCTTATCGAGACCCTTTCTCATGACTTCGTGAGTGTTGTCGCAGGCATATTGAGAGTCGTCGGCAACAACCCAATAGTCTGTCTGGGCTTCGTCGCCTGGCTGTATTTGATAGCAAAAACGGATAACAGAGTCTACGCCGGCGTGTTCGACAGGGTGATTTGATAATTCTCCATCCTCGGCATCAACATAGGTTCCTGCTTTGCCCTCAATCGCATAGTTTCCAACGGCGTATTGGTCAAATTCCTCGTTGCCACTGCGCCCGCCAATGAGTAAACAAACTCGTCCCTTGTAATCTAATATGTAGTTTCCTTCTGGTTCGTATAATGCGGTGTCCCCACGACCTGCGCTGGAGATTTGAAATACCTGGTGCATAAATAAACGCACTTCTTGCAGGGAATCGGTTAAATTCTTTACATAGATTCTTCTACACCAGGTGTCGTATTCGTGGTCTACAAAATCAACCGTGCGCAGCGAGACGCCCAAGGCTCTGTTTATCATAATGCAGGTTGCCGTAAGTGCGTCTGGCGATAGATCAACGCTGCATTCCCAGGCATCATCGTCTGTCCAGCTAAACACGTCATCAATCCAAATACCGATTTTGTGATGCAAGCTTCTTGCGGTGGTGAGGTTTTCGAGCCCAACGTATGGAAAGTAAAAGTCATGCACATGGCCGCGCTCGTTAAGCCCCACCGCCAGGCGGCCATTACTTAAAATAGCCGATCGTGCCACTAAATTGCCCCTGCGCGCAGCCGTACATCGTGCCACGCATTCATGTAGTAAATAAACGCGTCGTACGGATTTTCATAAGGGCTAAAGTAGGCATGAATATCTCCGTCGTTAAACCATTTGGTACACATGTAATAAAAGTGATCCGAGGCTTGAAGGCGACGCCAATCTTCGATGATATTGTGGTCGCCGGAATGCGTAACCGCGTCCTTAATTTCGTATATCGCGCGCAGTGCTTCTTTTTGCATATCATTTCCCGTCCATGCAGACAGGTCTCTCTCGGTATCCGCCCAGGTCACTATGTTTGGCATATCAACCCGGTCAACCGCTTCATAACTTTCAGCTGCTTCGGTGACAGTCATAAAAGTATTTTCGTGGCTTGACAACCATTCTTTGGGTAGGTGTTCCAAAAAGTCAAAAATGCCAGATTCTTGCCATTGGTGCTCTCCAAACGTTTCGTAATCCATAAAAAGATTAAAGATCGACGCATCACCAGATTCATGAAGCCAATGGGTAAACTTGCTGGCAGTAAGCGGCCATTCCCGCCAGTCTCTGTCGCCAAACCGGAAAGCGACATCATCGCTCAGTTTGTAGTTTTTAAGTAGCAGCTTTATGTTGCCTTCGACATAGGTTGGGCGATAGACAAAATTGGGGCTTCTCCATCCCAAAACTGGATCCCAGCCTTCAGCGAGTATGGCTTTGTAGCCCGCTTTATCTGCCCACCAGGCCAGGTCATTGTTGTAGGCAAGCTCGGTGTTTCTAAAACTCTGAGGGGTTTGGCCGAAGACCTCTGCGATTAGTTGCTTGTGTCGATTAACTTGATGCTCGAATTCTTCCTTGTCGTAAAAGAAGGCGAGGCTGTGATGGTATGTTTCGCCGACAATTTCAACTTTCCCGGTCTCGCAAAGGGACTGAAACGACTGAAGGGCGGCAGGGGACCAGCGCTGCATCTGCTCGATGGCTGTTCCAGAGAGCGAGAGGCTGAGCCTAAACGCCGGATACTCACGAAGGAGTCGGAGAAGGCGAGCATTGGTTTGTAGATATGACTTCTCGGCAACTTTGTGAAGAATACGCTCATTGCTCGTTCGATGATCATAGGAACCATCAAAGTAGTTATGATCGTGACCTACAGAGTAAACCGTATAATCCCGGACCCGAAAAGGTTGGTGCACGTGGAGATACAGTACAATCGACTTCTTGCTCATAGTGCAAGTTGCGCTTTCCGTTTGTAAATATCCATAAATATGTGGGCGGCTTTATCCCAAGTGTGCTGGGACAGTTCCTCGCGGGCATTATCAAGCAGTGACGGCGAAAGACTTTGATTTCTGATGACGGCTACTATTTGATCGGTCATTTTGTCTATGTCCCAAAAGTCGGCCTTCAAGCAATTGCCCAGGACCTCCGATACGCCGGATTGCTTGCTAATTAGCGAGGGAGTGTCATACACAATTGCCTCAAGGGGTGTAAGTCCAAACGGCTCAGAGACAGAAGGCATGACAAAAAGATCGGCAATGCCAAACGCGTCCCTCCATTGTTTCCCGCGCTGAAATCCGACAAAAAGAACGTTTTTAGAAATTCCGAGTTTTGCACTGAGCTCAATAAGTTCGCGGTGTTGGTCACCAGCGCCAACTAATAAAAAGATAGTTTTGGGCTCAAACTCCAGGACCTGTTGAGCCACAAAGAGCAGATTGCTGAGTCCTTTTTGTATGGTATGGCGGCCCACATTTGAGACAATTGTGTAACCATTTGACTTCAGTCTCGAGAGATAACGGTAGGCATTATCATCGTCAAGCTCGGGCATAGAGTATGCATCGATACTATTGTGGGCAACATGAATCTTGTCAGCCGAAATCCCATATTCTTGAATAATTTTTCGTTTTGTAAACTCACTCACTGCGACAATTTGATCCGCTAGGTGCAGACCCATCTCTTCGATCTCGTGAACCAGCGGATGACCGGTCTTGTTTCCGGCGCGGTCGGATTCTATAGAATGAATATGCACTATCAGCGGTCTGCCGCTTAGTTCTTTGGCCCGCAGACCTGCTCTGAAAGTAAGCCAATCATGGGCGTGGATTACATCGAACTCGTCAAGTTGTCCGATATGCCCAATGCGGTCTGCATAAATGTCTTGGAGTTCAAATATGGAGCTTCCTTCGTGCGTGCCTCTAGGAACAGTACGATCCACTGAATCATAGATGCCTAAAATTGTGCGGGGCGACGCGATCTTGGCAGAAACCACGCGCATATGATCACAGTCATGGGTCGCGGTGTAGGGAACCACAAAAGTGATGTCTGCACCTTTTTTTGAGAGTGTCTTTGTGAGCTGGTAGCATGCTACTCCAAGTCCACCACTGTTATGTGGAGGCAATTCCCACCCGAGCATAAGAACTTTCATCTTAAAGCCTTTTCCTTTTTGTCTTGTTTTTTTAAGCTAAACTACCTTGATACTGTTATTATAAACCCCGCAACGGTGTAAGCGCAAGCATTTTACAGAAGTGGGCAATTATCTTTTTTCGAGTGCTTTTTCAAATACTTTCTGTGGGCCAGTTCCTCGCCGCATTGGACAAGCTTGTTTAGCAGATAAAGGAGTATGGGCAGCAGCTACCTGTCAACAAATTATTTACGTCGGGCTGCTCTGTAGTGCCTTACAGCAAGTTCGGCTAGCAGACCTTGAGGAGTTGCTTCGCGAACCGCTAAGATTGCATCTTGTGTCGTGGTATCAAGCACCTCTAAGACGTTAAAATCTACCGCCGAGGCAATAGTCAGAATTGCTAAGCTTTGCGTCGCTTCGTTTCCTGCGATGTCTGCATCGTGCTTTCTGCGGTTGTAGTATTCATCCCTTTGCTGGGCATGGTGATAATTGCCAGCGGGATTTGCAGCAAGGCCTGGAAAGTCAAACAGTTCACCTTTGATCAGTTCTTGAACCGGTCGCATGTCGCGCATCTAAATATCCTTGATAAATCTGATAATCTTAAGTTTAGGCACGAAACCGTCACCGTGCAAGCATATACATTGTTTCGCGCCACCCCTAACTCACTTGCGATGACGAGTTTGTCTTAGTATTTTTTCATATGATTTTTTGTTGCCGTATGGCGCAAATTTTGCCTGGTAAGCAAACGCGGGGTTGTCTGGCTGATTACTGTGCTTTACGCCGCACCAGTAATATTCGGTCCGGTGGGCAATTTCGGTGAAGTACATAAAAACACCATTGGCATACGCACAGTAGGCGCAGTTAACCTTGTCAATTGGATTGATGTAACCAAGTTTGCGTCTGTCTAAATTGACATAGTCCCGCACACGAACCTTCTCGAGTCCATATATTGGGAATGAAATGAATTGGTATAACGCCATCAATGCATGTACAAAAAGTGTTGGTATAAACGGCAGCCAAATAAACGGGACCGTAATGAGATGGAGTATATTCCGTTTATTGAAAACTTTCATAGCTATGAGCCTGGCAGGGGCACGTGGAATCGAACCACGATCTAGGGTTTTGGAGACCCTCATACTAGCCGTTGTACTATGCCCCTCTACGTTGAACTAGTTTAACAGATAGAAACCAAACAAGAAACACTTCCCTAAAAGGCAAAACTCTGGTATACATAGTAGAACAATGTCGGTAAAAAATACCTTAACCAAACCCTTTATAATTATGCTCTTTGGCTTTCCTGGGTCTGGAAAAACAGGTTTTGCAAAGCAATTTGCTGAGAATCTTGGCATTGCGCATCTTCAAGAAGACCGGATTGCTTCTGAACTGTTTGGTGAGCGTCAACCTGGAGATGATCCAGCGCTAAAACGAATGATGCATTATGTAACAAAAGAATTCTTGCGTGCAGGTGTTCCGGTGGTGTACGACGCTGACGTCCCGCGGCTGCAAGACCGAAGAGAATTAAGGGAAATTGCCAAACAACATAAGGCTGGGGCGGTGCTGGTATGGCTTCAAGTCGATGCCGAGACTGCGTTTGCCAGAACCCAGGGAAGAGATAGGCGCAAAGCTGAAGATAAATACGCCAAGGCATATACCCCGACCGTGTTTCAGTCTGTGCTTGGGGCAATGCAGAACCCGTCGCACGAAGATTATGTGGTGATCAGCGGTAAGCATACGTTTCACACCCAAAGAAACGCAGTTATGAAGAAACTATACGAGCAAGGAATTGTAACACCAGAAGAAGCAACCCAAGGAATGGTAAAGCCAGAGCTTGTGAATATCGTTCCGCAATTATCTCTTGGTGGATCGCAGGAAATTCCGCGACGAAACATATCAATTCGATAATTCATGCGCAAAACAGAGATTGAGCACCCGCAAATTGGGAAAGTAGTTATTGCCAAGAAAAAGGGCATGAAGTCGATGCGAATTAGAATTGGTAATAGCAATGAAGTGGTAGTATCAACCCCTTGGTTTGTATCAAATCGTTATGTAATGAAGTTCGTTGACGAAAAGATAGAGTGGATTACCAAGAACCAAGTTGGTTCACAGTTGGTTCTCTATGACGGAATGGGGTTAGGCTTGCACGGCGTACTGAAGGTTGCAGAAGGCGCTAAAACCTTTAAGGTAAAAACAAGCACCGAGGGGGTTACTGTTTGCCTGCCCGATGGCTTAAAGATCAATGACTTCCAAGTTCAGATCATTGACGCAACAATTAAATACCTAAAGAACGAAACTGAAGCTACTGTGCTCCCCAGATTGCTTGAACTTTCCAAGCGGCACAATTATCGCTTTCATCAAGCTCGAGTTAAAAAACTAAAAAGCCGTTGGGGGAGCTGTGATCAGTCTAAAAACATCACTGTTAACGCGTTCTTAGTGCAGCTCGATCAAGAACTTATTGACTACGTGCTGTTGCATGAACTCGCCCATACAACGCATATGAACCACAGTTCTGCGTTTTGGAGCCAAGTATCGCAGACGTGCCCAGAGTACAAAAAACTAAGAAAAAAGCTAAGGGCCTTTCGACCACGACTATATGACCGTTTTAGCTCAAGCGAGTTATAAGGCATAATAACTTTATGCCAACTTCAAGTGATGCTTCACAGCAGCCCCGCGAGCTAAAAGCCCTCATTAGAGAACAGCAAGCGGATTCTCCCGCATCAGCCGCCTTTGAGCGAGAACGACTCTTAAGTCTTATCAACAGTATGGCCGATGCAGTCATTGCAACCGATGAAAATGGGAAAATTATGTTGTACAATGGCGCCGCGCTCAACATATTGGACATAAATGCAAACTTGCAAAACAAATCGCTCGATGAGCTGGCGACAATTGTGGACCGGAATAACCAAGTCGTAAACATAAGCGACTTTATTATGAAAGTAAAGACGCAGGTTACCGACAGAGATTTGCGCATTAAGTACCCAGACGAAAGCTATAGCAATCTGTACATTAGCGTTGCGCCGGTACGGCTCGGGTTTGGAAAACAGGGCACCAAGGGTTTCGTGGTGCTACTAAGGGATATTACGAGAGAAAAGTCTCTCGAAGAAGAACGAGATGAATTTATTAGCGTGGTAAGCCATGAACTTCGAACACCGATTGCGATTGCTGAAGGCAATATAGGCAACGCCGAGTTTATTGTAGACAAGTCCGGGGGAGATACTGCGATTAAAGACGCGCTCAAGGTTGCACACGAACAAATCATCTTTCTGAGCGGTATGATAAACGATCTTGCAACACTCTCCCGGGCTGAGCGCGGAAAACTTACCCTCATCGTGGAGCCAATAAACGTCAACAAATTAATTGAAGAACTAGCAAGCACTTACACTCCAGACGCCGAGAAGAAGAAGCTGCAACTTCACACCAAGAGCGATCCAGGCCTAGAATTGCTCCACTCCAGCACATTATACGTAAAGGAAATATTGCAAAATTTTGTGACAAACTCGATTAAATATACAGAAGAGGGAAGTGTTTCTATTGCCGCCAAGCAAGAAGAGAATGGTGTTAGATTTGAAGTCAGCGACACCGGGATAGGTATTAGTAAATCCGACCAGGAAAGAGTTTTTGACAAGTTTTTTAGAAGTGAGGATTACAGAACAAGGGCCAATAGCGGAACCGGCCTTGGGTTATATGTGACGATAAAATTAGCCCGAATAGTTCATGCCGAAATCGATCTTGAAAGCGAGCTAAACAAGGGATCGACGTTCTCAATTTTTATACCGAACCTAGAAGAGCCGTAGCCTTGACAAGAATTAGGTTTTTGGCAGTTTTGGCACAATGTCAACCACCGGCAAACAGATATTTCTTCCTCTCCAGATAACGCTTCCAAATTCATATGCCCACATTGAATAATTGATGGCGATTATTTCTAGAACTACGTTATACGGCAACAGAAAGGCTGCAAACAACTCTTTTCTATCGGTAATCATTTTATAGACTCGCACTTGTGTGAGTATTAGCAAGAGTGAAGATGCTGCTGACAGCGTAATAATCGCGCCGTTCAGTGTCGATAACCCACCTAGCAGGGTCAGAACTGGTCCAAATAAAAACAGAAAGTACCAGGCGGTAGTGAAGGCAATGGTTTCTGGTCGGCGGTGAAGTTCGGGATATCTTGTACGGATTGCCGTATTCCATTGCGCCTCCAGACTTTTTACGCTAAATAGGGCCAGGTCATCTGAGGCCCTCAAAAACCGATAATGCATCTTTGTAGCCAAAGCGATAGCCCTCTCGGGTCTAATATTTTGCCGAAGTCCGTGAAATCCACCGAGCTCCTCAAGGTGGTGCTTGTCAACTATCCAGCAGGTGCTCAATACCGAGGGGCTTTTATGGATGGTTCTGGGTATGGCAAGCTCTCGCCAATAGCGCATTGGTTGCAGCAAGTAGCTCCCGTTCACTGCGTCATTTCGCTTTGGCAGCACGCTGAGCATCTTTAACTTATTCTTGGTCATTATCTCGACAAGTTGCCTCAAAAAAGCTTTATCCATTCGAACGTCAGTCCCGCAAAAAAGCAGCACATCGCCACTGGAATTATCCAGTAGTTGCTGATAGGCATAGGTTTTTGCCACCCACGGAGCAGGAGGAGGGACCCCTTTTAAGAAGCGAACGCCTCTGTGCGCAAAGCTACGGATAATATCTGAAGTCTTGTCTTGAGAGCAGTCGTCAAGAACAAGTATTTCAAGCTTTGGATAGTTGCTCTCTAGAATATTCTCTAAGCAGTCCGTAAGCTCGTTGGTTTCGTTTCTGGCAGGTATTGCGACAGTTAGTGTGGGAAGCTCGTCGTCGGCAAGATGCTTGCGCAAACTGGGTGCCGTCGTAGCACCAAGCGTGTGTGTACTGTGACGGTACAAAACGACCCCAACAATAAGCTGAACAATAGCAAGACATAACAGTGCGTCTACAAGGCTAACTGGTGCCTCAATACTGCTCAAAATCAAGATAACACCTGTGGCCGATAATAAAACTGCCTCACTTCTCTTGGTTATGTGTCTGAGCTGCACAGAGTTAATTCTGTTTTGAGCTATCCTAAGCAAAATTATTACTCGATACGCTTGGATGAACAGGAACAAAAAACCAAATATTGCTGATTCTGCAGTCGCAAATATTCCAACCAGCATACCGATAGCAACGCAGTTAATATAGGCAAAAAAGCGCCGATACTTCCACAGTACTTTGGTAAGTGGCGACAACGACAGCAAGGTGGTTGTCGCAAAAAGTATCAGCTGTGTTGTTTCGAGGCTGCTTTCTGCAAAGAATTTTTCCATGTTTATTCTGTCCACCGTACTAATGACTACTATGTATGATACAACACTTGAATAAAGCTACCAGATGCGCTATTCTTGACAAAGAAGACCTACTCACTTTATGAGTAGGTTTATTTAATGGATCGGGAGAGTTTGAAGAATGGGCCAGGCTGAAGAGTCTAAAAAGAAAGCAAAAATACGTCGAACGCCCACCGTTCGCGAGAGGACCAAAACCCAAGATTCCACAAAGCCTAGACGACTAAAGGCAACTGCCTCATCCATTGTTTCGCCTCTTCGAAAAGCCCACAAGACGGGAAAAAAAGAGTACAATCTACCGTTGCCAGACAATAGAGCCGGTAAGATTTTGGGCACGAGAGTAAGGCTAGTTCCCAGATTCTTGCGCGAAGCATGGGCTGAAATCAAGCTTGTCACCTGGCCGACGAGAAAAGAAACGATTCGGCTGACGATTGCAGTTTTTATTTTTGCGTTTATCTTTGCCGTGTTTGTGGGAATACTCGATTTAATACTAGATAAAATATTTAGAAGGATAATTTTGTAAATTATGAGCAAACGATATGACTCACACAAGCAGTGGTACGCAATTCACACGTATAGTGGGTATGAGGAAAAGGTTGCCGAAAGCATTCGACAAAGAGCCGATAGCTTAGACATGGCGGATAAGATATTTGAAGTACTTGTTCCTAAGGAAAAAATGATCGAAATAAAAAATGGCAAGCGAAAAGTCGTTGAGAAGCGTATTTTTCAAGGCTACGTTCTTGTTCATATGAAACTTTCAGAGGACGCGTGGTACATTGTTCGTAACACACCAAATGTGACAGGTTTTGTGGGTACAGGAATCGACCCTTCGCCAATATCTGATGACGAAATGGAGAAGATAAACAAGCGAATGGGGCTTGAACAGCCAAAGCACAAAATCGACTTTAATGTAGGCGAAGTTGTAAATATCACCGATGGTCCGTTTAAGGGATTCGATGGGTCAATTAGTGAAATTGATCTAACTAAAGGCAAGATAAAAGTGTTAGTGAATATGTTCGGTCGTGAAACACCCGTTGAACTCGATAGCTTGCAAGTGAAAAGGGTATAGAATAGCTTCTATGGAACAAGAGAAAAACGTAGGTGATGCGTTATATCTCGCTATGATGGAAGTAAAAGAGGATATAGCACCCTCAACTTCATGGCCTGGGGTAAATCTTGAACTACTAATACGTTCAGCCCCCGAAACCGTAGTACCTAGACTAGCGCACGCTACTTCAGAAAAAGCACCGGAGGGAAGCATCTTCAAAGACCCAAATAATGTCATTAGAGTTACAAACGCTTTAGCACTTGGAAAAATAATGCACGGTGAGATCCCGTCAGTACCTTACTTTGATATAGACAACAGGGGTAGTTATCTGATATAATTACGCTGTTACGCACCTCTATCTAAACGTAAAAGAAAGGGAAGGAGAGTGCTGAAGTAATTCTCCACTCGAACACAGCTATGGCCGATGCCAAAAAAGTTAAAGCAAATCTTAAAATGAAAATTCCTGCTGGCAAAGCAAGTGCGGCACCTCCCGTGGGGAGTACGCTTGGTCAATACGGAGTAAATATGATGGATTTCATTGGGCCGTTTAATGATGCAACCAGAGATCTTGGAAACGTTACCGTAACGGCGCACATAACCATTTATGACGATCGCTCGATGGAGTTTCGCACTGTTGGGGCACCAACGGACGATTTAATTCGTGCCAAGCTCGGAATACAAAAAGGCTCAGGCCGACCAAATACCGAAAAAATTGAAAAAAAGCTATCTGATGCAGACCTTACCTCAATCGCCGAAACAAAAGCGAATGACATGAACACCGACGACGTTGCCGCAGTGAAAAAAATGGTTGCCGGAACTGCGCGAAGTATGGGTGTTGAAATTGAGTAGGGATCTTGAAAGAAAAGTGTGCACAGGGCTCTAAACTCTGAAAACCTTGAGCTACTTAAGCCCAAGGAGGTTGTTTTGCCAAAAGGTCACGTGAGCAATCAAGACGGGTATGACGGGCAGATGGCAATCAGTACGCAAGAAGTGGTGCAGCCTGCCGAAGTTGACCCGATTGAACGTACGTCACTCAGCGTGGAGGCTGTGCAGGACTGTTTACGACCAGGCTCTAATGAGAAAAGCGGGGGACTTGTATTAGCAGCAATTATGAGGTTTCGCGACAATTAATTAACTTGTGGGAGGTAGGGCCCTTTACGGTGCCCGCCGTAATTACCACGAAAGGACAAAATCATGTCAGATTCAAAAAAAGAGACACCTGCCAAATCAACACCGGCAGATAACAAGATACTGAAAAAAGCAGAATCAATCGTAGAAGAGCAAGTCACCGAGAAGATTGCAGAGCTTGTTGAAACTGAGGCGATTGCGGAGGCGATAGTCGAGGTAGAGCATCAGATTGATGATGAAACTGCGGCTGCAAAATCAACGGCCAAAGCCGGAAAGCGCAGCGCAAAGGCGGTTGCTGAAAAGCAAAAGATAGCTGAGAAGGAAGCCCGAAAAAAAGCTGAGGCCGACTCGGAGTCGCAACCAAAGCCAAAAGCGCCAGTAAAGCCAACGAGAAGTCGTGCAGAGCGACGAGCAAAGAAGTACCGAGCTCTGGCAAAGCTTGTTGACGCGCAAAAGCTCTACGAAGTGAGCGAGGCAGTCGCTCTTGCGCTAAAAACGTCTACAACCAAATTTGATGCAACTGTTGAGCTACACATCCGTCTAAACGTCGATCCGCGGCAGGCAGATCAAAATATTCGAGATAATCTAGTATTGCCCGCCGGAACCGGGAAAAAGGTCCGGGTTGCGGTGTTTGCCGAAGAAGATGTTGCGAAGGCCGCCCTAAAGGCAGGCGCCGATGTGGCGGGCGAAGCCGACTTTCTGGCCCAACTTGATAAAGAAGTGATTGATTTTGATGTATTGATTGCAACTCCAAGTGTCATGGCTAAATTAAGTAAGTACGCGCGCGTTTTGGGTCCAAAAGGATTAATGCCGAACCCAAAAAGCGGGACGGTTACCAAAGATGTGAATAAGGCTATTTCGGCCGCAAAAGCCGGTCGGGTTGAGTACAGAGTCGACAGCACTGGCATAGTGCACGTGGGGGTAGGAAAAGTCAGTTTTGGACCTAGCAAAATTGTTCAAAATGTTGATGCTCTTCTGGCAAGCATAAAGCAAAACAAACCGGCAAGCCTCAAGAGCTCATACGTACGCTCTGTTACCATTTCGACTACTATGGGACCTGGAATAAAAATCCAACCTTCAGTGCTGAACTAATCCTTGACTTATATTCCACGTTTGTTGTTGTATAGTCCATTCTCTTGCCTCATACCCCAAAACCCGGCTACAATTGGGTGAGTAAGAAGTGGAGGTTCTGGTTGACGGTTTATAGCAACACTCAGATTCGACAGGCATTGAGCTACAAGCACATTGTTATTTATCCGTACATTGAAAAGCACGTGGCGGGAAGCAGTGTTGATGTGACGCTGGGTCATTACTACTATCGAACTGAACGACCGAGCGAAGGTGGCTTCTATAATCCATTCGACGAAAAAGCCGTTGAGCAGTACTTTTCTGGTGCCATGAAAGCAGAAATTCATGCCAAGTGGGCCCGAACGCACGGGAGAGTTCTTTTCAAGAACATCCCACCATCTCAACCGATTATCGTGCTGCGCCCTCACGAGCGCATCCTGGCCCATACGCACGAGTTTATTGGTATTCGAGCTCCAGGAACGACCACAATGCAAGCACGAAGCACCTGGGGAAGAAACGGGATTTCGGTTTGTCTCGACGCTGGGTGGGGTGACCCTGGCTATATCAACCGCTGGACAATGGAAATCTACAATATGAACCAGCACGAAAGTGTTGTCCTGCCTGTTGGCGAACGAATCGCCCAACTTGTTTTTTATGAGACAGGACCAGTCGAAGATGAGTACAAGAGTTTAAGCGGCAAATATCAGTCGGGCAAAAGCGCAGATTTGGCTACAATTATCGCAAACTGGAAGCCAGAACAGATGCTTCCGAAAGCCTATAAGGACGTTCGTCGTAAGCCATTGAAAGTCGAGGGTCTATCGAACTATGACTGAACTTCTCTATTCCATAGATTATGGGGTGGGGGGAGTGTCATGACTCAAAGAGGAATCTTTATTGTGCTTGAGGGGACTGACGGTTCTGGCAAGGGCACTCAGTTTAAGCTTCTGGCACACAAACTTGCCCTAGAAGGCTATGAGGTTGAAACTTTTGACTTTCCGCAGTACGACCAAGAATCAAGTTATTTTGTAAAACAGTATCTGAACGGTAAGTATGGTACTGCTGAGGAAGTTGGGCCGTACACCGGGTCGTTATTTTATGCACTTGATAGGTACCAAGCAGCTCCCAAAATAAAGCAAGCTCTAGAAGCTGGAAAAATTGTTCTGGCGAATCGATTTACCGGGTCAAATATGGCCCATCAAGGAACCAAATTCGATCATGTAGAGGAACGAAAAGGCTATTTCTTGTGGCTTGACGCAATTGAATTTCGGACTTTGAATATCCCTAGACCAGACCTTTCTTTGGTGCTTCGGGTGCCCGCAGAAATTGCTCAAAAGCTGGTTGATAAGAAGGCAGCCAGGGATTATACAACCCAAAAAAGGGATCTGCACGAAATGGATCTTGATCACATGAAAAAGTCCGTCGAAGTATATGACAGTTTGTGTCAATTGTTCCCGAAGGACTTCAAGCAACTTGACTGTGTACGCAACAATCAACTTCTTGATATTGAAACAATACATAATATTATTTGGGAGACAATAATGCCGATACTGCCAAGCAAGTCGTCAAAAAACATCAAACTCACGAACGCGCAAGGTGCTGTTGTTCCCCAGAATCAGCTGATAGAAAAAATTGATGATCGCTACGCAATAACAGAGGCGGGCGAAGAAGCGCTAAAGTCAATCGTTACAAACACAAAGAGTGATGTCTATGGGTTTTATGATAGCATTAGTCCGATTACAATTGCTGCAGCCATGGCCAGACTCAGCCGTCGTGGCGACGACATGAGGATAACGCTACTTGACGAATTTCTGGGCGAGGCAGGAAAAGATGAGCAGTTACTCAAAAGAGTCATCACAGCGTACGGTGATGACTCGGTTCAGCAGCTCGCCGGACAGCACGTGGTTGTCGAGGGAGCAAGCAATCTGCTCACCAAAAAGCTTGAGTGGGGGCGTCTGGCAGCTTACCTCGAGCAATCAACTCGCTACATATACTTTGATCAGAAGGATGAGGCGGGCCAATATAAATACTTTATTCCGACAACCTTAGACCAAGAAACCAAAGCGCTGTATATAAAAACTATGGACAAGATTTTTGACCTATACTCGAGCATGGTACATGACCTAACGGCGTATGTGCGCAACATCTCTTCGGTACCAAAGGCTGAACAAGACACTGCGTGGAATGGCGCTACCAGGGCTCAAGCCTGCGATGCAGTACGTCCAGTTTTGCCAGTTGCGACCAAGTCGACTGTTGGAATCTTTGCGTCAGGACAGGCCCTCGAAAGTCTTATTATGCACCTGTTATCAGACGAACTAGTAGAAGCGAACGAAACAGGAAAGAAAATTTTAACTGAAACCCGAAAAACTGTTCCCATGTTCCTGGAGCGAGCTGATAAGCCAGACAGAGGGGGCGCAATGGTTGCCTATCGCGCAGAAACGGCAAAGCAAGTAGCAAATATTGCGAATAAGTATATTCCCGATACATACAGCACGACTTACGAGGCAGTTACGCTCACGAATGTATGGCCCAGAAATGAAATAGATCTAGTGCCCAACATGTTATACGAATATAGTTCTCATTCCCTTGAAGAACTGCAAACTGAAGTTTCAAAGTGGCCCTACGAAAGAAAGCTTGAGGCCTTCAACTCGTACATGGGCGAGCGACTAAACCGAAGACAGCGTCCGGGCCGAGCGATTGAGAACGCCCACTACAGTTGGGACATCGTGTGCGATTATGGTATTTTTCGGGATTTACAGCGCCATAGAATGGTTGACGACATGGCTTGGCAGCAGCTCACGCCGCGCTACGGGTACGAGGTTCCGACGCTCGTTGAAGAGGCTGGTCTGACAGACAAGTTTGAAACCTGCTTTGACCTAAGCCTAAAACTGTACAGCGTGCTACAAGCCGGAGGCTACACCCATGAAGCACAATATGCCACGCTACTTGGGCATAGAATGCGCTGGAAAATGACCTTTAATGCCAGGGAGGCGTTCCATTTTATAGAGCTACGTACCAGCCCGCAGGGACACCCAGGCTATAGGTTATTGACACAAAAAATTTACGAAAAGCTCAAGGAGGCACACCCTCTCATTGCGGGTGCAATGAAGTTTGTGAATCAAGGCGAAGATCCAGAGCTGGCGCGTTTGGCAGCAGAGCGCTACACCCAGTTTAAGCTAAAGAATTTGCAGTAGCTACCATACCTGGCGACGCTATCGCGGGGTGAGTTGCAGCTACGAACTCTTCATCCTGCAAGGACACAATATGAGAGGTTTGGCTTGCCTCTTGAAGAGCCCGGTCAATTTCAGATAGTCGGGTCTGTTCAGTGGGGCCTAGATTCGCATTAAGGCGTGAATCAACAAGCATAAGTTCGAGCGCGCTTGTGCCTAGATTTTTTACCGTCGCACGGGTGCACTCGGCTGACTTTATTGATTTTCTTAATTCAAGGCTGCCAATTACTCCTAAGCCATACTCTCGAAAGACCAACCCCGCGATAGTATGCATAACGAATCGTCCCTTGATATCCTCATGCTGCAGGTTAATCTGCTGACGCTGAAAGCCGTTTTCAAAAGCTGCTGTCACTTGGGGCATATATAACTCATTGATGCGAGCTGTACGATCTGGATTTCTTTCCATGATTGACTTGAGGGTCTCAGAATCCCGATCGCGGTCAATTACTTGCCAGCCACATTTTGCGGTCAATTTTGCTTGTTTGATAAGGTCATACATCACACGTCTCTTAAAAAATAATACTCCAAACCCTTTCGCGGCGTCTGGAGCTTCACTTAAGCTTTTTATCTAGCAAAACTCCTTGGCCTCGAGCTTCAACACTGTACCGCACACACAATATGAATGTGCGCGCGCGACGACTCTGTCAAAGACGAATTAGGAGTTTTCACAATATGCGATTATATACTGATTATTTCTTGTGTCAATAGGGGTGATTCGCAAAAAATATTGACACTGGTGTTTCGTGATGGCACTATTATGTCTGTGAACAACGTAATTTCATTCGCACTGATTCTGCTCGTCAGACCGAGCGGGTGATTTGTTATCGCAATTATAGCGACAAGCTCCCGCAACCAAGCGGGAGTTTTTAATTTACAATAAAGGAGATTTAGGTAAAAATGAGTGAAAAATCATTCGATCAAATGATACGCGAAACCCGTTCGTTAGCAACAAAAATAGAAAACGATAGATTGGGTAAGACAATAATCCAGTCGTTTACAAACGGTGAGATACGTCGAGTTTCAAATTATGGCCAAGGCGCTCAGCAAACGTCGGTTGTGATCCGTGAAGCCTTTATGGCTGGAGGGGCGCCAGCCGACCTTGACGCTACACATAACGGCAGTCGTGAGCAAGAAGTAGCCACAAAACTCGGCGATATGTCACTAAATATTTCTGGAATCTTCTCGCCGGATAGATACGCGATGCTCGCGCCACTAGAGTAGTTGCTCTGTTCGTCGTATTCTGATAAAATAAGTCACTAGTTACCGAAGACAGTAGCGTCTCGAAAAGCGAGATTAAGAATGCTACCGAGGAGCAAATATTTAGCAAGCGTGCTTATATTGGTCTTTGGTTTCATCCAGGGACTTTTTTTATGGTCGATACAGTTTCTGGAATTAATGTAACTATGTAATAAAGGTCAAAATATGGCTTTAGCAAAAGTAAAAAAACAAGAAGTTGTAGGCGAAGTCAGCGCATTGTTGGCGACATCGAAGCTAACAGTTGTTGCGGAGTATCAAGGCACCAGCGTAAAGGCTATGCAAAGCCTAAGAGCAGCTGCGAGAGAACAGGCTACGACAGTCAAAGTTGTCAAGAACAGACTGGTAAAGCAAGCCCTCTCAAGCAATGATGTCTTTAAGGACGCAGACGTCTCAGCGCTGAGCGGCCAACTACTCTATGTGTTCAATGAGCATGATGAAGTTGCACCGGCGCAAGTACTCGCTGCGTTTGCAAAAACGAACCCAAACATCAAGTTTGTAGGTGCGTACGCTGCGGACGGATCATTTATGTCGGCAGAGGACGTAACAACGCTCGCAAATCTACCAAGCAAGGATCAGCTACGAGCGCAGTTGGTTGGTACCATTGCGGCCCCGCTAAGTGGGTTTATCAATGTGCTGAACGGTAATGTGCGGGGCGTATTAAATGTCCTAAATGCGAGAGCAGAAAGTTTATAAAAGGAGAAGAAGTATGTCTGATAAAGAAGAGAAGGTAACTGTACCAAAAGAATTTGAAAAGCTTGTGGCTGAGCTCGATAAGCTGAGCGCCATTGAGATTAGCAAATTTGTTAAATTTCTAGAAGAATATTGGGGTGTAAGTGCAGCCGCTCCAGCTGTAGCAGTTGCTGCGGCACCAGCTGGTGGGGGTGATGCGCCCGCCGAGGAAGCAAAGAGCGAATATGATGTCGTACTTAAGGACCCTGGAACCCAAAAGGTTGCAGTCATCAAAGCTGTAAAGGATATTACGGGCTTGGGCCTCGGCGAAGCGAAGGCTTTAGTTGATGGCGCCCCCGGAACAATTAAGGAGAAGGCACCAAAGGAAGAGGCTGAGGCTGCCAAGAAAGCCCTCGAAGAGGCAGGAGCCACAGTAGAGCTTACCTAAGCTAGTTGGATCTAGATTACGTTTCTACGAATGAACCCACCAGAAGTAACCCTGGTGGGTTCTTTATCCACAGCTAATATTTACTTCTTATATTTTTCATGGTACGCTTGCGATAAGTGTAATGTACAACAAACACTTCAACAGAGACGATACAAATGGCAGATGTTCCAGATAAACAGGTAAAGCGACTTAGATCTCTAATTGCAGAAGCAGAGACTTCTCTTGCGGCTGCAAAAGAGTTATTGATGAGTCTTTTAGGCGACGACCCCGTGGCGACTACGATCGCAAAAGAAGAGAACATCGGTAAAGTGATCGAGGGTGTGTTTGACGGCCAAAATATGGTCGGGAGTGACAGTAAAACATATCCTGTTCCTGCCAACTACGCCAGCAAGTCAAAACTCGTGCAAGGCGATATTTTAAAGCTGACAATTGCTGATGATGGCACGTTTTTATATAAGCAGATTGGTCCAATACCTCGTAAGCAGGTTGTTGGCTCATTAGAGCTTGTTGATGGGCACTACTTTGTACATGTGGGCGATAAGAAGTATCGGGTGCTGCTTGCGAGTGTTACTTACTTCAAGGCAAAACCTGGTGATCAAGTGAGCGTCAATATTCCCCAAGACGAAGTTGATGCCGAGTGGGCAGCTCTAGAAGCGGCACTCTAGCGCACATTCCCGCGGCAAAGAACCTGTGATGTTTCCAAGCAGCTGCCGCTTGACGTAATTAATACACTCGCTCTTGAGTAAGCTAGTCACTATAATGACTAGCTGAATGGGGAAAGCACTATATCGCAGGTATAGGTCAAAATCATTTGACGAGATACTGGGCCAAGAACACGTTACGACAACGTTAAAAAATAGTCTAGAAAAAGGCTCTATTTCGCACGCCTATCTTCTCACGGGCCCACGAGGGGTAGGAAAGACGAGCGTTGCTCGACTGCTTGCGTTTGGCGTGAATAAACTCGACTACACCGAAGACGTTCAACATCTTGACATAATAGAAATTGATGCAGCTTCGAATCGACGTATTGAGGAGATACGATCACTGAGGGATAAAGTGAATATTTCCCCGGTATCGGCAGCGTACAAAGTTTATATAGTCGACGAGGTGCATATGCTAACTAAAGAAGCCTTTAATGCCCTGTTAAAAACATTAGAAGAGCCGCCAGCCCACGTAATCTTTATCCTCGCCACCACAGAAGTGGGCAAGCTTCCCGAAACCATCGTCAGTCGTTGTGTAAGGTTTTCGTTCAAACCCGTTCAAGCCGAACAAATTCAGAAACATCTGGCTGACATTGCGAAAAGAGAGAAGCTTTCAATTGACGATGATGCTCTGCGTCTAATTTCTGAACATAGTGGCGGCAGCGTGAGAGATGCCATTTCGTTACTGGATCAAGTAAAAAACGTGAACGACAGTGTGACGGTAAAAGATGTTGAGCGCATGATGGGACTCGCGTCTGACGACGTACTCAACGGTCTACTGCTATCTATCGCCAACGGGGATTTACGTGGCCTTAGCGAAACGCTCACTGACGCAAAAGTGTTTGGTGTCAGCGATATTATCCTTGCGTCTCAGATCAGTCACGCTATTAGAAATGGCCTTCTACGCGATAATCAAGCGATCCTAAAGACAGAGCAAGCCCTAGACGTCCTCAGCGACCTTTTAGAGGTACCGAGCGCGTACATGCCCTCAGCAAAGCTGGAGTTAGTTTTGTTTAGCGCGTGTATTGAAAATACTTCAACCAAGGACCCAAAACCACACAATCCTCCAAGCCCTCAAGCTACACAAGACACAAGAGTCGAAAATCACGTGCCTATTGAAAATATTCAAGAACCCCTTGCGACCACTAAACCCAGGCCCGTAAAAAATACGTCAGCTCAGAACGCGCTGCCAGGCAATAATGAAATTTGGGAGCGAGTGCTGAACCAGCTGAAGGCAAAACACAATACGCTATACGGCGTCGCCAGAATGGCACGCGCCGAGTGTACTGACACGACACTGCGTATGGCGTTTCGATTCCCATTTCATTACAAAAAAATGGAAGACGCCAAGAGTAAGGAAATCATTAAATCTGTGCTTGGCGAGCTTGGATATACACATATAAAAATAGAAGTTGTGCTTGATAATTCAGCCACGCCGTCGGCTAGTCCCCAGAATAGTCATCAAATTGAGGACTCGAGCGCCCCCGAAATATCAACCATTACCAATATATTTGGTGCGTCAGAGATGTTAGAATCTTAACTACATGGACGATGTAAGCGATAACGCGAAAGTACCACCTCAAAATATCGAGGCAGAAGCGAGTCTGCTCGGCGCACTTCTGATTGACGCCGACGCAATCGTAAAAGTTGCCGATACGGTTTCAGAGGATGATTTTTACGACCCAAAACACGCCCACATCTATGCCGCCATACATAAGCTCTACAATAAACACAGCCCGATCGACGTACTTACACTAAGTGATCAGCTAAAGAATGACAACTTGCTTGAGTCGGTCGGGGGCGCCGCATATTTAACCGAGCTTACTAACTTCGTTCCCACGGCCTCTCACGTAAATGAATACGCTGATATTGTTGCAACCAAGGCAATGCGCCGGAGGCTTATAAAAGCCAGTCGCGACATCACCAAGATCGGCTACGACGAAGCTGAGAGCCTTCAATCTATTATTGAGCAAGCGGAGGCAAGACTTTTTGATGTCAGCAACCGCCATATTCGTCAAGACGTAGTAAGCCTTGAAAAAATATTGAATGAAAGCTTTGAACGTCTTGATGAGCTCCATAAAGATAAGGGCACTATTCGAGGCATTCCCACTGGGTTTAAGGATCTTGATAATGTGCTCGCTGGTTTACAAAGGAGCGACCTGTTTATTATTGCCTCTCGTCCGAGTATGGGCAAAACGGCCTTTTCGCTTAACTTGGCTCATAACATCTCTATCAAATCTGGGCAATCGGTACTGTTATTCAGTCTTGAAATGAGCAAAGAGCAATTGGTTGATAGGCTTCTTGCGATGGAATCTGGCGTTGATGCCTGGAGCCTTCGAACGGGGAATCTCACCGATTCGGATTTTGAAAAAATTGCGCACGCCATGGGCACCCTAAGTGAAGCACCAATTTATATTGATGATAGTCCTGGAATAACGGTAGCTGACATGCGAACAAAAGCCCGCCGAGAGGCTCACCAGCGGCCAATTGGTCTTATTATTGTCGATTATCTTCAATTAATGAGCGGTGGCGCCCGCTACGGTAGCGAAGGAAACAGAGTTCAAGAAATATCAGAAATCTCTCGCGGGCTAAAAGGTATAGCAAGAGAGCTAAACGTACCATTAATTGCTTTAAGTCAGTTGAGTAGATCGGTTGAAAGCAGAAACCCACAAATACCCCAACTGGCCGATCTAAGAGAATCTGGCTCAATCGAGCAAGACGCCGACGTCGTGGCCTTTTTGTACCGCGAGGAGTACTATAACCCCGATACGCAGAGGAAAAATATTACGGACATATTTATCAAGAAGCATCGAAATGGTCCAACCGGCGCCGTCGAGCTGTATTTTGACCGTGAAAAGCAACGATTTAGGAGCCTGGAAACAAAGCACACAACACCATTTGATGCTTAAACAGTTTTTTGGTTTCTGTTAAACTATCAGCTATATGATACGAAAGTTTAAGAAGTTTGCCGCTCAATACGGAGTGGTGGTCTTGACTGTATTGATGACTTTGTTGGTTGTCGGACTCATCCTTTTGCCGAGGCTTGGCGGCCTTGTGCCGACTAATTCTGAGCGGGCACACATCATAGGAGTTAGTACTCGGGATCAACTATTGGGACAGGTAGCATTTTTGCCACAAAAAGTTGTCCAATTTGGATTACACAAAATAGACGAAGGGAATGTCACGTTACTTCGAGCTTCATCGGTACTGATTGTTGTTATTAGCTTGGTAGCTCTATTTTCTGTATTGTCAAAGTGGCACACCAAACGGGTCGCATTTGCTAGTTGTTTTCTGTTTATTACTTCAAGTTATGTGCTTCACGATGCACGCGACGCCAACCAACAAGTGGCTTATCTTGCAGTAATCCCACTTCTTTTACTTGTTGGCACTTGGCTCAAATCAAAAAGAAATGTCAAAAAACTACCTATTGCCGCGTTCCTTGTTGCGCTTTTACTCTATAGTCCCGGGGTATGCTTACTTGTCGGTGCTTCCGCAATTGTCTTTAGAAAACGCCTTTTGCTTGCATGGAGGTTTGTAGGCACGCGTTTGCAGCTAGCGACCATACTAATGTTTTTTGGGCCTTTACTTCCGCTTTTTTTTGCTGTTTTCAAATATCCAAACCAGGTTGTGGCACTGGCAGGATACTCCAACGACTTGACGCTTCTACAGATTTGCAAGAATCTTATAACTATCCCGGCCGATATATTTATTAACGGTCCGAATACACCAGGCACTTGGGTTGTGGGTACACCGATAGTAGATATATTTACCGCAACCATGTTTTTGCTTGGACTCATTGCCTACACAAGAGGTCATCATCCGTTGCGTATGCGACTACTGGTTGGCTACCTAGTATTGTCATCCTTACTTGTCGCGCTTGGCATCGCAACACTAGGACTCATTGTGCCGGTTATCTATATATTTGCCGCCAATGGCATAGCAAACATGCTGCAGAGCTGGTTTGTTGTATTTCCACGCAACCCGATTGCAAGAAATATTGGACTGGTAATTATCATAGCCGCGGTACTCCTTACTGCTCGATACCACGTAATTCGATACTATGACGCCTGGCCAAGCATTAAGACGACTCAATCAACGCTATCAGTGGTACAATAATAAGACTTGAAAGAGGAGAAGTGATGAGTAAATTTGATCAAGCAAAGATGTTAATGAAGGTAAAAAAAATGCAGAAAGAGCTGCAGAAGCAAGTAATCACCGTGTCGGCAGGCGATGAGGCAGTCATTGTAGAAATTACGGCTGATCAAAAAATCAAACGAATCCATATTGATCCCGACCGAGTTGATCTTGAAGACATGCGACCAACCGAAAAGTACGTAGAGGAAGCGGTTAAACAAGCAATCTCTGAGAGCCAGAAAGTCGCTGCCGAAAAAATGCAACCCATGATGGGTATGCTTGGTAATCTCGGTCTTTAGGTAGTTGTTTTAATATGCGTGTACTTCCCAAAGCACTTCTGTCGGCGATGGATGCGCTTGGCGTTCTTCCTGGAGTCGGTCCTCGAAGCGCCGAACGATATGCCTACTATTTATTGCGTGCACCGGCGAGCAAGTCGCTTCAGATTGCAAAGGCACTTGAAGATTTACACACCAAAGTTAAGTATTGCCCCAGAACATTCGCGCTTATTGATGCTGATTTGGACATATCTCCATTATACGAAGATCCCCGGCGCAATAAGAAGCTGATAGCCGTTGTCGAGGATCCGTTTGACATACTCGCTCTAGAGAGAACCGGCAAGTTTGATGGCACCTATCATGTACTCGGAGGGCTGATATCACCTATCGATGGCGTTGGCCCCGAGCAACTACATCTTAGGGAGCTCTCGCTGCGAGTCAAGGAAGATAAGGTTTCTGAGGTCATCATTGCGACAAATGCTAGTGTTGAAGGGGAATCTACCGCCTTGCATATTGCAAAACTGCTCGAACACTCATCTGCAAACATAACCAGGCTTGCTCAAGGCCTTCCGATAGGACTAGATCTGGAGTACGCGGATCAAATTACCTTGGGCCGAGCGTTAGAGGGTAGAAGAACCTTATAATGAGCCAGACACTAAAAAATTTAATTGAAGCATCAACCACAATTGTAGTAATCCAAGCCGATAATCTTGACGGCGATAGTCTTGCCTCGGCACTGGCGCTCGAAAGTATGCTTGGAGATATCGGCAAGAACGTCATCATGTATTCTGGAGTCGAGGTACCAGGCTACCTTCGATATATTGACGGCTGGGACCGAGTAGTCCATGGGTTGCCACGAAACTTTGACATGTCAATTGTGGTTGATACAAGTGCGATTATTTTACTTGAGTCGTTATCTAAAAGTGGGGAGTTGGCTTGGTTAAAGTCAAAACCGTGCGCCATAATTGACCACCATCAAACCGAACCTACCATAGATTTTGCCGAGGAAATTATTGTCCGACCCGCAGTGGCAACTGGAGAGATAGTATATTCTTTGTCAAAAGAGAACAATTGGCCAATCTCTAAGACTACGTCCGAACTGCTCGCAATCTCCGTTCTGTCTGACAGCTTAGGGCTCATGAGTGAAGCGACGACCTCTAAGACAATTCGCATGATCGCTGAATTAGTTGACGCTGGTGTTTCGCTTGCAGCACTTGATGATAAGCGCAAAGCGCTGCAAAAAAAGTCTCCAGAAATTTTGGAATATAAAGGTCGGTTATTGTTGCGTATTTCATATAGTGAGGATGGGGCGATCGCATTTGTGCATATACCGTGGGAGGAGATTGAAAAATATTCCCACCAATACAATCCAGCCGCCCTCGTAATTGATGAAATGAGGATGGTTGAAGAAGTGAAGATTGCGATTGTCCTAAAGTCATATCCCGGTGGCAAAGTTACTGGGAAAATTAGAGCAAACTACGGCTTTGGGGTTGCGGATAAGCTCGCAGAGCACTTTAATGGAGGTGGACATAAGTATGCCGCCGGCTTCAAGTTACTAGATACCCCTAATATTAACGAGCTACAAGAAAAGTGCATCAAAATCGCTACAGAACTTTTGAGATCAAACCAAACATGAACCTTTCCAATACCCTCACAAGACGAGTTGAGAAATTCGTTCCCGGAAATGACAATAAGGTCACAATGTATTCGTGTGGCCCGACCGTATATGACTCACAAACCATTGGCAACTGGACCGCCTACGTTCGATGGGACACGCTTGCGAGAACGCTCGTCTACCTACACTACAACTTGGTGTGGTATATGAATATTACAGACGTTGGACACCTCACCAGCGATGAAGACAGCGGAGAAGATAAACTGCAAAAGGGCGCCAGACGGGAAAATACGACCGCGTGGGTTGTCGCGAGTAAATATACAGCCGAATTTGAAGATGGCTTACGACAGCTTAACATTACTCTAGACTTGACTCATTTGGTAAAAGCTACCGACAATATTCCGGAACAAATAGCGCTTATTCAAAGATTGGAGCGCGGCGGTCACACCTACGTAACCGATGACGGCGTGTATTTTGACAGCTCGACATTTCCAGAGTATGGTAAGCTCGCGCAACTTGATATTTCTGGACTAAAAGCTGGTGTGCGGGTCGAAATGGGTGAAAAACGACACCCAACCGATTTTGCCCTGTGGAAATTTTCCGCAAACAACGAGCAAAGAGATATGGAGTGGGACAGTCCCTGGGGAAAGGGGTTTCCAGGCTGGCATATAGAGTGCTCTGCTATGGCCATGAAGTACCTTGGCGAAACCATCGACATACACACCGGCGGCATAGACCATATTCCGATTCATCACACCAATGAGATTGCGCAAAGCGAGTCTGCAACAGGCAAGAAGTTTGTTCGCTACTGGGTACACAGTAATTTTATGAAAGTGAACGGCCAAAAATTTTCAAAAAGCTTGGGGAACGGCTATACGCTGGCTGATCTTCGCGAAAAAGGTTTCTCGCCGCTAGATTTTCGTTTATTTGTACTACAAAGTTCGTATCATTCCGAAACAAATTTTACGTGGACTGGACTCGAATCTGCAAAACACCGGCGAACCACACTACAAGCCATGGCAGATTTACGATTCCAATATGATTCGCGGGGCAAAGACATAAAGGACCTGCTTGAGGAAGTTGGTAGTTCGATTGTATATAGTATGCAAGATGATATTAACTCTCCCAGCGCACTCGCCGCATTATCAAAGCTAGTTGATGAAGCGACAATGCCAATTACATCAGAGAATGCCAATCAGTTTGAGGCGCTCCTGGCTACAGTCGACGACCTATTAGGACTAGATCTACGTGCTTCGAGCGACATTACCCCAGCTCAAAAAAAGAATATTGCAGAGCGCGAAGCGGCCCGCCAAAACAATGACTGGAAGTCAGCGGATCAGTATCGCCAAGAGTTATTGTTGGAAAACATCATTATCAACGATACTCCAATTGGCCCACTATGGAGGAGGACTTAGCCGCTAACTCTTCGATTCTTGTTGCTTGCTTTGAAAGTGATCTTCTATCAAGACTTTTATGCAACCAGCGGTAGGTATTGCCAAGAAAGCGCCCAAAAAGCCGCCAAAACCAACGCCTAGTAATGCCGCAACAAACACGATCAAAGGCGTAAGATCATTCGTTTTTGCTTGTATTATCGGCTGGATGGTTACGTTCTCGATTTGCTGATACACAATAAAATAGGCAATTGCAGCCAGCGCGAGAGGCGGCGAGACGAGTAGGCAGGCTAAAACGACAATTGTGGCACCAATAAAAGACCCTATCAGCGGAAGAAGAGAGAATAGTCCGATAATACCACCTAGCGCAATGGGATTGATCGGTGCGTTAAATATTTGACTCATGATAAAAAGAGCAATTGTGGCAAAAATACCTCCAAGAACGGCCACAAACACCTGTCCGTTTACATAGCCAACGACAACCCTATACATCTTTCTCGCCAGACGTCGCCTATGCTCTCGTTTTTCTTCTGGCATGATTGAGAGAATTCTTTCTAGCCACATAGGCCCCTCAATAAGCATCATAAACGTCAGCACAAACACAATGATCGCACTTAAGATTGCGGTGAGCACCGCATTTGCAGTAGATAAGGCAGGCTGGCTGACATCAGAAAATCTGTTCTTAAAGCCATCAGATACGTTCTTCAGTTCGTCCTGCAGTTGATAGCGTTCGATAAAACGCTGTGTCGACGAGCCCTCAGAAGTAAGATTGTTTATTTTGCTAGGAACCTCCTTCACGAAGTCTGCGCTTTGACGGATTAAAGGTGGAGTGATAAATGAGACAAACCCAATCAAAAACGCGATTACGATAATGTATGCAGCACCTGTTGCCACGGCTCTATTTTTACTCTTTAGCTTTGAGGCAATCCAAGACACGGCAGGATTCAACGCCAGAGCCAGAAACGTCGAGATAAGTATCAATATAAGCGGTTTGGAAATATTTCGTAAAAAGGCCAACGCTAAAAGTGCGATAACCACCAATACAAGAATACGGACAATAGTTCTAGAATCTATCCTTATGTCAATGTGGTTGTCGGTTGTTTTTCTCATGCTGTGCTCATATTATCGCGACTCTTTTGACGCAATGCAATCTGTATATATGTTTAATATTTTTGGCGCCACATCACCAACATCATATTTTCGTATAAGCTTTTGTTGCCTGGCATGAAGCTGTGCCCGTAACCCCTCTTCCGCAACAAGCTTTTTGAGTAGTGAAGTCAGTTCTTCTGTATTGCGTGGATCAAAAATGGTTTCGTCGCTTTCCAGAACCGACATGTAGCCCGGATTGTTGCCTCCGATGACAACTCCCGCTCCCGCCGCCATTGCCTCAATCAACACAATGCCGAAACTTTCACCAGAGATCGATGGAAATATCGCAATGTCTGCCGCAGCAAGCGTGGCGGGCTTATCCGCCTCGTCAATAAATCCTTTGAAATTCACAAATCCCTCCAAGCCATTATCCGTTACGAACTGCTCTAGGCTTTGTCGTTGTGGTCCATCACCACAAACAGACAATTGGAAGTTTTCAATGCCTAAAGCTCGCAACTGCTTAACGGCAAATAGAAGCTGCTTACAGCCTTTTCGTTCAACCAGTCGACCCAAAAACAACAACTGGATAACCCTCGACACACGGCGAGTTGGCTGATTGCCAGAGAACAATGAGACATCAACGGCGTTTGGCAAGACGATGGTCTGTATACCAAATGACTGCTTTGCAAAATTCTGGGCCGGTTTGGAAACTGCAATATGTGCATCGAACAGTCTTAAGTTCCTTCGAAGCATAAATCCTAAAACTCTATTCCCGTACCTACTTAAGAAGTTATATGGCAGAATGTGAAACGTACCAATTATTGCCGTATGTGGGGGTGCGAACTTTATGACTTTTGCTGCCATAAACGGACTGTATGGCACTTGAATGTGCAGCACATCAAACATTTCGCGCGCAAGAAGCCTTTTTATTTTCTTATTTGACGCTGGAAGTGGAGAGGTAAGCCCGTTTCCATTAAATTGAACCTTTAGATTTCTCGATAGGGAGTGCAGGTTCTCGATATCCGTCGTCGACGTTTCACCACACAGGTAATGCACTTCATGACCTTGTTGTTTCATCCACCGACTGATTGTAAGTACGTACTGTTGAACGCCATCAAGACGATCAAGACCGTCATCAAGCACATACCCAATCTTAAGTTTTCGAATTTTTTTTGGCATAGGCCGCCTTATAAATTGCTAAGTACTGGTCGATTACCTTACTGTACTCATATTTCTCGACGCTTTCTTTCGCCCAATCCAGCCAAGCGGCTCTAATTTTTTCATCTGTCGCCAATAGCACCAACCTTCGTGCAAATTCCTTCGTATCTTTTGGATCAATGAGCGATATTTGTCCAGTACCCGTTAGTACGCCCTCGTAGCCAGAATTGTTGCCGGCAACGGTGACACAGCCACTGGCCATAGCCTCAAGAAGCACAATTCCAAAACTTTCTCCGTACATGGCGGGAGAACAAAATACACTCGATCGCTGCAACAATCTTAGTTTTTCTTCTTCCGAGATGAATCCTAAAAACTCAACATCCTTTACGTTGAGCTCCTTGACTAATTCTTCAAGTTTTTCTCTGTCCGGTCCATTCCCGGCAATAAGTAACCTATAGTTCTGATGCTTTTGCTTCACCTCAGAGAACGCCGCAATCAAGTATTTTACAGCTTTTCTTTTCTCTAAGCGCCCAACGTAGAGGATGGTAACGGTATCCGTATCGTGCGTGCCGGTACCTACTTTATATTTTGAAAGGTCAATGCCGTTGGGGACTATTAATAATTGTCGCTTCGAAATCGTCTTGACGTAGTTTGTAGCGGCAGGGGATACAGCTGTCATGACATCAAGATACTTTAGTATTGATTTTGTGTAAGGGGTAATTACTCTTTCTATCGTCCGCACAGACGCTCTCTCGGACATCGCTGCATGAAACGTCCCAATATGAATAGCATTCGATCGAATCATTATTTGCCTAGACAGGATTGGAACCCATGGTTCATGAAAATGAATAATGTCGAAGTTGTGTTCGTCGAGCATCTCGTCCAATCGATCTGTATCAACGCTCGCCGAAAATTGAGAAACAGTCGCGAAAGTTCTTACGGGCCTGCTGCCACCTACAATTAATACATTTTTGGGAATACGCTGGGGTACTTCCTTGGGTTGTGGCGTGATAATGTAGGCCTCGTGTCCTCGCTTTTCAGCCCCGTCTCGAAGCGCCAGCGCAACTTCCTGTACGCCACCACCGATGAATATGTTGTAAGGGCAAACAATTCCAATTTTCATACAATCTCTTTACTTTTAATTATATCAGCTTAATTTAAGACAGGAGTCTTCTAAGCCGGAGAGGAACGTAAGGCATCGCCTCTTTTGCGCTCGCAATAATACTTGGTGCGTGAGCCGGCATTTTTGTGGGCACCACCTCAAAATTATCAAAAATGACACGCATGTGCTGTTCTACGGTGTGATTGTCAAAATATCGGTCGTAGTCTGGGGCTACGTGGTAGGTTTTGGTCGGCAGCTGCGCCGCACAGACGTCTAACTTCATCATCATGTGAATCGTAAACATCCTGGTTCGAAGATCATTCATCTGCCACAGCTGCACTTCAAAATCGATTCTTTTTCTTCGCTCCGCTTCGTTTGCGTCGAAAAGCTTCGAATGCTTATCTTTCACCAAGTTGTAGGTGGCCCGAATGAACGGACCGCGTAATAGTACCTTCTCAATGATATATGAGGTAAATCGAAACGAACCAAGCCATCCAAGACTTCGTAGTCCCCAGTAATTTATTGGCCCAAACTTGAAATCTTGATAGTGCACAAACCCAACGGTGCTTACCAATATGTCAACTTTTGACTCTAGTTCTGGATATTTTTGAAGGGTTCTTACAATAATTGGAAAGGCAAAGGACATTCCAACAATTGTGACGCGTCTACGTTTGTACCTTAGCTTAATAATCGATGCCAGGTAGTCGGCATAGTTATCGAGGGTGGGCTTTTCACCAATCTTATAAAAGCTGTCCATTCCTCCGAAGCCCGGTAAATCCGGCATCGTTACCGCACCATATCGGTTCATAACCTCAGCGAATCCCGACATTCTTTCTAAACTTGAGTGATGCCCATACAGCAACAAAATTTCTCGGTTCTTATTTTTGGGCGCTGGAAGTCGTAGCAATCGTCCATTTAAGCCATTCACATGGAGGGGCGCAATGTGCTTTTTTATTTTGTGTGAGGCTTCCATCGTTCAAATAATGTAGCTAACAAGCTACAGGATCGCAAATCTTTTTGCTTTTATTTGCTTGCAAAAAATTTGCCAAATCTCTTAGATAAACTTACTTTTGTTTGAGTTTCGCCATCTTGGACGGCATTTTCTCCCTTAAAGACTTCGAGATAAACCTGCAGCGTAGTTACCAGCACAATCATTAGTACAGGGCCAAGAATAATGCCTATGAAACCAAAAAGTGTTACTCCAGAAAATACAGCTAATAAAGTGAGGGCAGGGTCAAGTCTCGCTTCTTTTGGCACCAACCGTGGGCGCATAATGTTGTCAATATTTGTCACAATCAAAAGATGTCCCAAAATAACAATTAGCCCTCCTACAATATTCCCGGTCAAAAGCATTACCACGCCGATCGGTAGCACCAAAATTCCACCACCGAGTGGAATAATAGATAGAGCAATAAGTACTACCGCAAAAAAGAAAAATGCCGTATGAATACCGCCAATATATAACAATGCGGCATCGGTGAGGCCTTGAAGTGTCGCGATAATGAACTGTCCTCTTACCATGGCCTTCGTCATGCTGCCCATTCTTGCGACATACAGTTCGCTAATTTGCCTTCCTAATGGATTAATCTTATGAAAAATCCGGAAAATAGCATCCTGGTTCTTGAGCAAGGATATAAACACGTATATATAAATGATCGCAATGGTAATGAATCCAAATATACCGTTAATTGATGCCCAGGCATTTTTTAGCAATGTCTCTCCCAAGCCTTCAACCGCTTTGGTAGCCGCTGATGTAATGCTCTGTGAGGTAATATGAATATTTAAGCCAAGACTTGTAAACACGTCATTTGCAGAATTTACTACTCGCTGACCAATATTTCCAAGATCAAAGCCATCTGCACTCTGCTTTATGGTGTCGAGCAGCGTCACAACTTGAACGCTTGTGATAGCAACTAACAGTGAAACTGGGATCACAAATGACAAAATGGTTACAAGCAAGGTAATCGAAGCTGCACTGGAGGGACTGCGTCCTTTTGTCAGTAGCTTTTTATAGACAGGATTAAAAATGAATGCGACGATAGCTGCAACAACAACAAGCAGTAAGTATCGCTGCAGAAAAAACACTGCCACAACTATAGCCGCCACCATTGCAATCGCTAGGGCAGTGCGTTGAGATTTATCAACCTTGATTAAGTTTTTCATAATAAATTTTTATAAATTATATCATAAAAACCCAAAATATAAAGTAGTTGTTTTGTCGATGGTTTGCTGGGTTAACCAAATTCTTATACTATATTTTTACTAAATAGTGTGGATAGCGGATACGTGCATGGCTACTAAGCAAGAAGTGAAAATTATTGAACTGCAACAGGAAAATAAACGCCTAAAGAAGGAGGTGTCCAGGCTTCGCGGCAAAACTGTTACCCCAAAGCGCAGCGGCAAGACAATTCTTAAATGGATCAGCTTTAGCCTTGCCGGGGGTATCTTTGTGGCAGCCAGCGTGATCTTTTACGCAGGCATGACGCTGACTAATACTGATAGATTCATGAAGTCAGTGGGACCATTAATCCAGCAAGGTGCGATTCAAGAAGCAGTTGCCAAGAAAACCACTAACGCACTGTTCGCTCAAGTAGACACCCTGCAGCTTGCTACTGAAGTCCTTCCAGACAAGATAGACTTTTTAGCTCCACAAGTTGCAACCGAAATCCAAAACGCAGCAACAAAGGAAGCACAAAAAATTCTTGCCTCACCCTCATTCCAAACCGTTTGGGAAAAGACTCTTCGGACTGCCCACCAAAATCTCATTGACAACCTTAAGTCATATAAGGGTAATGGCACCATTTCGGTTAGCGATGTATATAATCAGCTTTCAGCACAACTGGAAAACACAAAACTTAACTTTCTAGCTGGAAAACAATTACCGAATAATATTGGCGAGATTGTGATAATCCAAGCTGACTATTTGCCGGTCGCTCACGCTATAGTCAGCAACATGTCAATTGCCCGCGTGATCTCGATCATGCTCGTGCTCGGTCTTTTTTCGCTCTCGATATATCTAAGTGACAACCGACGCAAAACCATAATTCATATAGGAATGCTAGTTGTGGTGCTCTCAATTGCGTTGCTTATTGCTCTTAAAATTGGCCAAGCGGTTTTAGCCAGCAACACCCAACCCTCATTTCGGCAGGCCGCTGTTGAGACCTGGAAAATTGTCTTTCAACCATACACTCAAATCTTATGGGGACAAGTACTGTTTGGGTTTAGCCTTTCTTTTGTCGCGTGGATAGGTGACACCACCCAAACTGCAACCAAAACACGAGCCCGACTTCAAGCGCTCATTGGGGGAAATGCTCACAAGGCTATTTTCAACAATCAAGATCCAACCCTTAGTAAATGGCTACGTCGTCAAAGAAAACTACTCATTTTTGTTGTGTTGTTAGGTTTTTTGCTGTCACTATTGTTTATTTCTATAAGTCTCACATCATTCATCACTGCAGCCCTTATTTCGCTTGCTGTTATCTTTGTGCTATTCGTTCTCGGCGGATCTCCACCACAGATAAGCAACAAATAGCACCAAAAAACCCACGTTTGACCATTTGTGTGCCCACGGTTGCGATATCGATAAATTATTACTCAATAATTTAGGCCATCTTGTTGCATAACTGTAATTATTCTACTAGAATATATATCCTGTGGTGCCGGCTTTGGAGAAGGATATATTTTGCGACATAAAGAAACTATTCAGAATAAAAGAAATAGAGCGCAGGCAGTTGGATTGCTACTCGCGTCGGCTTCAATACCCAAAACATTTCAGCGCTCATTGATGCCCAGGAGCGATGTTGATCAAGCGTTAATCACAGGAATAACAATCGCACTTGTCTATATGCTCTCTACAGTGCTGCAAGACGTAACCGAACTTGGTCTGGACTCTGTCGTTGAAGGCGAACACAGAAAAAATATTCAAATTAATGATACTCGACTAAACGACTCAGCGGTTATTGGATTTTTGTCACTGGTTCTTGGTTACTGGCTGCAATCAAAATTCCCGTATAAAACCGAGGAAAGGCTCACGGTTTCGGTCAAAAGAACGGGTGGCTACTGGTTAAAAAACATTGGTTTAGCCAATTTGGTGTATGGCTGTATCGAGGCCATAAACAATAAACTGAGTAGGTCGAAGACTCACGCCCAAGACAGAAATTTGATACCTTATGTCATCGGCGCCGGTCTTATTTTTAGCTTGCTCGACGATCTTAGGCGAACTGACCAAGATCGAGGAGTACTCCTGCGAAAAACCCTCAAGGACACCAGGCCAGTTAAAATCGTTGCGCTAGGTGCTGTGGTAACTGCAGCGCTCTTTGGCTTTGCGCACTTAGAGCGAGAAGCGGCGAAAATAGTTGACGCGACTATGGAGGAGTACGCGCCGTTTGCAAAACGTAGCTGGCTGCCGGTAGGACATGTGCTTACCGCGGGAATAATGGTCTTTGGCTTGGCAAAAGCTGTAGAAAGTATCTATAAGCAAATTGAAGATAATTCTGAGAATATTGAAGAGGGCTATCATGCATCGCCAAAAACAAGGTTATCGAGCGGCGGTAAAGGCAGTGCGGTAAACTGGCAAACCCTAACTATCCAGGGAAGGCGTCATATTGGTTCCAAGTTATCCTCGGCTCACATTGCAGACGTAATGAAGGAAAGCGCGCTTGAGCCGGTACGAATTTTTGTTGGGTTGGATAGTGCTTCTTCAGAAGAAGAAAGAGTAGCCCTGGCATTGCACGAACTCGACAGAACGCAGGCATTTAGTCGCTCTCATATTGTGGTGGTGTCGCCAACGGGGACGGGCTATATAAACTATGTGATGAGCGAATCAATAGAGTACATGACGAGAGGTGATGTCGCCTCGGTGGCTATTCAGTATTCAAAACGACCGTCACCGATGTCACTTGACAGGGTCGACGAAGGATTTCGCCAATACAGAATGTTGCTAAACGGCATCAAGCGCAAGCTCGACACATTGCCTGCAAAGAAACGCCCAAAGATTATTCTCTTTGGAGAAAGTTTAGGTGCTTGGACGTCGCAAAATGCATTTATAAACGAAGGCACAGACGGTCTCCAGTATTTAGCGATTGACAGCGCTCTGTGGATTGGAACACCGGCTGGCAGCAAATGGAAGAAGCAAGTACTTTCGGGAAAGATGCTCAACGTCGAGTCAAGTCTTGTTGGTAGCTTCGATAACATTAATGACACCAAAAAGCTACGCGCGTCCGAGCGCTCCCGCATACGCTACGTCTTGCTTACGCATCACAACGACCCAATACCTCAATTTAGCTTAGACTTGCTCTTAAAGCAGCCCGAATGGATTGACGACCCCAATAAGCGTCCTGCTGAGATGCAAGGGAAGTTGGCGTATCGTACTCCAACACTTTTTGTCCAGATGCTCTTTGGAATGAAAAACGCGCTTCGGCCAGTACCAGGCAAGTTTGTCGCAAGCGGACACGATTACAGAGCTGATCTGGCGCGCTTCATTAAGTTCACCTACCGATTTGACGTATCACCCGCACAACTAAAATCAATCGAAAAGCAACTCCGTCGAAATGAAATTGACCGAGCAAATAAAATTGACTTAGGAATTATCGAAGACCAGGTTCGGAAATAATAAATAGTTTATACTAGCGCCTATGCTGGGGAGCGCATTCATCACACAACTAGGGCTATCTATCGTCGTGCTGGCGTACGGCATCCTTCTTTCGCGGGTTATTCCCACAAAAATTCACTGGCTAACCAACGGCGCTTTTGCCCTAGTCGTTCTTGGGATCGCGCATCTGATTGGTCTAAGTATAGGCGAGCTGGGACTGGGGATTACCTACATTCCGAAGGGAGTGTTGATCGCGGCTATGGCATCGCTTGCGTTGCTCATCATTGCGATCGGGCTTGCGCACTTACCGCTTCTCCACGGCTATTTTCTGTCGCAAACTTCGATTCTCAAAACAAAAACTAGTCGAATTTTATATGAAACTCTTTTTCGAATACCCTTAATAACAGCGTTGTTTGAAGAATTCCTGTTTCGCGGCTTTTTACTGGCCTTATTCCTCGCGTACCACCAGACCGGTGTAGCAGTGGTGTTAAGTTCGCTTGTTTTTGGCTTGTGGCATATATTTCCGGCGATTAATGGCATGAATGTGAATAGTTACCGACGGAGTAACCAAAATCTCACAAACAAAACTGCCTTTGTAGCCGCAACTGTTATGGCAACAGCGCTCGCTGGCGTCGTGTTCTGTCATTTGCGAATTATCTCAAACACCATTATTGCTCCTTGGCTTCTGCACTGGACGATCAACGCCGGGGGAGTGGTTGCCGTCTTATTTGCAAAGAAGCAATCGACCAAAAGTTTGCGATAAATAGAGTTTATGTTATATAATAAGCCTAACAATGGATGCCTACGAAACTTTAGTAATTATTCTCTCGATATTTCTAGGAGTATTTCTGCTTCTTGGTATTGTTGCGCTGAGCTTGGTAATAGCCATAATAAAAAAGATCAACAGGGCTGTTGACCACATTGAGCACGCCGCCCGAAACTTTCAAAGCATAAGTGAATCCGCCAAAAAAGTTGCAAGTCCACTAACCGCAATTGCAAGTATTCTCGCCCGCTTCAAAAAATAGCGGCAAGGCATTTCCGCCACTTTGCGGAGAATAGGACTACGTCGTTCTGAGCCTCTCGGGAGAAATCCATGTACCAGAAACTTTTCTTTTCCCGCTAATGAGCTTGTAGTTGGCAGCACAGCGAAGAATTGAAATCAGCTGCACCACGTTCATAATAAAAAATACGAAATACAAAATAGGTATGTAGCCAACTAATCTTGTTTTATCTCGAAATCTCGTATGTTCATCGTGAGCTAATACCAACATAATATATAGCGAAACTATCATATACGCACCGGCGAACATTGCAAAGTTGCCGCTTATGATACTCAAATAAATGACGTATGCCAGAAGCAATGGTTCCGCCAGCAACATTGCTTCTCCAATAAAGGCCATCGGTATACGATAGTAACTCAACCCCATGCTGTGCGTTTTGGGCGTACGCAGTGCCAGTTGTCGGTGCTTTACAATGTTTTGTAAACCACCCATTTTCCATCTGTAGCGCTGGTTAAGAAGTGCCTTAAACGAGTGCACCCCCTCAGTTGACGCCATAACATCCACCCCATACACGAGTCTGTTTGCCTTATTTCCGAGGGCAGCGACCTTAAGGCTAAGCCCAATATCTTCAGTAAGAGTATCGTGGTCGTAGTACCGAACTTTCTTTATTACCTCACGTTGATAGGTAGACGCAACACCTCCAATAATATACTCACTGTTCGAAACCGAATAAAACTTCTTTGAGCGATAGCCGACCATATGTTCGAACCTTTGCAATAAACCAAGAACTGTCATGCTTTCCATCACTCTGACGTTTGCCGCAACTCCAACAACTTTTGGGTCCGAAAAGTAGTTAACCGCCCGCTTTATGGCAAACCTGTCCAGCACAGAGTCTCCGTCCAGTGTCATTACCAACTCGCCCCTAGCTTTTCTTTTTAGGGCGTGATTTAAGGCCTGGGCCTTCCCTTGGTTTATCCGTCGGAAAGTAAGCGTTATTGACCTATTTGGATATTTAGATATGTAATCCCTTACAAGCTGCTTCGTATTGTCGGTCGAAGCATCATCGATAACAATAATTTCAATCTTTCGATAAGTATTTCTTCGAACAGAGTCAATGCATCGAATAATCGATTCTTCTTCATTATGAGCTGGAATTAGTATGCTAACGAGAGGTGCAAGTTTCCTGCGGTTCCTACGATTCGATTTTTGCGTGTCTTTATAGGATTTAATATCGTAGATATTGGCACCCACCAAATACATGCCCAGATGAGCAATATTAACCACGCTGACGGTAACAAATAGATAGAATAGAAAGTCGTACAGCATTATTATTGAGCCTCAACCAGATCAAATCGATACAAGCTTCGATTTTCGTACCAAAATCCAGTGCATGTTTGAAGCGTGAGTCGTGGACCACCTCGATAGTTAAAAATCTCGGTCGATTGGGGCTTGACCGTTTGCGCGCTTTTATAGGAATAGGTGAATCTGTGGCCATTATCGGTGTACACGATCGCTTGTTCGCCTGGTTTTATGGCTGGCAGTTTGGAAAAAACATATTTGTTGTTGTGTCCGTAAATAAACGTATTGCCAGATATGTTATTTGGTTGCTGGGTGTTTGTTGCAAACTGGGCTTTATCCTTGCTGAGCGTCCATTCGAAGTTTGGTTGCCGATAGCTCCCATCAATCACTTGAAGGTCTATTCCTAGCGACGGAATCACGATGCGCACTGGGCGCCCTTCAATTACAGGCACCGAATTTTGGTGCTGTTGCGGTGTTTGTGTTTCGGCGCTCTTTTCTTGCGCTGTAGAAACAACTCGGTCTTTTTCGACTAACCCCTTTGCAAGCTCCACAACGGAGCCTTGCCCTACCAAAAGACCGGCGGCAATAAACAGCACACCGACGCTCAGATTGAATCTAATATTCATAAATATCCACCTTGCTAAAGACGTTAAAAAAGAGGACGAACACTTAAATTTTATTAAATGCTCACCCTCTTTAACCGAATGTACCTAGCTTCTTGCCTTCTAAGCCTTAAACATTTTCTTTGCAAGAAATCTTGCAGCAGTAGAAACAATCACTAATCCACCTACTGCGATGAGTAGAATAGAAAGGACTGTTAGGGCAATGCTTCCGCCCGTGTTGGGAAGAATGAGCACACCTGCTGAAGTACTTGCCACCGGCACAAAACCTGCACCACGTCCGCCTTCGTACATATTAACTCCTCGTTATCTTAAAGATAAAAAAAGAGAGTCTTCGGGTTAGACCCGAAATACCCTCTCTTTATCTAATTAACAAATATACACTATTGATGTATTTTTGTAAAGTATATTTTATATTATTAACGGTTGAGCTTAGATTCGTTAAAAAATGGCTATATAAACACAAGCAATTTTTATTCGCTTTGTAATATGATAGTCTATTATTCAAATAGATTGTATAGTTATCTTAATAGTAAGGAGATTAAAGAGACTTATGTTCGCACGAATACGGAGCAGTTCACAAAAACGCACACTGCTTGTGGTTGGCTTAATCATGGCAATCGGTGTCGTATGCTACAGCCCAAAAGCCAGCGCTGCATCAACAAGTTTGAGCGCACAAGGGAAGGTAAGCTTCACCTTTGATGACGGCTATAAGAGTGCGCTCACAAAAGCGGCCCCTGTCTTGAGCGAAAGCGGCATCAGTGGCACAAACTATGTGACGACCGGCTTTATTGGTAGTTCGGCAGAGTACATGACGTGGGCCGATGTGACCCAACTATCGACGACATATGGGTGGGAAATTGGCGGACATAGTGTAACTCATCCGCTATCAACCCAGATTACACCCCAACAGATGGAAACCGAAGCTGCAAATTGCAAGCAAACACTTATCCAGCACGGTTTTACGCCGACGAGCTACGCAACACCGTTTGGCGATTATAATGGTCAAGTTATCGAGGCGATTGCTCGACATTACACGTCACATCGGCCATTTCATGATAAGGGTTATAATGCGTGGCCCTATTCAGACTATCTTTTAAAGGTTCAGCAAGTGCAAACTGGGGTAAGTGTCCAGACTGTAAAGAGCTATATCGATTCAGCAAAGCAAAACAACACCTGGCTTATCTTGGTATTCCATGACATCAAAGACGTACCAAGCTCTGATCCTCAAGATTACGAATATGGCACGAATGACTTAAGATCTATCGCACAGTACGTAAAGTCGCTTAATATGGCGACACCCAATATTACTGCTGGACTCGTGAATAGCGACACAAACTTGCTGTCAAATTCAACTTTTAATCAAGGACAAACGGGTTGGACGACCGATGCGCCGAGCAACGTAAGTGTCAACACACAATCCAAGGGGAGCTCGCCAGACGCAACCAACAGCTTAGCCGTCACCTCATCGACACAAAACATCCACGTTCACTCTACTCAAGTGTCGGTAAACCCAACAGAAACCTATGTTCTAAAGGGCTTTTTGAATGCCAGCACCCTCCAAGGTGGGGAAGTTGCGTTCTATATTGATGAGTACAACCTTAGCGGCACATGGATATCTGGCATATATCTGGGCGCCGTAAGAAACGATTACACCAAAAGTCTCAATGTCACATACAAGCCAAGTAGTGTTAGTGTCTATACCTCAAGCCTTCAAGTGATAGTTACCGCAAATTCAAATATTGAGCTATACATCGATAACGTAAAGTGGTTTTCTACGTCAAGCAACTCGCCAACACCACCACCAATCCCTCCAGCGCCAAGCCCAAATCTTTTGGCCAATGCATCGTTTGATGCGGGACTCACGCAAGGCTGGACCACAGACTCAGCTACCAATGTGGTACTTGATCAACTAAACAACGGTGGAACTACAAAGCAAAACTCTATCAAGTTGACCGCCTCAACAACAAAAAACATACATTTATTTTCGCCAAAGGTCGCAGTAGACGCCACAAAAACACACACCTTCAAGGCCTACACCAACGTAAAAACCCGTACCAGTGGTGCGTTCGCGTTTTATGTTGACGAATATGATGCTCTTGGAAACTGGATATCTGGAAAGTACATTTATGAGAGAAGGAATAAAGGGGCGCGTACCATTAGCTTTACCTACAAACCAACTTCTACAAACGTCAAGACTGCAAGCGTGCAAGTGATAGTTACTAAGGGATCTGGCATTACTGCGTATCTAGACGACGTATATTTTGCCGCTGCATAAAACACTCACCCTAAAGAATACCCAAAAAAGAGCGCCCGCTAGTGGGCGCTCTTTTAACTACGACCGAACGACTAAGAGTTCGCTTGTTCGAAATACTCATCTGCCTTCTTGTTGAACAGCAGGAATAGCGTAAGCACTGCAAACACAACTGCAAACACGCCTGTTACACGCTGTTCGCCAGAAAGCGCAAGTGCACCCCACGCGCCGACTGCCAAGTTAAACGCAGCGATAACAGCAAACAACATTCTTACAAGATTGTTGCCTTGACCAAGCGCTGCTGCAAGCAACAACTGAATCGAGCCAAATACGATCGCAATAATCCCCGCGGTAGTAAGCTGGGCCGGCGAATGAAGTGACTCACGAATCAGTACCGAGTCATTTCGGTCTACAAGTGTGAATATTCCCAACCCAATATTCAGCAGGCCAATAAAGGCTGCGTAAACCATTACTAATGTTACTGAAAACGGACGTTCTATGTTTTTAGCCATAGGGTGTTCCTCCTTATTTTGTTAGTCCCACCCCTTCTTGCTTATTTTTATACGCGCTAATATAGCAATTGTCAACAAAGCAAAAGTGGATTGCGTGGTTCTATCTAGAACTTCACATCTTGTGTAAGTTTTGAGTAGTCTGGTATCTGAAGTTGAAATAGCTGCTGAACAACAGAAAAGTTGCCGCCAAATGTGCCAACAGCTCGTCCACATGACGAACTCCACAAGTCTGCTGGAAAACCAGCGACTTCAGTTGCTTGATAGTAGTATCGCTTTCCCAGAGAACACTGCCCGTCTGGGCTTATGGTTTTGGCTCCTTCGCGTCGCACCGAGAACCCGGCTTTTTCCAAAGCTGCCAAAAATTCCTTATACCCTTGCTCCGAATTAGGAAAATTCTCTTGTCGAATAATTTTCCCTTGATATCCCTCAAAAATGAGCAGTGAGCGATTGAACTTATCAACATTAACCCTCACTTCTCGATGTTGCTCTCCGCCATTCGTCTTGCCTTCGACAATAAAACTTACTGCCGCATTCGTTGTGGAGTAATCCGAAAGCTTCTTTGTGCTTTGTTCTTGGGGTTTTTGGCTGGATGGGGAGGGGTTATTTCGAATACGACTGAAGGCAAAAACAGAAAAAGCAATAACAATTAGCGCAACTATTCCAAAGCCAATAATCTGGACTGTTCGATTAACGTTCATGTCTCAACTATGAGTAACTGGGGTAGTATTTGCAAGCACAAGCAAAACAACTGCGTATAATGGGTAGTATGTCTACGCCACTTGCAGAAAGAATGCGGCCCAAAAGCCTCAAACAGTTTGTCGGCCAAACACACCTTACCGGCAAAGGACAGCTTGTGCGAGAGATAATAAAAAGTAAACAACCGGTGAGCCTCATACTATGGGGTCCTCCTGGAAGCGGCAAGACAACACTTGCTCGAATAATCGCCCAGGAAACAAAGACTGATTTCATCGAACTGAGCGCAGTTACCTCGGGGAAGGCAGATGTTTCAAAGGTGATTGAACACGCCAAACAAAACCAACGACTAAAACAGAGAACTACCCTGTTTGTTGATGAAATACATCGATTTAACAAAGCTCAGCAAGACGCCTTTTTGCCTCACGTCGAGAACGGAACAATTATCCTCATCGGTGCAACCACGGAGAATCCGAGCTTTGAAGTGATCAACCCGCTGCTCAGCCGTAGCAAGGTGTTGGTTTTAGAGCCATTAAGCAAACGAGAGCTAGTCAGGATACTCAATCAAGCAGCCAAACAGCTACACATTTCCCAGGCTGTTTTTCCCAAAGAGAGCATAGAATATTTGGCCGAATTAGCGAACGGAGACGCCCGCGTGGCTTTGGGAAACCTAGAGCTTGCCCTCACACTCGATTCGACCTCCTTGTCCAAAGAAAAAATAGAGGCCGCGGCCCAAAAAAGACTACCCAGCTACGACAAGAAGGGCGAGTATCACTACAATGTCATAAGCGCTTTTATTAAAGCCTTGCGGGGGAGCGATGCAAACGCCGCGCTCTACTATCTCGCCAGAATGCTACAAGCAGGAGAAGACCCAAAATTCATCGCACGACGAATGGTAATCTTTGCAAGCGAAGATATTGGACTCGAGGCTTCAGCAGCGCTCAACATTGCTGTTTCGACGTTTTTAGCTGTCGAGCGGATAGGAATGCCCGAGTGCGAATATAATCTGTATCACTGTGCGACCGTCTTGGCAAAATGCAAAAAATCTCGAGCGGTGACAAACGCTATGAATAGAGCCAAAAAAGCCGCTTCCGAAAACTCAGATCTTCCAGTGCCGCTTCATCTAAGAAATTCACCGACCAAACTAATGAAGGATCTCGGTTACGGAGAGGGAACCAAGTGGGAAGCCGGGTTTGTGCACAAAAATGGTTTTTTGCCACCCGAACTCAAAGACTTGGACCTATTTTCCAATTAACTCGAATTATTTCAGCTGAGAACGAACAAACCAAAAAAACACCGACTCTGGCAGCAGTTTTTTGAGCAATATGAGTGATAAAGCCGGCTTTGCCACGGGGTAGCGAAGCTTATTTTTGCCATCAGTACTAGCTTGATATATCTTTTTTGCAACCACGATCGGATTTGTAGCATCTCTATAGGATTTGTGAAAATTACTGACGACCATCTTTTCATAATCACTATATTCTTTCAGCCCACGCTTAGAAAACCGCACCTCAGACTTGCCAATAAATTCGGTTTTGATTGTTCCAGGCTCGATCAATTTAACGGTAATTCCAAATGGTCGCAATTCATACGCTAGCGATTCGCTAAACCCCTCAACAGCCCACTTGGTTGCGTGATACACGCCATACAGAGGGAAGGTGATTCGACCGCCCATCGAGGAAATGTTCACAATTACCCCATGTTTTTGTTTTCGAAAAACCGGTACAACTTCACGAACGACATCCATTAACCCAAACACATTTACGTCAAATTGCGCCCTAACTTGACTCGGGGTTGATGCTTCAAACGCCCCAAGAGTTCCATACCCCGCGTTATTTACAACCACATTAATCGACGCATACTTCTTTGCAGTTTTTTCTATCACGCTACGGATTGATTCTTGATTGGTTACATCCAGTTTTTGACAAGAAATATTAGCATATTCCCGAAATTCTTCAAGCCTTTTGCCACTTCTTGACGTTGCAACTACGTTCCACCCTTGATATGCAAAGTAAAGGGCAGTGGCCCTACCGATGCCCGAAGATGCACCGGTAATAATAACCGTTCTGCTTGCGGGTTCCGTACTCTTTAGCCTCATTATCGCTAAGTATAGCGTAGAGCAAGGCCGCAGGCGAAGGACACCTCCTTTTAGATGTGCTCTTTTACGACATGGAGAGTTTCTAATGCATCTAACACCCTTAGTAACTGCTGGTCGATATCTTGATATGAGTTATCCTCGCTATCATAGGCCTCAGATTTGTACAGCGAAAGACTTGTCTGAGGAGAACCCATATTTTGCCTAAATGATTCAACGTCAACACTTACCATTTTAAGGCCAGTGCTATCAAGCACATCTTTAGAAAACTCTTGTTTGTTATGCGGCCCGTAGTTTATGCACACCACACCAAGATTATGCGCCGTAAGATCAAATCGCCAGCCATTCAAACTATCACCACTCAGACTGTTGCTGCAAAGCTCTCTAGCCGTCTCATAAGCCTCGTCAAACGCTGATCTGTAAATATCAAGCTTCGACTCATGGTCTAAGGACTTGATTACTTCACTTATTCTCTTGACGTCCTCTGAACAATATCCACCCAGTGCAGCCTGCTCAACAAGCTTTTGATATTCAAAACACGTTTTGATCGCTTTCTCGTCCAATTTGTCTCCTGGTTTACAGATTATATAGGCGGATCAACAGCATAAGCAAGCAGTAGCAAGATAGACACCACTCCTAGAGAAAGACTGATAAATTGACGAGGGTAAGTTTATGTCGCAAGACTTTTATCTATCCGTTCGACCAGGTTTTGGGTGAGTGTGAGGCAGGCAATTATCAGAAGCAGTCCAACAAACCCGCTAACACTTACATTGTTGCCAAAAATAACATCTATCACTGCCAAAAAGACAAATTTTGACACAAACATAATCAACCATACAGATAGCGCCAGGGCCACCTTACTGGTCTTGTCTTTACTTCGAAAGGCCGTTACAACCCTCCGCTTAAACTCGAATGTAACAAATGTCAGCAGCTGCAGCACAACCGCTACAGCAAACGTAGTAGAGTACGATCCGGTGTCCAAAATATCAGTGTAGTCATTAAAAAATCCAAGCACCACAGAATACAGCAGGACTCCCAAAGTCATGCTTCGAAATAGTTCTTGCTTACCAAGGCGCATTATTCAAGTGTATACGACGACAACCTTAAAATGTATTGCTTATTTTATTTCGGCCAAACCAACCACGTAGTTTTTGCCGTACACCTTGGCGCACTTTGGGCAGGTTGTGTAGTAAAAGAATAGACGCTTTAGCTCATCGCCTCTTTTCTCGACAGTCGCAATGAGGTCTTTGTGCCACGCTCCCACGTCCTTAAACTGACCTTCGTACACTTTAGCAAAAAACGTACCATTTAACGTAACCATCTCGGCGCCAGGTACTTCCTTACTCACCGCATAGTAATGATCTGCGTGCCACGGAGAAACATCTTGACTGAGCAGAATAAAGTCCTCTGCTGTGGCATCATTGTCTTCGGCATGTTTCTGCAGACGACTCATTACTTTGCCCATGTTCAAAGGAATGTGCATGAAGCTCACCATGTGGTCCTTAATGAACGGTTTATTATTAAATTCAAACAGTTTCCCGTCCCACTCGGCAGGATTAAAGACAGGGCAGCACCCAGTTGTGGACGTGCTCATGTCTAGCTTTGGCAAGTTAGATGTTAGATTTCCCATAACTCCTCCTTCGCGCTTCGCGCTCTGCGTTACTACTACTTATATTATAGTCCTTCTGCGCAAGGGCCAGGGGATATATTGGACTATGAACTTCGATCTAAAGGAGGACTACACCGCCGCCCGAGTCCGCAACGTCGAACTACCCGACCAGACGAAGCTAAAATTTAATGTTCTGACCAAGTTTAGAATCAAGACAGAGTAACAATAAACAGAATATGTTACTATTATTGGTACAAGCTAATGCAAAGAGGGGTTTAATATGAAAATAGCAGTTTTGGGCACAGGCATGGTCGGCCGAGCCCACGCAACAAGACTAGCAGAGCTGGGCAATGACGTTGTTCTGGGCACTCAAGATGTCGTCAAGACAATGGCAAAGACAGACAACGACAACATCGGCAATCCACCCTTCAGTGAATGGCACAAAGAAAAAGAAGCCGTTAAGCTCGCAACCTTTTCCGAAGCGGCCGCACAGGGCGAAATTATTTTTAATGCACTGGCCGGTCATGTGACAGTTGAGGTTCTGAAAGGACTAGAGGAGGCAATCGGAGATAAGGTTCTGATCGACATTGCCAATCCTTTGGATTTCTCCAAAGGTATGCCGCCTTCATTATTTGTAAGCAACACCGACAGCCTAGGTGAACAGACTCAAAAAGCCTTGCCCAAAGCTAAGATCGTCAAAACTTTCAACACCACAAATGCGCTCGTACAAGTAAACCCGAAAAGTCTGGCAAGTGGAGACCATCATATCTTTGTGAGCGGCAATGATGAATCAGCGAAAACAAAGGTAGTCGAAATTATCAAAAGCTATGGCTGGGAGAATATCATTGATCTTGGTGATATCACCACCGCCCGGGGCACTGAGATGTTCCTGCCGCTGTGGCTGCGTGTGTGGGGAGCAATCAACAGCCCAATGTTTAACATTAAAGTTGTAAAGGGGTAATTATGGAGATAGAAGACAAAGTTATTATCATTACCGGCGCGTCATCCGGCATAGGACTGGCAACCGCTAAACATCTGGCTAGCAAAGGAGCGAAGGTTGTATTGGCTTCGCGCGAAGCAGAGAAGCTCCAGGTACTCGAAAAGGAAATTGCTGGTTCATTTGCTGTTCCGACCGACGTTACCAAGCCGAATGAAGCAAAACAGCTGGTAGACAAGACCATTGAAAAATTCGGCCGAATTGACATACTCATCAACGGCGCAGCCCAAGCGATGGCCGCGCCGGTTGAGAAAATCAACATCGACGGGTACCGTAAACTACTAGAGCTTAACGTCGTAGCGCCACTTAATCTGATGCAATTAGTAATTCCACAAATGCGCAAACAGGGTAGTGGCACGATTCTGAATATCAGCTCGCAAGCTTCACTGAAGTTTATCCCCTATATCGCCGGGTATGCTTCAACAAAATATGCGCTGAACAATCTGTCGTTGACCGCTCGTGAGGAATTAACTAAGGACAACATTGTTGTGAGCATAATCCGCCCTGGTATTGTTGACACCGGCTTTGGCCAACACACGGACTTTCCTGAGCCGGATGCCCTGCGTCACGCACCGGACGGCAGTTTACTACCGCACGTCATATCGCCCGAAGCGGTGGCCGAAAAGATTGGTGAGCTTATCCAATCCGGGGACGACGTTTTAGATATCCAGGAGCCCTAATGCCAAAGGCCGAATCACTTAATAACGACCTAATACTCGACACCACTACCGAGCTGTTACGTCGTTACGGCCCGGATAAGACGTCGGTTGTAGATGTTGCCAAAGCACTAGGCGTCACACACGGCAGCTTGTATCGGTATTTCCCCGACAAAGCAGCCCTGTTCGACGCGGTCATGCGCCGGTGGCTCCCCGTTTTTAGCGGAAACCTGCCAGCAATTGCGGCCAAAGATACTCCAGCCGACGAACGCCTGCACGAATGGCTTATGGCGTTAATTCGCATTAAACACAACGTTGCCAAAAGCGACCCGGAAATGTTCGCCAAATACCACCAGATTGCCGAGAGATCCCATAGCGTGATTAGGGAGCATATTGATGAGCTGGTTGGGCAAATAAGGCAAATCATTGAAGACGGCAATAAAGCCGGGCTATTCAATGTAAGCGACACCGAACAAGAAGCTCGGGCAGTCTTCAGCTCCACCGTGTATTACCACCACCCATACCACGTCCTGCAGCAACTTGATCGTTCTGTTGACGACGAGGCTGAACGTTTAGTAGGACTCGTGGTCGAGGGCTTGAAAGGTGATACGGCTGATAGTGAGCTACAACGGCGATCAGAAACTAGTTTTGTGAGCTAAAACCGACTAAAAAAGTCGAATCAAACGAAACAAATAGAATTAGTAGCGAGCGCCTATAGTCACTGCGGGAATATGATGCTCTATTGTGGACAAATCTTCCTCTGTCAGTTCTACGTGTATGGAACCCAGATTTTCTTCTAGTCGCTGGATCTTTCGCGTACCTGGTATAGCCGTGATCTCGTCGTTTTGACTTAGTATCCACGCAAGGGCAACCTGTGCTTTGGTCGCTCCCTTGCTTTGGGCAATGCGTTCTATAACCTCAACGAACTTTAGATTTTTTAGTATTGCTTCATCCGTAAAACGAGGGTTGCTAAGACGAAAATCGCCTTTTTCTAGATCGTCGCGGTTTTTAATAGATCCAGTTAAAAAGCCTCTGCCGAGCGGGCTATACGCTACAAACGTGACACCGAGCTCAAGGCAGACATCAAAAATCTCCTTTTCCGGTTCACGACTCCATAACGAATATTCTGTTTGAACGGCAGTAATGGGGTGAACAGAGTGAGCCCTGCGAAGCGTTTCGGCACTCACTTCGGAAAGGCCGATATGTTTTATCTTTCCTTGCTTGATCAGATCTGCCAGTGTCCCTATTATTTCTTCAATCTCAACCTCGGGATCTTGTCGGTGCATATAATACACATCAATTGCGTCTATACCTAAACGCTTTAGGCTGTCATCGCAAGCTTTTCTAATATATTCTGGTTTTCCGCTCAGACCGAGAAATTCCCCGTTGTCCCCGCGCAGCACGCCAAACTTTGTTGCGAGCACGATGTCTTTCCAGCGGCCCTTGAAGGCTTTACCCAGCAGCTTCTCATTCGCTCCACTGCCATACATATCTGCTGTGTCGAAAAAATTGACGCCCAAATCGATGGCTTTGTGCAAAGTCCTAATAGATTCATTTTCGTCAAAGGATCCATAGAACTCTGACATTCCCATACAACCAAGACCAATTCGATTAATGCTGAGATTGCTATGTCCAAGTGTTGTTGTTTGCCTCATCATACTCAAAGTATAGTCGATAAATTCAGTATTCTCCTACTGTAACATTTTCGAAGTAATTGGCTAGAATTGCGGGCTTGGTAGAGTAACCTAAATACTAAATAAAGCCTTCTTTCCTGCTCAGCAATGGGGAGATAGGTCTGATTTTCAACTGCAGCATCTGGCTGGGGAGGAGGGACTCGAACCCCCGAATGCCAGGACCAAAACCTGGTGCCTTACCACTTGGCCACTCCCCATCAACGGACGATTATGTTTGTAAATGTAAATCGTGGTTCGAATCTAGGACTCGACTCACCTTCGGCGAGCCCGTCGCAACATCTTTGCAAACCAGTTTGCAAGCGTTGACTCCCTTGCGATCCGCCACGGGCGGATCTCACCCCGAATGCCAGGACCAAAACCTGGTGCCTTACCACTTGGCCACTCCCCACCGATTCGCGATTAACAGATGTAATTGTAGCAACTATCTAGTTGGTTTGAAAGAGAGTGACCGCGGTTTTACAAATCCCACTGCCAATCGCGCACTTCTGGCATGTCCACCCCGTGGTGCGCGATGTAGTTTTTGTGTTCTATCAGCTTTTTTTCCATCTCTTCGCGCAGACTATCGCCAGCTTCTCCAAGATGCGGCACTCTGTCGATGACGTCCATTACCAAATGAAATCTATCGAGCTTGTTCATCACAGTCATGTCAAATGCAGTTGTAATTGTGCCTTCTTCTACATATCCACGAACGTGCATGTTGGAGTTTTTTCTTCTGTAGGTAAGCCGATGGATTAGCCACGGATAACCATGGAAGGCAAAGATAATGTTTTTGTCTTGGGTGAATATCTCGTTATACTCAACATCGCTTAAACCATGCGGATGTTCGGTGTCGGGTTCTAGCCTCATTAGGTCCACCACGTTTACTACGCGTATTTTAAGATGGGGTAGTGCTTTACGAAGAATCGAAACCGCAGCAATTGACTCAAGCGTCGGTACGTCCCCCGCACTCGCCATAACCACATCCGGCTCTCCGCCTTGGTCGGTGCTCGCCCAGTCCCACACTCCGACACCAACCGTACAATGCATTGTCGCTTCTTCGATGTTGAGCCATTGGGGCCCGTCATGCTTACCGCAAATCGTCAGATTAATGTAGTTACGACTGCGCAAACAATGCTCGGTAACCGAAAGTAAAGTATTCGCATCGGGGGGCAAATAAACACGCGCGGTGGCAGCCTTTTTGTTGACCAGATGATCAATAAACCCAGGGTCCTGGTGGGTAAATCCATTGTGGTCCTGGCGCCACACATGAGAGGTCAGCAGATAGTTGAGCGAGGAAATGGGCTCTCTCCAGGCAAGCTCAGAGGACATTTTGATCCACTTGGCGTGCTGGTTCACCATTGAGTCGACAATACGAATAAACGCCTCGTAGCTGTTGAGTATACCGTGCCTACCTGTCAGCAAATAGCCCTCGAGCCAACCTTGAGACTGATGCTCGCTCAACATCGAGTCCAGCACCGCACCGTCTGGAGCCAAGAACTCATCAGACTCTCGAATTCGAGCGTCCCACTGCCGATTTGTAGCCTCAAAAACCGCTTCGAGCCTATTCGACACGGTCTCGTCAGGGCCAAACAATCTAAAATTGCGATGTTCTTGATTCAGTTTTATTACATCGCGCAAATACGGACCAAGCGCATGAACATTACCAACCTTCCCACCGCTAGGGTAGGGAACTCCGACCGCATAATCTCGGAAGTCTGGGAGGTGTAATTCTCGAAGCAAACTGCCGCCATTGGCATGCTTGTTCGCTCCCATTCGATGATGTCCCTTTGGCGCCAACTCCGCAAGTTCCGAAATAAGTCGACCTTCTTCATCAAACAGCTCTTCCGGCTTATAGCTTCTCATCCACTCTTCAAGCAGCGTCAAGTTTGCCCGATTTTCTTCGTCAATCAGTATTGGCACTTGGTGAGAGCGAAAATTGTTCTCTATCTTGTGACCGTCAACCACTTGTGGCCCAGTCCAACCCTTGGGAGAATTAAGAATTATCATCGGCCATCTCGGGCGAGTCGTGTTGTTGTGTCGCCGTGCATTCTCTTGGATTCGTTGAATTTCTTGAACTGCCGACTCTAACTGAAAGGCCATAAGTTGGTGCATCTCCATTGGATCATCACCTTCAACAAAATAGGGCGTGTAGCCGTAGCCTCGGAAAAGTTGCTCTAACTCTTCGCGTTCGATTCGGGCGAGCACTGTGGGGTTGCTTATTTTATAGCCATTGAGGTGCAGAACCGGCAAAACTGCTCCGTCATGAATCGGATTCAAAAACTTGTTCGAGTGCCACGCAGTCGCAAGCGGTCCGGTTTCGGCTTCGCCGTCACCAACCACGCACACCGCAATGAGGTCTGGATTATCAAACACCGCACCATACGCATGACTAAGGGAATAACCGAGCTCACCGCCTTCGTGAATCGAACCGGGTACTTGAGGCGACACATGACTTGACAGTCCACCAGGAAAAGAAAACATCTTAAACAGGTTTCGTAACCCCTCCTCGTTTTGTTGCACATTGGGGTAATATTCGGAAAATGTGCCCTCCAAATAGACATTTCCAAACAGTGCCGGACCGCCATGTCCCGGACCCGACAAATAGATCATATTTGTTTTGTGTTTGTTAATAATCCGATTTAGGTGCACATAAATAAAGTTTTGGCCCGGCGTCGTGCCCCAGTGGCCGAGCAAGATTTTTTTGACATGTTCAAGCTGCAACGGCTCTCGAAGCAACGGATTGTCTTTTAAGTATATTTGCCCAACCGAAACATAGTTGGTGGCCCGCCAATACGCATGGATTTTGCGCAACATTTCATCTGATAATGGCTTGTCTTCTTCAAACATATCCCACCTTGCTTAAGCACCGCCCAAAACGACTCATCTAAATAAAACGAGCTGAATCGCGGGCTATTATTTGCTCCTCTTCTGTGTGTAGTACCCTTATGGTTATTGTACCTTCTTTTGAAATAATTTCACTATTTTGATTATTTTTTTCGCTATCAACTTCTACGCCGAGGTAGCTCAATCCTTCGCAAACTCGAGCCCGAATCGGCGCAGACTGCTCGCCAATCCCTCCCGAAAACACAATTAGATCAAGTCCATTTAGACTCGCCGACAGCGCGCCAATCGCTTTGCGAACGTGGTAACAGAAACTATTGACAGCTGCTTTTGATCTGGGGTCGTTGTCTTCTTGTTGCAATAAAGAGTACATGTCGGCGGTGGTTTCGGAGATCCCCAGCAACCCAGATTCTCTGTTTGTCATGTAGGCAAAATTTTCTATATCCATGCCTTCTTGTTTGATAAGAAAGCTCGCGATTGAGGGGTCAAGATCGCCACTCCTTGAACTCATTGGAATGCCAGACGTCGGACTAAAACTCATCGTTGTGTCGATTGGCTGGCCATTTTTGACCGCCGCAAGACTCGCACCACTACCGAGGTGTGCCAAAATAATTTTTTTATCTTGTACTGTGTCCAGTTCTTCTAGTCGAGACAGTAGGTATGTATACGAAAGGCCGTGGTAACCATACTTAAGAACTCCCTTGTCCCGAATGCTCTTTGGCAGCGGCAGCGTCTGAGCAACGCTTGGCAACTGCGAAAAGAATGCGGTATCAAAGCATGCCACATGCGCCTGGCCACTAAAACGTTCTTGTAGCAGCTTGATGATCTGGATAGTAAAGGGCATGTGGTCTGGATCGAATTGCGCATAACTCTCTAGCTGCCGCAAGACATCTTCGTTGATTAGTTGTGAACTTCTAAGATGAGGCCCTCCAAACACGACTCTGTAGCCAACCGCTGCAACCGCGTTCAGTATACTCCTTTCGTCTAACTCGCCGAGGGCGGCATGCAAGGCATGAACGTGGTCTAGCGAGCCGCATCGCTTGGAAAGCGTCTGTGGATCCCCGTCGTATGTTGTAAGCTCAAGTTTGCTCGACGGCAACCCGAGTCCGTCAATTGTTATCCTTATCCGCGGCACAAATGTTTCAGACGCCTCAAACACAAGCAGCTTTAGACTTGAAGAGCCGGTATTTATTGTCAGTATTTGTGAATTGTTGCTCATATTTACTCCAGCTAGTATATGGTACGGTTAGTTACAAAGGTCAAGCGGAAACGCAAGCTCGACACAATAGCTACGATACTTGACCGTACAATGTTGCGATTTTTTCAACCTAATATTCACCAAGAAAACAAAATATGTTACTTTAGTGTTTATTAAAACTATGAGTTCTGAGCGCAACGGTTATCCGTCATACGAACAAAAACGAGAGATACTAGCAGAAAGAGTGGATATAGGCCTAGGTCCTGTTGATGTGTACCTTGGCGACCACCACTTGAAAGTTGTGCAGCCCGAACGTGACCTCGGTTGTACATTTACGCGAGACTGCCTAATAATTGACCCAAGTTCCTTTGATAGCTATGAGGACATTGGTTTTAAAGGCTTGGGCGATGGTGAAGAGGTGCGCCTTGGTAAAGACTACGATCATGGGCGATTCGAATTTTCTGAAGCGGTTTCGCAGTTGCACGCACTTATTCGACGCGAGGGAAGCGTCATCACTATCCAGGATCTAAACTCTCAAGGTGGGACGTTTATTGACGCGCCACAACACCAGATCTAGCGTATACCTGTTATCTTTTCCGAGTGCTATGATAGCCATAAGCACATTATGAGAGTTATAGAACCCAGATCGAGGCAGTCGCGCAAGAAATCCCACAATCACCACGAGGGCGATAGTCTGCTGGCAGCAATTGGACTGCTCATACTGCTAGGTGTTATTTGGTTTGTCGCTTATAGAGCTTTTACGGCAAATGATGCACCACCCGCAACCAATGCAACCACCTCGTCAAACAGCGTCCAAGCACCACAAAAGACAGGCATTATTAAGACATATACTGGGGATCAATTTAGGGAACTCTACGAACGATTTGCCTATCCGAACACCCAAAGAATAGATGAACATACACCAATTACTGGCTTTTCCGTATCAGATGAGCGAATCAAGTCACTCGCAGCCACTCGTGGCTACACTATCAGAACTGCACCGGTCACTGACACCTTTAGAAGCGTTGCTCCAGGCATGCAGCTGCAAGAAAGAGCCGTGCAACCATGGCTATCGATGCAAGCCAGCGCGAAACAATCTGGGCAGTTATTAGAGTTGACGGCTGCATATCGTTCCGCCGAAGATCAAAAACAGCTTTTTCTTAATCGCCTCCAAGCTCAAGGGGTTGTTTCTTCATTAGTTGGCAATGGCACATATGACGCACAAGTCTTAAGAGTGCTGGCGTCGACGGCACCTCCAGGCTACTCTCGACACCACAGCGGCTACACAATAGACGTTGCCTGCAAAAACGACCCCTTCGTCTCTTTTGACAGATCAAGCTGCTATCAGTGGCTGAGCGTCGAAAACTACAAAAACGCAAAAACGTTTGGCTGGATACCGAGCTACCCAGTCGGCGCTACAAGACAAGGCCCAGAACCAGAATCGTGGGAGTATGTGTGGGTCGGGTCTGACACGTTGACAGAATAGATGCCCTATAATGTGGAGTAACAATGCACCTATTTGAAACGCTCTGGTATCGTTGGCTCAAACGTCCCATAAAATTAAAAAAACGAATACGCGTAGGGGAGGGGGCCAAAACTCTTGTTCTCTTGCATGGCATTGCCGACAATGCTGAAACCTGGAATCCACTTGTAAAGCTAATAAATAAAGCAAAATGGACAGTAACTGGTGTTGATTTGCTCGGTTTTGGGAAATCACCCAAGCCCAGCTGGAGCAGCTACGACGTTGATGAGCACGTTCGCGCAATACATAAGACACTGCGCCTAAGACCACGCCAAAAAATTACGCTCATTGGCCATTCTATGGGCTGCATCATTGCAACACATTTTGCCAAAACCTACCCGACAAAAGTCAATAGGCTTATCCTCTATGAACCCGCGTTCTTTAGCCAGGAATCCACAGACACTTCGATAAAAAATCGAAAACGGCTGTATTTTACCGTCTACGAACACATAATGAATAACCCCAAACTCGCTCTGTTTTACGGAAAGCTTGGCAGCAACATGATTCGCGGCCTCAGCCATGCAAGCATAAACGATCAAGTGTGGGTGTCGTTCGAGCGTTCGTTAAAAAATACCATCCTTAGTCAAGAGTCATTAGAGGAGTTACGTCAGCTGACAATCCCGATCGATATTATTTATGGGCGCTTCGATTTAATTGTCTCCCGGGCCAATATTGACGAGCTGCTCAAAGATAAACCCAACACTACTTTCCACACCGTGGCAGATATGCATGGTATTTCGCGCCGCTCAGCCAAATTCATTCTCTCGCTACTAGACGCTTGAATATGCTCATGTTTTAATACATCCATACATGCCTGCGCATAAAACAAATACATTTGGTCCCTCGCTGGCCAGGGTTTCAAGGATTCATCTTTTGCTGGCCGCAGTTTTAGCGCTGCAAATAATCATATTCGATGCCGGAAAGCTGATAACGCCCGATGTGGTGTTAAAACGCTGGCTGGGAGTGGGGGTGCTGGCCGCAGTTGCTGGTATTTGTTGGTTTCAAGCGCGAACCCGAGAAGACAGCCGCCGACTCAAGAAACTCTTTTGGCTTCTTATTGTCACTGACATCGCCTTCGCATCTTGGTATGTGTATTTAGAGAGAGGTATGGCCAGCAAAGCAGTTCTCCTCTACGCGCTCCCGATCATTTCGTCGGCCATACTTGTAAGGAAAGGGGCGATCTACCTTACGGCAGGTCTCAGCATTATTGCGTACATTTTGACCACAAATGCCTATTTTGTGCATTACTTCAACGAAGGATATAAGCTGGAACTCTACGGCGAAGTGCTGTTTTATTGTCTGCTACTATTCTTGCTCGCGAGCATCCAGTGGGCCGTAATAAAAGCCAAACATCGTCACTGACGAGGAGTTTCAACAAGAATTCCGTTATCGTATCGGTACAGAGTTGAAGGTTGAGTTTGTACGTGGCCTTCGTAATAAAAATCAAGATTTGGCAGCTGCTTTCTTATCCAGTTCATATCTTGAACAGCCACAACGCCACTGGGGTTTGCGCTGGTTGCAATAATTGGTCCAGTTAATTCTACTGTTGCGTTTAGCCAATCGAGCGCCGGCAAACGCACTGCGAGACTCCAGGTATCTCGATGAAGATAGTGCGGCCCACTGCTGGGAAGAATGACACTGTTCGGCCCAGGCCAGACGTTTTCGAGCGCTTCACGCAGTTCATATTCAAGTTCGACTGCAAGACTATCGAGTTGACTGACGTCAGCTATTAGTACGACGCACGGTTTGGCTGATGGCCTATTTTTTATCCGATACACCTCTTCGATCGCCGACGGGTTAAGTGCGCTAGCTACCAGGCCGTATACCGTATCTGTTGGCATCACTCCAACTTTACCAGCACGAATAGATTGCGCAACTGTGGCTGCATCTGTTGCATTCATAGTTATATAAGATACCATGAATGGCAAAAAACCAGGATTCTACAATCGCAATGCACGAATTGTGAACAATCGAAGAGCCTAGTTGGGCTGCAAAATCACGACTTACTGATACAAATGTAAACCTATTTGACTAAAGCACATCTCGGTTTTTACAATAGGGTAAGTCATGGGCAAAACAAACACCTACACCAAACCATCTATTACATTTGAACCGCTAAGGGTTGCCAACGCGTTTGCTCATATTGAACAAAAATGGGCGGACCTCACTGTCGACAAGCCAGCTGACGAGGCGACACTTATCGGACTGCCATATCCGTACGTTGTCCCCAGCAACGACCCAGAATCTGGTTTTGCGTTCAATGAGATGTATTACTGGGACAGTTACTTTATTATTCAAGGTCTGCTTGCGACCGATCAATACGAACTCGCCGAGGGTATGCTCGATAACATGATATTCATGGCCAAGCGATTTCACATGATCCCAAACGGCAGTAGGTACTATTTTACGAGCCGTTCACAGCCACCTTTTTTGACAAGTTTAATCTTTGACATTTACGAAAAACTAAACAAGAGTAAAGCCTGGCTAAAAGAGCATATTTGGGTTGCAGAAAATGAGTATCACGCCATTTGGCTCGGTGATTCACAGCCAAACTGGAGACAAGTCTACAAAGGACTCAGTCGCTACTACGACATAAACGTTCTCGACGACCTGGCTGAGGCTGAGAGTGGCTGGGACATGACAACCCGCTTTAACAGACGATGCTTATCCTACATTCCAATTGACCTTAACTGCTTACTCTACAAATACGAAACCGATTTTGTAAGAGCCTACGAAATATTTGAGGACGCTGAGGCAGTCGTGATATGGAAGGGAAGGGCCGCCAAGCGCGCTCGCACTGTTCGAGCTGAGCTTTGGGATCAAGAGAAGGGTTTCTTTTTTGACCTCGACTATACCAACGGGAAGAAGTCGAAAATTTGGTCGCTTGCCGGTTATTACACATTATGGACAAAGCTTGCAAACCCACAAGAGGCGAAACAGATCGCAGCTCACCTTGATAAGTTTACCAATTTAGGTGGACTTACAGCCACCGCAAGACCAAATGAACTGCCACACAGCGACGTTCCTCACCAGTGGGCCTATCCGAATGGATGGGCACCGCTTCACTGGATCGTTATTGAGGGACTGCAAAAATACGGGTTTACATCCGAGGCAAACGCAATTGTACGCAAATGGCTAGAAACAAACCTACGCTACTACGAACGCCATGGTGTTTTTAGAGAGGCCTATAACGTAGTTGATCACGATAAAGAGCCCAAAGCTGGCGTGTACCCCCCGCAACTAGGGTTTGGCTGGACAAACGGTGTCTTTGTCGATTTGGCAAAAAAACATCTTAGCACTGAAGAATTATCAATGGTCTAGGACTACCTCGGCTTCGAGAGTAAAATAAAGTCATACATGAGCTTTGAAAAAGAGTTGTTGCGCCTAAATAAGGCGCAAAGGTTGGCGGTCGATGCTATCGACGGCCCACTTTTAGTTGTTGCAGGTCCAGGTACAGGGAAAACGCAGTTACTGGCAATGCGGGTTGCGAACATCCTTCACCGCACTGACACCGACGCCAGTGGCATCTTGTGTCTGACATTTACCAACAAAGCAAGCACCAATATGCGCGGCCGCATCCTCGAACTCACAAATCAAGCAGCGAGTGATGTGGTCGTGAAAACCTTTCACAGTTTTGCGAGTGAAGTCATGAACACCTACCCAGACTATTTCTGGAGCGGTGCCAAGTTATCCCTGGCACCAGACGCACTGCAACTCGAGATCGTGCAAGACATATTAGCCAGTCTACCTCTAGATAACCCCTTAGCACTGAAGTTTATGGGAACATACACCCTCACAGATGATGTATTGAATGGCTTAAAGTTAGCAAAAGAGGCTGGTCTCACCCCACAGAAACTGGCTGCGATTATCTCACACAACTTCGCATATCTTGACGAGGTTGAACCGATTGTTGTCGAGGCGCTAAGCGATCGCTTATCGTATAAAAAACTAGCGGACTTGCAACACAAAATTAATAGACTTCCTAGCCAATCTGTCGACGCCATTCTGGCGCCCTTAGTCTCGCTCTCAACAGTGCTAAAAGAAAGTCTCGACTCGGCGGTCGAAAAAGACGCTGTACTGGGCACCACCTTGCACTCTGGGAAATGGAAAAAAAGATGGGTCCAAACGGTAGGCGGTACTCTTGGTATGCACCAAGAAAGAAAACGAAATGAATGGTGGAGCGCACTCGCCGAAGTGTACGAACAATACCGGGCCGCTCTTCACCAAAGTGGCTACTATGACTATTCAGACATGTTGGTTGAGGTTATTTCTCAGATCGAAGCTCGGCCAGAAATTCGAGCTGATCTACAAGAACGATTTATGTACGTAATGATTGATGAGTTTCAAGACACAAACGCAGCCCAACTCCGACTGGCGCATCTCATTGCAGACCACCACTTGAGCAATGGAAGCCCTAACTTGATGGCTGTCGGCGATGACGACCAGTCAATATTCAAATTTAATGGGGCCGAGCTCAGCAATATGCTGATGTTTCGCCGTACGTATCCAAAAACACAGACCGTTGTTCTTGTCGAAAACTATCGATCTACTCAAGAGATCTTGGATACGGCCCAAAAAATAATCGACAAGGCCGAAGATCGGCTGACAAAAAGAGACCCCAGCTTACATAAAAAATTAATAGCCACGTCAAAAGTTCCCAAAGGAAAAGTACGACTACTCGAATTTCCGTCACGAGAACATCAGCTTTCATCGGTTGCCAAAGAGATACAGAAGGCCTTTGATGGCAAAAGTTCGGTGGCCGTAATTGCGAGAGGGCATGAAAGCCTTAGGCAGCTGGCAGCACGATTACATATGCTCGCAGTGCCTGTGCATTACGAACAACAGAGGAATGTGCTTGACCATCCAGTGGTTAATCAAGTGATATGGATCTCCAAAGCCACTGAGGCCCTACGGGCGGGCGACAAAGCAGCTGTAAATATTGCTATAGCCAATGCACTTCAGCATCCGATGTGGAACATTAGTCCTAAAGAATTATGGGAAATTGCACTTAAAAATTATCGGCAGGCGGATTGGCTAAGCAGCCTCGAAACATCAGATAACTCTTCGCACAAGTGGATCGCAGACTGGCTAAGAGACATTAGCCGGCTAAGCGCGGACTCGCCGCTCAGCCTACTATTAGAGTATGTGCTCGGCTTACGCGAACTCAAAACTGGCGTGAGCCCGCTGAGAGACTACTACACAAGAAATGAGCGAGACGCCAATGGCTACCTGTCTGGTTTGTCAGCTATTGCGTACCTAAGGCATATGGCCAATGAGTACAGCGGAACAAAGCAAACAACCCTTCAGGATTTTATGAGCTTCGTAGCAATTGAAAAGGAAAATAATAAAATTGTTACTGACCAATCGGCGTTTGTAACTGGTTCGACCGCCGTTTCGCTCCTCACAGTACACAAAGCCAAAGGACTCGAGTTTGATAGCGTTTATGTGATTGACGCGATCGAAAAGAACTGGACACCGCGCGTTGGGGGAAGGAAACCGCCAGCCAATTTACCGCTTCAACCTCCTGGCGATGAAATGGATGACTATGCCCGTCTTATGTTTGTCGCAACCAGTCGCGCCAAGCGCTTCCTTACTATCTGCTACTACACGCACGATCAAGCTGGAAACGAGACCCTTCCCTCGAGTTTAATTGCATCAGTATGCGCTCCAACCGACATGACGAACCCAGATACGGACATTATTGATGTTATCGAAGACAGCATACGCTGGCCCTCTCTCGGTTCGACAGACATGAAACTAGCCCTTCAGTCTCGACTTGAAAATTACAGCCTAAGCGTGACGCATTTGTTGAATTTTCTTGATGTCAGCAAAGGAGGCCCGCACTACTTTAACGAGCGTAATTTACTTCGACTACCAGAGCCCAAGACCGCAACCCTCGCTCACGGAACCGCCATGCACGATGCCCTAGAGCTTGCACAAAAACTTGTAAATCAAACCGGTTTTGATCTTGCAAAAGTGATCAATCAGTACATCGAATCAATACATAGGCAGCACCTCCCAAGAAGGGAAACCGAAAGGTATGTAAAAGCTGGTGAGCTTCGGCTGCGTGAGCTTTTTGGATCAAAATTGGTCACGCTCGAGAAGGGTGTAATCCCGGAGCAAAAATTGCGCGATGTTTGGGTCGGCGAGGCAAGACTGAATGGCAAAATTGACTTGTTGAGTATCGATGGCAAAAAATTAGTGGTTTCAGACTATAAAACCGGCCGCCCGCTTTCGGGCTTCGAAACCAAGGATGCTACTCAGCAGATCAGAGCCTGGAAACAAAGAACCCAGCTCATTTACTATGCCTTACTGATAAAGCATAGTCCTCAGTACAAAAAATATCGACACCTGCCGGTCGTTGGTCAGATGATTTACCTTGATGCAGAAACCAAGCACGCGATGTATAAGCAATACGAGCCAACGGACAAGGAGATAGATCACCTCGAGACCTTAATTCAAAAGGTGTGGCGCGCAATTATGTCCTACAGCCTTCCAGAGGTGGACGCTTACAGCAAAGACTACCAAGGAATAGTCAAGTTCCAAGAGGATTTGCTAAAAAACTAGTAGCTATTTCTTCTTTTGGCTCGACCCAGAAGCCAGATAATCATACGTAAACATGCCGACTATTACACCAACAACTGGACCGACAATATAGGCGAGTGTGAACGATTTCAATCCAAGAGCGACCGCTGGGTTAAGTATGCCGCTCGATCCTGCGGATGCAACCAACAACCCGAGCAATAACGATAGTCCAATAACCGAACCAAGCGCAACTTGATTTAGCTTTTGTCGAACCGCCGCCATAACCCCCAGGCCGAACACAAACGCCCCAGCCGCCTCAGCAATAAGCGTCCTCCAGTCGAAATCGTCGTATGACTTTGCAATTACTCGGTCACTAAGATACTGATAGAGACCCAGCGCAAGGAATGCTCCGAGTAACTGCATGGCGATATACATAATCGCGTCTGTCACTTCAATCATTTTTTTACTTAAAAACCCAAGCGTAATTGCCGGGTTCACGTGTGCACCGGATATTTTTCCAATGACCACCGTCATTAATCCAACGCTTAGTCCTGCGCCAAGTGCCACAAAAAACGGAAATGTCGTTCTTGCAAGCACACTAAGCACAACTGCTGATAATGTCGCAGTACCCAAAAACTCAGCGACCGCCTTTTGCGTAGTTATCTTATCTACCATGGCCAAAACCCCTCCTTATTGTTGCTATCTAGCCATAGGGTAACAATCCTAACTAAAAATCACAACTTGAGCCTTGTTAAGCCACTGGTTTTCGTAGTAGCGCCTTTGGCGTGCCGTCAGTTAGCCCCATTAGAGTAGCGGCATCGAGTGCTATTTTTGAGTGCAAGAACTGCGAGCGTGTGCGTGGATCATCCGAAACTTCATCCGCCAGTAACTTGATTGCCCATATATCTACGCCAAACGCTTGTAGTTTGTCGTCGGTTGCATACACCAGCAAATCCCTATGAAGGGTAGTGCCCGAAACGTAGTTTAATACGACAACAAACTCTCGGTGCTCGTTTCCAAGGGTCTCAACGGCGCCCGGATTATTATCCTTAACGACTTCGAGGGCTTTATGTCTGTTTCCCGTGTAGCTACCATCTGTTTCGCTTAGGGCTCGGGCATTCTGTACCACTTCCTGCATCACATCTTCCGAGTATTCGTCTTGCAGTATGGCTTTTGTGAGCTCAATGACGCCTTGGACATACGGTTCTTTAAATCGCTTTAGTTGCATATCCAAACTATCGATTGCCCCGCAGCCCGTTTTATTGTTCTCAAGGCGAGCGTTTTTATAATCAGTATGTGCTCCTGGCCCAAATCCAGCCGAACTGCACAGCCGATTTGCGCGACGAACATCGTGCAAAATCGTAATTCCATCTTCTTTAAGCTCTTGCATTCCCCCTAGGGTCAATCTCAAAGCAGCAGCAACACCAGGACTTCCCCCCGCAAGCTGTGGCCCTAAAGGCCGAAAAAGCATCTCGGCCTCATCATCCGATCCAACGAGAGCTCTCCCGTCAACACAGCGAATAGGCGCACCAGGCGTGGTACTTACATAAAAACCAGGCAGAATATTTAACTTAAAGTCATGAAGTTCAGCACTTGAGACTTCGCCACTTTGTACTCTTTTGTCGCGAGAGATATTTCCATCCCAAATCGCGTGGGGAGCCAGAGCCGAAAGTGGAGCAAGTACAGAAATCTGTCCCTGCTCTCTCGACATTTCTTGCAATTCGCGCATGGCAACCTCAACATATCCGCCATCGACCTCTTGTAAGATAAGAGTGTCTTGTTGGATGGCGTCTTTTGGCATGGGGTATTTTTCTCCGTACATTGGCTTTCGTATAGCTACTAGTCGCTGTCAAAGCTATCTTAGATAAACTCTGTTTTTTGAAAAGCGAATTTATGTGTCTAAAAATTAATTAACAAAGAAAAACTATACACCTGTCGTCGTAATTTTGCAATACAGCCGCACACGACAAAGCCAAGTCCTTAGATTATTGACAGCCTATTTTGCGACCGAAGACTAATATCGATTTTTCTTGGTTCGCTTCTTGATGGTGGCGAGTTTGAGGCGAACAGCTTGACGATCCATGACTGCTTGGGCTTCAGAGAGTGAAACGGCGTCTTTGGCGTTATCGATAAGCTTTTGAGCTCTGTCGTATGCGGCTTGGGCTTCCGTTTCGCTCACGTCACCTGGCTGATCAACGTCGTCCACTAAAACATGGACAGTGTTGTCTAGCACCTCGACTGTGCCTTCATAAACACCGTACTCTACGCGACTGTCGTCCTTATCACCTCTGTTTTGTCGCACGCTCATAATTCCGGGTGAAACCGAACCAAGCAGGGGAGCGTGTCCATCGTTAATTGCTATATCGCCAGCAATTGTCGGCACAATAACTTCGTATACATCTTGATTTACAAGCTGACCGGATAGGGTAATGAAGTTGAGGTGCATATCAGTCTATTCCTTAACTTCCGAAATTGCACCCTTCATGTAAAATGCACTCTCGGGTTTGTCGTCGTGTTTGCCGTCAAGAATCTCGGCAAATCCAGCGATTGTATCCTTCAAGGGGACGTATTTACCCGGCTTGCCAATAAACACTTCGGCAACGTGAAACGGCTGCGTCAAGAAGCGCTGTATGCGACGCGCCCGTGACACCGTTTGCTTGTCTTCCTCAGAAAGCTCCTCCATACCAAGAATTGCAATAATGTCTTGTAGGTCTTTGTAGCGCTGCAGAACGCGTTGCAGCTCCCTGGCAACTCGATAATGCTCTTCGCCTACCACCTCTGGATCAAGCAGCGTAGAAGAACTATCAAGCGGATCAACGGCTGGATATAGCCCTAACTCAGTCAGTGCCCGGTTGAGCACAATCGTACTGTCAAGATGCGAAAACGTTGTGGCTGGAGCCGGATCGGTGAGGTCATCGGCTGGCACATAAACTGCTTGGACAGATGTTACTGAACCGGCCTTGGTAGAGGTGATTCTTTCTTGGAGCGCGCCCATTTCTTGTGCCAAGTTTGGTTGATATCCAACTGCGCTTGGCAAGCGACCAAGCAGCGCTGATACTTCCGAGCCAGCCTGGGTAAAGCGGAAAATGTTATCGATAAACAAAAGCACATCTTTGCCTTCGTCACGAAAGCCTTCCGCAATCGTTAGTCCAGATAGCGCAACTCGCAAGCGGGCTCCTGGCGGCTCGTTCATTTGGCCAAAAACCAGCGATGTTTTGTCAAGCACACCAGATTCTTCCATTTCGTAATATAGGTCATTGCCTTCGCGCGTTCGCTCGCCAACACCCGCAAACACTGATGTTCCGCCGTGCTCTTTGGCAATATTGTTAATAAGTTCGGTGATTAACACCGTTTTGCCAACACCGGCGCCACCAAAAAGCCCAACTTTGCCACCTTTTGCAATAGGCGCAATAAGGTCAATCACCTTGATTCCAGTCTCCAAGATTTCGGTTTTTCCAGATTGTTCTGCAAGGGTAGGGGGCTCACGGTGAATCGGTGCGCGTCGCTTAAATTCACCTTTTTTACTGTCAATTGGATCTCCTGTGACATTAAACATTCTCCCCAGCGTGTCTTTGCCGATTGGTACACTAATCGGGGCACCGAGAGCCGTTGCCGATGCGCCGCGTTTTAACCCGTCAGTCGATCCAAGCGCAACCGCTCGAACGCTTGTTTCGCTTAGGTGCTGGGCGGTTTCTAGCATAAGGACCTCGTCGTGCAAATTAAGTTGAATAGCATCATAGATTGCTGGCAGCTGCCCTGGCTCAAACTCCACGTCTACCACCACGCCCACCACTTGGGTAACCCAGCCTTTTACGTGTTCTTTTGTGCTTGTCGTCATTATTGTCTTCCTTCCTTATTTTTCCAGATAAATTACTTAGGCTGCGAGTGCGTGTGCCCTCATGTGGACCAGCGGTTCGTCAATACGAAATAGCTCGCGCGAGCTCAGTCCGTACACATCTTGCATGCTCATGGCTCCAAGTTCACCAAAAAGGCTTTTTTCTGCAGCATCCCGAAAATGATATGATTCGGCGTCTCTTGGCATAATTACGCTATGATAAGCCTCATTACCAGCCTGCCTCAGCTCCAAAACCGTTCGAGCAATTTCCAATGTTTGCTTGGCGATATATTTGGCAGTCGGCTTGTACGGTCGATCAACAAGCAAGATTGCAGGATTGTCTAGTGCCTCGAGTCGTGTAAGGTATTCATTCTCATCATTACTAAAACGCACAATACTTATTTTTGAAGGGCCACTCGAGTAGTCACTCAGCGCGACAAAGGCCTGCACCGCAAACTCAAAGCTCTTCTCGGTGGGGGCAATGGTTAGATTTTCGTGCTGTATCATGACTTTACGGCCTCCGCACCGCCGACAATTTCGGCAATTTCTTGAGTAATAGCCGCTTGGCGAGCCGTATTGAATTCGAGTGTGAGATCGTCAATAATATCGCCGGCATTGTCGGTTGCGTTTTTCATAGCCAACATCCGCATAGAGTGCTCACTGGCAAGACTTTCCAATATTGCTTGCCATATTTGCACCTCGATAAGTCTAGAAACCGTACTCTCAACAATATCCTCGATCGAAGGCTCAAAGATTGCCACCTCCAGTTTTGACACCTCATTTTCACCGTCTAGTTTGGTGGGAAGAATGTCAGTTTTTTGAACTTGCTGGGTCAAATTAGACACAAAACTTGTGTAGAGGATAGACACCGAATCAACTTTCTTGGCGACATAATAGTCGAGTATGCTCTTCACGATTGGCCGGACCTCTGAACCGTGCGGCTGACCAGAAAACATGGAATACGCCGAAAGCAGCTCCACTCCATCAATCCGAGCTACAAACTGAGAGCCAATGCGACCAATTGCGATTATCTCCGTTTGGACTTTGTTGTCTTGGTTTTGCTGCACCACACGAAGCAGTTCCTTAATAACATTGCTGTTATACGCTCCAGCCAAACCTCTATCGCTTGTCACGATAACGATGAGGTGACTCTTTATCGGTCGAGCGTTAAACAACGGGTGCACGGATACATCGCTCACCCCACCAAGTCTTTTAAGAATACTGTGGGCCGCCTCCCGATATGCCCGAGAAGAGAGGGCTTGTTCTTGTGCACGACGCATTTTGCTCGCAGCAACTAACTCCATGGCCTTGGTTATTTGCCTGGTATTTTTGACGCTGTGTATTCGTCGCTTAAGAACTGTTGTATTTGCCATTGGTGCCTACTTATTTCACCTCATACTCTTTTGCTATTTTCTTGCCAACACCCAAAATTGTCTGCTTGGCTTCCTCGCTTGGCTTGTCTCCTTCGTTCAGCACATCAATAAGCTTCTTGTGGCTTCTTCGAAGCTCGGTAAACAATGCCTCACCGGCGTGCCGTACATCTTGTATTGGTACCGTGTCAAACACACCCTCGGTTGCAACCAAAAGTAGTGAAGTTTGTTCCCAAACCGAAAGCGGAGAATATTGTGGTTGTTTTAGTAGCTCGGTAAGTCGTTGCCCTCTTTCTATGCGGTGTCTGGTATCGGCATCGAGATCGGTCGAAAATTGCGCAAAGGCAGCGAGTTCTCGGAACTGAGCCAAATTTATTCGCAGCGAACCAGCGACGCTTTTTACGGCCTTTGTTTGCGCCGATCCACCAACGCGGGAAACACTCGTACCGACGGCAATAGCCGGACGTATTCCTTGATAAAACAAATCTGTTTCTAGGAAAATCTGCCCATCGGTGATCGAAATAACGTTGGTGGGAATGTACGCACTAATATCGCCAGCCTGGGTTTCAATAATGGGTAGGGCAGTGAGACTGCCAGCACCCAACCTGTCAGATAGCTTTGCTGCTCTTTCAAGCAAACGAGAGTGCAGGTAAAACACATCACCAGGAAAGGCTTCTCGACCAGGAGGGCGTCGCAGCAACAAGCTCATCTGTCTGTAGGCGTTGGCATGCTTCGATAGATCGTCGTGAATTATTAAGGCGTGTTGTTTGTTGTCCCGAAAATATTCGCCCATCGCTGTGCCCGCGTAAGGCGCGAGGTATTGCAAAGAAGCAGGGTCGGCCGCCGAAGTGGCAACTACAATAGTCTGATCCATCACCCCTTCGCGGCGAAGTCGCTCTACTAAACGAGCAACCTTACTGGCTTTTTGGCCAACGGCAACGTAAATGTTTATGACGCCGGTTTTCTGGCGGTGCTGATTGATCATAGTGTCGAGTGCCACCGCAGTCTTACCAGTTTGTCGATCGCCAATAATAAGCTCCCGCTGCCCACGACCAATAGGAACCATCGTATCAATCGCGGCAACACCCGTCATAAGTGGCTCATGAACACTTTTTCTGTCGAGCACACCGGGAGCAGCTTGTTCAATAGCACCCGTTTTCTTTGCTTTAATTGGCCCTTTGTCATCGAGCGGGTTTCCGAGCGGATCAACAACTCTGCCAAGTAGCTCAGTTCCCACAGGCACCTCCAAACTCCTCCCCGTGAGTCTTACCTTCGCCCCAGCCCGAACCGGCAGGTCACTGCCAAGCAAAACGGCCCCAATCTCGTTTTCACTTAAGTTAAGTGCAAACGCAGAAATAGTCTGCCCCTCGGTCCCTTCGATCTCAAGAACTTCGTTAAATCCGCACTCTCTGAGTCCATAAATCCAGGCAACCCCGTCGCCAACTCGAGTAACAACCCCCACATTGCTTATCTCGGGCTGATCCTTTAGTTCTTGGATTGCCTTACGAATGTCCTCCGATAGTACTTTGATGCTAACTTCGCTCATGAATCTCCTTTAGTCTCCTGGTTTTACGTAACTGCTTCCTTTAGCTGATTTAACTTGGTCTTAATCGTCAGATCGAGGTTGGCGTTTGCCAACGACAAGGTCGCCCCGCCGATCACATTGGCGTCAATGACTTCGTGAATAATAACTTTGTGGGCATTGGGGTACTGCTTTTTGGCAACGAGCTTGATAGAGGCTTTTTCGTCCGCCGTAAGAGGAAAGGCACTTTTTGCTGTAAGCTCTACTAGGCCTTCTTGAGCTCGTAACTCCATAACATCTCGGAGCAGAGAATCAAGGTTTGCCGTTTTCCCTTCGTCGATTAGGTAAGCAGCCACACCAATTGCAAGATCCCGCTCATCGGATTCCTCAGCCAACTGATTGGTAATATGCCTTGCAGTTGCAGTTTGTGAGTACTTATCATTCATGCCGCAATCACACCTGTCCCTTTAACGCACTCTCTAGTAGTTTTGCATCCTTTTTGGCATCAAGCTTTTCGCCCGCAACGACTTCGGTTGCCTCGATTACGAGATCGACGACCTCAGCTTCGAGTTTGCGCCTGGCCCGAGCTGACTCTTCGGTGATGCGCTTTGTAGCGTCCTTCATCATGCCATCGACTTTGGCTTGAGCTCTATCCTCGGCTTCTTTAATGATTGCGCCCGCCCGTTCGTGGGTCAACGCGAGTACTTCGTCGGCTTCTCTTCTCGCACTTTTTCGAGCCTCTGTCACTTCTTGCTCCAACTTATCGCGCTCGGCTTGCATTTGAGTGGTAAGTCTTAAGCCTTCATCGATGGCGTCACGCCGCGCCTCAAGCATCACCACAATTCTGCGAAACACGAATTTATAGAGAATATAAAACACAAATAGAAAAGTTATGAGCTGAATTATGAACGCCCGTGGGTCGAACCCAAGCGCCGCAAAACCTTCCTTTTCGGTCGTCTCACTCGCAAATTGTCCAATAAATATGTGTGTCATTATCTCTTTTAAACTAACTCCTCAAAAAATGTCTGTCAGCTCCTAAATAAGCAACTTACTTAACAATAAAGAATGCACCAATCGCAACAATTCCAAAGAATTCAGCCATACCAACAAATATGAACAAAGTGCTCAAAAATTTCGCTGACTCTGGATTTCGGCTGACGGCACTCATATACGCCGATCCCATCAAGCCAAGGGCGATTGCTGGCCCTAGACCACCAAATCCAATGATGATGCCTTTTGCAATCACTGCCGTATTAACTGCTTCTGCTAGTAGTTCCATAATACTCCTTTTTTAGTTGTTAGAACTTCTTAATTACCATTATAGCCTACGCGTGCTCCTCTTTACCGTGCCCCGCAAGCGTTGCCGAAAGGTAAGCCGCACACAAAACCACAAAGATATACGCCTGCAAGGCACCGACAAATATCTCAAGCAACGTAAAAGGAAGGGCCGCGATGGGGGCCGCAAAAGTCCCTCCTAAATAGGCCGCCACCGAAATCAAAATTTCACCAATCGCCACGTTAAGAAAGAGTCGAAGCCCCAAACTAAGCAAACGTGTAAATTCTGTAAATACTTCAAACGCACCGATCAGATAGGTGAGGGGGTTCGTTGGCTTGAGTGGAAAATAATGTTTTAGATGTGCTTTGGGACCTTGTTCTTTTATGGCAATAATCTGCACCAGCACCATGCCGAACACTGCCATCGCAACAGTACCGTTTAAGTCTGCCGTGAACGGTCGAAGCAGCGGACTGCCGTTGTACTCTATGGCCGGCCCCACGCCTGGCAACAGCCCAAGCCAGTTGTTAAGCATAATAAAGAAAAACATTGTTGCAAATATTGGCGCCAGTCGCACCGCAAGCCGTCGACTTCCAAGCGTTCCTTGCAAAAGATTCACAATAAACTCGCTGCCAACCTCTAGCAATGCGCCCATTCCTCTCGAGCCAGTGATCTTAACTCGTTTCATGGCAACAAGAAACATAACAATCAACACTGTTGCCACCAACCAGCCGTACAACATCGAGTTTGTGATCGCGACGCCTCCAATTTCAAACAGCTTTTCGGGCGCTATGGCAATATGCGGACCATCTTCAGCAGCAAATAGCGTTATCATTATTTTTCACTCACTCCTAGTTTTTTCACAATACTCCGTATTACCACTACACCGAATATCATTCCTATAAAGAACCCGATAATTGAAAACGACTGGCCGCTGCCTCCGATTTTTGAGTCAATAGCCATGCCAACAAATAGCGGCAAGAGCATTGCGCCGGATAGTCTCCAGGTAAGATCAAACAGGCCTACAAAAAATGCACGCCTGGCGCGGCGTGTTAACTGTTGATCACTCGTCGATATATCGGCGGGTTTTGTCGTCATTCCTTGCCTAAGTGTACAACGAAAACCTTGAGAGATTCAAGAGGTACTTCGGCCTAGGTCGTTATTTTAAATACCTGGTCGTCCATTCGCCGGGTTGCGATTTTACCCATTTGCCAGGTTATTTTTTCTTCTAGAATCGCGTACGAACGCCTATCGATTTTCTGACTGTCAGTGCTACACTATTTTTAAAGCGTATGAGTGAACACAAAGCAGTCCTTTGGGACCTGGACAACACCTTACTTCCGAGCAAAGAGCTGACCCGAGAAGTTTTTGAAGTAATTCTGCCAGAATTTGGTGTTCGCTCGCCCTCAAAAAAGGATATTCATAATGCCTTTGGTCTAAAACTGGAGGACTTTGTGGCTCACTTGAGCGACAACCATCCCAACCATCCAAAAATATTAGATCGCTTTTTAGAAGAGCAGGACCGTCGTTACCGTCAAGAAATTACTCTTTTCGAAGGCATGCTCGAGGTCATTGGCGAGCTTGGGGAACTGGGCCTAAAACAAGCGATTGTCACAACCAGAGGCAATATCGACCGAAACGCCGCTTCGGCAACCAATATCGTCATAAAATCTGGTATTGGTGACCATATCGATATTGTGGTCAACCGAGACGATACCGACAACCACAAACCGCATCCCGAGCCAGTATTGCTCGCACTATCCCAGTTATCAATAGAACCTAAGAACGCGGTGATGGTTGGTGATCAAACCGTCGATATGCAAGCGGGCAAGACTGCGGGGACTTATGCGCTTGGTATTGACCACGATGTGCATGACGAAAATATCCAATCGCTATGGGAAGCAGGTGCCGACCACGTAGTCCACCAAGCGAGCGAGATTGTTCCTTACGTTAGAGACTTATTTAAGATAAAATAGATCTATGGTAACAATCTATAGCACAAGAACCTGTGCCTTTTGTCACGCTGCAAAGCAATACCTTGAAGGCAAGGGGATTTCATTTGAGGAAGTAAAAGTAGACGAGACGCCGGACGGTCCTCAAACACTCCTCCAAAAATCTGGGCAACTTGGCGTGCCGGTGATCGATGTTGATGGCGAAATAATTGTTGGCTTTAACCGCGAGCGATTGGATGGCGCCCTACGCGAAAAAAACATAACTTCATAAAACATAGCTTCATATAGACATAGCTTCATATAGCTACCCTCAAGAAGCCACGCTCAAGCCAACCTCCCCCAAAAAATCACACATAGCAGTAGTACTACTTTATTAAGCGATCGCGCACATTAATAGTACTGTGCTCATAGCTTTAGGTCGTGAGCTTCATAGATAACAATATTATCCGAGAGCTTGAGACGCTTTATTTCTTGCCTCAAATAATCTCGACTGTCGTAACTCGTTATCCAGACGCTCCGCTGAACCTGTCGGAACTTGAGCTGCTTCAGAAGAAGGCGGAACTGCTGCCTTTTGTTTTTATCAACTTCTGGTATATCAAAAACTACCAGAAGCTGCGAATCTTTCAGCTTGGTCGGTGAATATTTCTGAAGCCTTGCTAGTCCTTTTGAGGTAACGACTGGGGAGCCGTCATCGGTAAGTTCAACATACCCTCGTTTTATCGCTTTATAGTATTCGTTTTTAATAGTCTGGGTATTCTTATTGGAAACTTTTTCAAGCTCTGCAAAAAACGCACCTGGCTTAAAGGCCAGTAGCATATTCGGCCTCGTGTAAGGTATAAGTCCCTTGATGATAAACGACAGCGTCGTCTCATTGCGAAACCTGCTCATAACAAAAATAGTACTACAAACTTAAGCGATCGAGTAATTTTGTAGTACTGCTTTGTAGCGGACTTGTCGGTAGAATGGGGAAATATGGCGTTCGAGGACTATAAAACAAAAAGCTCCGTAGTTATCGTCTATACCGGTGACGGAAAGGGCAAGACCAGCGCGTCTTTGGGCCTAATGGCCCGAGCGCTTGGAAATCGGTGGGCGGTTGCATTTATTCAATTCATAAAATATTGGGGAGTGAGCGAACATACATTCATCAGAGACATTCAGCCCCTCTACGGAGACAAGCTATTTTTTTACAAAGGCGGCAAGGGTTTTTATGACGCCGCCGAACTCAGTGCTCAAAAGATAACCAAAAAACAGCACAAGGCCGCGGCCATAGAAACCTATGATACTGCCCTCGATGCGGTGAAAAGCGGAAACTACCAACTGGTTATTTGTGACGAAATTAACAACGCCGTGCACGATGGACTACTTACCATCAAGCAGCTCGAACAGCTTCTTGCAGCTCGACACCCCAAAACCAGTTTGTGCCTCACCGGCCGAAATTTTCCAAAACAGCTACTTGATCATGTTGATATTGCCACTGACATGACAAAGATCAAGCACCATTTTGACGACAAATTTTTGGCAAATCCGGGAATCGACTACTAAACCTAAAGAAGTATGCCAAAAAAACGCACCCCGTTTTCGCTCCCACGAACTCGAAAACAATTTATTCCATGGCTTATCGCAACGATTCTATTACTAGCGGTAGGCGCATCCCAATTAGATCCCAGTGCCGCCCCAAAATTGATCAACGTTCAACCTGGCTACTACAGAGTTGTGGAGTTTTTTGATGGCGACACGATTGCGGTCGACATGAACGGCGCCAACGAGAAAATTAGACTGATTGGAGTCGATACCCCCGAAACTCATGACCCCAGAAAGAGCGTGCAGTGCTACGGAAAACAAGCCAGTGAATTCACAAAGAATCTTATTGGCAATAACCCGGTGCGCCTCGAGGCTGACCCCACAAACCAAAACCGTGATCGCTACAACCGACTACTTCGATACGTCTACCTCCAGGACGGAAGACTCGTAAATGGCGAGCTTATCAAGCAGGGCTACGGCTTTGCATACACCAGTTTTCCATTTCAGAAACTAGAAGAGTTCCGCGAGCTCCAGAGACAAGCCCAAGAACAAAGCCAAGGACTTTGGAGCACCTGCGAACCGCAGACCAACGATTTTGGAGGCTACACCAGCAACGATCTCTAGCCACCCCTTATTTTGTTGGCAATAATTAGTAGTGGGCTAAAAATAAAAAGTGCATACGCGCCCAACCACCCAAATATCCACTTAGGATTGTGGTGAGCTTTTAAGGTATCTGGCCACATAAGCATTCGGGGGCGCAGACTACCAAAATCGGTCAAAACTCTTCTCATCACAACCCCAACAACCAGTTTCGAGCGATAGGTTACTTGAAACGCGTGTTGATGCAGGTGGATTGCCAGGTCTAAATCTTCATGGATATCCTCGCGCTCACATACATCGTCTCTTACTGCGATCCACATCTTCTTAGGAATTGCCATATTAGAGCCCCAGACAATATAGTGACCAAGCAAAAAACGATTCATTCGAAACGTAACTTGCCCGACCACCAGTCGATGAATCCACCTAAGCGGGATGTTATAAAAATACCCGCTGCCCGTAAGCGCATCATCTTGGCGTTTTGGATCGGTGTAAAAATGTTTGACAAACGCCACCCAATCTTTTGGCAAAATTGTGTCCGAATCTATTCTGCCGAGTATGTGGCTATGGGCGCTGTTAAAGCCTTTATTTCGCGCATAAAAAACACCTTGCTTTTTCTCTTTAAGTAGCGTTACAAAATCATACTCACGCGCAACCTCTGCACTGCTGTCTGTGGAATTGTTGTCAACTACAATAACTTCGTCTGGAGCAACTGATTGTTCCTGTATCGATTCCAAGCAATCTCTTAGGTAGCGTGCGTCATTATAAACTGGTATGATTATGGATAACGTTAATGGTTTAATTTTTTTTACCATACAAGCAGATCATAACAGATGTCAGCAAAAACTAGAAAACCGGTGGGTAGACGGCTGAGGGCCAAAAAAAAGAAGCATGCGGCATCTTTAAAGGCTCGATTTCAACGCGAATCTATTTGGCATAAGTTGGCGCTCATAGTCGTGTGCGTGGTCTTCTTTTTTGTATCGGTCATGTACGGCATTTCACAGTGGTATATTGCCAAACACCGAAACGACCCGCTTCAAATTGGCATGACCTTTGTGCCGTCTTATGCCCGCTACTATGGGCTTGATCCAAAAGAAACTATGCAAGCAATTATTGATGATTTGGGCATAAAAAGATTGCGGCTGGTCAGTTACTGGGACAAAGGAGAGCCCACGCCTGGGACATACAACTTTAATGACCTGGACTGGCAAATGAAATTGGCCGAAGCAAACGATGTGAAAGTAAGTCTCGCAATCGGCCTCAGACAACCCAGGTGGCCAGAATGTCATCTTCCAAAGTGGGCCGCAGGCCAATCAGTTGATGAATGGGCGCCCCAGCTCAACAAATACATAGAGGCGGTCGTCAATCGCTACAAGGATAGCTCTGCCCTTCAAAGCTATCAACTAGAAAACGAGTATTTTCTAGATGTATTTGGAGAGTGTACGGACTTTAGCAGAGATAGATTGATTAGTGAGTATAATCTCGTGAAATCTCTCGACCCACACCGACCGCTGATTGTGAGCATGAGCAACAATGCCATCGGGACGCCTATCGGAGAACCCACTCCAGACATGTGGGCAATTTCGGTGTACAAAAGGGTCTGGGACAAAACCATTACCAAGCGCTATTTCGAATATCCAATCCCGGCGTGGTACTACGGCTTTAGGGCGGGTTGGGTAGAATTAACTCGTGGCAAGAATTCATTTATTCACGAACTACAGACCGAAGCCTGGCTGCCCGACAACGGCAATTTTAAGATGAACAGTGTCTCGTCAATCGATGAGCAAAATAAGTCGCTTAATCCAGAGCGCTTAAAAGATCGAATCGAATATGGGCGAGCGACAGGCATGCGAACATTTGACCTTTGGGGAGGCGAGTGGTGGTATTGGCGCAAGGTAAAAGCCGGTGACCCAAGTCTGTGGAATACAGCCAAGGACGAAATTACTCGCATTCAGCTCGAAGACAGCTTGCGAGGAAGGTAGCTGAGAGGCCTTAAGCCCGCTCACTCAACTGAATGCCCGCTTTGGCGATCACCGCCACCGCAATCGGGCTCATCCCTATTGGATAACCTAGTCCTTCAATCTCGACTAACCTACGACAATCATTGCTGTCTGCGTCGTCTGGAGAACTCGCATCATCTGCAACCTTCACTGACTCAAGGCTTCTGCAAACCGTATGGCCCACACTGCGCACAATTAACTTCTCAACCCCGGGCGCATACTCCAGATCGTCACTGAGCTTTCCTTTGCCAAAGCCTCGAAATAATGCTTGGTTCATTGGTAGTGCGTATTGCTGGTTATGAGCGGCCAAATTTTTGGCCCGACCAAGCAGACCATGTGCTCCAAAATGCTCCCGATAGTGCCAGTCTAGGAATCCAAGATTTTCGTCCTTAGCAGCCCTCCGCAGACTCCGAAGCGACTGCCGCATATCCGACTCAACATCAAACCCAGCTCTTTTAGTTGTATTTGGTGGATCAATTAATGTAACCGATTCAGCAGGTGAAGTTAGCTGGTTATTGTCGTACATAAATTCCGATAGTTGCATCACCGAAGCCGCGATCGCCGCTCCAGCCCCCACACCAACGATGTGAAGACGGGACGAAGAATTGTCAGTGTTTTGGGCAATTTTTATTATTTTTTGCGCAGCTAATGCAAACTTGCCAGATTCAAGCTCCAGCATTACTTGATAATCTGGCAGAATTTTTTCGCTGTTGTTCCAAGAGGAACCATAGTTATAACGATCAAGAATCTCTGGAATCTGCGCGCCAATGATCTCAGCGTTACCGTTATTTAAACTGTCCAAAGCCAGCATCGTCAGAGATGTATGCACACTTAAATGTGAGCCAATATCCGGGATATAGAGCACTCGATTCTCGGCCCTTGGGTCTGACGCTGGTAGTCTATAGTAGTTAGGAACCCCCAGTTGCATATTTATGTCTGGCAACTGCGTAATCGCATTTTTGGGATTAAGACCAGAAAGCGTGTGCATTGTTGCATTCATCGTAGCTGGGCTAGCAAGCTCCTTTGGATCTACCAGCCTCTCGAGCTGAGGGACAATTGTCTCGTATACCATGATGACGTCTATTATAGCACATATTGTAATTTTTAGCAACATCCTCCATACTTGATAACTGTTATGCCAAAGAAGCGAGCGCAGCCCACCAAACGAATCCAAAACAAGCGAGCCACGTTCGACTACGAACTTAGTGACAACTATGTGGCTGGCTTGGTATTGACTGGGGCAGAAACAAAGGCGCTACGTATGGGGCACGGCCATCTAAAAGGCGCCTACGTAACCGTCAAAGACGATGAGCTTTATCTTCTAAACGCAACAATTACCGGGTTTAACGGCATAAAACTTACCGAATCAGAGCAGAGCAGAAGCCGAAAATTGTTACTTAAAAAGAGGGAAGTCAAGGCGCTGCTAGAAGCCAAAAAACAAGGCAAATCAATCATTCCGACCGAACTTCTCACCAAAGGACGCTACATAAAGCTTCGCATCGGGGTCGGGGTAGGTAGAAAACAACACGACAAGCGCCAAGTGATCAAAAAACGCGACACCGACCGCGACATCGCCCGCTCACTCAATCAATAATATTTACACTGCACCCCAGAAAAGCTAGAATAGGTGGGTGCCAAATCTAGAAAAATTCGAAGTTCTTGCATAGAATTCGTTCTCTGTGCGACTTAAAAAGAGAAAATTTGTAGATTTGTCCACGTAAGCCAAGAGGCAATATTCCGGGGTAGCTCAGCGGTAGAGCGGGTGGCTGTTAACCACTAGGTCGAAGGTTCGAATCCTTTCCCCGGAGCCAAGCTGGAACATACAAAGTCAGAACTGTTAATTTGGTTCTGACTTTTTGTATGCCCGCACTGGAATTGAAACCAAACAAGTTTGTTACAAATGGCTTCATATTGCACACGATCAAATTCGTTATGATTTGTTATAGCTATGCCATCTAAGCCCATGCCTTCTATGTATTCGACCAACTTGGCTATATCAAACTCGAACCTTGAATCAACATCTGTGGCAATAGTATGGATATGAAAATCAATTTTTTTCATGCGCTTAGTCTCTTGTGAGACTAGTATACCTCTCTTGGGACAGTATTTACGATTTCACATTGATGACATTGAAATAATTGTAAGAAAAAAATTTGTGCACGAACTAAGTACAGAAAAGCGAAGAACAAAGAGGAAGGTGGGGGGGCAACATGAATAGATTGAAGATTTTATATTGGGTTTCAAGTTGCGCCAGTAGACGTCGCACATGTTCTTGTGCAACATCCGGGTTGCGACAGGCACGATCGCACAATATTCGACATTGTACAACGCCCTAATCTGTTGCCAGAAACTCAGGGGGGGGTCATGCTTGCAAGCATAGAGATAGAGTAAGTGCTGGGGACATTTACCTCTGTTCCTAGTTCAAAACAGTTGCGAAGTGCGTCCACTAGCTAGGTGCATTTTGGTATGATTAGAACAATGACTGATCTGGAAAACATACTTCGGCGAGCGGAGATTTATAAACTTTCAATTGCGAGATCGAGTATTGAAGAGGCTGCTGAAAGCGCAAAACTCGCCATGGATACGAAGGTAAGCCATAACAACCCTTTATACCGTCCACTTCATGCGGCTATGGTCATCGCATACGGTAGAGCGTTCTCTGAGATGAAGCCTCTGGGCAAAATCTCATCAAAATGGGAGAAATTTAAAGACCCCTCGGATCAACGAGCACATGATGCAATAATGCGCCAAAGAAATACCATGGTTGGTCACGCTGATCATATCGATGAACGAGTGATGATATATGCAGAGGGAGACACAATGGATAATGGAGAGGTAGCTCCGCGAGCTCAGACCGTAATATTGACTAACTATATTCCGCCCGATGACTTTGTTTATATCTTAAAAATGGCAGGCGGACTGGTAGGAAGAATGTCAGTTGCTCTATCGAATAAGATGACAGAGCTTTATGGAGAAAACGGCATTAACTTGAAAGACTCTTTTGAGCTAATAACTGAAGATGATTTGAAAGAGTTGGAGAATCGTCACCGTTAAAGTTGCGAAGTACGTCCACTAGCGAGAGTCAAGCACGACCAATATGCAAAGTACCATGAATATGGTACTTTGCTATATATGAGTAAACCGCAATCTCAAGAAGGTAACGAAAGTCTTAGAAACAGACCTATTCCAGAAATCATGCCATTTCTTAATGAAGCGTATAGCAGAGGGATAGTTGCCTACGCAATTCAAGAGACTCTAGACTTAGCACAAATTGATGACTTTGCTTCCGGAGACACGTCTCCTAGCTTTGAACAAGAAACCAGATTGAGAGATATGGTTGAGGTAGCCGAAGTACTACAAACTAAAGGTTTCACATCTGACTTAATTCAATCCGTAATGTTTGGCGAAAACTCTCAGTTCGACGGCGAAGCCCCAATTTCTATTATTCGCAAGGGCGAGTCGTATAGGGTGGCATCTGCTGCTCCAGGCTTTGTGGAAGGCTATCATTAGCCTTTAGAATTACAAGCGTCCGACTAGCTAAAGACGGACCAAGCAGTGAAAGGGATACATCTCTTTCAGTGACCGCGCCTCATAAAACCAACATAGTTTAGCTGATATAATTATTCTATAGATGGCAAGCAAACAAGAACTCGTAGATTATATAACCGAACAGATGGCTGGTGGTGGTAATTTACGAAATCGCAAGATGTTTGGTGAATATGCTATATATTGCAACGAAAAAGTAATTGCCCTGGTCTGTGACGACACTTTGTTCCTAAAGCCAACTGAGGCTGGGCTTACATTGCTGCGACAAGCCAAGCATGGTCCTGCCTACCCAGGCGGTAAACCTCAAATTATTGTGTCCGAAGAATTGTTTGATGATCACGAATTTATGGCTAGTCTCGCTCGCGAGACAGCAAAGGCACTTCCTATGCCCAAGCCCAAGAAAAACAAGAAGAAGTAACCGCCCCAAGCGTCTGGCGGCTTTTTATAGGCCCAGATTCTGAGTGATGTCTTCGACCACGGTTTGGCCTTGCTCGGTAACTGAAGTTACAGCCTCAGTTGCACCATCGGTAATAGTTGTTGCTTGATCTTGTAAGTCCTGTACGATTTGGTTGTCGGCTATACCTCCAACAGCGTCTCCAATAGATCCTTGCGCTGAATCCGCAGCTCCACCTATGATGTTTTGTATTGAATCAAATAATCCCATATATCCTCCTTATTTATTAATTACTAAACTTTCTATATCCCTAATTAGGGGCCTAAATTCTTCTGACTTATCAGTAACAAAATAACGATTCTCAATGCCGCACTTGCGACTATCCACCAGTCCCTCTGCTTTGAGTAGTGTGAGCTTTCTAGAAAGGGTGACAGCATTGATGTCGGTCATCCTTTTTAGCTCATTAAACGATTTTTCGCCGAAATTCATTAGTTCGTAGAGAATAAGCACATTGCTAGCATCTCCAATAACTTTGGCGATGCTTTTAGTTTTAATAATTTGTTCTTGACTGTATGTTGTACGCATTGGTATACTTTATTTACTAGTTAATAATAATTACTAGTATAACATGCAAATCTTCTCGTGCAAATAAATTAATAAGGAGAGTCAAATGAAATCACTAAAGCATGGCGCAAAAAGAAGTAAATTAGGTAAACGACTAGCTCTTGATGATATGAGATATCTCCAGAAAAAAATAACTGGCAGAAGTGTGTATAAGAATCTAGGCGCGCTCTACCTTAGGAAGCCTAAACATAGAAATGTATGGTATCCACATTAATGTTAATTGTTCTGCGAGAGCGATTAAGTATAGGGCCAAGGCTGCTGCATGAACACTATAGTTCATAAAAGCCCCGTCCTATTGGCTTTTAAAATAATCGTATTGGAAGTGCTCATTGAGCTGGTGTATTTACTTGTCGGAGCAATTGCTCAACTGCTTGGCGAGCAGCTTGGTTATGACATAAGGCTGATATCGCCATTAACTCAGCTAGTCTTATTGCCCATTCAAATTGGCGTTCTGGTATTTATGCTAACAAAGTGGAGCAGCGAAACGTACGAGATACAAGACGAAGAGTTAATTATGAGGTACGGCGTTCTTAAGCGCACAGAAAAAGCCTATCCTTATAGGAATATGCAGTCTGTGATCGTTCGACAGTCAATAGTGGAGAGACTGGTGGGCGCCGGAACAGTATCGGTCTTTGTTCCAACGCTCGGAACGGACCTTTTGTTCTCTGAAGTACCAAACCCTAAACAATTCGCTGATCGTATTAAAAATTCCATACCGGATCCAGGCAGTAGCCAATTTATTATGAAGAAATAGTTTCTACTTTAAGAAGTTTATTAGTTTCCAATAAGAACTTCGGCAATCGCTCACGTTATCGGACTTCTTTTCGTATAATTACAAGCAACTCATGAAATATATCGCACTACTTCGGGGAATAAATGTAGGTGGCAATAAAAAAGTACCAATGCCAGAGCTAAAAAACTGTTTTGAAAAAATGGGATTCAAAAATGTTTTTACCTACATTAATTCTGGTAATGTTATTTTTGAGTCAGCCCAGACAGACAAGACCAAGCTTGTACAAATGTGCGAAGCCGCAATCGAAAAGCAATTTGGGTTTCATGTCGTTTGTTCGGTCATCTCTGCGGATGAACTGAGGGCAGCTCTAGACAATGCCCCAAGTTGGTGGAACAAGGATGCTGTGTCAAAGCATAACGCAATCTTCGTAATTCCACCCAAAAAGGCAGAAGAAATTATGAACGAAGTCGGGGGTGCAAAACTCGAGTACGAGAAGGTTGCAGCCTTTGATCCAGTAATATTCTGGTCTGCGCCAATAAAGACTTTTAGCCGCACGAGATATAGCAAAATTGTTGGCGCCAAAGCCTATCAATCGGTGACCATACGAAATGCCAACACAACCAACAAGCTCGCCGAATTGTGTAAATAAGAACAGGCGAGTTCGGCAGATTACTATCAACCGACTATGGGCAAGGCCTCTACTGGCACTTGGAGTACTTTGGCTAAGCGCTCAATTTGTTGGAATTTGCAGTATTTTATTGGTTCGCCTCCACTACCGTAAATACGATAATAATGAGTAAACTTGACCGTCTCGCCCTTAAAGTTTTTTGCACTCGTCGGCTTCTCAATGCGCCTAATTGTCCAGCTGTCGGGCTGCAGATCAAGGATTCTTTTTATCTTGGCATAGTGGTTAAACGACATAGAACAAGTATACCAACGGCGACATTGATTATGGGGGCAAAACTATAACACGCTCTTCAGCGATGAGGGCAGCCTGCCCAGCAACAAGGACGACGTTTTCCTTGCAGAAGTTCTGTAATTGTCCGCTCGATGTGATTTTTTCTGGTGGCGGGCTTTTTAGTAGTGACCGTCCAACAGATCCACTCATTGCGGGCCAACGGCGTGAGGTCATTCCATCGTTCTAGCGCAGATTCATCAGACATTAGGGCGCTACAAAGATCCTCTGGCACTTTATGTGCCACACCAGCAGCAATATTATCGTTACTCATATAGCGTATTCTAGCTGGGTGGATAATCTCCAATCAAGAGGCGCGGGTCGCACAAAAGTCACATTTTTGGACTCAAGAGGAAAGCGCAGCCAAACACGCGGGGAATTAAAGCACCATGACAAGCTTGTCGCGTGGGATTGCAACAAATCAAGTATAATGAAACATAATGAACAAAAGGTTGGTTTTGGTAGTAATGGCAATACTGGCGATTGGGGTTGCCGCAATAATTTTTCTAAATGCTCAAAATAACTCAAGTGGTGACCCAGCTAACAGCTCGGCGACAACCACTACAGATAAGCAGCCCTCCACGTCGACGACCAGCAATAATGACACTGATGCACGCTACATCACGCTTGCGACATACAACACTGACCCTAATCGATACTCTAATTACAAAAAAGTTTACTTTTTTCATGCCAGCTGGTGCCCAATTTGCCAAAAAATCGACAAGGACCTCACAAGAAGTACAGATAGCGTTCCTAGCGACACTCTAATAATTAAGACTGACTTTGATAACACACCAGACCTTCGAAAGAAATACGGAGTGACAACACAATACACCTTTGTGCAAGTTGATGATGCGGGCAATGAGATTTCCCAGTGGTCAGCAACATCACTTTCTGACGCCGTAAGTGGCATAAAATCATAGGCAACTACCTATGGCTGTAACCGCATTGCTGTCGTACGTTGCGGGACTGTTAACTGTGCTCGCTCCATGCGTGCTCCCGCTGCTGCCAATTATCTTAGGTGGAAGTCTAGATGCCCGAGATAGAGACAGAAGACGACCGTACATAATCACGGCTAGTCTTGTCGTTTCGCTAGTCATCTTCACATTACTCCTCAAAATAAGCACCGTGTTTGTGGGTATTGATCCAAAAGTTTGGAGTATCGGTGCTGGCATATTAATTATCGCACTTGGTTTTTTTATGATTTTCCCGGACTTGTGGGCAAAAATTATTATAAGAACCGGCACAGAACACCGTTCTCAGAAGTTGCTCGCCCAGGCTTTTCAAAAAAAGAATCGAACTTTGTCTGCGGTCCTAACTGGTGCTGCTTTAGGTCCTGTCTTTAGCAGCTGTAGTCCAACATACGCTTGGGTTGTTGCAACGGTAGTGCCAGCGAATACTCAAAAAGGCATTCTCTACCTAGTGATGTATTGTCTTGGGGTTGCAACTTCCTTGCTGGCGATCGCGCTTCTTGGCCAAAAACTACTCCTAAAGATTAAATGGGTAAGCAATCCGAAGGGCTGGTTTCAGCTCACAATCGGAATCATGTTTATTCTTGTTGGGATATTCGTGGCAACTGGCTGGGATAAAAATGTCCAGACATATCTTGTCGAAAGAGACATACTCAATCTAATTGAGCTGGAACAAAAACTAGTGCCAAAACAATAACCACGATCTTATGAATTCATCATAAACCTAACACCTTGGTTTGGAAAACTATTATTATAGGTTTATGAAAAGTTCGCTGACACATGATTTGTTTTGAGTCCAAGCGCAAGAGGTGCCGACGAGCGCTGCCGATGTGTTTTGGGCGCGAAGCAGAGAAACTGCCTTCCTCCAGCGCTATGGCGATCTCGTTGACAGCTATTTAGAGTATGCCTTCGTTGCAAACCCACAATTTCTTGAGCAAGAAGAGTAGCTAGTTTTGCATAGCTTGTTTTTTCTCCAGGGGAGTTGAAGAATAACCACTCATACATGATTGCTCTGCCAATATAAACTACTCCTTTATACCCGGCTTACCTTGTATGCACTACCGCAAAGGCGCATAATAGAATGTGCAAGGAGGATTTTATATGTCGCACAAAAAGCGGAACAAAGCACAAAAACCTCACCTCATTGATTTAGAGAAGAGCAGTCGGGGATACCACACCAAGTTGACCCAACCAATTTCTGGCGAGGGCAAAAAGCATGGTGCGGAGTCATCGCCAGCCGTCCGAAATGCTCACGCCAATTTTAGCCCTCGAACTACACTGAGCCAACCACGGCACAAGTAGTATTCTCGGGATAGGGTATAATCTATTCAACGTGGACGATTCTCTAGAGATAAAACGAAGTACCCAGCCCGCTCAGTATCAAGCAGGCATTGTAATTGCCTTTAGTATTATTCTGCTGATCTTCGCAACTCAGCTATTTAATGCCTTTGATAACTTGGTGGGAGCCGACACCAGCTTCTTAACCCGGCTGGCGCGCTGGATTATTATTGGGCTCACAGTTGCTGCGTTGCTGATAATACACAGCAACAAAAAGAAACTATCGTATAGCGCAACTGCCGATTCGATAATTGTCAGAAGACGTATGCTCGGCGCCGTCAAGAAAAAGTATTATGCGATTAGTTCCGTCACGTCGGTAGAGCTTGATCAATCTTTTTTCGGTGGTCAGATGGGTTACGGTAATATTGTTGTTAACATGGACCGTCTGGGTAAGACCGAAACTATCACACTGATGGGGGTTGAGGATCCAGAAAAAACCCTTAGCAAAATTCAAGAGCGCGTTGACCAGATTAGGCGATAGGCTTTTTCCACAAATATATCCACAACTTATACACATTTCTGTCGTCCGAGGCTTGCACGTTCAAAAAATTGCGGTACTATTAAGTGTAGGTTAGGTGTGAGGTGAAAGCTAACAACGCTTAACTTAGAAAACAGGCCTTCGGGTCTGTTTTTGCTTTTGATGAAAATTATTCTCGAGATTCTTGGCTTAAATAAGTATTAATTTCCCAGCTGAGCCTCGTCAAATATCCCTTCGCTTTGAGAGGCAAGTGGCTTAATAAACTCAGCCAGCCGCATACTGCTCGGGTGTACGACAAACGCAATATAGTCACCAGCGGCTAATTTATTTAATGGTGGCGTATCGGCCTGCGCCGTGGAGTGGGCGATACTTGTTACTTTTGTCAGAATCTGGTGCGTGAGATTGGGGTCCTCTATCTTCTGAGCCGTACCAAGTACTTGAACCGTCTTGAGGGCCGATGCATCCGTTATCGACAACGCAACATTAGCGTTAGAAAGTATATTTTTTGCCTTGGTAGTGTTTGTTTTGGTAATAAAATATAGATTAAGTGAATCATCAACCGAAACATAGACAGACGCAATATGGGGCACCCCAGAAGTGGTGGCGGTCGCTACCGCAGCAACAGGATGAACTTTTAGGAAATTAAAGATCTTATCGTTTTCTTCTGAAATTGTGTATGGCATGTCATTATCATAACCAAAAGTGGGTTTTGGCCAAAATTATGAGTTATTCGAGAGTGATTCTTAACTGTACACTGTAGATATGTCAAACGCCATTTTGGGAACCAGCTTTTCGCTACATCGGGCTCAAGAGCTCGGTGTCCCAAAGCAAGAAAGCCTTACAGCCGCCCTTCAAGAGCTCGGCTTTCGTCGATTCCGGCTGATGAGTTATTGGAACATACACGAAGCAGAGCAAGGTCGATATGATTTCTCTGAGCTTGACTGGCAATTTGAGCTGATTGGCAGCTACGGCGGATCGATAAGCCTCTGTATCGGAAAGCGTCAACCCAGATGGCCCGAATGTCATCTACCCGATTGGGCGAGAACATTGCCAAAGGATGATTGGAGGGCTGCACTCTGTTCATATCTCGAAGCAACCGTTAGTCGCTACAAAAACCATCCCGCTCTGGAGAGCTACCAGCTAGAAAATGAAGCACTGCTGAAACGCTTTGGGTATTGCGTTGACCAAGATTTTGACCGCACACGACTCACGAAAGAACTTGAATTGGTTAAGCGGCTCGACCCAGATCATCGAGTCATTATGACGCTCTCGGATAGCTATGGCCTGCCTATCCGGAAACCAAGGGCAGATCAATATGCCATGTCACTCTACAGACACACAACGCAGCGCGGAAAAAACGTACAGTCGCATAGACCGCCGCAGTTTTACCAACTTCGTGCGTCGTTAATCAACCTTTTTTGCGGCTCTAGACCGTTCATACACGAGCTGCAGGCCGAACCGTGGCTCGACCAAGAAATTACACGCATTCCCATACACCAGCAGTTGGAGTTTATGAACCCGCAAATATTAAAAAGTAATGTACGCTACGCGCTAAAAACCGGCATGAGTCCAATTGATTTATGGGGACTAGAGTGGTGGTTCTGGTTACGAATAAAGGGTTATCCGCAAATGTGGGATGCCGTACAGGAATTGCTGGCAGCCCGGTAGTTGCTTATACTTATTACGTAGATGAAAAAAACAAAGAGCGCTGGTGGGGTTGTCGTAAACCAATTTGGCAAGGTACTAGTGACCAATCAGCATGGAGACTCCTGGTCACTGCCAAAGGGACATATCGATGAGGGAGAAAATCCTCGGCAGGCCGCGGCCCGCGAAATTGCGGAAGAGACGGGGGTACAAGAACTCGAGTTTATTGAAGAGCTGGGAACATATGATCGCGCCCGAATAGGTAAGGGTGGCGTCGGTGAAGTTCCGAGTGAACAAAAGTCAATTACAATGTTTCTGTATACAACTCGGCAAAAAAGGTTAAAGCCAACCGACCCGGACCATCCTAAGGCCCGCTGGGTTGCCCAAAAGCACGTTGCCAAACTATTGACGCACGCAAAAGACAAAGAGTTTTTTGAGAACGTCCGCCACAGAGTGGTCACGGCAACGCCGAAAACCTGGACACACTCCCGCGGATCAAAATTAGTGGGACTTATTCTTATTTTATTATTGATTGGCATTATTGTGGTCACAGTTCGAAGCTCACAAAACACCTCTAAACCGCTCATCAACATAAAGGTCGAACAGACAGACGACCCGCTAGTGGTAGCGGTTGGAGATATTGCCTGCGATCCAAAGTCTCCATTTTTCAACGCAACGCTTGGTGACGCTGCAAATTGCCACATGAATCAGACAGCGAGGATTACAACTAAGATAAACCCCGATTCGGTACTACTGCTGGGAGATAATCAGTACGAGAAGGGGGAGTATGGAAATTACATGGCTTCGTTTGATCCGACATGGGGCGTGTTTAAGGGACTGGTTCGCCCGGTGCCGGGAAATCACGAGTACTACACCCCGAACGCAAGTGGCTACTTCCAGTACTTCGGCGCGAGCGCTCACCAAGACACCGACGGTTACTATAGTTTTGACCTTGGAAAGTGGCATATAATTGCCCTCAATTCAAACTGTGCCGCGATAGGTGGCTGTAACGAAGGTTCGCCTCAACACAAATGGCTGGCCGAAGACTTGGCTTCACATCCTTCAGCATGCACCTTGGCCTATTGGCATCACCCACGGTTTTCTTCGGGAGATCACGGAGACGATCCGATTGTTCAAGATTTTTGGGGTGTCCTCTACCAAAACGAGGTTGATGTAATCCTAAACGGACACGACCACCTGTACGAGCGGTTTGCCCCGCAAAACCCTCAAGCTCAATCCGACCCGCGAGGTATAACCCAATTCACCGTAGGTACTGGCGGCAAAAATCTGACGAAGGTGAAAGACGTCAAGCCGAACAGCCTCGTCAGAAGCGATACTGAGTATGGAGTGTTGCGATTGATGCTGCACGATACCAGCTACAACTGGAAGTTTGTGTCCGAGAACAACACACCGATCGATCAAGGCGCGCAAGCCTGTCATGAGTGATATCATACGTAGACAAATGTCAGCCATCTCTTTTCAGATACAAGCCACCGCCGGACGGGCAAGAACAGGACTGTTGCGTACACCGCATGGAAATATAAAAACCCCCGCGTTTATTCCAGTCGGCACAAAAGCCTCAGTGAAAACGCTTGATGGGACGGACCTTAAGAACCTAAAGGTCCCGGCCGTGCTTGCAAATACGTATCACCTCTACCTCAAACCAGGGGAAAAACTGATACAAAAGCACGGTGGACTTGGCAAGTTTATGAATTGGGATGGACCGACTTTTACCGACAGTGGAGGGTTCCAAGTCTTTTCTTTAGGCTTTGGACTAGAGCATGGCGTGAGTAAAGTAAGCAACATTTTTCCCGACGAAGAACTACAAAAAAAACCTATTCAAACAAAGAAAAAGCTTATGAAGGTCGACGAGGAAGGTGTGAGCTTTGTGTCACACATCGATGGATCAACCCATCGTTTTACTGCCGAAAGCTCTATCGCCATCCAGCAGGCAATTGGGGCCGACATCATTTTTGCCTTCGACGAGTGCACATCTCCGCTTCACGACGAGCGCTATACCGCTAAAGCACTACAAAGAACCCATGCGTGGGCCGAACGCTGCATGAACGCCTGGACAAACCGCGAAACCCAGGCACTATTCGGAATCATTCAAGGCGGAGCCTATAAAGCCCTGCGCCACCAAAGCACCGATTTTATTAGCGCGCTCAATACCCCCGGGATCGCCATTGGAGGCTCTCTCGGCAAGAACAAACAAGACATGTACCAAATCTTGGATTGGACATTGCCTCGCTTGACGGACGAAAAACCCCGGCATTTGCTTGGCATAGGCGAAGTCGAAGATCTTTTTGGAGGCTCCTCAAGAGGCGTCGACACATTTGACTGCGTTGCCGTGACTCGTATGGCGCGAAACGGGGGAACGTATCTTCATCCTAAAAACGGGGGAACAGTCAAAAACAAGTTTCACATCAATGTACGGGCCCAAAAATTTGCCGATGATTCGCTGCCATTAGACCCTGGATGCGCGTGTCCAACCTGTCAAAATTATTCCCGGGCATACATACGGCATCTATTTGCCAGCGGGGAATTGCTTGCAATGCGACTTGCAACCATCCATAACCTGCACTTTATCTTGCGCCTCATGGAGTCAATACAAATGGCGATTGAACAAGATTCGCTCGATCTTCTCGCTGATGAATGGGGAACACAACACAGCCTTGCAAAGTAGGGTATCCTAAATACTATGAAGGGCTTATTGATCGTTTTTGTGAGTATCGGAACCTTTGTCGGAAGCTACGCACCAACCCTCTGGGGAGATAGCAACATGCTATCGGGCTGGTCCTTGCTACTTGGTGTCGCAGGAGGTATTGCCGGTCTATACTTTGGCTGGAAGTTTATTCAAAATATGGATTAGTCCGTATTTTTGACAGCGTCAAACGAACACCGACATCTGGATCAGCGCCCTCATCTTTTACTGACAGCAGTAAGCTTGGAAAGTTAAAGTGCGCAACTGGAACTTGGTAATTACCGTTTGAGTTTGCAGTCCCTCGATATTGTATAAAGCTGGTTTTGGTCGAATTTTGGTCAAAAAATTGAGCATTCGATTCACGGGCCATTGTTTGGGCCATGATATAAGCCGGCAGACTTAACACCCCAAGAGCAGTTGCGGCCTGCGTGCGCAAGGCGTGCTCGCTCTGGGCTTGCCTCACCAGCGTTCGTTGTTCGCTAAGTGACTTTCCTTTGTGCACCAGACCAGCATCTTTTCCGCCAACGACAAGAGCAGCTGTCTCGTAACCAACCCCCTTGATTTTATCGGCGGCAGCAGCGTACATTGGCGTCCTTGACATTTGACTATTTAGCTCACCGGCAGAAAGGTGCGCCAGTTTTTGACTATTAACGGTAGTCGCATACGACTGATAGCCACTTTTTTGCGCGTCAAATCTGTTGACCAAGCCATTCTGTCCAAAAAGAGGCAGTTTGCGTGAAACTAGCGGAACTACCATCGGCATCACTTGAGCAGCTAAACCGTCAGAATCTTTTTGAAGTGCCACACTAAGCTCACACAGGTTGTAGCGTATTTGCCCCTCGACATCTCTAATCTTGCGAACAAGACTGAGGCTGGGCAATAGCCCAAGGCTACCAAGTGACTGCATAGCGAGCTCAGAACCTCTGTCGATGTCGTAAGGCTCGGGGCCGCCAAAGGTGTTTGGTTGACTAAGAGTTTCGTGATTTGGTGAAGTCATAAAAAGTATATTATGGCATAGGTATTATATTTTTACCACAAACATGCATCTTGGTGATCTCAATTGACTCTGCACGCGAAAAGGAAGAGAATTAACTTTAGGCATAAGGCGTAAGGGAGAATAGTCGTGGGCAAAAAATATGACTTTAGTGACCTGTCAGCAGTTTTTATCAATGCGACTTTAAAACCCTCTCCACAAGTCAGCAATACCGAGGGACTTATCCGTATAAGTAAATCAATCATGGAGAAGCATGGTGTAAAAACTACTGTCATTCGTTCGGTGGATCACACTATTGCTCCCGGTGTATACCCAGACATGACAGGGCATGGCTTTAAAAAAGATGACTGGCCAAAGATTCAATCCAAAGTAATGGCAGCTGACATTTTAGTGCTTGCGGGCCCGATTTGGCTCGGGGACAACAGTAGTGAAATGAAAAAAGTTATCGAGCGGCTATACGCAAACTCATCAATACTAAATGCACACGGACAATACGCGTACTATGGACGAGTGGGAGGCTGCCTCATTACCGGAAACGAGGATGGCATTAAGCACTGCGCAATGAACGTCCTCTACAGCCTGCAGCACCTAGGCTACACCATCCCACCGCAAGCCGATGCGGGGTGGATTGGCGAAGCTGGCCCTGGACCAAGCTACTTAGACCCTAAGGGTGGGGGATTAAATAATGATTTTACCAATCGAAATACCACATTTATGACGTGGAATCTCCTGCATCTCGCAAAACTTATTAAGGACAATGGCGGACTGCCAGCATTTGGCAACCAGAGAAGTGAGTGGGATGCTGGGGCGCGATTTGACTTCGAAAATCCAGAATACAGATAGCAGAACTTCACGCCAATTAGTTGAGAACATGAAGTAATCTCTGATATCATTCATAACAAGAATGATAATCGGGGAGTGGTATTGTGGCTAAAAAACCTAAACGTCGTAGTTCAGCAAGAGCATCCGAAAGTAGCACACAGCTAAAACCACTCCAGCGACTGAGTCTTTTCTTTTTTGACCGTCCGAGAACAACTGCGCTTATTTGGCTCATTATTACTGTCTTCGGTGCGTTGAGCTACACCACACTACTGCAGCGAGAGGGCTTTCCCAGTGTCAACTCTCCATTTGCTGTTACTCAAGGAACGTACCTGGTAAACGACCCTGTAAAAGTCGACAAAGAAGTTGCAAAACCACTAAGTGATTTCTTACTGAAACAAGACGGCGTTAAGTCGGTACAAACTCAAAGCTTTGACAACTTCTATAACGCAATCGTGTCATATAAGGATGATGTGAATGCCGAAAACAAGAGCCGAGAGATACAAAAAAATCTTGACGCAGCAAACGTCATCCCAGATCAAGCAACAGCAAAAGTTGAAGCCTTTAAGTTTGGGTTTACTCAACGCGGCGACGATATGGTGGTGTCCTTCTACTCTCAAGATCCCAACGTTCCGACAGCGACCATTGTTGAAAGGGCAAAAAAGGCAAGTGAGTTCCTAAACAGCAAAAACCTTGACTTAGTCGAGAGTATTTCGGTTATTGATCAGTTTGAAACAGCTACAAATCCCGCTACCGGCCAAAGCGAATCGGCTCAAAACAGTTTTGATAGATTCGGCCAAAGACAAGACGAAAAAAACCGATTCTACAACTCGGCAGTCATAGGAATTCAAGCTAAGCAAGGGGCTGACAATATTGCTCTAGACAAGCAAGTGCAAGCAGCAGTTGATGCACTAAACGCCAATCCAGAGTTTAAGGGGTTCCAAGCAACGATTAGCGCCAGTTACGCTCCAGGAATTGTGATGCAGGTGAACGAACTTCAAAAAGCGTTGCTCGAGGGCCTAATCGCAGTATTGGTGGTCGGCTCGATCGTTATCGCTATCCGTGCTTCCATCATCACAGTCATCGCCATGATTACTGTGCTCGCAACCGTAAACGGCATCATGTATCTAATCGGTTATTCGCTTAACACCATTACGCTCTTCGCGCTGATCTTGGGACTGGCACTAATCGTCGACGACACCATTATTATGGTCGAGGCTATTGACTCCGAAAGAAAAAAACAAAAATCGGGCAGAAAAGCTGTGTCGATCGCAACACGGAAGATAAGTCGCGCAATGGTTGCCGCAACATCCACCGCAGCACTAAGTTTTGCGCCACTAATATTTGTAGGCGGAATTTTGGGTGGCTTTATTCGAGCCATACCCATCACAATTATTATGGCGCTGGTAATAAGCCTGTTTGTGGCACTGATATTTATTCCTTTATTTGCACGATTCTTGCTGCTTGGCAAAAAGCAAATGGGGGAGAACGTCCGTGAAGTTTCTGCCGGTATCGAGGAAAAAATTGCCCGCATCATCTCAACACCAATGCTCTGGGCAAAAGGCTCGAGAAAGAAACTTGTCGGTGTCGGAATGGGAGCTGTGTTTATTGGGTTAGGTTTTATCATGGCAGGCGGTTTTTTGTTTCAAAAAGTAACCTTTAATATTTTCCCGCCAGATAAAGACTCGACGCAAATCAGTGTCACGCTGACTTTCCCACCCAATACCACTATCGAGCAGGCGCAGAATATTACTGATCGAGCCGACACAATTGTTGGCAAAGAGCTAAATGCAAATTTTGTAAAAGCGTCCTACTTCGGTCAAGCCAATATACAAAGCGCCCTATTGCAAGTCGAATTAATTGACTACAACAAAAGAGATATCAAGTCGCCCGAAATCGTAAATCAGCTTGAGAATAGTTTTCGCAACTTCAACGACGCAAAGGTGAGCGTTGATCAGTTAAGCGCTGGTCCACCCGCTTCACCATTTGGAGTACGAATTGATAGCACGAAAGACCGACCCGCCGCCCTAAAACTCGCGCAGGACATCGCAACCTACCTTAACAGCGCAAAACTCGAGCGCGTTGATGGGAGCCAGGCAAAAATAGAATCGGTATCGGTAGTCAACCCAAGTATCTACACCAGAGACGACGGGAAACAATTTGTCGAGGTCCAAGCAAAATTTGTTGACGACGACACCACCACGCTTGTGACACTCGGCCAAAACGCAATCAAAAAAGAATTCAACGAAAACCGAGTGGCGAGCTATGGTCTAAATAAAGACGCGGTCAGTTTTAGCATTGGCCAAGAAGAAGAAAACCAGGACAGCTTCAAAACACTGGCAATTGCATTCCCCGCATTGCTATTTGTCATATATCTGCTACTGTCATTCCAGTTCAAAAGCCTATTCCAGCCACTGCTTATCTTTTTGGCAATACCGTTTAGCCTCTTCGGGATTACCCTCGGACTGTATCTCACAGACAATGCCTTTAGCTTCTTCGCAATGCTCGGATTCTTCGCCCTCATCGGTTTGAGCATAAAAAATACCATCCTGCTGACTGATTACGCCAATCAATCGAGAGCGGCGGGCATGGGCGCCGTTGATGCCGCACACGAGGCCCTTGCCGAGCGATTCCGCCCACTGATCGCAACCAGCCTTACCGCAGTTGGATCATTGATACCTCTGGCAATAATGAGTCCGTTCTGGGAAGGACTTGCGGTAGTGCTTATTGGCGGCTTACTGTCGAGCACCTTCCTGGTAATCACGGTGTTCCCGTATTACTACCTTGGGAGTGAGTTCATACGATATCGCTTCTCTCGAACGTTCGTGTTACTTACAATTGCCGTTTTTGTGGCTCTCAGCATTGCACTCACGGCTGCAGGTGTCGGCCCTGCGAGTACACTACTCGCGCTCGTTGCCTCACTAACAATCACTTTGCTTGCTCGTAAAAAGCAACTCATACACTAGACTTCTCAATCAAGTCCACGCGGGGATTCATCAGCGCCACACAACTAGTTAGGTCGAAGTGCCTCAATTGGGTCTTTTTTCGAAGCCTTTATTGCTGGTACAACCCCAAACACAATTCCGACCGAAATTGACACAACGACCGCAATCACTACTGGTTGCCAGGTAATTACGGGTTGTAAATTCGTGGAAACAAGCAAAGCTATGTTGATCGTTACTGCGACTAGTATTCCTACCAATGCGCCCCAGATCGACAAGACTGCAGATTCAATCAAGAATTGTTGTCGAATCTGTCTATCGGTCGCACCAATCGCTTTTCGTATCCCAATTTCTCTCGAGCGCTCACTAACCGAAACAAGCATGACGTTCATTATGCTCACACCACCCACAAGAAGGGAGATTATTGCTATCACAGCAGTTGCAGTTGTAATGATGTCCAAGACATTATTTGTAACCGCGACTGTCTCCTCTGGGCTCAAGACAGTAAAATCAACCGCCCCGTCGTGGTTGCTCATAAGTCGTTCGTTCACCCTAGAAGTCAGCTCAGAAGCGTTGGTAGTGGGACTCGGCTGCACAAGAACTTGGTAGACTGCGGGCTGATTTTCGGAAATTGTTTTGGCAGCATCTCGGGTAATAAACAGGGCATTGTTATAGTTTATGCCCCCCGCAGTGGGGTCACTCGGTAATCTTTCGAATACGCCCTTGACAATGAATGACTGATCTCTGATCTTGACTGTGCTGCCTATCGGCACAAACTCCTTAAATAGTTTTTCTGCGACCCCAGCCCCAACTACAATCGATCGATTGTCACTCTCATCGCTTGTGAAAAACGACCCAAATTCTACCTTTTGAGAGGTAACGCGGGGATATTGATTGCTGGTGGCGATAACCACGCCATCATTAAAGGTTGAGCCATTCGCCTTGGCCACACCGCTCACAAAACTCATTGGTGCCACCGCTTGCACACCATCAGTATTCGTAATGGATTCGATGTCTTTATTGGTGATGGTGGATGTTGTTTGCGGGGCGAGTAAATTAATGCTCTGAATCTCACCATTCACGCTACGGTTCACTAACTTGCCAGGTTTTACGGTAATTACACTGTTTCCAGCGTGACTGATTTGCCCAAGGACCCGCTTTTTTACTCCCTCACCCAAACTGACAATTGTTACCACGCTCACTACCGCAATGATTATCCCAAGCATAGTAAAAAAACTTCTCAGCCTGGCGGATCGAATAGACGCAAGGGCCATCTTCACATTTTCTGAGATCATCATCGCCTAACTACGCCTTTCGCTTTACGATTGCGCTTTCTTTTCGGCAAGTTTCTGGCTTTTTTTATTGGCTTTTTTCGCTGCGGAGCTTGTGGTTGTGCGTCTGGTATTTCGCTCATTATTGCTGACACATTGGCGAGATCTTCTTCCTCCAAATCCATCACTTCTTTTTTTTCTTCTTCTTTTGGTACTTTAGAAACTTCACCAAGACGGGTTTCTTCATCTCGAATAATATTTCCATCGTTCATGTAAAGGACCCTGGTTGCATATCGAGTCAATTCTGGGTTGTGGGTCACCATCAATATGGTGTTACCCATTTGATGTATTTCACGCAAAAGCTCCATGACCAGTCTCGAAGAAATACTGTCGAGGTTTCCAGTTGGTTCATCAGCAATAATTACTTGGGGGCCGTTAATGAGCGCTCGAGCAATCACTGCTCTTTGAAACTGCCCACCGCTAAGCTGTCGCGGGGAAAAATAGGCGCGGTTTGCAAGTCCAACTCTATCCAGCATTTCAAAGGCTAAGCGATTTCTTCTGGTCAACGACTTTCCACGGTAGGCCAGTGGCAACGCAACATTCTCGAGCACACTTAGTCCAGGCAAGAGACTAGGGGACTGGAACACAAAGCCAATTTTGTCTCGTCTGGCTTTGGCCCGAGCATTGGAACGGAGTTTCTCGACCGAGCGACCATCGAGCCTATACACACCGTGGGTGGGCCGATCCAGCAAACCAATCATGTTCATAAGGGTTGATTTCCCAGAGCCACTGGGACCCATGATCGCGACAAATTCACCCTTGTTAACTTCAAGGGTTACGTCTTCAAGCGCGATGGTAGTTGCGTCGCCGAAGCCGTATAGTTTCGATACGTCTTTAAGTTGAATTGTAGCCATAGTTTTTGATTTATCTACTACCTACTAGTCTACGCTGAGTTGAACACCTCTCGCAAGAAGATAATGTGGTAATTTTTATCCGTTTATGGTTTTGTAGTATTTTTGGTTGAGTATGTAGTCGAATAATTCTTGGATTAAAAATAAAAAATTGTAAACCACGGCGAGTCTGTTTACAATTTTTAGAGGAGAAGCATCGATAAGCTCAGTGTGTTTTGGCTTACATGAAATATCAGCCAAAATTAACGAGCTTTTTAGATTGTTTCGACGAGGAGAGGTGTCCGAGCGGTTGAAGGAGCACGCTTGGAAAGCGTGTGTGCGTAGCAATACGTACCGAGGGTTCGAATCCCTCTCTCTCCGCCAAAATTGAAAATCTGAATTGGAAGCCAAAGTGAACTACGTTACAGAATAAAAATTGACTTATTGCTTATAATATAGTTTAATAAATCTATATATGGAACAGCAGCCCTCTTACGAAACGCGATGGAGAGCCGCTACCCCTGTTCCTCGCCGCAGCTGGCTACCGAAGACAGCTGGACAACTGAGCGAGCCAGCGAGTGCCTAAGGCAGGCAAAAATCTGCGCCGCTGTTACTCAAGAATTATTGCACCTTGAAAGCACTGCATTAAAAGAATAAAAGAAAAAAACAAACAAACTATAAGATATATAAGGGTTTTACCCTATTGAGAGGCGAACGCCGCTGCTGCGCTGGACACTCGAGCCATCAACACACAGTGTGCCATCGTCATTAACAAACAGGTCTGGCACGCATGTCCGCCCATCTATGCGCTTGGGTTCTAAGGTAATGTTACGCATATAGGTAGCGTGAGTCGTTTGGGAACCAACTAGTTTATCGCCACTCGCTCTCTTGGTATTTATCCAGGTTAAGTCTTCTAGGGGGGTGGTGGCTTCTAAGAACGGGGTTTCTGCTTGATGCTCAGCCAACTGCGCTTTCTGCGTAGCAACATTGCCGTAGATTTCGGGACTATACTTGTTCGGCACGAGCTTAAATTTAACGGCTTTCCCGTTAGATGGGTTAGTGCCAGAGATTTCTTGAGCAGTATATTGCTTAACTATGTTAGAAAAAATTTTTGTTGGGAGTGGTTGGCTCTCCCCAAATCTTCGTGTGCCTGCTAGATATTCATCCGCGGTGACGGTTTCATTTGGAATAGCCAAGAGAGTCCAAGTAAATCTTGGGTTCGCTTCCATAGCTCTGGCAACGTAGGCAAGCCGGCCTTGATCAAACCATTCCGCAAATTCAGCTGCTACAGTTTCTTGATCGACAACGGTAAGTTGTTCCTTTTTCCCAAATAGTTCTTTTTTCTTACGGCTCATATTTATTTGTGCTACGGTGGCTTGAAATCCACTGTATGCTGGAGAGAGTAGACCAGCGATGGTTTCTTTCACCTCCGCGGACTCATGAGTTTCTGCGACCACAGCAGTGCGCATCACACCTTCAACTGCGAGAGCACCACTCACAACAGGCAGTTCTAAGCCTCGTTCGTTGGCTGTCGTAAACACTTCTTGGGCAAGACCAGTGAGCTGATCATCATGTAGTTCTGCTGGGTTAATTTCTACCTTCAAACCATTAACTTTGAATTCCATCGCGAGTACTTACTCCTTAAACCATAGAGGTCTTTGAATTAAACTGCTTAAATATCATATACTATAGTACATAGACCTGCATCTGTCAAAAATGGATTGTGCGAGCTTAGGCCGTGTCTCATTTTGATGGAGAGATGTAAGAAGCAAAACAGGTGGAAAATTCCAGAATCAAATGTACCGCCAATAATTTCCGAATTTATATGCGGTAGCGGGCCATAAAATTTTCCAGAATTACGGGCGGGAAGCTAACGACTTCTTTTTTTACAGTCGCAATAAGTTCATCAGCCTGTTCTGGAGGAAAATAGCCTGCGTGACGATAGACGTTGATTCGTAGGACAATTCCATTGGTATCAAGCTCGGGATGAAACTGAGTAGCATAGATATTATTTTTAATTCGAATCATTTGTACGGGGCAGTTTTCAGACCCCGCAAGTAGCGTTGCACTGTAGGGAAGGGTCTGGCAGGCTTCTTTGTGCCCGCCAAATGCCCGAAATTCTGCTGGTAGATTTTTTAACAGTGGATCCCTGTCGCCGTCGCGGGTTCGCACAATCGTAATAGCGCCAACATCCTCACTATACTGCTCCTTTGACACCATGGCACGCTGGTGTGCCACAAGCGCACCGAAGCCATAACACGCCCCCAAAAACGGAAAGTCATGCTCAACAACTTTATCAAGCAGCGCGAATATATCTTGCTCCGCTCGCATCGCTTGTTCGGATTTTTCGGCGTCGCTGACGTTGAGAGGTCCACCACCGACAATAACGGCCGCATAGTTAGAAAGGTCAATATCTCCCATAGCCTCTCTGTCAGCCTGCACTCTGTGGATTGCATCGCTCGATAATTGTCCAAATTTTAAAAACGCTTCGAGTTCGTTGTCGGCAGCTTCATCCTCCGGTCGAACTTGAACGATCAGTATTTTTTTCATATAACAATCTCCAGGCCAAGATTAGCGTATTGTGGTACCGACTTCTCCACCAGATACTGCCCGAGAAATTGCGCCTTCTTGCATTGCGTTAAAAATGATAAGTTTCATTCCTTGCTCCATGGCAAGGCCCATCGCGGCTTTATCCATCACTTTGATGTTCGAGTCTTCAACGGCCTGTTGGTAGGTGAGGGCCTCGAAGCGCTTCGCTTCAGAATATTTCTTGGGGTCCTTATCATATACTCCGTCAACTTTTGTTGCTTTTAGGACAATCTCGCAGTCGAGTTCAAGCGCAAGAGATACCGCCGCTGTGTCGGTCGTCATATACGGCCTGCCGGTGCCTCCTGCAGCAATTACGACACGACCTTTTTCTAGGTGCTTGTTGGCAAGGCGATATACAAAAGGCTCCGCGACTTGTTGGGCAAAAATACTACTAAGACAGCGGGTTTTTACACCCTCGCTTTCAAATATGTCTGTGAGGGCAAGCGCATTGATTAAGGTTGCTAACATACCCATTTGATCGGCAGTCACCCGGCGAATACCATGTCCCGCAGTTTGGGCGCCACGAACAAAATTTCCGCCACCGATCATTATCAAAACCTCGGTGCCGCCTTCGGCAACCTTTTTTACTTCGTGCGCAAAGTACTTAGCTCGATCTGGGTCAATACCATTGTCATATTTTCCGGCAAGTTGTTCACCAGACAGCTTTAAAAGTACTCTTCTGTATGCCATATCTAACGGCTTAGTGTAGCAAACACCGTATCGTGCTACAATCGCAGCAAAGAGGTGAGTGGCAATGAAAATATATTCTTGGAACGTCAATGGCATTCGGGCAGTGCATAACAAAGGGCTATTTTTGCCGTTTATTAATGATCATCAACCAGATATTTTGTGCCTGCAAGAAACCAAAGCCCTTGCTGATCAGTCTGAAGTAGACCTCCCAGACTATATTGAATACTGGAACAGCGCCGAAAAGCGAGGCTATTCTGGAACGGCTATATTTACGAAAATAAAACCGTTGTCGGTTATCAACGACTTCCCGCAGTCAATCACAAAAAAATACGGCGACATATCCGATACCTACGGCGACCCGACCAGGGAAGGGCGAATTATTGCGGCTGAATTTCCAGAGTTCTATATTGTGAGTGTCTACACCCCCAATTCCAAGGGCGATTTGACGCGCCTTAAGCTGCGACATGAAGCATGGGACAAGGCTTTCCTGGACTACATGAAGCAACTCGAGCAAAAAAAGCCAGTGATTTTCATGGGCGACCTCAATGTTGCGCACACTGAGGATGACCTGGCAAACCCAAAACCAAATGTCGGAAAACACGGTTTTACAGACGAGGAGCGAGAGGGCTTCCAAAATTTTATCGACGCTGGATTTGTCGACACCTTCCGGCAATTCACCAAAGGGAATGGTCATTACACTTGGTGGACGCACTGGGCGAACGCCCGTGCTCGAAACGTTGGCTGGCGCATAGACTACATAATGGTTTCAAAAAGCCTAAAAAATAAAGTATCTGATGGACAAATACACCCCAGCGTAATGGGCTCTGATCACTGCCCAGTCAGCATTGAGCTGTCCTAGCCTCATTTTTTTAAGTAAACACAATCCAAAATTAGAATTAGTACTACATTATTAAGCGATCGCTTAATAATGTAGTACTTTTGTAATGTGATACTTGGTGCCGAAGCATCTTGGGATGACTGAGTGAGAGAAAAAAGAAAAGACCTCGCCCACCCAAGGGAGAGGTCTTTATCTAAAACGCACTCTTGTTACTATCGGCTAGGAGCTTGAGTTCCTCCTTGGCGCGTAGATGAGCTGTTATTCTTTTTTACGTCAACGCCTTGCTTGGTTTCGACTTTTTTTGCTTGAGCCGTTCCTTTGTAACTCTTCTTTACTTCTGCACGAACTGCTTCCTTAACTTTCTTGGAGGCTTCATACATTTGCTTAATCTGGGCCTTAGTAGCCTTAAGGTTGCCAACCTTGGTCGCGAAGTAGGCTTTTGTCGCTGCAGGACTCGCCGTTGATGGGATTTGATTAATCTCGTCAATAGTTATTCCCTTAAGTACACCGTTGGTTGCGTCGAGACTTTTTAGCACCGGTGCAACATCCGGCAAAGTCTTCACTTGTGCCAAGGCTGCTTTGTTAGCAGTTGGATTAGCCTTGGTTAACACCGAAAGCTTAGTTGCAACTTGGTTACTTACGTCAACCAGCGCAAGATTTAGGTAAGAATTGTCAATACTCTGTTGATTGAGCCAGCGCTGCCATTGATAGGTCTGCATTCTTGTTTTCCAAACCGCAGCACAAGCTGCTTCGGCAGCTTTTTGCTGTGAGTCTGCGGTCTTTAGATCAGCCTGGCTTTTTGTAAGCACAGTTTTTGCATTTGCCACTACGGCCTTCATGTCACGCTTGTCAGTTTCCAATCGAGTGACATAGCTTGAAACATCAACAGTTGCGGGAGCCGCGACCCCACCTGTTGGTTGAGACACTTTGGCTGTTTCTTGCTTGATCAGTTTATCTGCTTCGGCCTTATGATTGTTAAGCGCATCAATTTTAACTTTGTAAAATTTTTCTATCGATACGTCGTTACCAAACTTACTGCCTTCGCCCGACTTGCTTTTGAAATTAATGCTGTTAAGGCGACCCTTAACTCTGTTTTCGCCGTACGCCTTAATTTTTTCGAGTGACGCAGCTTGTACACCAGCTACACAATCGGCTTCGCTTTTGAACGTCACCGAGATGCCTTGGTCTGTCGAACTTGGGGCAGCAGTACCGCCGGTTGTGGCCGCCCTAACTGCTACTGGAACCGCCAAAACGGATAGGGAAAATACGGCGCTTATACCAAATAAACTAATTTGCTTTAAGTGATTCTTATTCATTGCTAGCCTCCGAAGCATTTGTAGATGCATCGCTTTGAGCATTCACATCTTTATCTGAATTTTCGATGCTCTTCTCAAGCGCTTTCGAGCTATCGTCGTAGGCCATATCAGAATCTTCATCTGCTGCAGTTTGTTGGTTGGTTGCAACACTATCGTTCTTGTTGTTTTGGCTGGTTACGCGGTAGGCTGCGAAGCCCGCCACCCCAATAACAACGAGAGCAACCAGAATTAACCCAAGATGGGCAATGCCATGCTCGGAATTTACTAATTTGCTTTTTGACATGTTTAACCTTTTTGTTTTTTAGTTTTTTTAGATACTAACTCTGATAGTAGCATAAAGCGCTTATGCGTCAACCCTTCTTATCCACACCTTGCCATTTGGGGCGATTATGGGTTATCATCTCTAATAGTTATGAGTAACGCATACTATAGTTTCTTCTGGTTTACGAGCCGAAAAAGCGGCGGTATGCACCTGCAATCTAAAAAATAGATTAACTAAAGTCAGTAAGCTACACCGCCACTACGGCGGTTTTTTATTATTCTAAAGGAGAAGTAATGTCACCAGAAACAACACCACAATTAAACCCCATCCATGAGGCTGAACGAATAAAGGATTCGCTGCTACGCATACAAGAACGCGCGGCTGAGGTTGCCGAACAAACCGAACTACAGCTCCTCGAAAATGTGCGAGAGGACCTTGGGTACAAACCAACCACGGAGATAAACGAAGATGATATTGTTGACACTCGAATTGCAGAAAAAACACCAGTCCTTACCCCAAAGGCGCTGGCGCAAGTTTTACCGGTTACCGAAGAAAGCGCAAACACCACCCGCAAAAGTCGATCCTCTATTGAAGCGATCCTTTCGAGTAAAGATGATCGCTTGGTCGCGATTGTGGGACCATGCTCGATTCACGACGCCGAAAGCGCTCTGGAATACGCAAGCTGGCTTTACGAGCAGCGCGAATTTCATAAGGATAATCTTGAGATTGTCATGCGAGCGTACATGGCAAAACCAAGAACCGAACTTGGCTGGAAAGGTTTTGAATACGACCCCAGGCTCGACGACTCAAACGATATTAACCTTGGAATAGTTTTATCTAGAATGTTGTCGTGTCAAATTACAAACCTAGGCATGCCCATCGCCATGGAACGATTAAACGCTAATACGCCTCAGTACTTTAACGGGCTTGTTGCCTACGATGCAATTGGTGCGAGAAATACCACTGACCAAAAAGCCCGAGAATATGCTTCTGGTACATCTTCTCCAGTTGGTTTCAAAAACACTCCCGAAGGCAGCATCCAGGCAGCAGCCGAAGCAGTAGTAGCTGCCAACGCACCACACGACTTTTTGGGCATGAATATGCAAGGCACTCCGATGCAAGTGACGACCACAGGAAACGTGATGGCCCACATTATTCTTCGGGGAAGCCAAGAAGGACCAAATTATTTTCCTGCACAGGTTGAGGCTGCGAAAAACATCCTTCGCGACAAAAACTTGCTCGAAGCCATACTAATTGATGCCGCGCACGCAAATAGTAACAAGGATTTTCGAAAGCAAGCCGAGGTGATCAGCAATGTTTCTCATCAGATTGCGCTCGGAGAAGTGGCGATCAAGGGCGTAATGATAGAGAGTAATCTTGTAGAGGGATCACAATCGCTTGATGACCAGAAAAACCTGGTCTATGGCCAAAGCATAACTGATGGCTGTGTCGGCCTTGCGGAAACAGAAAAAATGTTAAACCTACTGTCCGATGCAGTAAATCTCCGTAGGCTTCAAGCGTCTTAAGAGGGTATACTTCATTCATATGAGTGGTCTAAAAAATTTTACTCGAGATAAACACACCATCGCTGAACACAGATGGAAAACCACAGACGGACATCACACAATATATGTACAAGAGTGGGGAAATGACAAAGGCACGCCGATTATCTTCCTGCACGGTGGGCCTGGAGCTGGTCTGTCCGACAAGCACAAAGACCGTTTTGACCCTAAAAAACATTATGTAGTTTTTTTCGACCAACGCGGCGCAGGGAACAGTATTCCTAAAGGATCGATACAACACAACACCACCGACCATTTAATAGCGGATATTGAGCTTATTCGCTCAAAGCTCGCAATCAAAAAATTTGCGCTTTACGGGGGTTCGTGGGGTTCAACCCTGGCGCTCATGTACGGAATTTCGCACCCAGAGCGGGTCAGCAAAATGCTTATTGCCGGGATTATGCTTGGCACAAAAGAAGAGCTAGACTGGTTTGACAACGCCGGATATCGCATCTTTTTTCCAGAAGTATACGAATTTTACGTAAAGAATATTCCAAAGAAATATTTGGACCGTCCCGGTGCATACCTCCGCCAACAAATTCTCGAAAAAAACTCAAAAAAGGCAGCCTACCACTACACAGAAGGTGAGGGAAGCATTATTCCCTTGGATCATCGATTTAAGCTTCGAGATTACGAAGACTACGACATATCCTACGCTCGTATAATTGCCCACTACGTCAGCAATAACTGTTTTATCAAAGACGATTACATACTAAAAAACGCCAACAAACTCACCATGCCAATTCATATTGTGCACGGTCGGTATGACATGGTGTGCTTGCCAGCGTCGGCCTACGCACTCCACAACGCCCTCCCAAACAGTCAACTACACTGGACCCTTGCAGGCCACTCTGGCTCTGATCGCTCAAACTACGACGTAGGCCAAACACTGATAGGATTGATTTTTTAGTGGCGGGCTACTGGAAGCAGCAAAGGGATAAGCCGTTATATCCAGACCTACTTTGGAGCAAGCCAGTCACAAAGCGTGGAGCAGGTAAGTTGTTGATTATTGGTGGAAGTTCTGCGGGATTCTCTGTTGTTGCCCGAAGCTTCGCCGGATCCAGCGCGGCGGGGGCGGGACATGTGCGGGCAGTTGTTCCAGATAGTCTGCGCAAAATAACACACGGTTTTGATTTTATTGAGTACGCCCCGAGCAATCCAAGCGGTGGGTTTGCAAAAACCTCTCTGGCAGAGCTTTTAGAACTCGCCCGCTGGTCAGATGGTGTCTTGATTGCTGGTGATCTTGGCAAGAATAGCGAAACAAGTCTATTGATTGAGCAGTTCATGCAAACCTGTCCCAAAACGATGATTATCGCCACAAATGCCCTCACCACTATAACGCTTGACGCGTCCGACATCTTGTCATCTGATCAACGAGTGGTGATGTTTACCCACCGCGACATTCAGAATGCTGCCCGCGAGCTAAAAGTACTGCAACCGATAACGTCTACCCAGGCACCCCCTCAATTTGCGCAGTCGCTCAAAGAAGTCTCGGAGAGTTGCAGAAGTTTTGTAATGGTAGTCGACAACCAGACGCTGTGGGTGACACATCAAGGCGAAGTAATCTCAACTACTTCGTCGCAAAATGAGAATATTGCTCCGCTAGCGGCCGTGTGGGCTCTTCAGAACCCCACAAAGATAAAAGAGGCGCTCGCGTGCGCCTGCTGGGAAACAAAAATCTAGACCATGGTGTCCTTACCGTACAAGGACACCAAAAAATGGAACAACTGCAAGATTGCAATGTTTTTGCATGCAAGATAGCTGGCGTATTTTAAACGGCAGCCACTTTCTTAAGCAGTAAGTCACTATAAGAAACAGACACTAAATCTTCATCTTTAATGCCCATTTCTTTTAGATATTTTTGGCACTGTTCATTTAGCTTCTCATTCCCGATGTTGCCGTCCTTGTCTATGGCCTCGATTTCCATAAACGTACCCAGTCCTTTTACCGCATCAATGTGGAATTTTACATTTTCAATAAAGTAAATCTCCCGCTTTTTGTCGACAACCACCAAAACGCCTAGGGCTTTTGTCAGAGCTTCTTTAAGCGTTGAATTCGGCTGTGAAGTATAAAGCGTGATTATTGACTGCTTAGGTCCTGCTTGGTCTGAACGCTGATAGTGAATGAGAAAGTTCTCAATTTCACCTTCTCTTAGCTTTAAGCGACCATTCGACACAATAAAATACGTATCTATTTGATGGTCTACGCCCTTAAAGTCAGCCTTATGCTCTTTTAGGTAGTTCCTTATGATATCTTGGTTATCACATCGTGCTTTTATCTCAACGTTCAGATGCCCCACTTATCGCTCCTTATCCCAAAGACATGACACAACAGAACAAGTACTCTTAGGTGTTTGCCACCATGCCATTTCAAAATCGTACAGATTTCAATGGTGCCGGAGGAGGGACTCGAACCCTCAATCCCGAAAGAATGCGATTTTGAGTCGCACGCGTATACCAATTCCGCCACTCCGGCACGTATGACTGTCGAAGTAAGTATACTATAATTACTAACACAGCCTCTATTTGAGCTGGTTATTTTATGGACCCTCAAAGCAATAATAACAAAGAAGATTTAGCTCAAGACAAAGCCGTGGAGCTTATTCGTGGTAAACTTGACGCCCTGTATGCAGAAGAGCCCAGCGCGGAGGAAGAAATTGATGAAGTAGCGCATCTCGGAAAGTCGACGTCGAAACATCAAAACTACATGAAGCGCCTAGCAGACTCCGGGAAGGGACTAGCCGAAATTCAGACTGCTTGGCACGAATACTATGTCAATCTCAGCGACGTGGAAAAACACGAGGTTTGGCAAGAATTTTATGCCGAACACGACCGAGAAAGGCGACAACCAGCAACCACAAACAAAAAGACACCCCCAATAACTGAACTGCCCAAAAAAAATGCAACCCCACATCCACGCAATAACCGTCACGGCGATGTCAAAAAACAACTGCTCAAGAAGGTCTCGGCACAAAAACGACTCCGCGACAGCCACCATGTACGAGCTATGGTGTTTGGAGTGGGCATGGGTACGCTCGTGGTAGTCATTTTAATGTTTAGCTTTTTCAATGAGCGATTTATTGCCCCCTTCATTCGACCGAGCCAAAATGTGAGCGCCACGCCAATAATTGTTGACCCCAATAACAGTGGCCCAGTTGGGCCAGAGGCGAAAATAATTATTCCAAAAATTAATCTGGAGGCACCCGTAATTTATGACGTGCCCAGCATAGAAGAAAAGGATGTGCAAAAGGGACTCGAAAATGGCGTTGTTCATTATATTACGACCCCCAATCCCGGCGAAAAGGGCAACTCTGTCATCTTTGGTCACTCGAGCAGCAACATCCTAAACAAGGGCAAGTACAAATTTGCATTTATACTTTTAAAAAGCCTTGAAAATGGCGATACCTTCATCGTTCAAAAAGACGGAAAACGATATGTGTATAAGGTCTATAACAAGTTTGTTACAGATCCCAAAGACACGAGCGTACTAAACAATACCGATCGACCGTCCACCATGACACTTATTACGTGTGACCCCCCTGGCACGTCGACAAATAGATTAATAGTCCAAGCCGAACAGATATTTCCAGACCCATCCACTAACAAAGAAAGCAGCGCCACCGACTCATCACGTGCGCCCGAAAAACTACCAAGCAACTCTCCAACCCTTTGGTACCGTATTACCAGAGTTTTCTCAAACTAAGGCTTATTGGTCGGCCTTAGCGCGTAAATTTGTTTTTACAAAATCGAATTTGTTTGGGGTGCTCGAAGCACCAACGCTGTAAAGCAACGTATAATCCCTATCAAACATTGGTATCGATTGGGGAATCGAGGCAACGAGATCCTGGAGATTAGAACCGTCAAAATCAAAAATAATTAATGTGCCGCCACTCTTGGCCGACAACCTATGGCCGTCCATCCAAGTGACAGTACTTCCGGGATCAAACGGCTTTGCAACATTAAACCGATAGAGCTTCTTGTATTCGGCGTCATAAACCTCGAAGTGTTGTCCGCTTTGCGAGGAAACAAAGCGCGTGTTCTGCGAAAACCCCACCTTTGTAAGAGAATCGGGGCTTCGGAGCACGGCCGAGGGAACTGGTCGAGACTTGTCGCGTTTTGAAAGGATTGTTTGGGGGTTTTTGTACACATAGGTTTTTTTATCAGTGGCACTTCCAATGACGATATACCAAGAACTATCGTAGCGGGCGATATCTAACATAGCGGTGCCAGCTGAAATTTCACGGATTGCGTACGTGTCATTGCCTTGGCGAATCATAACTCGCTGGACGTTGGAATTTACTACTGGCATCGTGTAGACCAACGTATCTTCGCCATGAGACTTATAGACACCGACACCAGACAGAAGAGGGGTGGCTTGCTTGGTTTTTGCATCCGCTGTCGCAAGCTGTCCTCCAGGGTTTGTAAGCAGATACCATTTATCATATTTCTTGTCTATCAAAGATACAGCTCCTGGGTTTTGGTTGAGTAGCTTATTGATGTTGATTGACTCTGTTGGAACATCCCGATTGAGTACCACAAACTCCTGGCCACCAGCAAAACTGTGTTTGACGAGAAGGTGCTTGTTGTCATTGGACCATTCGACCAACTCAACACTGTGGCCACCGTCAGCTTTCGTGAAAAGTTCTGCGGGAAAGGCGATCGCCTTCTCAGTTGGCAGCTTATTTGCAGTCAACGTATTGAGGTCATACTGAATATAGCTCGTAAGTGAGTTGGAAACGCTCGTAATGACCCATCGACGGTCTGGACTTTCCGACACAAAACTTGGTGCCGATTCATAGCCAAAGACTGTTGTTCTGTCGAGTGTTTTTGGAATAAGCAGAGGATATGTAAGACGCTGAACCTCTCCTCCGTCCAGCGAAAACGCCCGGTTCCAGTCCCTATAATCATTCTTGTAGATCGATAAGTCGTAGCCGCCACTTTGCAGGGTTATTCGGGTGTTTGTCCGGTCTTTATACTCTTTGCCGTTTAGGCGAATCGTTGCACCGTTAGGAGCACTGTCAATGTATGCCAGTCCATTCTGGATTACTTCGCCGGTTTTCCTGTCAACATCAAATCCATAGGCGTTAAAAACCAAAATAGTGGTTGCAGTTAAAATGAGGATAGCTGTCAGAACATATCCGACTCCAAGTCGAACGCCGCGTCTTTTTTTTGCTTTTGGGTCAAGAAAATCCATGTTACTACAGCACTCAGTTATACCATTTTTTTTGGATTATTCACAGCTTAAGAAAGAGGCAAAATTTGCTTTATTTTTTTGACAGATAGGACTACACTATTGAATAAGCACCAAAAATCTAAACAGGGTCAAGGCACCAGCGTTGGGAAATAACACTTCAACAATCGAGCTAAACGGTAAAAGGTATGACGCCCGAAGTGGCAGAATTATCAGCGACGTCCCTTCCGAAAAACCGACGCCCACCAGCGTCATACCGAAAACTGGAACTGCCATTGATGGTTTTGCTCGAAAAAAAACCCGCGGGACTCACCAAGTTGCTCCAACGGCAACCCGCAAGCAGGATAAAGCCAAGACCCTTATGCGACCGGCAGTTAAGAAACCCGTCATTAGAAACGATGTCACTTCAAAAAGACCGATCGCGGAAGATGCAACCACAAAAGCTCGAGAGCTCAGAGCAAAACAAAGCTCGAAAAACCCGCTTGTCCATAGATTCAATCATTCCAACGCACATACGTCTGTACCAAAAAGACAGGCTCATCTACCAGTTGCATTGCCTGTAGCGAAGCCGCACAAAGGCGGCAGCAATTCAACCCGACAAGCGAATCACCACACCACTCAGCCCACTATATTTGAACAAGCAATAAAAAACGCTGACTCGCACCTAAAAGAGTTTGACTCCGCAGCCCACAAAAAGGGCCGCGCGCTGCGAAGATACGGACTCAAAAGTAAAGCTGGAAACATCGCACTTTTATCGGTCGCGGGGCTTTTGCTGGTAGGCTTCTTTGCCTACCAGAATGCGCCGTCGATAGAAATGCGGCTCGCAGCAACGCGCGCGGGAGTTCCCGCGAGCATGCCTGGATATAAACCGGCTGGGTATGGTGCTACTTCTGTCAAGCACGAACCAGGTAAGGTTTCGGTTTCTTTTAGATCTCGCACCGACAATAAAGGCTTCACACTCACGCAACAGGCAAGTAACTGGAATAGTGCTTCGCTGCTCGCAAACACCGTTACCCAGAACAAACAACCCTACCAAACCTATCAAGACGGCGGCAAGACGGTATATATCTACAACAGCTCAAACGCCACCTGGGTAGATGGCGGCGTGTGGTACCAGCTCGAGGGCGATGCCAGCCTAACAAGCGATCAACTGCTTCGTATCGCCAATAGTCTCTAGTCTCATCTGTTACAATAATGCAGATGGAGCCAGCAAGAACTAGATTTGCACCAAGCCCGACTGGGTATCTGCACGTGGGCGGCGTTCGAACGGCGCTTTTTGCGTGGCTTGTAGCCAGACAAACACACGGCCAATTTGTACTACGAATTGAAGATACTGACAAAACGCGCGAAGTCTCTGGTGCAGAAACCCATATTATCGACAGTCTCTCGGCGCTTGGACTCATGCCAGACGAAGGGCCCCACATCGGCGGAGAGTACGGACCATATCGTCAAAGCGAGCGTCTTGATATATACAAAAAATGGGCACAAAAATTGATTGATGCCGACCGAGCATACGCCGATCCGTATTCTCCCAGCGAAATTCAATCGCTGCGCGAAAAAGCACAAAAAGAACGACGGGCGTTTAAGTTTCGCGATCATAGACCCAAAGATCCGCCCAAATGGGACGGAACAAAACCACTGCGCTTTAAGAGCAGCGTGAGTTCCCGCACTTATCAAGACGACGTTTTTGGACCAATTACAACCCCCGAAGGCGAAAGTGATGACTTTATACTACTTAAGTCCGATGGCTATCCGACCTATAACTTTGCGCATATCGTCGACGATGCCGAGATGCATATAACCCACATTATTCGAGGCCAAGAATTCATTTCGAGCATGCCAAACTACCTTGACTTGTATGAAGCGCTATCGATAAAACCCCCGCGAATTGCAACTGTGCCTCATATATTAAATGAGGTCGGAAACAAAAAGCTGAGCAAGCGGGATAACGCCAAAGACATTTTGGAGTATGTGCGCAGTGGGTTTCTTCCAGATGCCCTTATTAGCTTTATTGCAACTCTTGGCTGGAATGATGGCACAACCAAGGAAGTATTCAGCCGCGAGGAATTACTCCGCTCTTTCAGCCTCGAACGAGTTCAAAAAAGCGGCGCCCAGTTTGACGAGAAGCGCTTGCTCTGGACAAATGGGTACTTCATCCGAAATATGCCTCTTGATGATTTAGTCACAAGGGTTGAGTCCTATTGGCCTCATTCAGCAAAAACAAGCGACGCTTCATACAAGCGAGCAGTTTTGAGCCTCGTGCAAGAGCGCCTCAAGTACTTTGAGGAGCTTCCAGACCTAACAGACTTCTTCTTTCGTGATCTACCCCTAAACAATCAGCTAATAAATCAAAACAGCTCGCTAAACAGCTACGAGCCGTCTGCACTTGCAGACTGGCTGAAGCGGGCAAGGGCGCAGCTCCTTGCGCAGAACGACTGGAGCAACACGGCACTGCAAATAACACTAAATCAGCTGCTCGAGGAGACTGGTCAGAAGCCCCGGGTCTTGTTTAGCCTTATCCGCATCGCAGTCACACAAAGCCCGTCAAGTCCGGGGCTTGCTGAAACCATGGAAACCCTCGGCAAAGATGTCGCATTGCGACGAATAGACGCTCAAATTGAATCATTTCCAGATTTGCCTTAAAAACGTAAGCATTCTAAAATATACCCTATGGTCGACGACATCCGTCCCCGAGGACCTAAACCTGGGGATGAAAACAAAAACCTCGAAATAGCAGCTCCACCGAGTGAACCAGTCTTTGTAGAACCCGAGCTCATGGCAAGGGAGGACGGCTTTGTAATAACAAAAGTATCCGCTGATGACGGCAAAAATCGGACACGCTTTTCGATAAAGAACCTAAGCAAACGACAAAAAGTTCTACTCGGCGTACTTGTTGGTGTTGTACTTATCATTGGAAGTGGCAGCGCATACGCCCTCACGCGAAAAAGCACACCGGCAGCAACCCCACCAGTGGTACAGAAAAAAGAAGCACCACCAAAACCCACAACTGAGGCATCAAGACTCACAGGGGTTCAAATTCCGATTGATGTCAACAAACGACCCGTAACATCTATTCAGATCGAAAATAGCCCCGATGCTCGTCCACAGTCGGGCTTAAAGGACGCTGGGGTTGTGTTTGAAGCAATTGCTGAAGGTGGCATTACTAGATTTAATGCCTCATTCCTTGAATCACAACCAGACTATATAGGACCCATTAGATCAGTGCGGCCTTACTATGCTCGTTTGACGGCACCATTTGATCCAATTTTTGTTCATGCTGGGGGGAGCGCGGACGGCCTCGCAACGCTTCGAGCTTTGGGATTAAAAGATCTTGACCACGGAGCAAATGGCGGGGCGTTTCAGAGAGTAAGTAACAGATATGCCCCACATAATCTTTATAGCTCAATGGCGAAACTGGATGAAGCTTCTCGAGGAAGAGGCTATAACACCAGTGATGTAAAAAGCTTTCTTCGAAAAGATGAAAAGAAAGGCTTACCTCCCACCGCAAAGGCAATAGACTTTACGATCTCTAGCCCACTTTACAATGTGCACTACGACTACGATGCCGCTTCCAATACATATCTTAGGAGTATGGGAGGACGACCGCATACTGATGAGCGTAGCGGGGCACAGCTCGCCCCCAAGACGGTAGTAGCGCTGGTCATGGGCTGGTCACAAAGCGGGATATACTCGGTCTACCAAACGACTGGTGAAGGAACTGCTTTTATCTTTCAAGATGGTCAAGTTCAGCAAGTCACATGGAAAAAAGCCGGCGACAAAGAGCAACTACAATTTGTTGGAGCTGATGGAAAGCCAGTCGCATTAGATGCTGGCCAAACCTGGTTTACTCTTCTGAAAGATCCTGGTGCAGCAAAATACAGTCCGTAACACTACTTTAACGGAGGTGGGCAAGTAGGTGAATGAGGGTTTTATAGAAAAATACGTCTCGGCCATAAAGGCCCGAGTGCTGATATGGCTGCTGATTTTAGGCCTTATCTGCATTGGCGCTCTTTTTGTAGCTGTCGAGGTGCTCGAGCTACCATCGGTCGTGGTTTTTCCTGTAGCGGCGGTATTCTGGGGTATCGTGTGTATTTTCGCGAGTTCTCATATCGGGGGGGCGGCCACAAAACCAATGCGCTACTTGTCACAAGCAATCCTTCACATTTCGCCCAAGGAAACACTTATCGCCGCACCAAACATTGACGAACTGTCTCTTGGCCGAGAGTTGGTTGCGTCGCTTGCGCGTCAAGTATACGATCTCGCAACCAACGGAGCGCCGACTCAAACAGCCCGTACAGCCACAAATCAGCAGTCTTCGCTCGATCTAATTACACTGCCGATATTTGGACTCGACTCTGCTGGCAAAATCATCATCTCAAACACGACGGCGGCTGCGGTGTTTAAAGATAACTCTGGCTTAGCTGGGTCAAGCCTCCATCAGATAATGACACTCGAGTTTGAAGCCGATGACACATTGGATGCCTGGCTAGAAGCGACCAAAAACCAGGCGGTAAACGCAAATAAAACCTGGAATAAGGTCAAGGTAACGAAAGCTGGCACCAGTGAGTCAACCTACTTTGATATCGCCGCAAGCTTGAGCCAACAAAACGCCAGCGGCATCGAACTGATGATAGTATTCTTCGATCATAGTGACGCCTATGCCACAGAACAAGACGCCATGAGTTTTGTGGCACTGGCTGTCCACGAACTGCGCACACCCCTCACAATTCTCCGAGGCTATATCGAAGCAATAGAAGACGAGCTTGGCCCAAACATCAATGACGAAACAAAAACCTTTATATATAAAATGAATATCTCTGCCGAAACGCTTGCTGGATTCGTCTCAAAAATCCTTAGCGTCGCTCGCGTCGAAGAGAATCAACTAAACTTGCATCTCAGCGAGGATGATTGGGTGTTAACCCTAAAAACCGTTCTGAGCAGCCTTCAGATGCGGGCAAAAGTAAATGATAAGGTTATCTCCCTAGAAGTTGGAGAAAATATTCCTCCGGTAGCGGTCGACAAAATCACAATCTCTGAAGTCCTCACCAATCTAGTAGATAATGCCATCAAGTACAGCCCCGAAAGCGCCCCGTCGATCATTGTAAAGAGCTATGTGAATCAAGAAGGCTTGGTCGAGACCACCGTCCAGGACCAAGGAGTCGGAATACCAAGCTCGGTGATGCCACACCTTTTTACGAAGTTCTACAGAAATCACCGAAACGCAAACCAAATTGGTGGCACTGGCCTGGGATTATATTTATCGAAAGCAATCATTACAGCCCACCATGGACACATCTGGGCTCAGTCGAGTGACGGCAAGGGAAGCACCTTCAGTTTTACAATATTACCGTACGATCGCCTTGCCGAAGCTGACAAAACAGATAATAATGAGATCACCCGACAGCGACACGGATGGATAAAAAACCACACCATGCAACGACAGTAGGAGATAATGGAACAAACCAAACCAAAAAATATTCTATGCATCGAAGACGAACGCTTTATTGGCGAGCTTTATGAGCGCGCGCTCACAAAAGCTGGTCATAAAATCGAGGTCGTCAACACTGGCGATAAAGGGCTGGAAAGAGCCATGAGCGATGAATTTGACGTAATATTGCTCGATATTATTATTCCCGAGATGCTCGGCGTAGATGTTCTAAAAAGACTACGCTCAGACAAACCAGATCTTCGAGCAAAGGTTATTATTGCGACAAATCTTGAGCAAGATGAAAAAACTCGCCAATCGATAGAAAAAGACGCTGACGGCTACGTCATCAAGGCCGATATTACTCCAAAAGAACTTGTTCGCTTTATAGAATCACTCTAAAAAGAACTATACTAATTCTATGGACGAAGAGGCACTTAGAGATCTCGGTGTTTCAACACACGCTGGGTTTCCAAATGCGGCAATTGGCTCACAAAGCCGACAGCTCGACCTCTCACGCCTACTTATCGCACATCCTTCAGCAACTTATTTGATGCGCCTTGACAGCAATGAATGGAAAGAGCTGGGCATATTTTCTGGTGACATTGTAGTGATAGATCGAGCAGTTGAGCCAACTAAAAACGACGTGGTGGTTTGGTGGGATCACGACCAATTCGTCATGAGTAATCTGGCCGCAGATGCCCTAAAAAAAGAACTATGGGGCACTGTAACCTCTGTTATTCATCGGATGAAGCAACTATGAAACAACCTCTATTTGCGCTGATTGACTGTAATAACTTTTTTGTGTCGTGCGAACAAATCTTTCGACCAGATCTTGCGGGCAGGGCGGTGGTTGTTCTTAGCAGTGGCGACGGTTGCGTTGTAGCCAGAAGCAACAAAGCGAAACAGCTTGGAATTCCGATGGGAGCCCCGGCATTCAAATACAAACGAGTGTTGAACGAAAACCAGGTGGTGCGCTTTAGTGCCAACTTCGAATTGTACGGTGATATCTCCCGTCGCATTACCGAAATACTTACCAGCATAACCCCTCGCGTGGAGGTATACTCGATCGACGAGTCGTTTTTAGATATTTCGCAACTATCAATACCAGACCTCGAAGAGTGGGGAAAAGCCGTGCGATCCAAAATTCAAAAATGGACTGGCGTCTCCGTTAGTATCGGCATCGCCACCTCAAAAACACTCGCCAAACTCGCAGGTGAGCGCGCAAAGAAGAGCCACGTCTTGCAAGGCGTTTTATACATTGATAGTTCCAAAAACGAGCATGATCACTACCTCGAGCAGACATCGCTTGAAGATATCTGGGGGATTGGCTGGCGAATGGCACCACGCCTAAGGGCAGTTGGTTTATCGTCAGCACACGACTTGCGGAACCTCACACCCACCCAAGGACATAAATTATTTGGTTCAATTATTGGCGAACGCCTTGTGCGAGAGCTTCGAGGGCAATCGTGTATCCCCCTCGAACGAATTAAGGTCGGGCAACGGAGCATTAGCGCCACAAGAACGTTCGGCGAAGACACAAACCAGCTCCACGTCGTAGAAAGTGCCTTGGCAAGTTTTGTTGCGCGTGCCGCACATAGACTCAGAACCCAAGGCCTGGTTGCAAGAAAGCTACAGGTTTTTCTGTCTTCAAATCGCCATAAGCCCGGCTATCAAAAATGGACAAAAGAAATAGTTTTGGCCCAAGCTACCGCCGACACAGGCGCGCTCACTGCCCTCGCAAATAGAATGCTCAGTTCTTTTCACAAACCAGGCGCCCTTTATCATCGAGGGGGAGTTTTATTGAGCGATCTTGTCAAAAACGACTCGTTTCAACCAGATCTCTTTGGCGCAAAAAATCCCGCCCAGTTTGACAAAGAGGTGCGGCGAATGAAAGCCGTGGACAAACTAAACGATAAATATGGGCGACGATTACTACACGCTGCGAGTGAGGACCTTAGCCGAACGTGGGAGCCAAAACACCTTACCAGAAGCCCAAGATATACGACCTGCTGGGATGAGTTGGCGGCAATAACAATAAAGTAACTCTAGTGCTTGCAAATCCTCATTGGCCAAACTAGGATACTATCATGAGAACTTTTTTAGTGCGACACGGTGCTTTTGAGTATGGACCGAAAGAGGACGGGCCACTGATTGAAGTTGGCAGAAACCAAGCCCAACAGGCAGCCGATTGGCTAAAGGCTGAAAATTTGGGAAAAGTTGCCATCTTTTCTTCTTGCACTATTCGCGCCGACGAAACCTCAAAGATTATTGCCAAAACACTCGGGGTAGACGAAATATGCTACAACGATGTACTCTCGCCACGCTCGGACGACAGCGCAGCTCTCGCACACCTTACAAACACCCTTCTCGAAGACCTTTGTGTTGGGCGAGTTCAAGACCTCGATGCGGTAGTCGCAGTCTCACATAGTCCAACCATCAAAGCAGCGCTCTTGGCAATCAATAACCCGCCACAACACCACATAGAGTACGGCAGTATTCACGAATACGTCCCCGGCTTGCAGTAGCCATTAGCCATCTAGGCACCACAAACCCAAGCTCGATGTCCTAGGAGTTCATACTATTCTTAATTGACGAAAGCTATAGCCCGCATATATAGTGGCAACCATAATTATCACGTAAAATAAAGGGTATCAAATGGACGACTCTTCACAAGACGACAGTACGCAACAAAAACAAGATACTGGGATCACCAGTGACTATAATCAAGCCCAACAAGCCTACGAAGAAACGCTCGTACCAATCGCCAGCCAACAAGCAGGTCAAGTAGTGGAGCCAGTAGGCGCCCAAGTTGAGACGGTAAACACCGAGCAACCTTTGCCAGTCATTGAAGAAACGCCCACTGTTAGCACACCAGAAAGCGTTGAAACCGCGGCCGACAACACAGAAACATCGGAGGCTGTTCAGCCACTACAAAACAATCTGCCAGTTCCAGAAACCACTGCCACAACAAGCCCAGTTGTAGGCACAGAAAGCCAAACGGTGGTCACTCCCACAACTCCTGTTGCGGGTACCATCGATCCAATTGCGCCACCTGCACCCGTCGGGGAAGCCCCGGCGGCCGGAGGGGTCGATTATGCTGGCGCGGGCGCTGGAGGCGACTACGACGATCCAGGAATAGGTCAAATGCCAGGCTCTGGTGACGAATCTGCACCAGGCGAGCCAGGCATTGGCGAACTCGAAGTCTAGCCTGTCTTAAGACATCAGTGATTGATAAAAATCGTCACGTCATCCGAAGAAGGGGAGGATGTTGACCGGAAATCAGCCTTTTGCTGTAGGGCTTCGTTGTCGGCTTCAAGTTCTTCTAGCCTTTTTCGGTTCTGTTCATTTAGAATTTGCTCGGCCAGTCGAGCCTCCTCAAGCTCCGCTTGTTTTTTCATATCCTTCGCCTCCATATCATTCATCTTCAGAAGATAGTTATCGAGCCCCCCAAGACTCTCAACATTCACCAACGTTCCATTTTCCATGACGTACACTACGTCCATGAGGCTTAGCAAAGACTGGTGATGCGTAACTAAAATCACAGTTTTACCTTCAACGAGTTGGAGAATTGAATCATGAATTTTCTTTTCGCTTTTACCATCAAGCGCCGAAGTTGGTTCGTCCATGCAAATAATTGGAGAGTTTTTTAACAGTCCTCGGGCAAGCGAAACACGCTGACGCTGCCCGCCGCTCAAATTATTCCCACTCTCTCCCGCGACGGTATTAATATTGGACGGCAGTTTTACGACAAAGTCCTTCATATCAGCAACATCTATGGCTCGCTCAACTTCTTGGTGCGAAACATGTCTTGATGGGTCACTATCCAGTAAGTTGTCGCCAATACTTTCGTTAAAGAGCTGGGGCGTCTGGCTGACCCACGCAATCGCGCGCCTAAGTTCTCGAAGCGAAACTGTTTGCACGTCAATTCCATCAATCATGATTTTTCCCATCGTCGGTTCGAGAAATAGCGGCAGGAGCTTTAGTAGTGTGCTTTTGCCGCTGCCGCTCGGCCCAATAATGCCAATCTTCTGACCAGCTTCTACAGTCAAGCTCACATTGTTCAGCACCATGCTATCCCCATAAGAATAGCTCACATTTTGAAGTTCAATCCGCCCCTTGCTGATCGGAAAATGCTTATCGGCGCGTAGATTTTCAACCCCTTGGTAGTCGCTGAGCACCTCATACACCCTTTCGACATCCGCCTTTCTCTGGCTCCGCGCAGCAATCTGACTAGCCAAGGTTTGCACGGGCACAAGCAAGTAGCCCATGTACGTCATAAATATCAGTAGTTCACCAAGAGATATTTCTCGATTCAGCGCAGCAGTGCCACCAAAATACATCACCGTCGCTGTTGCCAGCACAATAAGAAGTCCATTCGTGAAACGATAGGTTCTGCCCCAGAGCAAACCACTCCGAGAGTAGTCATAGCTTTGAAGCCATAGCTGGTTAGCTTTTTTTATCTGTTTTTCCTCAAGACTATACGCTTGAACCGTTTCAGCGTTATCGACTGACTCGGTAATAATCGAGGTTGCATAGCTCGAATTTTTTGTAAGCTTCCGAGAAATCTGACTAAGGCGCGGACCGTAGACCTTTGTAAGAATAAATAGAACGGGCAGTATTATGATGCTTATCACAGTCAATCGAACACTAAAACTCAGCATAACGAGCAGTATCCCAAAAACCATGATTATCGACTGTGCAATCGCGGCTGTGGTACCCAGCACATATTCCGACAGACTATTGGTAAGGGTGTTCTGGCGATGGATGTAATCTCCTTTGCTTAGACGACCCTTCTGGTAGAGCGGCAGGTGCAGAATGTGCCGCAGCGACTCCTCCTTGACATCACGGTTCAAACGAAAGCTCAACTTAAAAACCATGTAATCTCGAAAAGAACCGATCAGCGCGCCAGAAACAAAAATCGCAACCGTCATTAACGACGTCACAAGGATGAGAGTGGCCGGCTTGGTGTAGTCGCCAATCCAGTCCGGCGCCGGAACATTACCAAACGCCGAATCGACCATTATCTTTGTCGGCCAGGGACGAAGCAACGCAATCGAAGACGTAATAACGCTGATAAAAATCACGATCAGCGCCGGGATAAGGGCCTTTTGTTTATAGCTCGAAACCCATGTCTTGAATCCAGTTTTGCTATAGGTGCGCCCATGATACAGCAGCCACGAATGCACTACCTCATTCACAAGCTTTGGGGGCCAACCCTTGGCAATTAGGTTACTGGCAATGTTTTGCGGAGGAACACCCTCCGCAACAGCTTGTTCGATAGCCTCATCTATTTCTGGTACCACTAAATATTTTCGCTTTCTTCTTGGCACTCATTATAGGTGGAGGAAAACAAATAAGAAAGAGAAAAGCATATTCGCTTTGGGGTATTATTGCTTAAAATAATGAGGTAGTTGCGATAAATCGTCCAAACCTTATAAATATATTATAATAACTGGCTTGGGCACCGATTTTGTTAGTATTATCAATACCCCGAGTGATAATCACTCGACTTATCCGAAAAGTTAATATTCATCCTTGTTACGCTTACCGTACCGAATTCATTCATAGGATAAATGCTATCGGGTGGAATTATAGGTCGTTGTGGACTATTTGGTCCAAATGGTACGAGGTCAATCGCTACCTTATTCAGAGGCTTCAAGTTTACATCAAGGAGAAGAACACTTGCTTTGAGGTAGTATTCGTTAATAAGGCGCGTCTGGTCGGGCTTAATTTCTATACCCAACTCGATATATGGCTGCTCCTCCTCATCACCTAGATGGACTGCGACTGGCTTTACGCGAGCTGACACGTCTGTTGCGCGTTCATTTGATAGATACAGGCTCCGAACTATGGGCATAGGTATGGGTACGCTATTGGTACCAGTTCTCTGGAAATATTCCCGCAAATTCTTTTTTTCTTTTTCACAGCTTTTCACGGAACTCGCCCTGTACGGAATAACATTGCCCTTGGGCACATACATCAAGACAAACTCGTTGCCAGCAGAATCTGTGCATGTTTTAAGAGCGATACCTGATAGTTGCGGCTCCAGCATATCTCGAATATTTTTATCGAGCCAATCCTCTAGACGAGCAGTCAGATTATTAACTTGCAGCTTGCTATCAATTCCGAGTGCTATAATCCCTGAATCAGTATTAGCAAATGCAGACATTTCTTTTGCGATGCGAAGCTTGAAGTCGCCAACTGTGCTTGGAGTTGTCGTGTTCAAATCAATGCCAACTTCCTTGTTCTCAAAATAAGAACTCTCGCCATCTTCAGTGGAACCTTTATATGAGAGCCATTCTTCCAGGGTGGTGGTGCTATTATATATTTTCTTTAAATTCATGATTTAGAGCTATCTTCTATCTATTGCCTTTTGCGCGATTATGAGTACTGCACAGCATCTCGCAGTTACTTATGTCGGTCACACCGCCATTACTCCATGCAGTTACATGATCCGCATCCATTTCCGATAATTTATAAATTCGGTCTTTATTGTTGTTGCTTCCTGAAGCACAAATAGGACAGTTCGACACTCCTTCTTCTTCAGCTTTAGCCGTTTGTTGTGCATAGGCTGTCTTGATAGTTGAAGGTTCAAATATCCGTATCTCGAGCAAAGACGGATCATCCATACCGCTAAGAATGTACTCGAAAATACCTTTCTTCCTACGCACTTCATAGCTTGTATAAAGTTCTTTAACTTTGCTTGCGATTTTTTTAGGATCGTATGAACTAGAGCCATATTCTTTATAGAGACGATCCCATTCAAGCCCTCGCATTTCACTATGTACGTCCGTGAATGTATAAGAGACCCAATCTATAACTTTGTCGAAGTGGGTTTTAAGTTCATCGATATTGTCATCATTGCGGTGATTGCTCATGTAGGCTTCTATATTGCCGTTACTTACCCAATCTAATGCTGTTTCGAGAAAGTCCTGACGCTTAACTTCACCCGCAATATAGGTGCTCCATTTTTGAACATTGGCATCCTGACTGTTGCTGAAAATCTCTTTTGCTTTATTAACGAAAGGTCCGTGGTAAACGGCATTTCTTATTTCTTGCAATTTCAAAGGTACGCCAGCGATGTTAATGGTTTCAAACCACTTCATCATTTCCTGTTCTTCACCTTCGCAAATGTATATAAGTAGTTCTTTATCTAGGATCAACTTACGCTGTTCTTCTGACATGCCACTATAGTATTGTTCGTGGCCATTTACGTCTTTAACTGCAAATTTACCTTTAATAAAACGCCCGATACTTGTTATTCGCTGTTGGCCGTCTAGTACTTCGTATTTATCATCATCTATCTTGTTGAAGTATAGAACACCAATAGGATAGCCTTTCAAAATACTTTCTATTACTGCAACGTCTTTTTTGCCATCAGCATAAATATAATTTCTTTGATATTCAGGCTGGATGGTTAGCTTACCTGAAAGACCAAATAGACCTTTGCCTTCAAGTTCGTTGTATTCAAATCCTTCAACGATTTCTCGTATTATAATATCTGTTTTTAGTGTGGTTATCATGTCGCTTCCTTCCTGTGTCTAATAAATACTCGTTGATATGCAGATTGTACAATCCGCCCATCCTTGTTAATAAAGTAGTTTTTCTTACCATCATTACCAACTAGATTTGCGTTTTCGTTAGTTTTGCCGCCAGATGATCCAGTATTCGTGCCATCTTGTCTTACTTCCCAATAGTCATCATATTTTCTGGTATCAGGAACCTCATCATGGCAACCTCTTTGTGTAGCACCGAGAATTTCAAATTGTTCGGGATTATACTTTCCTAGAAAAGTAATCGGTACACCCATTACGCCCCTGTAATCCTTCGGGATATACTTTACAAGGGATATTTCAATTGCGTCGTAATTGTCATATTTAACGAGGTCTTTTTTTGTTCCAAACTTGACAACATCATCAGTCGTCATTAAAGATAGTTTTTCATGACGTCGCCCGTGATCAAGGTTAGTAAACCACGCCGAATTGCCGATTGTTTGGTATCGTATGCCGTTTTGATCCACTCTTTGACCTGTTTTCTCTGGCATGTTTTGGCTTACCTGAAACCACATTGATCCAGTGCCTTGTCGCGTCACTCCCAACCATATTTTATTGGCTTTGATCAAAGGAAAAATTTCCTTATAAGTAACTGCATTCATGTTTCCTATAATTAAAAATTTCTTTTTGTGCTCCATGAGCTGTGCTACGTATTCACGAAAAAGACTAAATGGAGGATTCGTAACCACGATGTCAGACTGTTCTAGAAGCTCTAAGCATTCTTCACTACGAAAATCACCATCACCTTTGAGCGGCCCCCATTCGTTATTTTTATTAGCCTTAAGTTGTTTAGCAATGTCCGAGATGTTGAAAGCACCGTCTCCATCCATATCATGCACTTCATTAATAATGAACTTATTTGCTGTTACATTTGGCCTGCCTTTTTCAGACTGAATTGTAATATCGTCACCAAATAATCCAAGTTGCGTGTTTGCAATAGGTGACGGTTTATAGCTTGTGGCAATCAGTTTTTTTAAGCCCAAACGGTTAAAATTAAGTGCAAAGTAACGAAAGAAATTACTTTCAAAGGGGTCATCGCAATTGGAATACACCACCTTCCCACGAAAGGTGTCTGGATCGAATTCTAGGTATGCTTCAATTTCTTTTTGGATATCAGAAAACTGCGTATAAAACTCATCGTTTTTTGCATTCTTTGCTGCACCTAGACTTTTATTTGCCATATTCTAATATTGTAACTCATAACAACTTCACGTGTATAAGTAAACATTTCTACTTTGGTGACCTCACGGGGAATCGACTCACCTTCGGCGAGCCCGTCGCAACGTCTTTGCAAACCAGTTTACAAGAGTTGACTCCCTTGCACAGTGCCACCGGCACTGCTCACCCGATTGCCGCAATCGGTGCACAATCCTCGTTGAACACGAAAAAAGCCCAGCATCTGCTGAGCTATTTTTCGTGGTGACCTCACGGGGAATCGAACCCCGATTGCCAGGATGAGAACCTGGTGTCCTAACCGTTAGACGATGAGGCCGTGAATGTTGCGCTTATTTAAGGTTCGATTGGAATCGACTCACCGGTATTTTTTTGCTAAAAAATCCGTCGGGCCCTCCTCGGTGCCGCCGCACCTGCGGCCTTGCAAACTGCCACTGGCAGTTCTCACGTTAGACGATGAGGCCGTTTGGCAGACCGTGAACGAGGAATGCATATGAGAGTCTAGCATAACAGAGGTAGAATGTCCACGCAGGACGAAAAGCACTAGCTGATCGACCCCTGGATGGCCTATAATCCACTGCATATGCATAAGCTCAATCAAAGCAGTACTTGGGTTCGGTGATGCTGACAGTCATTATCACTATTGTTATTGTTGCGATAATAATTACAGCATCAGTTCGCGTGCTGTTGGTTGTGCGAGGTCTAAAAAAGGGCGAAGGCAAGGCGAGCGATAAAACACTAGTAAAAAACGTTGCCAAAAGCAAGGATCTCCAATCCGAGACGCTCATAGAGTCACTAAGCGACGGTGTGATCGTGACCGACATGAAGGGAACCATCACCCTGTTTAATAAAGCTGCCTCTGAAATGACCGGCTGGCCAATAGATGAAGCCCTGGGCTTTGATGCAAAGACAGTGCTTCGTATTTTGAGCGATGAGAAAAATAATATTACCGTTTCAGACAATGATCATCCTTTTACAACAGTACTTACGACCAGGGGGCGTTTTAGCCAAACAGTTCCGCTCGTAGATCGGGCAAATAAGCACGTCTTTATCTCGCTGGTTATTTCGCCAGTCGTTGCCCCAAAAAATAACGAATTAGTAGGTTCGATTGCAGTGTTTCGCGACGTAAGTAAGGAACGCTCCGAAGAAGAGCAACGGGCAGAGTTTATCAGCACCGCGAGCCATGAAATGAGAACACCAGTTGCCGCAATTGAAGGCTACCTGGCGTTGGCGCTCAATGACAAAGTGAGCAATATCGATGCCCGAGCCCGCGAATATTTGGAAAAAGCTCACGCGAGCACTCAGCATCTTGGCAAACTGTTCCAGGATCTTCTGACGAGCGCAAAAGCAGAGGACGGGCGGCTTACAAGTCATCCAGTCGTAACTGAAATGGGGAGCTTTGTTGAGCAGCTTGCTGAAGACTTGCGATTTGGCGCAGAAAAGAAAGGTTTAGGCATAGAATTTGTTACAAACTCCAACCCCATGGGAGACAACAGCGTTATCGATGCGAGCATCAAAGGCAAAACGATTCAACCACTGTATTTCGTGTTGGTTGACCCCGACCGCATGAGAGAGGTAATTACAAATCTTTTTGATAACGCAACAAAATACACTGATAGCGGGAAAGTATCGCTCGGAATCACGGGCAATGACACAGTGGTCCAAATCAGCATTAGAGATACGGGTGCGGGTATACCAGAGAGTGATATACCTCATTTATTTCAAAAGTTCTACCGAGTTGACAACTCAGCCACAAGATCCATCGGCGGAACGGGCCTTGGCCTGTTTATCTGTCGAAAGATCGTCGAACTCTATAACGGCACAATCTGGGCCGAAAGCGAGCTGGGCAAAGGCAGCACTTTTTTTATTAACCTCCCCAGACTTACTTCACAACGCGCCCAAACACTTCAAATGAAAGAAAAGCAAGCATCGAGCTTGATCTAGTAAGAACGAAGCATAAACGTGATATACTTTCGTTATAAAATGAATACGAGAAACAGGGGATAGGTATACAATATGGCCAAAATAATGCTCGTTGAGGACGACAACAACCTTCGGGAAATTTATGGCGCCCGCTTGCTTGCTGAAGGGCACACTATTGTAGCCGCCAAAGACGGAGAAGAAGCCTTGGCGCTTGCCGTAAAAGAAAAGCCAGATCTCATCATTTCTGACGTGATGATGCCAAGAATTAGCGGCTTTGATATGCTTGACATCCTTAGAAACGCGCCAGAAACAAAAAACACCAAAGTAATTATGATGACGGCTCTTTCCCAGGCAGAAGATAAAGCACGGGCTGATAAACTCGGCGCCGATCGTTACCTTGTAAAATCACAGGTTACACTCGAAGATGTCGCAAAAGCTGTAAAAGATGTCCTGCAAGACAATTCTGGTGACGCCCCAATTACTGGAGTCGATGGAGCTACCACCGTCGATCCAACAACTGAACCGGCGACACCCCAAGCTGCAGCGACTACAGAGCAAGTCAACCCTACCAATCCCGTAGTGGCAACGACCGAAAACACAGCCCCACAGCAAGACCAAGCCCAAGCAGTGACCGAGCCAAAAACCAAAGAAGCTGTCGGCGCAGAACCAACAACAACACCGGTTGAGCTTGACCCACCAGTTGGCACAGCACCGAATATTGAGACTCCGCCCGCACAACCCGTCAGCGCCGAAGAAACTCAGTCAGTAGCTGCAACAGCTCCGGCTGCACCGGCGACCCCCACACCCGCTCCACCCGTTGAAGCAACCGAACCGGCAATCAAAGTTGAATTACCAACTCCACCGAGCGAAGAAACGACACCACCACCTGCCGCGCCGGTAGCAACAGAAAATCCCAAGCCCGTTAGTGTCGTCGGCCCAAGTCTCGCCGAGGCACTTCAACAAGAGGAAGTTGCAGAAGCCAAAGCCACAAACACAGAGGAAGAACCAAAGCAAGCAACCCCAAACCCAAGCATTATTAACGGAGCTGAAAGTCTTGGTGTCGTGAGCCCAACCCAGACACCACCCCCAGTAAAAGAGGAGGGCCCCACACCACCTACCCAAGCCGAACCCCACAAACCAGAAAACCCCCTCGACGATTCTCCAAAAAAGAAAGTCATCGAACCAATCAACGACCTTACCAAGACTCCCGACCTTAAGGCAATGGCAGAGGCAGAAGCGGGAGTCGGCAACGTCGTCGACCCAGCAACGCAAACCGTTGTCGAACCAAGCAACACCCCGCCACCGGAGGCTCCAGTCGACGATCACAGCAAAATAGCACTGTAGAACTACCGCGAATTAGTCCAACACCACACAAGAACCGATGCGCTTAAATACATTTATCGCCCGTGCCACAGATTTATCCAGAAGAGCCGCGGATACGGCCATAGAGCAAGGCCGGGTACGGGTAAACCAATCAAAACCTTCCCTTGGGCAAATAGTTCACGAAGGCGACATTGTACACCTGGATGGCAAGCTAGTGCACGCCGACAAACCTCATCAGACAATTGTTTTTAACAAACCCACTGGCTATGTGTGCAGCAGACGGCGACAGGGCAACAAAACCATTTACGAGCTGCTACCAGCTAGTCTGTCGCACCTAAAGCCGGTTGGTAGGCTAGACAAAGACACGTCGGGGCTGCTCTTGCTCACAAACGATGGGCAACTCGCAAACAGACTTTCGCATCCCCGCTATCAAAAGCAGAAGGTGTATCTCGTAAAGCTCGATAAGCCGCTTAACCCAGCTGACCAAAAAATGATTTGCAATCGAGGCGTCCAGCTTGATGATGGGCCGAGCATATTCGCGGTCCAAAAAATAGATTCTTCTGGCACGCGACTTCAGCTCACTCTTACAGAGGGAAGGAACCGTCAAATTCGACGCACGTTCTCAGCTCTCGGCTATCAAGTTGTCGATCTTCACAGAACGCAGGTAAGTAACATCTCACTCGGTACATTGAAAAGTGGACAGTATCGTAACCTCTAATCTGTAAAATCTTGCAAGATTAAATGATTGATGCTATAATTACTACAGTAGTATGGCAAAAAATAAAGTTCCAATTGTGGCTATCGTCGGACGGGCGAATGTTGGCAAGTCAAGCTTGTTCAATGCGATATTAGAGCGAAGAGAAGCGATTATTGCTGACGAACCCGGGACAACCCGGGACAGCATTATGGCAAAGGCGAGTCTTCCCGCAGAACTTACTGATAGCAAACCGCGCGACTTCTGGATTGTTGACACCGCCGGCATGAAAAACCCCGAAGACGATTTTGAATTTACTATTCAAGAACAAATAGCCCAGGCCGTCGACGGTGCAGACGTGATCATTGTCATGGTTGAGGCGTACTTGCAAATCAACGAAGAAGACCGCCGAGTTGCAAAAATGGCACTTCGCTCAAAAAAGCCGGTGCTTCTTGTAGGAAACAAGGCCGACAAAGCGAGGGGCAAGCCTTTTGATCACCTCCAAAAGCTTGGAATCAAACCGATTTTCCCGACTTCTGTCACCCAGTCAAAGGGAATTGATGACATACTCGAGTATCTATCACGCATTCTGTCACAAGCGTCCATTGTTGAAGATGACGATCGAATCCGCATTGCAATACTTGGTCGACCAAACGTCGGCAAATCGGCGCTTTTTAATGCCCTCGCAAAAAAACAGCAAGCCATCGTTGCAGATAGGGCCGGTACTACTCGAGATGTAAACCGGGTGATTGTGAAGTATCAAGGTCGGGAAGTTGAACTTCTCGATACCGCCGGTATACGTCGGTCGGGAAAAATAGAAAGAGGGGTTGAAAAATTTAGCGTAATTCGTTCGCTTGCAGCTATTGAACAGGCAGATGTCTGTTTATTGCTGATGGACGTAAACGAGCTCAATGTGCAGCTGGACCAAAAGATAGCAGGACTTGTGAAGGAGGCAGGCAAGGGGCTGGCACTTGTTGTGAGCAAATGGGATAGTCTTACCGACAAAAACCCCTATACTCGAGATGCCATTGCGCCTACCATCGCGAACAACTATGACTTCGTGCCTTGGGCACCGTTGATTTTTACGAGTAGCGTCACCGGTCAAAATGTCACAAAAATATTTGAGATTGTGCTGAACATCATGAATCAACGCAGCATTCGCATTAAAACCCCCGAGCTCAATCGCTGGCTCCGCCGGGTTACCGACCGCCACCCACCCGCAGGCCTAAAGAACCGCACGCCAAAGCTGAACTATATTACTCAAGAAAACGATAACCCAACTCCGAGCTTCAAGGTGTTTGGCTCCCATACAAAATTTCTGCATTGGAGCTACAAACGACACATGGAGCGACGCATGAGAGAAGAGTATGGCTTTGAAGGCACACCGGTCCAGCTTTGGTTTATCGAAAAGCACACCGCCCATCGACACGGACATTCGCCTACAAAAGAGGTACAATAAAATAATGCATAGCTGTCGAAACAACACTTCTCGGGGCAGTGATTAATGGGGTTGTTCCAAGAACGGCCAAGTACCGGTGATAACGCTCCTTTGTATACCACTGGCATGAACAAGACCGTCTTGATTGTCGGCCTTGGAAACATTGGTAAAGAATATAACAATACTAGACACAATATTGGCTTTGAAATTATTGATTTTTTTGCGGCCAAACATGGTTTTGATCCGTGGGTTAGCAAGAAAGATCAGTTTTGCGTGACTACATCAAAAACCATTGGCTCAACTCGAGTAATTTTATGTAAACCAACGACCTACATGAACGAGAGTGGAAGGGCGCTGCAAGCAGTTCAAAGATTTTACAAAATTGCCAATTCCTCGACGCTGGTGGTGTACGACGAGCTAGACATTCATTTCGGGCACATTAGAACTCGCATCGGCGGAGGAAGTGCGGGTCACAACGGAGTAAAGTCGCTCATCGCCCACTGTGGTGATGATTTCGGTCGACTGAGGATTGGCATTGGACCAAATTCGTCGGCTCACATAGATAGTGCCGATTTTGTACTTGCTGCGTTTGGCAAAAAAGATACAGCAATGATCCCATTACTGCTTATTGAAGCAAACTCGATACTAAGTGAATATGCCCACAACGCTGGGCAACTTCAAGAGGAAACACGGTCGTTTACCCTATAGACTCAATTTCGCGCATCAAAGCGACGGCCGTAAGCCTTTGCATGCAGACCAACCGACTTCCAGCCCGCGCTTGATCTATCCTAAGCTGCATTTGTTCCGCGTCGGGCATGTAATCAAACTCATTTTGAAACTTCATATTTAAGTCACTGATGTCGTCCAGTGTTCTCTCGTATTCATTCCAAGCCTCACGAAGCAGCATTGGACCACGTATGCCAATCTGCAAAAAGTCTTGATCGTCAAACTCGACTCTGTTTCCTATAAGCTCCATAGCAACTTGTACGCTTTAGCCTTGCCATTATACAGCTAAAAATGAAGAGCCTCCAGAGGGGGTGGGCACCGCTGGAGGCTCATTACACCCTTCAACCCACCTTGAAGTTGTTATCTATTCTCGCAAAAAGCATAGACAACACCGGCGTTTCGCTGTTCTTTAGACCCTACAACTCAATAAACACGAGGAGGGCGACAGTGGTCAAAGGGATTAGTGTGCCCTAAAACAGCTTACAATCTAAGTTGAAGTCGGTATACTTGTAAGTCGCGGAGGGTAAAAGCGACAAACAGCAACACATGCTTTAGGACAATCTAACATTGGGGTATGGAAGGTACAAAAAGTCCTAAATCAGATAGAACTCTTCAGAATTGCAATAATAGCAAATATATTTCATTGTGTCAAGACTATTTAACTTTTTTGTATTAAATGCAAATTAATAAAATAATAACCATTACCGAAACACCGCTTCCAAAAAAGCTGGCTGCTCTTCACCAGCGCCCAAAGAAGTTACACGCAATTGGCAATGTCCAGCTTCTGGACCACCAACCAATTGTCGGTATAGTGGGCTCACGAAAAATAAGTAACTACGGCAGGGAAGTAACAAGCTCTATTTCGAGGGCGCTTACGGCGCGAGGCATACCGATCGTAAGTGGACTCGCCCTTGGGGTAGACAGCGTTGCTCACCGCGAGGTGGTAGAACAAAACGGAAAAACGATTGCGGTCTTGCCAACTGGACTACGAAATATTTATCCCTCATCACATTATGGCTTGGCAATGAAAATTATCGAACGAGGCGGACTACTTATTAGTGAGTATCCCGAAGATGCTCCAGGCCTAAAACACCAATTTATAGAGAGAAACAGACTGATTGCGGCACTGTCTGACGTGCTGGTAATTACTGAAGCAGCAGAAAAAAGTGGTAGCTTGCATACGGCCCAATTTGCGCTTGAACTTGGAATAACAGTAATGGCGGTACCAGGCGATATTACCAGCGCAACCAGCAAAGGAACCAATACGCTAATCCAAAACGGCGCAGCTCCAGTGTTGTCGGCCGATGATATCCTGCGCGAACTGGACATAGAGCAAACCAGTCTTGGGAACGAATATTATCCAGAAAACGAAACAGAGAGACAACTCCTCGATTTGATAGGACGTGGCACGCACAGCAGCCACGAACTGCTTGAAAAAAGCGGCCTAAAACCGGAGCAATTTCAAGCACAACTCACACTGCTCGAGATAAAGGGCGTCGTCCAGCCGCGTGGCGGGAATTGGTATATTCGCTAAACTTGATTTCTTCCAACAAAGCGCGTAGTGTATGAAATTGTAACCGCTATACTAAGCGTTATTACTTACATAATAATATGAAGAACCTAGTCATCGTTGAAAGCCCAGCTAAGGCCAAAACTATCGAGCGCTATCTCGGAAGTAATTTTTCAGTAAAAAGTAGTTTTGGTCACATTCGTGATTTGCCAAAAAAAGGCCTCGCCATTGACAAAGAGAACGACTTTAGGCCTTCCTATGAAATATCTGACGACAAAAAGAAGATTGTTGCTCAGCTAAAAAGGGATGCCAAGGCAGCCGAAGCTGTTTGGCTGGCAAGTGATGAAGACCGCGAAGGAGAGGCGATTGCCTGGCACCTGTGTGAGGCACTCGGGCTTGATCCAAAAACCACCAAACGCATTGTGTTTCACGAAATAACCAAGCCAGCAATTGACGCATCAATTAAGAACCCCAGAACCGTTGATATTAACCTTGTGGATGCCCAACAAGCACGACGGGTTCTTGATCGGCTCGTTGGCTACGAGCTGTCGCCAGTTCTCTGGAAAAAGGTCCAAACCGGCCTTAGCGCGGGGCGCGTGCAGTCTGTTGCCGTTCGTCTAATAGTAGAGAGAGAACGTGAAATCGAGCAATTTACGGCTGGCTCACATTTCAAAGTTAGCGCCTATTTTACCGTCAACGACACGACACTAAAAGCAGAGCTCCAAAAGCCTTTGAGCGACCACGCCACAGTCCAAAAATTTTTAGACGACCTAAAAGATGCCGAATTTTCAGTTGTCGACGTTGCGAGTAAACCGGCAGTACGCAATCCAAGCCCGCCATTCACCACGAGCAGTTTGCAGCAGGAGGCAGCGTCCAAGCTTGGGTTCAGCGTCCGTCAAACGATGACGCTCGCCCAACGCCTCTACGAAACAGGCCATATAACCTATATGCGAACCGACAGCACAAATCTTTCAACTACCTCATTAAATGGGGCAAAAATCTATATTACGAAATCCTTTGGAGCGGACTACCATCAACTAAGGACCTACAAAACAAAAAATGCGGCTGCCCAAGAAGCCCACGAAGCAATTCGTCCAACGAATTTTGATCAAAAAGAAGCTGGAAGTGATGAACTGCAAAGAAAGCTGTATCAGCTAATATGGCGACGAACGCTGGCAAGTCAAATGGCGAGTGCAAAGATTGAACGAACTGAAGTTACCATCAAAATCAATACTCGAGAGGAACGATTTGTTGGCAAGGGCGAAGTATTGGTGTTTGATGGTTATCTAAAAGTATACGGCGGCGGCAAGGAAGACACGATACTTCCTAAGGTGAGTGCGGGGGACCGATTACCGCTTGACCATGTACGAGCCGTTCAAGCTTTTGATCGCCCACCCGCTAGATTCTCTGAAGCTTCGCTGGTGCGCAAACTTGAAGAGCTGGGCATTGGACGTCCAAGCACATACGCCCCCACTATTTCTACTATCCAAACCAGAGGCTATGTTGAGAGGGTTGATAGCGAAGGTATTACCAGAGAACTTCAAAACTTTGTGCTGAGGGACAAAAAAATTGAAGAGCAAACCACCACCGAGACAGCGGGGGTTGAGCGAGCAAAACTGATTCCAACTCATCTCGCTGACATTACTACCGACTTTTTAACCACCCATTTTGGCCCAATACTAGACTATGACTTTACGGCAAAGGTCGAAGAGAGTTTTGATCATATTGCAGAAGGGCAAGGCACTTGGCAAGATATGATAAAAAACTTCTATAAGGATTTCCACCCCCTCATAGAAAAATCAGCCAACGTGACCCGCGAAGAAACTTCCAAAGCACGATCGCTAGGGACAGATGAAAAGACCGGCAAGCCGATCGTGGCGCGATATGGTAAGTTTGGGCCAATGCTACAAAAGGGCTCAACAGAGGACGAAGAAAAGCCACAATTTGCACCATTGCCAGAAGGAGCTACCATCAAGACTGTCACTTTGGAGCAAGCGCTCGAAATGTTCAAATTGCCCCGTGTGGTTGGTAAAACCGAAGACGGAAAGGACATTAAGGCAAATATTGGTCGATTTGGACCATACATTCAGATTGAATCGATGTTTGTCTCTATAAAACCACGTGACCCTCTCACAATATCCGAACAAGAAGCTCGCACGCTTTATGCCGAAAAACAAGCAAAAGAAGCGGACAAGTATATTGCAAAGTTTGACAGCGGCATCGCCATAATCAATGGGCCATACGGGCCATATGTCAGTGACGGAACAAAAAATGCTCGTATCCCTAAAGATGTTGATCCCAAGTCTTTAACAGAGGAGGCATGCAGAGAAATGCTCTCTAAAGCGCCAGCCCGCAAAAAAAGACTACAACGGCGCAAAAAATAGTTAACTACAACCTATTTCCTGGGCTTTTCAAACTGCTAACGCATAAATTAGACACAATACAAAACTTCGTGTTACAATAAGTTCACAAAACAGCAATAATCTGTTTTTGCTAGGGAAGTGAATTAACAAAAACTCATATACTAACGGGGTTATTTGAGACAAAGGTGGCAAGCATTCATTATTATATATATTTGACTTGATTATATATAAGTGATATAATAATACTTACGTTAATCATTTTGTGCTACCCCGGCAGAGAAGAGAAGGAACATATACGGCGAATGACGAAGAAAGAAATCGAACAACTCATCAAGCAAATTCTGGGCACTATAGAGCGCGAAAGAGAGCGCGAAATTGTTGCACGTCGATATGGTCTATATGATCGAAAAGAAACATTGGAGCAAATAGGGGAGCTTCTCGGAATTACTCGAGAACGAGTGCGCCAATTAGAAAAAGCCGTTATGGCTCGTCTGCGGGCGCACGCCGATGCAGGTGAACTGCAAGGAGTTGAGCAATTTCAAAAGACGGTTATTGAGGTGCTTGAGAAATCTGGAAAAATTGCTCGAGTGTCTAATCTCGCAAATACGCTTACGAAAGAAGCAAGCACGAAGATAGACCAAGCCCGTCTGGCGTTTGTGGCAGAACTCGCACCAAAACTTACCGTAATTTCGGACAATGATCATTTTCATCAATCAATCACCATCGCCACAGTGCACGACGAAAAGAAAGTCCATAAACTTGTCAGTACAATTATTGACGCCATAAAAGCAATCGGAGAGCCCGCAACCGCAGACGTCGTAGCTACCCAAGCGGGGCACAAAGACCCGAAGCACACAGAGGCGCTTTCTACGACATCTAAGAACTTGGCGACTCTAAACGGTAAATGGGGGCTTATCAAATGGCCAACCGTCAACCCAAAGAATATTCGCGACAAGATTTATGTAATTTTGCAGCAAAACGGCAAGCATATGCACTTTAATGAGATTGCAGATGCAATCAAAAAAAGCGATTTCAAGCGCAAGGACGTAACGACGCAAGCTATTCATAACGAACTAATTAAAGACAAACGTTTTGTGCTTATCGGTAGGGGTATCTACGCCCTAAAGGAATGGGGCTACAAAAAAGGTACTGTTGCCGACATTATCTCTGATGTTCTAAAAGAAGCCGGCGAACCACTGCATCGTGATGAGATTGTAAAGCGAGTTTTGAAAAGTCGCTACGTAAAAGAAACGACTATTCTCCTCAACCTGCAAGGGAAGGACCAATTCCAGCGCACCGCGAAAGCAACCTACGCTCTCGCCGAATAGCACTTAATTAGGTATTGCTGGAGTTACCCTAAATGATTCACGGCGAGCAAGATCCAGTACTCAAAACCAATCATGAGCTAGAGCGCAGCCTTTTGGGCGGCGCTCTAAGCATGGAGTTTTCAGACTGTAGCATTGCAGCAGCTGACCTCAGTAAAGAGGCAAACGAGTTAATGCAAGGCGCTTTCGTCAACGGAAAGAGCCTGCGATGGATAGAATATAAATACATCGTGGGAAATAGCGAACTATCCCAACAAATTGTTTGCCAAGATCTGGAGGCTAAGGATTCACAACACCGCCTTAACTTGCATGGTCGTTCGACCAGCCTGGTGGTGGCGCAGTCAATCAACATCGTTGAAGATCCTAATGCTAAAACCATCCTAAAATCATTCCGAAAGCTTATCCCTCGCAAAACAGAAGCCAAAAGCACGATTCACGTTCTTGACGGTGATCCAATGCTAGCAATAAAAGTCGGCAGCGATACTTTATTGCCGATTGCAAGTTTTGCGCGTCGTAAAAATGGTCAGTGCAGCTATGTGCAACTTGGCGAGGAAATGTATGACGACAATTTCTATGTAACCACAGCTGACGATGGGTCCTCGCGACACGGACTAATTGAGGCCATGAGAAGTGTAATTAAAGGCTTTTCTCATGAGAACAAGTCTGAAAGAAAACCGGCCTATGATGTCATTCAAGAATTTTTAAATCAACAGGTTGACTTACGCCATGAATCGCTTGCTCAAGCCCATGAGAAGCAATTAGTAAGAAAAATTTTTGCTAAATTAAAATTAAAAGGCCCGGATTGGGAGCGTAGAGACCTTACGATAGTTGATGGCTCTGGTTCATCGGCACCCCGCTCGCACGACACAGCAACCATCATTCCCAAAACCATTCTGGCCGATAACCGACAAGTTGCCCTAGTTGCTGCCCATCCTTCTACAGACAAGGATGCGGCACGCCGTGTGGATATCTTCGCCGAAACTAGAACTGGTTTGGCGACACAAATTGCGACGATTTCCCGCGATTTCTCGAGATTAGAGTATGCCGACGACCTAAAACTTAGTACCAAGCAGCATCAACAGGTCGTGCGCGAGCTATTATTTGCCCTTATAGCAAGACCGCAAGTTAAAGACATTGAGACACCAGAAAAGACTGATTACGTCCGAAGTAGCTTGGGTGAGATGGCCCAACAAATTGCCAGGTATTGCTATGAGGCCGGCTTACTACACGAACACGAGCAATATCGCGACCAGTGGGGTTCTGGGGACGGCGGAGTGGCTCTTGAGCGGGAAGTGCGCCAAAGACTTAATAATTTCTTTGACTATCCAGATAAAGACTATAATCCCTACGAGGGTGAAGCACCGTTAGATCTCGCACTTAGTCGTTTAGAAAAACTTGAAGCCAGTGATCGTCGCATTTTCTCAACCCTAAAAGTCGGTGAGCGTTTCAACAGCTTACTCGGTGAAGTCCGTAAGTGTGACGAGGTGCTAATGCGGCGTATTGCCAGACTAGCGCTGGTACATACAGGCTACCAATCGGAGTTCGAAAACGAACAGATAGGAAAAACCAAAGCCTCAGCTGTGGTTGCAGCCAAAATTCTAGTCCATGATGGTATACACCAATTAACTATATCCGGTCGTCCCGCCTCTATGCCCGATGAAGACTTAAAGCCCCTCATTTCAGTAGAGCTTGACCAAACAAAGCCTTATTTAGGACAAGAGAACAACATAGAAAACGGCTTTATTGAGTCCAATGTAAACGAAATTATCGGAATACTATCACGCCTCTCTGTGGCCCACAAAAGTTAGCAGAGCTGAGTCTAAAGCTCTGTGGCAGTGTAAATAAACAGAAGAGTAGAAGTTAATAGGGCTTAACTTAATGCGCATAACTTGGCTATATATGAATTTATTTCTTAGGCCGGCCGCGTAGCTTATGAAGACAGGCTCGATAAGTCTCTGGCTGGCTTACAAAAAATATCATTTGCAAATATTCTAAACAAAATACGAACACTGGAGAACGTGGCTTCAATTGAGGTGTGGGTGCGTATGGGCTATATATTTAGGTAGCTGGCGGCAGGGTAAAGTAGAAGATGCATAATCAAAGCAAAGCCATAAAACAAACCAAAAAACAAAGTTGCAAAAGACAGTGGGTGAACCCACATTGAATTATAGACATAACGTCGCACAATGTATATTTTGCGACTTATATATAATGGTCTGTAGATGTCTTCTAGTACCTCCCTGGAGCGGGGGATTCTACTTTTTGGCGTTCCGTTATTGCCGTTTGCTGTTCTAGTGTCGCCCATTGGCTCGTACATCGCTAACTGTCTTTTGCTTACATCCTGCATGCTGAGGTCCTTTTATGCTTCTTTCTTGTCTAGTGTCTGAAAAATAATCATACCACTAGACTTATCCACAGCATGACTTGCTTTTTTGCTATATTTTACGTCTTATATATTTTTTGGCACAAATCCCCTGTTTCCCCGCTTTTTATAATAATATTTGACAATTTCTAATTATAAAGTTATTGAATAGTTTTTAAATTATTAGTTCGTTTATGTATAGCGAACAATTTGCGAACATAGTGGGGCAGCGGAAGTGGAACTACTTTACGTAGGCACGTTCTGGGATCCGAACGTCTATATATTCGGTTGGTGGTTTGTTCTCTAGCTCAAGCCGTTCCTTGGCTGCAAAGAACGTTCCACTGCTCTTCCTGGCATCTTCGAAAAAATTAAACTTTACAAAGTAAGGTAATCCTTCGTAGCGAACATCCAACTCCCCTCCTCCGCCAACCAAATCCATCGAACTTACTTTTAGCTGCCTTGCCTCCGATTGAAGCGCAATATCATGAATAAAGTTCACTTGGGCACTCGTAAGTGCAGGCTTCCCCAGTCTCACCGGTATTTCCGTTTTATCCTCTATAAGCGGCAGTGTGCTAGTATCAAAATTTGGAGCATCTTTGATGATATCAAATAATGCTCTGCCGTTTTCGTCGAGCAAGAATTTTGAACTTCTAGTGCTCAAAATCGCCGACGGCTGAGAAAGTGTGAGGTTAATTATTGGTTTGTGCCGTATCAGTGACGTCTTGACGTCAACCGAGGAGAGCTCCGCAAATCGCGTAGTTAACTCTGTTTCTATCTTCTGCGTATTTAAGGTAAGTTTTGATCTGTTAGACAATGACTTTTCGAGTATGGCTTTGGCTTGTTTTGAGTACTCCTGCTCGTTTCGTAGTAGGTCGCGCTTCCCATGAACTACTATTTTTGGATCGGTTGATAACCCTAGCATATAGATCGCACATACGAAAATGACTACCCCAGCAAAAAGGATACCCAGCGTGCCAACTTTTCCTCTCGCCTGGGGGTCGGGTTGCTCAAAGCTATCGGCACCTCTGTCGAGACTTCGCTCCACATCGGCTCGGCGGGCACTATAATGATAGGCTGAACCGCGTGTATAAGATGAATCACCGGTTTGCCTTCGTGCCAGCTTTTTCCTTTTAAACAACCGTTTCACCTGGGTGTCTCTCCCACAATATCTGTCAAAATTTTTGCCAACGAACGCGCTGCGGGCATTGTCGGCGTAAGCTTTTGAGCGTTCTCACCAAATTGCTTCCGTAACGATGCATCTCTAAGAAGACCATCTATTGCCGTCGGCAAGATCGACTCATCGCGAAGAACATCACGTTCATTTAGTACAAGCGCAGCAGCGGAATCCTCATATACAGCTGCATTCTTAGTTTGATGATCGCCTGCAAGTTCGGGATGCGGAATAATAATGCAGGCTTTTGCCTGCGACGAAAATTCTGCGAGGGTTGTGGCGCCGGCTCTTGTAATTACAATGTCTGAAAGCGCACTCATTTCATACAAGGCATCAGAAAAATCAAAACACGTAACATGCTTCTTTAGGCGCTGCTCGACTTTATCATATTGGGTTTCGTTGCCCATGCCTACGTGATGAAAGATATGTATTTTTGGGTGCTTTTTGACGAGCGCTGGCAAGGCCGCGATCAGCGCCGAATTAAGCCTTCTTGAACCTTGGCTCCCACCTGTGAGGAGTAGGATCGGATGGTTGCCACGTACCTTGTAGGCTTTTTTTAGACTTTGGGTGGCCGTTTTATGGGTTGAAAATTGTGGGTTTATCGGCACACCGACTACACGGATCGTTTGGGCCGGATAGTCGTAGTATTGTGCAGGCATTGCAACGGCATGAACCTGAGCGTATCTGGCGGCAAGCCGATTAGATAAGCCTGGAACTGCGTCGGAATCGTGTGTGACACACGGCACGCGATGAAATCTGCAACCAAGAGCCACCGGCACACACACAAAACCACCTTTTAAGAATACCGCCTGGGCTTGAAGGCGATGTAGCAGCAGTACTGACTGGATGCTCCCAATCAGTAGATACCCTACATCTCTCACATTCAGTAGTATTGTCTTGATGTCAAAAATTCGTCGAAGCAGAGACTCGCCATAATATCTTCGCAATTTACCGGCAAAAACAACATGACACTCATCAAAAAGGCCGCTCGATCGAGCAATATCACCAAACTGCCCACCCCTTTCACCGACGTACACAAGCCGAATTTCCTTGTGACTCCTCCGAAGTTCACGAGCGATTGCTAGTAGTGGCGTAATATGGCCTCCCGACCCGCCTCCGACCAAGACTATCGTCATGATCCGTCTCCTTTTTTACCGGCTTTGTAGTTCTAATAGGCTCAAAACTTGTATATCGTGATATTTGGAAAACAATGCCTACGGCGGCCATCACAAACAATAAACTTGTTCCCCCATAGCTAATAAATGGCAGAGTGATCCCTTTTAGTGGTAAAAGTCCGATCATCGCCCCAATGTTAATTATGGCTTGCGTGCTCAGCCATGCCAGGATACCAATAACGAGAAGTCTGGAGAATGTGTCAGCGGTTCTCTCGATAATTCGTCTCATTCGGGAAAAAAGTAAGAGGTATAGTCCAAGCACGCCGCTTACCCCAACAAATCCGAACTTCTCTGCCAGAACTGCGAATATTGAATCATTTGCGGCCTCTGGTAGATAGCCATAGGCTTGAACGCTTTTACCGAGTCCTAGTCCCAACACTCCCCCGCTGCCGACAGCGATTAATGCTTGACAGGCTTGATAGCCGCTGGCTTGACAGTCTCTTGAGGGATTGAGAAATGTTGCCACTCGATCTCGTCGGTAGCCGCTGCTTGATACCGCCAAAATAGTACCGATCGAGATCACCCCGACTATGAGCGCAATCTTCTTTAGGGGCAAACCGGCGGTAAAGGCCATTGCACCCAAAATTGCGATCATGACACCGGCCGAGCCCAGATCACTTTCGAGCCCCGCAACCAAGACTGCAATTAGCAACAACACGATCAGCAGCGGCTTGAGCGTTTTGTCGGCACTATTCATCTCGTCATTTTTTATGCGATTTGCCAGAAAGCATGCGGCCCAGATAACAAGAGTGAGCTTGATGAGCTCGGCCACTTGAAACGACAATCCACCTATCTGAACCCATCTTGCGGCGCCATTTACCTCGTCGCCAAAGAACTGAATAACAACCACGCCAACGGCGCTTGCAACTATGAGCGCTTTCCTCATATGCTTAAGCAGAACTGTTGGTAAATTGCAGAAAACTGCAAATGCCACGAGACCAAGTAGTATTGCAACCGACTGCTTTATTACGAAATAATTACTGTCGACATTTCGCGTAATCGCAAGGCCGGGACTAATTGAGTACACCACGATAAGGCCAATCGCACTTAGCAATAGCGCGATAATTAATAGTGCATAATCTGGTCGATGGCGCCGCGACAATGAACCAGACGACCTCGCACTTGAGGAAGGTACTCTTTCAATTGCCGTGCGACTTTGTGCCTGTCCAATCCTAAACATGGTAACTACCGATTAAGAACACCATCAAGCCAATAACACCACATACTTGGCCGAGCACCCAAAAGCGCATTGTGACTTTGGCTTCTGGCCAACCGACTGCCTCAAAATGATGATGAAGTGGGGCAATTTTGAATATTTTTTTGCCACCACGGAGTTTTTTTGACAGAATCTGTAGTAACGTCGACCCCGCTTCGGCAACAAAGACGGCACCGATAATTGGCAACAACAAAACCGTGTCTGTAATCATCGCAACCACCCCCAAAGCCGTTCCGAGAGCAAACGATCCGACGTCACCCATAAAGAATCTTGCCGGGAAAATGTTGAACCATGTATAGGCCAATAACGCCCCGACGACTGTCATACAAAACCCAGCCACCCCGTACCGTTCTTGGAGAAATGCAATTATTGCATAGTTTCCAAATGCGATTGCCGTAAGTCCACCCGCCAGACCATCCAAGCCATCGGTGATATTCACGGCGTTTGCGGTTGAAATAACGACCAAGACAAAAAGAGGAACAACCAACCAGCCAATGCTAAGATCACCATACACCGGCACATTTACTGAAGTTACGTCGAGTTTTGCATAAAAGAACCAGCCGCCAATGAGCGCCACAATCGTTATCAGTAAGAGTTTTAGTTTTGAGGGTAGTCCGGCAACACCTTTACCGCTACCTCGGATGTTAATGATATCGTCGACTAAACCAATAAAACCTGCACCTACAAATGCCGCCAACGGCAGCCAAGTTTCTTCACGAACAAGATTAAATGCAATCGTTACCAGTGTAACTGACACCAAAAAGACGATACCAGCCATGGTTGGAATCAACGATCTATGCTTTTCGGCGTGGAGCTTATTAAACACCTTGGCTTTCTCTCCCGTGACAGCGGTACTCCTTGCCTTCTTCCACCACTCCCCCTTGTAGGCTAAGGTGGTATACAAAGGTGTAATAAGAATGCTGAAGGCAAAGCCAAGAAACGCCAATAACAATATCTCGATCAACTGCGTTATTTCAATATTGAGAACAAATGTTTGTATTACTGCGATCATATCGTGCCCCTATTATACCTCAGTTGACCCCTCTCACAGAGTAATTGTCGATCAGCATATTTGTCGTCTTTAGAAATAGGGGTGCGGCGGCGGCCCTCCCCGCATAACCCGGTACCTTTGGCTCGTTTATTTTGACCATGATTACATACTGCGGCTTATCACCGCCAACATACCCAACAAAGGTTCCATTAAATCGATCGTCGTAATACCCTCCTCCAGGCTTCGTTATTTGAGCCGTACCGGTTTTGCCGCCAATTCGATAACCCTTTTTGACGAGAAATGTATAATTTTTTTGAACACTATTTTCGTGCATTACTCTTAGCTGCTCAGAAACTTCTGGTTTAATGACTGCACTATTCAATACTTTCACGTCGGATGACTTCTTGGGCTCAACGAGGTGGGGTTGATAATAAATACCGCCATTGATAGTGGCCGAGAAAGCGCTCGCCATTTGAATTGGTGTGGCGGTCATCGCCTGGCCAAATGCCGTATTCGCGTAGGTAATATTTAATCCAAAACCTTCGGTTGGGCTTGGAATATATCCATCAGCTTCGTAGCCTTGTTCTATGCCGGTTTTTTGTCCAAGACGATAGTGATTTGTCATATAATCGTGCCACTTTGTTCGACCTTGCTCATTAATTTGTCCCCCGCCAAGCTGCATAAGAATATAGGTTGCGCCGGTATTGAGAGAATAGCGCAAAATGTCAGCAACGCTTCGTGTCGCTGCTCCACCGTCTTCTTCAACATTTTTGACAGTTGCATCACCAATTTTCCAAAACCCAGGATCAGAATATGTTGTGTTTGTGTTCACCACCCCCTCATTTAACCCCGCTCCGACCGTGAGAGTTTTCATAATAGATCCGACTTCTAACGGTTCACTCACATTCGGATTGGTGAAAACCTTTGGATCAGTAATTTTTGAAAACTCAGCAGGATTGTAGGTGGGATAGTTGGCCATAGCCTTTATGGCGCCGTTATTTGGGTCCATAACAACAACGCTGCCGGAGGGAGCCTTGACCTCAGTTAAGTGTGCCTTTAGCATGTCCTCGATCCGTCGCTGCATACTGATATCGAGAGTGAGTGCAATGCGCTCTCCAGTTTGTGGTTCTCGCAGAACATTATTGCTATTACTCACGAGTGGGATTCCCCTTGCGTCAGTGATAGCTTTTAGCTCTCCAGGCTTTCCACCTAGCTGACTATCTAAGTACTGTTCGATTCCGTATGTACCCTTACCTTCGTCATTTACAAACCCAAGGACTTGCGAGGCAAGAGTTCCCTGGGGATATGTTCTCTGAGAACCTTCTCTAGTACCAATGCCTTTGAGTTTAAGATTTGTGATTTGGTCACTTTTTTCTTTTGAGAGTTTCTTTGCAAGTACCGCGTATCTCGTATCTTCCCGCATAATTGACTCGTACTTGCTGGGCTCGCCCCCAATAATGTTTGCGACGGCCTGGGAAGCTGCCTTGGGATCTTTCACATATTTTGGATCAGCAAACGCCGTAAACACTGGTTCATTCAAAACAATTGGCACCTCTTGATTTCCGTCACGAGCCACAATAATACCTCGGTCAGCAGGTATTTCATACTGCTTAAACTGCGCTTTTAGAGCTGCCAATTTATAATAGTCATGTTGGATAACTTGCAAGTAAAATAAGCGAACAATAAAGATAACAAAGACAAGCAAAAGCAACCCATACCAAAGATGGAATCTTGCAATACTGATTGAATTGCGTGAATCAGTTGCTTTTGGGCGCATCCTATCCTTTCGTTTAGCGTTACTGCAAGGTTGCGCTAGGCGAGACAGAAACAAGGTTTTGAGAGGCTGAATTTGTGGCCACTCGGTCTAGAGACTGCAGCCTTGCTGCGGTAAGCTCTAGCTCTTCATGTTCTTTTTGTAAAGAAGTTTGTTGCTTTTGCAAGCTATCGATAGTGTAGCCGTTCGCGTTCGTCTTCGTGACTTGGGTAAGATACAAAAGACCCAGCAAACAACTCATTACTACCAATATTATCGCATTGCTGATCGGCCCAAGTGTTCGGGCCTGTTCTTTGAAGCTTACGACATTTTGATGTCTTGTGGCGAATCGCTTTCGACTCATTGCCATTGAGCTTGAATACGTCATGTTTGTTTTTATTTTTCTTTCTCGGTAGTTCCCACAGATCAAAGTATAGTATTGACCTGTGGGTTACCGTTCGAACCTATAGTTTGATGTAGTACAACTTTTTTGTTCTAAAGAACTCGGACGTGTACCCTATAGGTGCGGGAGCTGCTTTTTACCTGTATTGGCATCAAACATCCCCCTTTCTTTTATTTTTATTTTCGCTGCGCAACCCTCAGTTTTGCACTTCGGGCACGCGGATTGAGAACAATTTCTGTGTTTTCACCAGTAACAACGCCTTTTGTCAGCAAAAGAAGCTCTGCGTCAAATCGATTGCCAGCGTGTTCAGCAAAGAACTGCTTCACAATACGGTCTTCGAGGCTGTGGAAGGTAATAACTCCCAGACGACCTTTCGGCCGAAGGAGCTGAAGCCACAAAGGAAGACTTCTCTCAAGCTGCCCGAGCTCATCATTTACGACGATGCGCAGTGCTTGAAATACTTGAGCACACACTCTCATGCGAGCGGGCGGACTGGTATTGTTTTGGATGATCGTGGCCAAAGCTTTGGTTGTATGAAGCGGTCTGTGATCAATAATGGCCCGAGCGAGTCGTGTTGCGCCTCGCACTTCGCCATATTCGCGCAGAATACCAACAAGCCTTTTCTCCGAACACTGATTCACCACAGTGTCTGCGGTAAGCTCTTGCGTAGTGTCCATGCGCATATCAAGCGGACCATCGTTCATAAACGAAAAGCCACGATCTGGGTTGTCAAGGTGCGGTGACGATACCCCAATGTCAGCCAAAATACAATCAAATTGTGGTCCATCTTGTGCAAGCCCTCGGCTGGCGGTTAGATAATCGTTGTGATATATCATGACGCGCTTGTCTCGGGCAAAGCTTTTTGCAAGCTGTTCCACGGCGCTTACGTCTCTGTCAACAAGCGTCATTGAGCCACTTTTGCCAATCTTTTCTAATATAAGCCCTGCGTGCCCACCGTAACCAGCGGTTACGTCGAGATAGTCATCCCCTTCTGAGGGACGAATATACTGCAGCACTTCATTCGCCAAGACTGGCAGATGTGTATGGTTGTTCATTGGTATCTTGTTTTTGATGTTTTTATTTTACAAGGTCACCTACTCAGCAGCCAGTTTTTTGTTTTTTGCTTTTGGCTAATGTTTTTGTTTTTGTTTGTTACTTTACCGAGATAGAGATTCTATTCTAAAGACTAAAATCTCTGGTAATGTAACTATTTTCTAAGTTTTTAGAGACTTATGTGTGAGGTGGAGTTTTGGGAGGTGTTTAACCTAAAAAGGTGCAAGGGTTTTATCTCGTGGTTTGCCCTAGAGCCACATACTGACTGCCGAATAGCTGACCTTGAAAGCTATATACCTTGATTGAACTTAGTTTTTAATGTACGACTACAACTAACTAGCCTGGATACGCCAATAGCGTCCAGCCCTCACCGCGACAACCGCTCGTTCGATCCCGGCATAGTCCAACAAATGCTGTTCTATGACAATTCGACCTTGCTTGTCGTCTATCTCACCCTCGGTTTTCCCTGCACGAAACTGCACGTTCAAGTCGGCGGTCCGCTCGTCAAGGATATTTCCTTTCAGTTGCGGTTCGACTTCCTCTTCCCAGACATTTTTTGGGATGAGGTGCAGATATTGCTGAAAACCTCTGGTCACAACTACCCCGCTGGCAAACTCGGCTCGAACTTCGGTGGGTATTGTTAACCTCCGTTTGTCGTCGAGTTTCCTTTCGAAATAGTCTACCGTGGCCATGTGGTGTATTAGTTGTTGTTACTAGTGGTTTTTATTTTTGATCGTCTTCTTGGGTAGCTATTTTGCCTACCCACGATTACCCACTGACTGCAATATACTACCCATTACTACCCACGCACAAGCATTTTTTTTACAAAATACCCCTAAAAACTACTGGGTTATCCACAGTTTCACAAAATACACAACATATGGTGTACTGGATGATGGCGACAACACTAGTCCAAAGAGTTAGTCGACTGAATCCGTAGTGACCTGCTTGATCCGGGAGGCAAACCATTTTGCGCTCGGTCGGATGGTTCTTTTCATATTTTCTTGCCTGTTTACCTCTACAAGCCCAAATCGAGGCCAATAGCCTTCAGCCCACTCAAAATTATCCAAGAGACTCCAGTGAAAATAACCGATTATCTCCACGCCATCATCGCGGGCTTCTAAAAGCGCGTTAATCGTTTGATCGAGCCACCATTTACGATACTGATCGTGCTGATCAGCCACCCCATTTTCGGTAATTATTATCGGTTTTTTGTGTTGAGTCCATAATCGGCGCACCACATATCCCACCGTGGCCGGCTCCATATACCAACCAAGGTCATTCACGGGAGCGCTCGGATTCTTAAATGTGAGGAACCGCCAATAGTTCGTCATGTAGAAGTTCGCCCCAACATAATCCTGGTAGTTTTGTATCCTTGAATAGAACCACACGTCCCAAAAATAATCACTGAGTTTCGACATAGCGACATGAAAAACGTTATGGGGGTTTTGGGGAACATTGGCAGTCACGTTATGAGCAACACCCACCCGAAGCTGTGGTCGATCCTTTTTTAGCACTGCATAAGATCGCTTATGCGCCCTCACAAGATTGCGCATTACTTTGACGCCGAGCAGTGGATTTCTCTTGCCGGGAGGCCAAATGGCAGTTATATATCCGAGTGTTGCAAAGTTATTGGCTTCATTAATGGTCACCACATAGGTGATGTCTTCGAATAATTCTTGATTCACTTTACGCACAAATCTCTCGAAGTACTTAATGTTTTTCTTCTTAGCAAAGCCTCCTTTTTTTTCAAACCAAAGCGGATGGGTCCAATGCCACAAATTCGGAAACGGCTCGATGCCTCTTTTTTTTAGCTCGGCAATGTATTTTCTATAATGCGTAATTGCAGAATCGTCCCACTGACCTTCCCGAGGTTCGATTCTTGACCATTCAATGCTAAATCTGTAGGCGTTTAGATTGAGAGAACGAAGAATATCAAAGTCGTCTTGATACCGAGTTTCATGACCTACCCCTTCCCCAGATATATAGTTTTTCGGATCTTCAGCCGATTTGCGCACGTAAGTCCAGCTTGGAAGCTTACCCAATCTTCGCGATGCACTGCTTGCAGCGTTGTTTGCGGTTTTTTTCTCCCAGGCCGACCACTGGTCTAAAAGGCGCCCCTCAACTTGGTGTCCTGATGTTGATGCCCCCCACAAAAAATTTGAAGGTAGCTGCTTTGTGTTTTTGATTTTTTTCATCTAACAATCAGTATACCAGCCCACCTAGCCTTGTGCTGGCAGGCAAAGAAACCTATATGGAGTCAAGCAAGGCCGAAATACGAGTCTGTTGCTGAAACTTTCGCAGATTTCTCAGCAAATTATCACAATCATAAGAAGTAACCTCTTCAAACTGGTTCACGGCGGTTAAATAGTCTGGTTCGAACATTTCGTCGGGAAACGGCTCGAGCAATAGACTTTCGGGTTCTTCGTCGAACCCAATAATGTGAAGTGAGCGCTGGGCATGGGTAGCCTTGTCTTTATCCCACTCAAAAGAATAACTGTACTTGGTTCCAACGTCTCTGTTGTTTGCGCCTATCCACAAACACTTTTCATCTATTCTCATGCCCCAACTGCGAGAACCTCTCCTCGCCACTTTGCCCAAATATTTCTGCACAATTTGTTGGTGCTCGTATCCTTCGTGGCGTATGACTGAAACTTCTTTTGGCACAAAATTATGTCCCTTGCTTCGGGGGTCGGTGCTCGGCTTTTGGACGCCCCGCTCTCGGCCCAAAGTCATTCCAATGGCTGCTACATTAAAAAGTTGTTTTGGAGATGGTAACTCATAACATGGGCTATCAAAGTGATGCATATTCAAAGCGATCCTGCTAAATTTGTGTACCGTGTCTGGGTGTATAGTATAAAGATTTTTTCGGTGGTGATAAGTGGCTATGCTTATCTGCGTGCAAATTTCTCGCCGAGTGCGTCAATCGAAACCCTTTGCTGCTCAGTTGTGTCGCGATCGCGGACGGTTACCGTATCGTCCTCCAGAGTCTGAAAGTCAATGACAACGCAATATGGCGTTCCGATTTCGTCTTGACGACGATATCGCTTACCGATGTTGCCATTATCGTCCCACATCACCGCACCGTACTGTTTTTTTAGCGCGCTATATACTTCTTGTGCTTTTTGCACCAGCTCTGGTTTGTTCTTAAGAAGTGGACTCACGGCATATAGCACAGGGGCTAGGTGTTTAGGTAGCTTCAAAAATATTCTCTTTTCGCCACTCACTTCATCTTCGTGGTAGGCGCTGGTTAGCACAGCCATCACCGCTCGCTCAACACCAAAACTAGGTTCGATGACGTGTGGCACAAATGACTCACTACCATCTTTTGTTCGATACTCCATGTTTTTACTGGATTCACGCTGAATATTTCCCAAATCAAAATCAGTTCTGTAGGCCAGGCCAAGAAGTTCGTCGCGTTTATGGGGAAAATCAAACTCAAAATCTATAGTGCGTTTACTGTAGTGGGCCCTATCTTCTTCCTTTACTTCCAGTTCGTGCACAGACCCCTTGGGCAGCCCCAGTTGCGTTAAAAAGTCATGAATATCAGTTCGCCAGTCCTCAAAGGCTGTTTCCCAACCTTTAGGATTCACGAAATACTCGACTTCCATCTGTTCAAATTCTCGAGATCGAAACACAAAGTCTCTCGGACTTATCTCATTTCGAAAGGCCTTACCGATTTGGGCAATGCCGAATGGTAGATCTGGATAAAAACTGTCCAGGATGTTTTTGTAATTGGTGAATATTCCCTGCGCTGTTTCTGGACGAAGGTAACTTACTGAATTCTCGTCTTCAACAGGACCAATATTCGTCTTAAACATCATATTGAATTGCCTGGGCTCGCCAAAGTTGTCGGGAGTGCCACATGCATTGCATTTGTTGTCTACGATGTGGTCCTGTCGGAGTCTTGAATGGCATTGCAAGCATTCCACCATGGGGTCATTAAAGCCGGTTGCGTGGCCACTGGCCTGCCAGACCCTTGGGTTCATCAGAATTGCCGAATCCACTCCATACATATCATCTCGATCCTCAACAAACGTCTTCCACCATAAGTTGGTAATATTACGTTTTAGGGCAACACCTAACGGACCGTAGTCCCAAGTTCCAGATAATCCTCCATAAATTTCGGAGCCTTGAAAAATAAACCCACGGCGTTTGCAGAGCGAAACAATATCTTCAAGGTTAACTTTTTGGCTCATTGCTGCAATTATACCGCAAAGGCATTGGTTTTCATCAGTAATCTTGTGAGTTTTAGGATTGCATCGTTGTTGTGCTCGGATCTTAGTTTTATTGGTTTTTCGCTGTGGAGTGATAGTTGAAGCACCTTAAGATCATCCTGGCTGTATTCACCGCGCCCGCTCGAAACAAACCGCTGTAAATCGTGATCAAAAACGAATGTGTCGCCCCTTGCTTGTTCGCCAACAGGTTTCACGCGCGCTAATACACCGTGCTTGTAAAGAATTTGTATGTTAAACCACACCTCAACCAGGCCATTGTCGTACGCCGGTTCATTGAGGCATTTCAAGGCAGTGTCAACTACAGAATAATATTCTTGACCGTGTCCCTGCTCACATACTTGACCTATTATTCTTAAAAATTCAAACGCTTGATTCATCCTACTTAGATCAGTTGCAATGTCTCCATAATGTGTAAGTAGTCGCGAGCCAGTCAGCCTCAAAAGACTAGACTTACCACCCACAAAACTAATCTGCGTAGTACTAAGGAGCTCGCAACCAGCTGCAAGTTTGCTTTTCTGGCTTCGTACACTTTTGGCCAATACGCTCATCTTGCCCTCTTTTTGCCCCAGAAACGTGATTATTCTGTCTTTTTCACCGTAGTCCGTCCGCGATAACACAATTGCGATATCTGCTTTTTGTATCATTTATTGAGTACTTTTTTTATTCTTTCGTCCAAATCAGCCAGCGTGGTTGTTGGCTTGTAGAGGTACTCCGAGACCCCCAGCTGTTGCCATTGGCTCGGGCGCAACCCACTTTCTGCTTTTGGAATTTTAGTGTGTACCACAACTTGAACGCCAACCCAATCATTGTGGGATCTAAGCTCGTGGAGAAACGCCAAACCATTTTGATTTGGAATGCTGAGTTCAAGCAGCACAAGATCTGGTAGCGTGCGATCACATAGATGAATCGCTTCTTGGGCACTTTGGGCAGTGCGTACCACATAGTTTTTTGAGAGTGCAGCATCTAACAAGCTGGCTATTTTGAAGTTGGGCTCAATAATAAGAACGTGTTTCAATTTTTCATTTCTCTATATAATTGCCAGCTGCTCGCTCTTAGGCAGTATCGTCGAAAGACCGGTAAATTGGCCAAGTTGTTTAACCTCCAGTCTTCCGCCCAAGGCACGACAAAGACTATCGGCAATACTTAACGAGATACCAGTACTACCGCTGTATTTTGGTAGCGCCATATGGGGGCGTCCCGAATTGCTCAATGCGTATTCGAGCTCACGCTTTGAGAGCTTGATATCTCTTGCAAACACCCCAGCCCCAATATCACCGCTCCTTGTAGTGAAGCTTCGAAGTACTACCGTCTTATTGTTTGTTGTAGCCTCGGCAATCAACATACCAGACGCAACCAGTGCGCTGCGCAGCACATCTTTTTGGGTCATTATTGGCAAGGAGGCCTTGTTCTGAATGTGAATGCTGATGTCAGTGTGCAAAGAGGTAGCAAGCGCATACTTTGTGTCATGCAGCACCGAGCCAAGTGCAACTGGCTCAAGATTTAGGTGTAATTGACCACGCTCGACCTGTGATGCAATTAAATAACTATCAATGAGCCTCAGTGCGTATTCAGCCGAATCGGATATGACCTGCAAGGCATCCTTGGAGCCGAGTTCTGCCTCCCTTGCAATATAGTACAAGGATGTCTGGAGCTCCCTCGCCAACGCCAAAAGGCCGCGTTCCGTGTCAACGCCCCCCTGTATGCCGCTGTGTTCCAACTCGTTAATACCCCTATTACTTATGGACAAGTATAGCACTGATGAGATGCGAAAACTACGCAGCGACTATTAGGGCGAGTAACTAAATTCCGGAAGAATAATCTTATCGAAATCGGGCTTGAACTCCTGGGACTCAGTTGAAATTCGGAGCGTCTTGTCTCTCATTGGAAGCAAGATTACCGACCCATTCTTATCCTTACTCACCGCACCGTCGAATCGAATACCCACAACATTCGGTAGCTTTGGTAATGCATAGGGTCGGGCGCTCACAACGCCTTTTTTCACATTGGCGTCCTGTTGTTTGATCAAATTGTCATAGCTTTGATTTATGACTTCTACTCGGAGGGCGTAGAGCGATTTATCGTTCGTCGAAACAATAAGCGGATGCATGATAAGTGAAAGCTCACTATCAGAATCTTTACTAGTGGCACTCCATGTTTTGGGGTACTTAAATGATATGCTGCCGAGTCCCGCAAGCCCCTTATAGTCACGCAGTGGCTGTTTTTCTCGCTCCAAAAACTCGTTATCCTTCTCGGTTTGAGTTTTCTTGACGGCAATCGCGACCGCTTTCGCTGACTTTTCGTCACTGTTCTTTTTGTAGTCTTGTTGACTAGAGTAAGCCCACGCCCCGAATCCAACAGCCGAAAATAACAAAATCACCGAAAATATCAAAGAAATTAATAGCGCATTCACCGCGCCGGAATCATTTTTTTGAATACTCATACCGCTCATGGTAACAGAGTATTGGTGTTCGCAGCAAGACACATCAGTACTTATACAAATAAAGCCCCGACTTGGAGGTCTTGGCTCTTTTCTTCGGTATCTGAAAGGCGTAGCTGACTACACTGATCGGCCCATTGGTTTTAGAGTACTTGCCTAGCTTTTTGTCGAGCTTCTTCATGTATTTCTCGAGTAAGAACACATACATTCCTTTTGCGGGTGGCCACTCTTTGCGCCAGTAATCTCCCCAAATTATTGTAACCTGCTGTCTATACCGCCATGTATATATGTGTGCCACGGCTACAAGTATCGGATTTAATTCGTAACCGATCACGTTATATCCAGCTGCCGCAAGTCGACGCATTACCCTTCCGTCGCCACAACCCAACTCAATAATAGTGTCACCCGACGCCAGTGCGAGCATTTCCACTGCTAAATCAGCTTGCTTTTTTAGGGTTGGTACGTACGGCGCGCCTGCAAAAACAACCAGGCCAAATAACAGAACACATGACAGTAGTATTAGGACAATCACTTTTTTGTAGCTTTGGTAATTTTCGCCTCTTTTGCTTGCAAATAGGCCTCAAGCTCGACGATCAGCTTTTTCGCTTCCTCGTGAAGTTTAACCGCCTCATCAACGCCCACATTCGGCTCCTGGAGTGCCGCAACTACCGAGTCAAGCTTGTTTTTCATGTCGCTGTAGGATTGTTTCATAGTTATTTTTATTGTACCCCAACCCGCACATCAGCATCACAAAAACGCAATGAGAATTGTTTTGCAACTCGAGCCTTTTTGGCAGACCGAATGACATTGCCATCATCGGAAATTGCGAGTACATAGCCTCTTTTTAGAAGCTGCCTTGGGTCGAGCACTGCAACCAGTTCACGCAAATGCTGAAGTTCGTCCCGCTCCACCTTGAAAAGATCTTGAGCGCGCAGAGAAATTTTGGCATCAATATTCTTTAACTCAGCAAATTCTATTTCAAATTTTTGCCCAACTAATCGCGTCAGCTGGGCTTTTATTTGACCCAGAACTTGCTGTTCGTGTTGTTGGCTCGGTACAAGAAGTTCGGCTGCGTTACTAGGAGTGCTGGCCCGCTTGTCAGCAGCCAATTCTGATAGTACAACATCCCGCTCATGACCAACGCCTACTAATGTTGGGAGTCGGCTCGCTGCAACGGCCCGTACCACCTGCTCGTGATTGAATGCACTTAAGTCATCAGCTGCTCCCCCGCCCCGCGCGAGGACTAAAACGTCGAGATCGACCCGCTGATTTGCTTCTTCAATTGCTGAAATTATCTGACGGGGTGCTTCCTGCCCCTGCACAAGCACATCAAATAGCGTAACGTGAAGCATTGGCCATCTCACGGCCACAATCTTCATAAAATCACTGTAGCCAGCTGATTCAGCCGAGGTAATGAGCCCAACCTTTGTCGGTGGGTACCGTAGTGCTCGTTTCCGAGCAACGTCAAATAACCCTTCGGACCGTAATTTTTTCTCTAACAACTCGTGCGCCTTTTTTATTGTCCCCTCACCCACTGGTCGCAATGTGTTCACTTGAATCGAAAACCCAAACTTTGGGTGCAGATAAGGCCGACCGACAACCTCAAGGTTCATCCCTTCTTGCAAAGGGCCGGGAAGCACTCGTATCGAACCAAAAAATTTCACACTCGAATATTCGTCTTTGAGGTCAAAGTAAACCCACGCCCCTTTGCTCACCCGAAAGTTGGACAACTCTCCCGTCACGCCCACAAACGGAAAGGCAATTTCTAGCGACTGATTAAACACCGATACAAATTCTGATACCGAAAATGTGGGCATCGAGCCAATCATTTTTTGTCCCTTCAAGTCGCTTTCTTTGTAGTATTCAGTGCCTGGTGGTAAAAGATATAGCCTGGCACAAGCTGGAGCATGCTACTGAGCACTCGATACATGATGGTAACCGGTATGCTTACGGCGGGCGAAATGCCTGCGCTCGCAAGCACGGCGGTCATTAGCGCTTCGTACACCCCCACACCGCCGGGTAGCGCCGAAATTAAGCCTGCAAAGTTTGCAACCACATACGCAATAATAACGGCGCCAATATTAACATATTCCCCAAACGCGACATACACAGTATAAATAGTCGCGATTTCGGTTACATTTGCCAGTAACGCATAGAAAAACGGCCGCTTTAGGCGAGCATACTCCTTTTGAATAAGTAGGTAGTTTTCGTGTAGTTCTAAAAAGACTGTTCGAGCACTCATAATATTGATTGTTTCTGGGTGCTTCGGCCGAACTACTTGAATTGCGCGATTAATAAATTTCGTGGCGCCGGTTAAAAACGCATCGATTCTCTGCCGACTGCCAACCACGTACACGAGAAGTGCGGTGCCAACAAAAATAAGCGTTACCAATGAGCTTGCTACCAAAATCACCAGATTGCTTGCCCGGCCCTCGATGGCCAATGCAAAAAGTCCAAATAAGAGCAGTACTTGAAACGACATAAATACTGAGATGAATCTGAGCATCTGCACGAGGGTTGACTTTCCGGTCGATACCCCGTAGTGCTTCATCCGAAAGCTAAAGTAGGAAAAGCCAGAGACACCAGCCGATGGGAATACATTATTTACAAAATTTAGTTCGAGCGACACACGATAAATAGACCAGTACGAAATTTTGCTCTTCAAAATAGCCAGGCTTGATTTATAGACCATCGCATAGCCGTGATGATTTAAGGCTTGCCACGGAATAATCAAGAGCAGCACCCAGGTATTCACCCTACCCAAATTGGATATCGTCTCTGAAATCTGATCTCTGAGAAAATACACCAAAAGCGCCAGCGCCACTAATGTGACCAGGGTAAGTATCTTTTTCCACCTTCTCTGCTTTTCTTCAGCCATTGTTGGTTTATTATACGCTATTTTCAGAGGTGCTTTATACTATCTAGCATGTCTCAAGTTATCATCCTCGGTCGTCAGCCGGCTATTGGGTTGGCGGAACTCGAAAGCCTCTATGGATCTGCCGTTGTGTTACCAATTGGTGCGCAGGCCGCGAGGGTCGAGATAGAGCAATCCCAAATCCAGCCAAATCGGATAGGCGGTTGCATAAAAATCGCAAAACTTCTTACTGTACTAGAAACCACCGACTGGAAACAACTACAAACCTACCTTGCCCAAACCCTTCCACATCATCTTGGATACATTCCCGAAGGGAAAATTAAACTTGGTGTGAGCACCTATGGAATTGATGTTTCCCTACCCACGCTCAACGCCGGCGTGTTAAGCGTAAAGAAGGTTATCACCAAGCACGGTAGGTCCACCCGAATTATCGCAAACAAGCAGCCAGCACTTAACACCGCGCAGGTGTTGCATGGAGGCCTGCTTTCGGCGACTGGCCTGGAATTGCTTTTTATCGCCGACGGCACCCAGACAATACTCGCTCAGACACACTGGGTGCAAGACATTGATGCATATCGAAAACGAGACCATGAGCGGCCAAGGCGTGATGCTCGGGTTGGCATGTTACCGCCAAAACTTGCCCAAACGATTATTAACCTTGCGACCGCGAGCATTGAGCCGCAACCGAGCTATAAAATTCTTGATCCATTTTGTGGAACTGGTGTCATTCTGCAAGAAGCGCTATTGATGGGCTATGGCGGGCTCGGCAGTGATATTGACCAACGAATGGTTGATTACAGTCACCAAAACCTGTCTTGGCTGCTTCGAAAAAAGCTAGGTATCACCGAACCAGAAGAGGCGCATTTTAGACTCAAAGTTGCCGACGCAACAACCGCCGACTGGGATGACCCGGCTGCGATCGCTGCCGAAACCTATCTCGGTCGACCACTTTCAAGCATGCCCACACCTGGTGAATTACAAAAAATAATGTTTGACTGCAACACAATCCATCGAAAGTTTCTGGCAAATGTTGCCCGCCAAACAAAAACTGGGTTTCGAATGTGCATTGCGGTGCCCGCGTGGCATACCAATAACGGCTATCAACACCTTAAAATACTTGCCTCACTAGAAGCTTTAGGCTATAATCGTATCAAGTTTGACCACTCGCAGAACCTGGACTTGATCTATAGAAGACCAGACCAAATTGTTGCTCGCGAGCTCGTGGTCTTAGAAAGAAAATAAGGAACGTATAGTATGTCAAAAGTCAAAGCAGGTGGCTCCAGTAAAAATGTCCATGATAGTCCAGGTCAACGACTTGGCGTAAAGCTATTTGGTGGCCAAAAAGTAAAAAACGGACAAGTGATTGTCCGTCAGATTGGCATGACCAAGCGATCTGGGCCAGGCACCAAGATGAGCCGAAATTTTACAATCCACGCCATAAAAGACGGGACTGTTCACTTTACCCCACGAAAATTTAAAACCTTCTCCGGCCGCTCTGTGTCACGAACCGAAGTATCGGTCTCTTAAACATTCTCGCTTAAGCAACAACCTACTACACGCCAAGGTGTTGCTTCACTCGCTCGACCACATCAGCAATCACCACTTGTGATTTTACCAAATAGTCATCAACACCCAACGACTCTGCGCGTTGTTTATCAGCGTCTTGGCCCAAGGCCGTAAGCATTATCACCTTGACGTCAGCTGTCTCCGGGGCGTTCCGAAGAATATCAAGCACATCAAACCCGCTCACCTTCGGCATCATGACATCCAGCAAGACTAAATCTGGTTTGGCCTGCATTGCTGCTGCAAGGGCATCCTCACCGTTTGCAACTCGTTTTGTGTTAAATCCTTCGGCTTGAAGACGGGTTTCATAGACACTTGCTAAGTTATCGTCGTCCTCGACTAATAGTATTGTTTTTTGTGTTCCATTCATAAAGCTTATGCTACCACGAAACTACTCATGAGTCAAGAATAGCAATCCCTATTTACCCAGCGATTTGATAAATCCGTGAAACATTGGGTGCGGGCGATTTGGCCGAGATTTAAACTCTGGATGATATTGACTCGCGAGAAAAAATGGATGATTCACCGCCTCAATAACTTCTACCAGTTTTTCGTCTGGACTCTTCCCGGTTGGGAGTATACCCCACGACTCGTATCGGTCAACATAGTCGTTGTTTGCCTCGTAGCGGTGACGGTGACGTTCGACAACTTCTTTTTGTTTATAGGTTTTTGCAGCCAAACTGCCGCGCACAAACTTACAAGGATAGTTCCCAAGCCGCATGGTCCCACCCGTGCCTTCCTTGCCTTTCTGGTCGCTCATGGTGCTAATAACTGGGTCTGCGGAACTCTGATCAAACTCCGTAGAATTCGCGCCTTCAAGACCGGACCTGCGCGCAGCCGCGATAACAGCAACTTGCATACCGAGGCAAAGCCCAAGGTAAGGAACTTTTTTGTCGAGCGCATATCGAGCCGCAACAATCTTGCCTTCAACCCCACGATGACCAAACCCGCCGGGCACCACAATACCGTCATAGCCTTCTAGCTCTTTCGGGGTTGCAAGCTGTTCGGCGTTCACCCATTCAAGCACCAGACCCACTCCCTCTGCCCAGGCCGCTGCTCGAAGTGCCTCAAATACTGACATGTACGTGTCTTGATTATTTAAGTATTTTGCCACAACAGCAACTCTATAGGTCTTTTTTGGAATTGCTGATGCGTGGGCAACCATCTTTTTCCACTCCTTAAGATTGGCTGACTTGGTTTTCAGTCCAAGCCGTTTTGTGATGACGTTACCAATACCATTTTCTTCGAGAGTAAGTGGCACTTGATAGATGGTGTGTGCATTTGGCAACAAAACGATCGCCTTTTTCTCAACACCGCCGTACAAACTTAGCTTGTCGATCACTTCTTCTGGGGGAACTTCCTCGCTTCTGGCCGCCAGGATGTCGGGAACGATACCAACCGAGCGCAGGTCACGAACTGCATTCTGTGCCGGCTTTGTCTTTATTTCTTTGCTCGTCCCAAGGTATGGCAGGTACACCACATGTACAAAGATTCGGTTTTCGCGTCCTAGCTGCAAGCCAAGCTCGCGAATTGCCTCAATAAACGCCGGACTTTCATAATCGCCAACCGTTCCGCCGATTTCCACAATGTGAACATCATGACCTTCGCCCGCAGCAAGAATCTGCTCTTTGATGCTGTTGGTAAAATGAGGAATTACTTGAACAGTTTTGCCCAAGTATTTGCCTTTCCTCTCATTCTGAATAAGCTCCAGCAACAGACGCCCGCTCATAACACTGCTCTTTTTTGTGAGCTCAATATCCAAAAATCGCTCGTAGTGACCAAGGTCAAGATCGGTTTCGGCGCCGTCGGCAGTCACAAAACATTCGCCGTGCTCCGCAGGGTTAAGTGTTCCGGCGTCAACATTTAGATAAGGATCGAGTTTCTGAATGTTTACTGACAGTCCGCGGGCCTCTAAGATATTGCCGATCGAGGCGGCGGTGATTCCCTTGCCGACTCCCGACAAGACCCCACCCACCACAAAGATATATTTCGTTTGCTTCTTTGCCACAACTCTCACAATAACCCTAATTTGTTGCACTTATAGTACCTCAGTTACCGCTGATGAGCAAACGAGAACATTTTCGCCTGCCACTAAAGGGCACGGGTACTATTTGTAAACAATTCTTCTCTAAGAAGTTTTTGATTTATCTTGATTGGTTGTAGGTTGCGGCGAGACAGTAGCACCCGCACCTGCTGCCGTTTGGGCTTTTTTTGCGGCATCATAGGGTCGCTTGACGACAAAGTAGTAAATTGGGGCACTAAGCCAATGTAGCCCCATTGGAAAGCTTAGGATCAGCGTTATTAACCAGATCGTGCGATCCTTGATCTCATCATTTTTGACAACATGGACCAACATCCACACCCAGAACACAAATGACAGAATTCCGAGAATAATTAGCGGAATAATGACAACTGCCAAAACCGCGAGAACTCCGCGAATAATACCATCGCACGAATCCGTTGATGATTGCAAAATACCATCAACGTAACACCTTCCATCGATATACTCATATGATTTCGCAAACACATCGACCATAGTAAACTCCTTTCCCACATTCTAGCAGCTCATTCGCAAAATGGTGCGCCATTATCAAATAATTATCAACTTTTTACTGCTTCAGTTTTTGGAGCGCGGCGTTATTTTGGGTATCATTTTTTGCCTGCACGTCTGCATCTTTTAGCTCCACTACCTGGTCCGGCTTAATACCCTCTTTATCGATATTGACCCCTTTTGGAGTAAACCACCTGGCAATGGTAACCTTGAGCACACCACCGTTACTCAAACTGCGCAGCTCCTGGACGCTGCCCTTGCCGTAACTTTTTTGCCCAATAATTGTCGCGACGCCGTTATCGCGAAGCGCACCTGCAGTGATTTCACTGGCACTGGCGCTACCTTCGTTAATAAGTACCACCGTCGGAACTCCAAGCAAAATACTGTTGCCGTTTGCCCGAAACGTGCGAATAAGTTGATCATTCCTCTTTTCTTCAAGAATGGTCTGCTCGCGCGGCAGCCACAGACTCGACATTGCAACCGCCGAATCAAGTAAGCCACCTGGATTGCCTCGAAGATCAAGGACTATTCCTTTAACATTCTTTGACTTGAGGTCGTTCGCCGCCTTCACCATAAGTTGATTGGTGTCTTCTCCAAACCTCGACACCGTGATAACGCCAATATTGTCAGCAGTAACCTCATATTTCACGCTAGGAATGCTTATTTGGGTTCGTTGTACTTCAAAGTTCAATACTTTGCCGTCTCTCACGACTTCCAGTTTTACGGCGGTGCCTTTTGGTCCCCGAATGCGCTTCACGGCCTCAGACGTCGTGATGTCAAGCGCTGATTCACCATTAATTTTGCTTATGATGTCTTTGGGCTTCATGCCAGCTTTTTCGGCTGGATAGCCGGCTATTGGCGAAACAATCACAATTGCGTCATTGTCTTTGGTAAGTTCGGCGCCAATCCCCTCGAAAGAGCCACTGAGCTGCTCATTAAACTCTTTATTTTCTTCGGCATTAAGATACTCAGTGTAGGGGTCGCCGGCTGCCCTCACCAACCCGGCTTTCATGCCATCTTCGAGCTTTGCGTTATCGAGCTGTCCATCAAAACTTTGGCGAAGCAGTTGATATAGCTGCTCGATCCCATCAAAGCTGAGACTGTTGTTTTGGGTTTGTACCGTTTTGCGATATACAGAATCGGGGCCCCAGGTAATTCTGCCGCTGCCATAGCCTACACCAACGCCAAACACCGCCAGCAAAATTGCAACGTTAAGCGCCGTTTTTCCAGCCCATTTCCAGGTTGGTTTCCAGCCTTTTTTTGTTTTTTCAGACACAGACTGCGTTGATTGCCCTTCCAAGGACCCCTCCAAAATTAATCGTGATTATCCTTATTGTACCCTATGGTTATTGTTAAGGATACCGAATATATGCTGAGAAATATCTGAGACTTTTGTATAAATCTTTAGAAGTGGATGAACACTAAGCCAGCCGTTGGCAGATTGTAGGCCTCAGAATAGGTGCCGTTGAGACTCCAGTTGTACTGACTGATGTTAATTGTTCCATTTGGGTTCACAGACTCAACATACATAACGTGTCCGTAGTATCCCGAGTTGCTTACCGCGACATCACCGGGGCGAGGGCTGCCATCAACTGGAATGCCTGCTGCTCGAGCATTATCATCCCATTGGTTGGCATTACCGCGACCACCCCAATACGGCATAAAGCGACCACTCTCATGAACCTTCCAGGCCGTGTAGCTCACGCATTCTCGGTTATACATACCCCAGCTATCAATAAGGCTGTCTTGCGCGGCATTACGCCAAATCTCTGGGTAAGAATCCCTGCCGTTAGAGCCGGCAATAACGCGAACGCCTCGGAATAGCTTGGCATTTTCGGCTGCTTGTTGAGCTCGAAGTTGCGAGATTTTGGAATTATTGGCTTTAATCTGTGAATCAAGTTCATTTCGCTGCCCTTGATTGAGTCCAAGCAAGCGATCATTTTCGGCCCGCTGGGCAACCACTTGACCTTGCAGCGTCTGCTGTTCAGCGATTAATTTCTCAACTGTGTCTTTTTGGGTGCTCAGATCAAGCTTTAATTGCGTAATCTTATCAAGTGTCGTCTTTATCTTGGAGCGCACACTTTCTCTATATTGCTGCTTATCAAAAAAATCGCTGAGGTTCTTACTAGAAGCCAGCATCTCAACTGTCGAGATATCCCCCTCGAGATACATAGCTTTAATAGTTTCGCCCAAAAGATCCTTTTGCTTTTCTAGCTCAATCTCGGCAGCAGCAATTTGTTTGTTGAGATCATTAACCCGATTTTGATTATCGGTTATCTTTTGCTGAATTGCGTTGATTTCGGCTTGTAGCTTGGCAATAGTATCGCTCAATGAGGCAGCTTCGGCCCCCAGCTGATTTTGTGAATTGCGCTTGTTGCCATTCTCGGCATTCAACGCTTGAATTTGAGCTTCATACTGATCGGCTCGTGCAAATGGTGCCACGAATCCAGCCAGAACAAAAACCCCGACAATACCTACTACCAACAACTTGTGTGCAGGTTGCATTCGCTTTATTACTGATAGAATTGTTTGTTTTTTCATGTTATTTCGCATATTTATAATAGCATACATACGTATAATATGCAACCCCGTCTTCATTACGTTTCCTCTGTTGAAATTTGGGTGGCTGCTATCTCGTTTAACGGACGAGTGACTCGTTTCCACCCGAACCCACATTGTAGCATAAGCGTCGTTACTTTTTTAGATTGCGACGCGCCCGCCGAGTCGGCTTTGTCCGAAGATAACGCTTGGTCGCGATCAGCGCAGAAATAGCGCCAATCGCCATCCCGGCTGTGAGTTGCATAAACATAATCAGCCAAAAGTTGTCCGCAAAATAGTTGTTGGCATACTTAAGATCTAATAACCCCAGGCTGCTGGCATCAAACGCTTGGGCTTGAATGATGAAAATCGCATTGCATAGACTGAGCGAAATTACCGCCGCCACCACGCCATACAGCATGGTTTCTACAATAAACGGTCCTTTGATGTACCATGGCCCCGCTCCCAAAAGTCGCATAATCGTCAGCTCGTCCCGACGATTGAAAATTGCCATCTGAATCGTGTTAAAGATGATCAACATAGAAATTATGGCAAACACAATAATGCTCACGCCCACCGCTTCCCTAAAGAACTTGGTCGCACGGGTTATCTTATCAATAGCTACTTTTCGATCGCCAGAATACGATGTTTCGTCAGACTGAAGCGCCTTTACGTCACTTCGCTCGAGCACCTTCTTTATTTCTTCTATCTGGACCGGGTCATTTGGCTTTACTTGAATTGTTGCCGGCAGTGGGTTGTCGGTTTGTGAAATCGCCAGCAGCAAATCGACGTTGTCTTGATTGTCTTTGCGATATTGGGCCAGCGCTTCGTCCTTTGACACGTATTTGACATCTCTCACATTTCCCAAACTCCGTAGTTGGGCCATCAAATTATCGCGCTGATCCTCGGTCACGGTGTCTTTTAGATAGACCGAGATATCTATCTTATCGTTTATCTGATCAATGGTGTGGTTGAGGGTGGCATTTGCAATTACCGAAAAAAGGACAATAGTCAGCGTCACGGTCATAACCGCTGTTGCGGCAATACTGAGCGAGGCATTGCGAACAAAGTTTACGAACCCGGCTCGCACAACTCGACTAAATGCTATAAATCGTCTCTTATCCATAAGCACTTTACAGCTCGTAGCTCCCGCCAGCCTTGTCGCTAATTATTTTGCCGTCCTTAATGGTGACCACCCGCCGCTTGAGTTTATTGACAATTTCTTGATTGTGCGTCGTCAACAATACGGTGGTGCCATAGCGATTTATTTTCTCTAACACCCGAATGACATCCCAGGCGTGTTTTGGGTCAAGGTTGCCCGTTGGCTCATCAGCAATCAAAATTTTTGGTTGCCGAACGATGGCTCTTGCAATCGCCACTCGCTGTCGCTCACCGCCAGACAATTCCCGAGGATAACTTTTGGCTTTATCTTTCAATCCAACAATTTGTAGCACTTTCGGCACCGTGTGTTTAATCTCGCGGTTGCTCATGCCAACAATCTCCAGCGCAAAGGCCACGTTTTCGAAAACCGTTTTGTTGGGCAGCAGCTTAAAATCTTGGAACACCACCCCTATTCTTCTTCTGAGTTGCGGGATATTGCGATCTTTCAGCTGCTCATAATCTATTCCGCCGACAATTATTTTGCCACTGCTGGGTTTTTCTTCCCTGGTGAGAAGTTTCAGCAGCGTTGACTTACCGGCGCCGCTTGGGCCAACGACAATCACAAACTCTCGTGGCTCAACATGAAGATTGATCCGTTCGAGTGCGTTTCCTTCTTTGGTATACGTTTTTGTTACCCTGTCTAGCAGAATCATTAGCACTATTATAGCATCAAACCGTTTGGCGTGTCTTACACTTTACCCCACCAGGGCGCGACCGTAGTAGGCAAAGCGAACACTCTGAGCGTTTATGCTCGGCTCGCCAATGACGTTGACACACGAATCGAGCACGAAGTCATCACCATCGAGGCGCTGTTCGGGCAAGTCAAAGTGACTGTTATTGGTTCGCTCATAGACATCACCGTGAGCGAGGTCATCACCTTGGGCCCGAAGCGTGTACCAGTACACGAGATCGTCTAGATGACTAGAAAGCCTAACATCGGGCATGTCGGCTTGCAGCTCAGCCAAGGCATCGCGCTGAGCAGCCACCGTACCATAGAGTTCTGGGGTCAGTTTGCTTGGTACAGCGGCAAAACGTATCTTATTGCCGTTACTTGGATCAGTGCCAGATAGTTCCGCAGGGGTGTAGCGTTTTAAGATAGGGCTCAACGGATAGGTTAAATATGGCTGGTTTTTACCGAATTCTACAGCCAACTCTTCGGCTTCTTCAGGAGTAACTTCAACATTGTTCGGCGAAGCAATTAGTGTCCAGCGTAATTCTGGGTCAGCTTCTTGGGTCCGAGCCATATATTCAGCTTTTTCATCAGTTAACCAAGTCTTGAGTTCGGTTTCTACGGTTTCTTGATCGGCAACCTCTACCTGTTCTTCCCGCGATCGACCTCCATTGATATGTTCGACAACTGTCTTGTAGCCACTGAATGCAGTATCAAGTTGTCCAAGAAGAGACTCTTTCACATCAGCTGGATCAACTTTAACGTCTCGTGCGGTCTCGGTGGCTGTATCCACATCAATATCATTGTTGGCACCTTCAACAGCCACCAAACCAGTAAAGGCTGGCACTTCTAAGCCTCGAGCTTCTGCGGCTTCACGAATTTCTGTTGCAGCCTCAATAAGCCACTGATCTGTCTGTTCAGCAGCGTCAACCTGTACTGTTAATCCGTTGCCCTTAATCTCCATGCCAAAAGCTCCTAACTTAATACACTAAACTTTGGAGAATATTTTGCCATAATTACAGCATGAACGTCAAGGATAATTAAGCAGGCTTGCCGAGAGTGTGCTCTAGGTAGGCGTTGATGAGGCCGTCTAGGTCGCCGTCTAGTACGGCGTCTGGGTCCGAGGTTTCGTAGCGCGTGCGGAGGTCTTTGACTTGTTTATAGGGGTGAAGTACATACGATCTTATCTGATTACCCCACTCGGCCGATTGATTGGGGCCTTTTAGCTCACTCAGCCTTTCTTTATGTTGTTCAACCTGCAACTGTGCCAGCTTTGAGCGCAGTATTGTCATGGCGGTTTCTTTATTCTGAAGCTGTGAACGCTCGTTTTGAATACTCACTACAATTCCAGTCGGAAGATGAGTGATTCGAACCGCTGAGTCGGTAGTATTGACACTTTGACCGCCGTGCCCACCGGCTCGATAGACATCTATTTTCAAGTCAGCTTCGTCCAAAGGCACCTCAGTTTTGGCAATAATTTTTGGAAGCACCTCTACTTTTGCAAAACTTGTTTGACGGAGGTTGTTCGCATTAAACGGACTAAGCCGGACCAACCTATGAACACCATGCTCACCCCTCAGTTTGCCATAGACATTTGGGCCATCAATTTCATAACCAATACTCTTAAGCCCGGCCTCTTCGCCGGGAGATTCTTCGAGCACGCCAATCTTTAACTTTTGTTGTTCGGCCCATCTGAAATACATCCGTGCCAACATCTGAGTCCAGTCTTGGGCGTCGGTCCCTCCTGCGCCACTATAAATACTCAAGATTGCACCGTGGTCGTCATATGTCCCATTAAAACGAAGGTCGGCTTTGAGTTTATTGAACAAATTTTGTGCTCGCTTTAGATTTTCCCCTAACTCCTGTCGCAGAGAATCATCACCAAGTTTTACGAGCTCGTTAAGCTCTTCGGTTTGTCGATCCAGTGCCGACCATGGCTCCAGGCTTGAGTTAAGTGTGGCAAGTTGTTGCATGTGTTTCTGAGCTTCAGAACTATCGTCCCAAAAGCCCGCCCGTTCAGAGGCTTCCACCAGCGATTTGCGGGCTTCTAACTTCTTTTCATACCCAAAAGATTGAAGCGCGTTATGCACTTCCTTCCTAAACACACCGAGCTCTTTTTCAAGATTCTCCATAAGCTATCCTTTAAGTATACCAAGTGCCGCACCTAGGACCACAGCCCACGTAGCCGATCGTGTATTGCTTGCACTTCTTCTTTCTTGGGATTCCCCAACAAGCCAAAACCCCAGATATTGTCAGCAAATAATTCTTTGGCGCAGGCCACCATTTGTCGCTTAGTCACGTCCTTAATCCGCTCTGGGAGCACGTGGTAATCCACGTAGGTGTCATCGAAAAAATACTGCCCAGAATAATAGCTGCCGAGTCCTGTCACGGTTTGATAACCTCTCTGATAACTCCCGAGTTTATACATTTTAGCGGCGTTAATTTCGTCTTTGGTAATCTTGCCCGCAAAAACTTGCTCAAGCTCAGTCACGACAATTTCAAAAAGCTTGGGGGCATTATCGGGGCGGACTTGAGCACCAAACCACCAATTTGTGCTGCTCCTATCAAAGCTTACCCCCGAGTTCATACTGTATACCAAACCTCGCTCGCGTGCGGTGCCCAAGATCCTTGAATACAAGGTGCCTGTCATCATGCTATTTAACAAGCTCATCGAAGTAAGTTCTTGGTTAGTCATTCGTCGTTTTACGAAAGTGTCAAAATAGAAATAATAATTATCTACCGTTCGATTCCGAATAACCAATGGCGACTCGAGTAGTTTTGGAACTTCGACGGGCAGCTCTTTGCGGGTTCTGCCTTTTGGGAGCGCAAGCGAATTAAGAGCTGAGGTAATTTGCTCTCGACGAGTGCGGGTGATGTTGCCAGAAATCATAAAACGCATATTGCTCGTATAGTGCGTGGCCTTGTAGTGGTTTTTTATGTCTTCTATTTTGACGTTTCTCATTAGTTTTAGGCGTTCTTGATCTGTGACGCTAAAAAACCCATAGGCTTCTCGCAGCGCGATACTGAGGTGGCGAAAGTGATTGTTTGATCTTGCTGTCAACTCTTCTCTGACATTGCCGACTTCAGCTTTGTACTCGTCTTCCAAAAACAGAGGCTCGGTAATAGCCACCAGCAACCAATCCATTATCCTTTGCCACTCAAAATCGGCACACTCAGCCTCATACATGATGTCGTACGGCCCGGTGCTGGCGTTACAATACGCCCCGTTCTTTTCAAACTCGGCTTGAAAAGCCCGGGCTTTTGGAATGCGCTTATTCGCACCGAGCAGTAAGTGCTCCATAATATGCGGCGCTTCCCATATCTCACGATCGACAAGATACTCGCCTGCCCTAAAATCAATCTGGAAAGACATGACGGATGCGTCTGGAATGTGCACAAGCACACCCTTCGCTCCGTTATCTAAAACAACTTCTTTAACTGTGTGTTTCACTATGAGGCTCCCAAAAATACTAGTTGATGATTAGCGACGTTTTTTGGCTTTCTTTTTATTTTGGCGTTCGCTTTTTCGAGCCTTTTTGCGTTTCTCGGCCTGTTTTTTTGCGCGTGATCTTTGTTGTTTTTCGGAAATAAAGTCGGTTTCTTTAAATTCATCGGCATCGAGAATTTTATCGGCATTATCAACCGCGTTACGCGCTGCCCGAGTGAGCTCGGTTTCCACCGCTCTATCGAGCTGGCTTTCGTCAATCGGCCGGGCATGATAAAGCGAGCGAACAACGTCATGACGCAAATTAACCTGCATCTCCTCAAACATCCGTTGCGACTGCCGCCGATACTCCACCAGAGGGTCTCTCTGGCCTACGGCGATCCAGCGAATCCCCTCACGCAGGTGTTCCATATTCTCCAAGTGCTGCATCCAGTAATTATCCAGGGTTTGTAAATAGATATCGCGCTCGATCTTACGAAGAATATCGTTTCCAAATCGCTCTTCTTGTTCTTTGTAAAGTGTTCTCGCCTGTGCAGCCAGCTCTTTCTCAAACGTGTTAGAAGGCTCATCAAACAATTTATCGAGGGTACTATCCTCAAATGGAAATACTTCTTTGAGCACGCCTTCGTATTGTTCGGTGGTTGCAAGGGGCGAATGCGCCAAATCTTTGGCTTCGGACGAGATAAACTCGTTGACGCGCTTACTTATATCGGCTTGCCGAAGAATTTCACCTCGCATACTGTAGGTGGCTTTTCGGTGGCGGTTCATGACGTCGTCATATTTCACCACATCTTTTCGGGCATCAAAGTTAAAGCCTTCAACCTTCTTCTGCGAGGCTTCTAAGCTTTTGCTAATGACTCGGTTCTCTATCGGCGTCTCTTCGTCGACTTTGAGTCTGTTCATGACGCTTAGAATGCGATCCCCACCAAAGATACGCATCAAATCGTCTTCACAGCTTACAAAAAATTGCGTCTCGCCTGGATCGCCTTGCCTACCCGAGCGACCACGAAGCTGATTGTCGATCCGTCTCGACTCATGCCGCTCAGAACCAAGCACAAACAACCCTCCGGCCTTCTTGGCGTCGTCGTCAAGCACAATGTCAGTACCTCTACCCGCAATGTTGGTGGCAAGTGTTACGGCGCCTTTTCTGCCCGCTTTGGCGACAATCGTTGCTTCTTTCTCGTTGTTCTTGGCATTCAAAACTTGGTGTGGAATACCAGCTTCTTTGAGGAGACGGCTTAGTCGCTCATTTCGCTCGATCGATACCGTACCAATAAGTACCGGTTGGCCTTTCTTGTGAAGCCGCTTGACCTCTTTAATAATGGATCGAAACTTGCCGTTTTCGGTCTTGTATATTCGATCTGGCCTATCGACCCTAATAAGCTTTTGATTCGGCGGAATTTCGACCACATCGAGTTTGTATACTTGATGGAACTCTTCGGCTTCAGTTGTTGCCGTACCCGTCATACCGGAAAGCTTTTCGTACAATCGAAAATAGTTCTGGAAGCTTATGGTGGCCAGCGTCATTGATTCTTCTTGAATCTCTACCCCTTCTTTTGCTTCGATTGCTTGATGAAGCCCCTCGTTATAACGCCGACCTTTTAGTAATCGTCCGGTAAATTCGTCCACGATAACCACTTCGCCGTCAGTGGTAACGACATAATCTTTATCACGCTTAAAGAGCGCTTGCGCCCGAAGCGCTTGCTCTAAGTGGTACAGCGTGCGAATGTTCGTCGACGCATAGAGGTTGGTAATTCCTAAAACTTTTTCGACTTGATCTATTCCGTCATCTGTTAATACTGACGATTTTCGTTTTTCGTCGACTTCGTAGTGGACATCTTTCTCTAGACCTCTGACGACTTTTGCAAACTGTTGGTAGGCGGTTCCGCTGGCGGTAGACGGAGCCGAAATAATGAGCGGCGTTCGCGCCTCATCAATAAGAATTGAGTCAACTTCGTCAACGATCGCAAAGTTCAGCTCGCGCTGACGTAACTGTTCGGTTTCGCGAACCATGTTGTCACGCAGATAATCAAACCCATACTCATTGTTTGTTCCGTAGGTGATATCTGCGTTATATGCCTCTTGCCTCGTGCAAGGCTTTAGTTTTTGCATCCGTGAGTCTTCATGATCGGTGTTCTTATGGTTTTTGTCATAGAGGAATGAAGCTTCGGCAATAATTACACCAACACTGAGACCCAAAAAGTCATAGACTTCCCCCATCCAGCCCGCATCCCTCTGGGCGAGATAATCATTTACTGTGACCACATGGACACCTTTGGCGGTGAGCGCGTTTAGATACACTGGGGCTGTGGCGACCAAGGTTTTTCCCTCACCGGTTTTCATCTCGGCGACGCTTCCGTTATGAAGTGCGACGCCTCCCATCAATTGCACGTCAAAGTGCCGCATACCAAGCGTCCTGCCGGAAGCCTCTCTCACAAGAGCAAAGGCATCGGGAAGTATTTTGTCGAGCGTTTCTTTATCAAGACGCTTTTTTAGGAGGGTAGTTTGTTCTCTTAACTGGTCATCAGAAAGCTTTTTGTATTTATTCTCCAGCTTATTTATGTCGATCACGCGCTTTTTCAGCCGCTTGAGTACACGAATCTGAGGATCACCAAGGACACGCTTCAATACCTTATTCTTCATAGATTAGGATTTTCCCTCGCTAGTTTTTTACTAAACTGCTTTATATTGTAGCGTAGTGACGGTGAAATGGTAAGTGTAATTACTCTGTTAAGCCAATCTAACGCAGGCTCTTGCGTTTAAAGCGAGCAATAATGTGTCGATGGAATCGCGATGATCCATGTTTGTCTTTATATTTCTTGAGTTGGTTTCGCAGATTGGCCTCAACAAGATCGATTGCAGCAAGAGCAGTAGTTGCCTTCTCGTGCGCCGCAAGTGTTGCTTTTGGCAGATTTAAAATGACTTCACACTCGTAGGTTTGCTTGTCTTTGGCTTTCTTTTGCTTCAGTTTTACCTCGGCTGCTACACTTTGACGAGCGTTTTTTGGTACGTATTTTTCGAGGCCACCAACCTTTCGGCGGACATACTTTTTCTCATCATCGGTAATTTGGCTGTGAACCCCGCTCAGTTGTATTGATTTGATCATAGGACCCTCCTTTTATCTAGATTGTGTCACGATTACCCATATACGGCTTTAGGACCTCCGGTATACGAAGGTCGCCATTTTCTATCTGAAAATGCTCAATTATCGCTATCAAAGACCTTGCGAGCGCGACGGCTGTACCGTTGAGTGTATGCAATGCTTCAACCCTGCCGTCCTCGCGACGCACTCGAATGTTGAGATTTCGCGCTTGATAATCCGTACAATTAGAACAGCTGGTCAGTTCGCGGTACTGAGAATCTACCTTGGACCAGTACTCTATGTCATACTTTTTTACTGCAGGCGCACCAAGATCACCCGATGCGGTGTTGATAACGTGATATGGAATGCCAATGCTCTGCCACAGCTCTTCTTCAATCTTTCGCATATCTTCGTGCATTTGCTGGCTCCGTTCCGGGGTCGTAAACGCGTACATCTCTAGCTTGTTAAACTGGTGGACGCGGAAGAGTCCTCGAGCATGTTTGCCATAAGCACCTGCTTCTTTACGGTAACACGGACTGAGAGCAACGTACTTTAGTGGCAACTTTTCTTCATCAATGATTTCGTCTTTGTGATAACCAGTCAACGGGATTTCGGCCGTGGCTATAAGACCAAGGTCTTCGCCGTCGATGAAGTACTCATCGCTTTGGTCGCTCGTACGAGGCGAGAAGCCGGCGCCATTCATGACCTGCGAACTAACCAGATGTGGAACTGTCATAAACGTGAAGCCTTTTTTGGCAATAAAGTCGAGGGCATATTGGGTTAACGCGTTTTCTAGGAGCGCAAGATCGCCTTTTAGATAATAGAACTTAGCCCCGGCGACCTTGGAGCCACGCTCAAAATCTACCCAATCTTTTTTCTCAGCCAAGTCAAGGTGGTCCATTGCGCCGCTACTTTTATCGCCAAAAGATCCAACTTCTATGCTTTTGTCCTCGTCACCTACCGGCACATCATCTGCTGCGGGATTTGGCACCATCTTGAGTAGATCAAGCCATTCGGACTCAGTCTTATCTAACAACTCTTCCCGCTCGGCCAGCTGCACTTTGACTTGCTTGCCTTCGTTGATGTCAGCCTCGGAGGGCTTGCCGCCCCTCATTCTGCCAGCTATTTCGTTGCGTTTTTGACGAAGCGTGTCGACTTGGGAAAGTAGCTGCTTGCGCTCCTCGTCGAGCGACAGCAGTTTGTCAATGTCTACCTCGTACCCTTTTTGTTTTGACTTTTCTTTTACTAACTCGGGATCGTCACGAATTACCTGTATATCTACCATACTTCTAGTATAGCTCAGCTCTCAAGTTTATTCAGTGCTTGTTCGATAGAAATTCCCTTTTCCATCAAGTACTTAAGCGTATCGCTCGTTCTCCTTTTGGAATAACTACAATATTCACAGGGACCGCCCATAGCAGCGTTACCCACCTCTGGGATGTCACCCTCTAGGCACTTTTTCATCTTGATAATTGTTGGCTCCACCCAGCTATCGTCACCAACGTGAGGAAATACATGGGTTCGAAACTTCAAAATATCACCAAAATCTTCTGCACTGGCATCGCCATTTGCATAGACAAAGTAGCCGGTATCGCTCACTTTGAAGCCCTTCTGGCGAAGCAACCACTGATATACCTCCATCTGTCGCCGATACATATCGTGCCACGTGCCTTTGGGTTCAAGATCGGTGATCTCTTTTGCTTTGGCGGTAGCTTTGTAGTCCACCACGATCAATTCACCGTTAGGCTTCACCCACACATCATCAACTGCCCCAAAAATGAGCAAATTTGTTGGCTCATGCAACGCCTGCACTCCCGTAAAATTTGTTCTCCACGTGTTTAGCTCTTCGTGAGTAAATGGCACCGCATCAATCTTAAATTTCTTTTGCAATGGGTGCTGGGTACCAGCTTTTCGATGGGCGTCAAACTCCTTTTTGAACAATTCATCAATTGCTTTATTGATATTAAACGGCGGAGAGCTTGGACGAGGAATCTTCATTCGCCGGTCTAGCCAAAAACATCTTTGGCAGGTAACAAAATCTTCTATCTTGGTACGACTCACCTTAAACGGTGTCGTCTGTCCCGGCAAGTAAGGCTGGGTCCTCTCTCTGGTATAACTCATTACCATCTATTGTAACAGTCTGGTCGTTGTTGCCACAGCGGCAGTTTCGGCGCGAAGCGTAAATTCGCTTACTGACATATGTGGCAGCTCGAGTGTCTTAAAAAGTTCGAGTTCTTGCTGGCTCCAGCCCCCTTCTGGACCGATCAGAGCGCCGCATGTATCCGGAACTTTGATGTTGTTCGATTCGCCGTGATGAGCAATAAATAACGGCACTTTATCTTTGTATTCATCTATTGCTTTTTGTAGATGGACCGGTTCTCGAATAAACGGAATAGCAGATCGCCCACACTGCTCGCTAGCTTCAATAATTATTCTTCTCGCCCGATCAAGATTAAAGTCCTTTCTGATAGATCGCTCTGAAATAATCGGTACAAAATTTGAAATCCCAAGCTCCGTACACTTTTGCAGCACTAGATCGTTATTATCTTTCTTGAGTAAGCTCCACAGCAAATAGATGTGTTTTTTTGGCATTACCCGATCCAGCTCAGTTTGCATTACCAGATGAGCTTCGGTTTTTTTGAGTTCAAGTATTTCATAAAGCCTGTCGGTCTGCAGCCCATCGAACAACACTAGTTGTTGTCCCGCTCGAAACCGCAGCACTTTGTTCCACTGCCACAACAAGGACTCCTCGTGGACCCAAAAGTCTTTCTTGAGTTTGATGTTCTCCCCGACAAAAAATCTATGAACTTTCATACCTTCCAAGTATAACTCGAAAGCATAACCCACAAACAAAAGTGTGACTTTTTTGCGCGATCGCGTATTTTAGTCACATGTTTTACGGTGTTCCGGTGTGGATATTGGCTGTATTCTGGTGAGGATGGCGAGAGATTTGGGGTGTGGAGTTTTGGGGAACAAGTTATATCCTCTAGACCTTCTTGGACGATGAATGGGGTCACCTGGCATCCCTAGCTTGAGTTGATGGGTTACAGCTAAGATACGCGTCGTTGGCCTCGCTTTCACCAACCTATTAACAAGTGTTAGCAATCCGAGAAACTCGTCGCACGTACTCTAGGCTGCAAGTGCTGTCAAAACAATCAAAACCACGGCAATTTTTGTCACAAGGTCAATCTTGAGGTACTTTTCTTCTCTCGCAACGTATGTGGTAGCAGTTGCCGTCCGACGTATGGCCTTGTACTGGGTATACGCAATCAACATCGAACTAAGGAATACTACCCCCGCGAGCGCATAGACATGCCAACCAAATCTTGCATCGCCGTACACGCTGGTGCCAAAAAGAGATCCAAGCAACGGAAGCCAGGCCAGCGTACCCGCAATTAATGCGCACACAAACGCCAACCATTTCCCACCTTTTACGCCGTTATCTTTGTCGGATATCCAACCCAATAGTGCGGTTATTACTATGAGGCCTCCTACGAGTTTTAGGGTCATCACATCGTTAATGCCAGCAATGAGACTCACAAACTCAAGCGTGAGGCCCGCGGTAAGACCTAAAATCACCCATCTTACAGCGCTGGCAGACTTATTGACGCCATCCTCATAAGCTTTGCGTAGTTTTGTAGATAGCAGTGCTGAACCCACTGCGGCCACCACTAGAATCGCGGCTAGAAAATAACGCAATTGCACATCAAAGAGTGTCTCAGAAGCTGGTACCAGAGGATCAACGCCCGAATTTGCCAACATATCTGGCGCTTTGATACTCAAACCAATTTTCGCCGACACAGAGGCCATCACTGCCACGACCGCTACTGCCAGCGCTAGATACACGATAGCCGAAAAACTGTTTAGCGCCTTTATTCTCTCGAGTGGTGTAAGCTCTTTTCTTTTTGTTGCTTGCTTAACTGCATCAACTGACAAGGTAGCTTCTGCCTTCTTCGATTCGCTTTTTTTTGTCCCCTTTTTCCCTGCAGTCTTTTTAGCTTTTGCCATAGCGTTTTCTTGCCTCCCTAGCATGAACTATCTAATCAATTACCACCACTATAGCACACTCACTACACGCAGCCACATAACGTCTTGGTGTGTTCAGCTATCCGAGGGGTAGCGGTGAATATGGCACGTGGCATACGCCCCTTCCTGTTCGTTCGGCGAACTTTTGATGGTAGGCTTCCCCGGCAAAAAACTTTTTATATGGCACAACCTCTGTGGCAATTGGTGTGACAAACTGTTCAGCGGCAGCTTGTTTTTCAGCAAGGGTAATCTCTCGCTGTTCATCGTCATAATAAAGTATTATTGATCGATAATTATCGCCGACATCAAGACCCTGCCTATTGAGCTGGGTCGGGTCGTGCATTCTAAAAAAATGTCGGACCAGCGTTCGAAAACTAACCACGTTTTCGTCAAATGAAAGCTCCACCACTTCGGCATGACCGGTTGAATGAGAACAAACTTCTTCGTAGGTTGGCCGGTCTGTATGTCCGCCGCTATAGCCTACGCGGGACCGCAAAACGCCCGGTACTTGATCAAAATAATATTGCACTCCCCAAAAACATCCAGCCCCAAACAATGCTTTTTTCATGTACTACTCGCTCCGAAGTGCATCAATAGGATTCATTTTTGCGGCCTTTCTTGCAGGAAAATAACCGGCAAGCGCACCGACAGCCATGAGACCGAGTAACAAAAGAATGATTTGTGAAGGCTTGAAAATGATCAGTGATTCACTGCCCAAATCTAATTTTTTTGTAATCCAAGGATTAAGAAGCGACCCAGCAACAAGTGCCCCAGCTGCACCGATAAACCCGCCCAGGAACCCAATCCAACTTGCTTCAAAAATAAACAATCTACGGACATCTCTACTTCTCATCCCTAGGGCCTTCATTAATCCAATCTCTCTGGTGCGCTCTAGCACACTGATGTACTGGGTGTTAATGATCCCAAAAACTGACGCGAGAAGCGTAATAATTGCAAAAACCCCAACCAGTGTTTGAAGAATATTCACGAACTGGGTGATGGTTTTTTGTATATCCTTCGAACTTTGCACCGTATAACCTCTTTTTTCAAGTTCTGACTTGGCTGCGGCCAATTTCTCTGCGTTTTCACCGTCTTTTACGCGCGTGTTCACGTACAAGTATTTCTCAAAATCGGAGGTGCCCTTTGTTGTAAAGTCATAGAGCTCCCTCGCATCTTCGTTATTGAGCACGATGGGCAGCTGTCCGACGGCGAGACTTGTTGCCGGCTTCTTTGTGACGCCAGCCACTCGGAGGGACACAGTTTTGTCAGCTGGCTTAAGGCTGGATGGATCCGAAGTTGCGCTTGAAAAATTTCCAGCTTGCGCCTGTCCAAGCAGTTGTTGTAATGATTCCGCTGAAAACGGCTGCTGCACATTTATTTGCACCACTTTACCGACCGCTTCCTCTGGGCTACCAAGATTTAAGACTCCCAGATAGCTTTCTGGCAAGAGGATCCGACCCTGTCCAAGTTCTCCGTTCGGACCAAGCGAACCGGCTTTTATTTCTGGTTTCTGCGCCGGATTAAATATCTCTCCAGCCGCCGTATATCGTTTCTGTCCATCGACCGTTATGTATCGTACGCCAACTTGGTAGTTTTCTCTGACTTGTTCAATAAAAGAAAGCGACTTCAGCTCTTGAATGTCTTTTTGAGTAACTCTCTTAATCTGTACCGAGCCACCCGGTCCCCCAAAATCTACACTCGAAACCGTTTCGTCATACTCCTTGGGTTTCTCGGACGGCGCACCAGTATTTGAAATCTCGGGATCTCTGCCAACAATAAGCTCGGCTGGATCAAAATTCGTCGCAACCAGAGTATCGGTGTAATTTCTCACCCCGTTCCCGGCACCGAGTGTGAGTGTTAACGTAAATCCACCAACCGCGATCGCCAAGGCTGTTAAAAGAGTGCGCGCCTTTGCCGTGCGAAGGTTTCTAACACTTCTCTTGATTAAGTCGGAGAGCTTCATTTTTTATCCTTCTTTGGTTTTTGTTCTTTGACGCGCTCTACTTTTCCATCTTTTAGGGTAATCTGAACTTGGCATTTCTTGGCAAGTTCTTGGTCATGTGTCACAAAGATTAGCGTACTTCCAATGTACTCATTCAACGAAAAAAGCAGTTTGATAATTTTTTCACCATTCACAGAATCAAGGTTGCCGGTGGGCTCATCAGCAAAAATGTACTCCGGCTTGTTTACAATTGCCCGAGCAATTGCCAAGCGCTGCTTTTGACCACCAGACAGATTTCCGGCCTGCTCATTGGTTTTGTCGCTTAGGCCTACACTCTCGAGGGCATCGCCAACCAGTTTTCGCCGCTTTACATAAGGCACACCCTTGATCTCGAGCGGAAGTGCTACATTCTGATAGCATGTCTGTTTTGGCTCAACAAAGAATGACTGAAAGATAAATCCCACCGAACTCGCGCGAAACGTATCCACCCGGTGCTGTCTCATTTTTGAGAGATCATTCTCCCCAACCCTTACCAAGCCGGTAGTCGGACTATCCAGACCGCTCATGAGATGCATGAGCGTACTCTTGCCACTGCCGCTTTTGCCAACAATCGCAACAATTGAGCCTTTAGAAACTTCCAGATTTATATCGTCAAGCGCCCTAAATTCGGCATCTCTTTTACCATAAACCTTACTCACCCCCTCCAGCTTTATCATGGCGCTTTCGTATATCCTCCAACTAATCTGTTGGGATTATATCATCGACGGCCAAAACTGGCACATGGACAGCCCGATCGGCCGGCACTTTATCCAACCCTGGCAACATCAATACATCATCGAACGTTAAACACAGTGCGCGAACATCTTCTCGACCATAAAGTCCGTTTATTTTCACAATTGCGTGGCTACAAAATGTTCCCCAAAATTCCACGCCATAATAATTGCCGAGGTGGACTTCTTCCTCAACGCGGAATGATCTTGGTATTGACCACGCTCTTCCCGCGACAACATGGTAGTCTTTGCCGTCCAGTGCTAGGTCCTCCGCCATACTATCGAGTTCCTGTAGCGCGCTTTTTTCGGCATGAGATCGCTGAAATGAGTCAAAGTCTGCACGCTTCGATAACTCAAACACAAACGGCTCCGCAAGCTCAACAAGATTCTTCGGTACGCGACTCATATTTTCCACAATTACAACACATTGTAAACTCTTGTTATTTTCTTGCAAGCATATGGGGGTTACTGACTTTATTAAAACCGATCAGAAGTCGATCGACGGATAGATTGATCTAGTGGTCTGATCAATTTCGGCTCGCAGGTGAGGAAATGGAACCCCTTCACGGGCACTTACGCCCTCAAATATCCAGAAGGCTCGCTCACTATGGCCCCAGCCGCAGGTGGGTGGCATGCCGTATTCAAGCATCTCAACAAAATCTATATCAAGCATCTGAGCTTCGCTGTCCCCGGCATCACGCAGCGCCTGCTGCTCAAGGAACCTGTTGAGTTGGTCAATCGGATCATTCAGCTCGGAGTATCCGTTTCCTAGCTCCGTACCGGCAATAATTGGCTGAAAGCGCTGGACGGTTTTAGGATTGGCTTGATTTATTTTTGCAAGCGGACTAATGAAAAGTGGCGTGTTTATCAACCATACCGGACCGGCAATATCCTGTCTCAAATTTTTCCATAACTTATCAATGGACCGCGCAAGATTGTCGGTATCTTCGACCACCAGCTTGTGGGCCTTAAGCTGGGCTCTGACTTTCTCAATACTTGTGTCAAAAACATCAATTTTATAGTGTTTCTTTACCAAATCAGCATAGTCAACTCTATCCCACTTCTTCGACAAATCAACGTCGAACCCTTTGATGCGAAAACTGTGAGTCGCATACACCTTTTCAAACACGTATTTAAAGAGTTCTTCTTGAAATGCCATTCCGTCATTCCAGTCTGCATACGCCCAATACCACTCCATGGCTACATGTTCTGGAAGATGTTCTTCGCTGTAGTTTTCATTACGAAATCTCGGTCCAATGTCATAGACTTTTTCGTAGCCACCGCCAATTAAGCGCTTCAGCGGAAGCTCATGTGAAATCCTAAGGTAAAAGTCTTCGTCGAGGGCATCCATATGGGTGGTAAATGGGTTCGCATCGGCACCACCGGTAGTATGCTCGAGTACTGGCGTATTCATCTCAATAAAGCCGTTTTGATTCAAAAAATCTCTCGTCGCTTGCCAGAATTTTGATCGTCGTATGTATCGATCGCGAACATCTTGGTTCACGTTCGTGTCGATATATCGCCTTCGAAGACGCTCTTCTTTATTTGAAAAACTTTCATTGGCCGTCGGCATTGGCCGAAGCGCCTTCGCCAAAAGACGCATCGCGTCAGCTTGTACCGATATTTCCCCGGTCTGGGTTTTGATTATTTTTCCGCACACTTCCACAAAATCACCGGTATCCAACAGCGGCAGTTGATCAAATCCCAGACCCCCATCTTTTTTTGCCGCCGTGCTGGCTTCGGCCTCAAGGCTGTCTTTTTTTAGAAAAATCTGGACTTCACCGCTTTGATCACGAATCACCAAAAAAGCTATTTGCCCAAATTTTCGTATTCCACGGATACGTCCCGCGACGGTTTTTGTTTTTCCTTCGAGCTGTTGAAAGGAGCGTGTGATTTCTGCGATCTCAATCTCCCGCTTGCTCTTTGATGGATACGGATTTATTCCAAGACGTGTAAGCTCGTTAAGTTTACGGATCCGCTCATCACGATAATCACGAAGTGTAGCCATAGTGTTTGATTATAGACGATGAAAGTTCTAAATTAGAATATTATTCTGCAAGAATCAGCTTCTAGTTTTGAATCAACTAATGTCGGTGACTTTGTAGGTTGATGTGTCCGCTGGAGTTACAATCTCGACTGCATCGCCTTCTTTTTTCCCAAGCAACGCCTGCCCAATCGGAGATTCGTCGGATATTTTACCGCTCAGCGGATCGGCTTCAACGGTGCCAACGACCTTGAATTCCTTGGTTTTTCCACCACTTCCAGACAGCACAACAACGCTGCCAAGCTGTACTTTGCTATCACCTTTCGGTTTTTTGATAATCTCAGCATTACTCAAGATACCTTCAATTTCTGCAATCCGCGCCTCGTTGCGCTCGTGCTCGTCCTTTGCGGCATGATATTCAGCGTTCTCGCTTAAGTCACCTTGTTCGCGCGCGGTTTTGATAGAGTCGGCAATAGTTGATCGTTTTGCAACCAAATTCTGAAGCTCTGCCTTGAGCTCCTCTATGCCATCCCTGGTAAGTCTAAACTGTTTCTTCATCCCTGTTCTTTCTCTCAATTCAGCCGCCAGCTTTGGCTGCCTTAGAAACCCTTCAATTATATCAAACTTAACAATTATTATTTTTGAGAAATCGTTTTGATAAGTTCATCTTCGTTGAGGTGGACAACTTCATCTTTTGTTCGCCGCTTTAGCTCGTAGGTATTGTTTTGCAGCCCACTCTCACTCACAACCACTCGATACGGCAAGCCGATGAGGTCCGCGTCTGCAAACTTCTCACCCGGCCGCACCTCTCGGTCGTCATAGAGTACACTAACTCCCGCCTTCTGAAAAGTCTGAAATAACTCTTCGGCCTTTTTCTTTACGTCTTGGTTCTGTCCCACATCGACGAGATACACGTGCGATGGTGCAATCTGCGCTGGCCAAACAAGCCCCTTCTCGTCGGCAAAATGTTCGGCTAACACGCCCATCAATCTGGTAATGCCAATCCCGTAAGAGCCGAGAATCACTGGTTTCTGGGCACCATTCGCATCCGTGAAATATAGACCAAGCTGCTCTGACTTTGTGCCACCAAAGTTAAAAATGTTGCCAACCTCAGACGCGCTCACCTTTTCGAGCGCCTCGGAATCAAGACCAAGCTGCTGAACTAAATTGCTACTATAGACTTCTTGATTGATGGCGACTTTTTTCTGGCGATCAACATAAATAGTGTCTTCGCCGGCACTGGTAACAGTCTGGAACTCATGGCTAAATTCGGTAAAGGCACCGCCAGATGCATAGGTAAAATAGGTGTCTTCCCCGAGGCCAACTCGAGAGAACACTTTCATATAGGCATCACTTACTCTTTTATAAAACTCTTCATGCGCCTGTTCATCAATCGAATACGAATACAGATCTTTCATGACAAATTCCCTGCCACGCATGATGCCACTTTTTGCACGCAACTCATTGCGCAGTTTGGTTTGAAACTGATACACATACGCCGGTAGATCTTTGTAGCTTTGCAGATATTGTTTCATCATTTCTGTGATCGGCTCTTCGTGTGACCACGCCAGCCCAACCGCTGTACCGTTTTTTAGTTGGCTTTTGAACCATACATCTACTTTTTGATCATCCCACCGATCAGTTTTTTCCCACAACTCCCTCCGCTGAAGGCTGGTCATTATTATTTCTTGACCACCGATTGAATTCATTTCTTCTCGGACAATTTGTTTAATGTTTTCAACCACCTGCAAACCAAGCGGCAAATAGGCATATACGCCCGCCATTTCTTTATGGACAAACCCAGCCTGTATCAGTAGCTGGGCATTTTTTGCAGTCTCATCCGCGGGATGAGATTTGCTTGTCTTAGTCGAAAGTTCTGAAATTCTTAACGATAACATCACGGTTTATTGTACCTGTCTTACTTTTACAAAACAAAGAGTACCATAAATGCCAATCCGTTCTTGAGCCCATGGACCAGCATTCCCGCCCACAAAGCCCCCGTTCGAAGCCGCAACATGATGAGGATAATTGACAGCACAAACGTGTCGACCGCTGCGACCCATAGAGGAGGCGCTCCGCTTCCAAGCTGTAGGTGCGCTACCGCAAACAGCAGACTTGCAATCAACGCTGCTGCCACCACCCCCATTCCCTTTCGAAGCCCAGAAAACAGAAAACCACGAACAACTATTTCTTCTACGATTGGGGGTAATATAACCAGGCTAATGAAAACCAAAAGCAAACTTCCAGCGCCCTTTGCAGCTTCGAAACCAATTTGCTGTTCTTGCTCGAGGTTAATGCTGGGGACAAACAGCTGCAACAAGCCCATTATCATGATTAACAGCACAAAATAAATACCAAAAGTTACTATTCCTTTGCCCGCATCACTCAGATCTGGCTTTCTGCCCAGGCCAATGTCCGACAACCGTATGCGACGACCGCGCATGAACCACCACAAAATCCCAAGCGTGAGAACCTCTACAATTAAGATAAAGGCGAACTGCCAGCCAACCGAGTTTTCGACCAAGTCTGAAATCTGCGCTTCGTTTAGGTTTCGCTGCGCCGCGTACAGACCAATAAATATTCCGGCCAGTAGTTGCGAACCCAGGTACGCGCCAAGGGCAACCAAAATTGCCGAGACAGGACCAAAACCAGTTTTTTTCGCAAAAAATTTTCGAGTTTTTGGCTTTTTCTTTGGTGGTTCAGTCGAATCCATTTAGAAAAATCGCTTTACGTCTACCACCGTAATCAAAATCATAAGACCAATTAACGACACAAAGCCTGTTCCATGAATCAATTCTTCTTTTCGTCTGGTGAGTGGTTTTTTTGCTGCCCGAAAACCGAGCGTCACGAATAATCTACCCCCATCAAGTGCAGGAATTGGCAGAATATTCATTATGGCAAGCGTGAGCGAGATAATTGCAATTATCATTAATATAAAACTTAACCCCAGTTTACTGCCTTCGTTCAAGATCACCGCAATGCCTACCGGCCCAGAAACTTGCTCGCTCGCTTTGGCAGTATCCCCCTTTACCAGGCTGTGAATCGCTGTGCCAAGTCCTTGAAATGTGAGCTTGGTAAACTGGGCACTCACTCCCACCGCGACAACGGGTGCTGACCAGGTTGAACGTCGAAGTTCAAGTCCAGATTCCCCAGACGAACTGACCACCCCCAAATAACCTTGGCCATCATTCCGAGCATTAAGAGTGAGAGTTTTTGTGAGGGTTTCGTTACCTCTTTTAACCACCATATTTACCGTTTTGCCGGCGTTTTCTTTTGCAGTGGCGCCGACTTGAGCTGTATCAGTTATGGTCACACCGGCCAGAGAAATTATCCGATCGTCTACCCTCACATCAGCCTTTTTCGCGGGCGTATTGTCTGGAACCTTCCCCACAAGCACCGCACCCTTGTTTTGCTTCTCTTGAATAACCTTGGTGTCACCGGCAACACTAAATTGATTGTCGACAAGCTTCGGCATCCCAATCCAGGCAAGTGCCGTAAACATTATGAGTGCCACCAACAGGTTCATCGCCACCCCGGCAGTCATGATCTTCACCTTTGTTACAAGTGGCGCGGCACCGTAGCTACCTGGGCGACTATCATCGTCGTTTTCGCCCTTTAATCGAACAAAGCCACCAAGCGGCAACGCGTTCACGCTCAGCTCAAACCGACTTTTTTTGGTCTTAATTTTTCGCCTCAACACCGAAGGAGGAAAACCAATACCAAACTCCTCTACCTCGACACCGCCACGACGTGCCGCGATAAAATGACCCCATTCGTGTACAACAACAAGGCCCACAAAAAGAACAACACCAAGAATCAAAAGCGCAAGTGACATGCTTTGATCTATTCTAACATGAAAAACTGAGGTACATCTGAGAAACGCTACTGGAGCTTATCGGTGGTTTTGGTCATCAAACAGTCGAGAAAGCGATCCGTCGGTTACAACCTCATAGACAGCCCGACCCAACAGAGGAGCAATTTTAACGATTTCTAACTTATCTTGCATAGTTTTTTCCGCCTCATCCAATGGAAGCGTATCAGCCAAAAACACCTTTTCGATTTCGGAATTCGCGAGTTTTTCTGGTGCATTTCTTGACAATATTGGATGCGTGGCACCGACAACAACCGAAGCAGCCCCCGATTCCATGAGGGTTTCTGCGGCCGTTATCATCGTTGAGCCTCCGTCTATCATGTCGTCAAACGTTAGGCATATTTTCCCCTCAACCCCCACAACCGCTTTGGCACGCGAGAGTAAACTCGAATCATCTCTGGCTCTTTCCTTGCCCATAAAAATAACTTCGATATCGTTCCCGGTTTCTTTGCTTAACTCCTTGGCGTGGCGATTATTATTCTTCACTGCACCAGAATCAGGCGCAACCACCACACAATCTTTAATCCGTTCGCCAAGATACTGAACAACCGATCGCCGTATCTCTGGCTGGGCAGTCAATAGCTCATAGTTACCAGTGCGTAACGATTGCGCTGTGGGGGGAGAATGCAAGTCAATGCTCATCATACTAAATTTTGTTTTTTGACCAGCCACCTCAAAACACTGCACCGTATAGTCTGCAGGCGCAACCTCTCTCCCCTTGGACTTTCGATCACCCCGACTATGTCCCAGATACGGCGCAATTGCCATTACAGACCTTGCAGTAGCGCCTGCAGCTGCATTTACAAGATACTGGTGTTCATTAATTGCTTCTTCGGTACTGTAGCCGCTTGCTGAACAATGAGCTTGCAGAATAAACACATCTTTGCCCCGTACGGAGTCAAGAAATCTCACATACAGCTCGTCGTTGCCGTGGCGTTGCAAATTTAGGTTCGCAGCCTCAACGCCCAGCTCAGTCGCAACTTCGTGCGCCAACTCTGGATACACGCCGCCGCCAGCAACAACTACTTCGTTTTTCTGTCGTGGGGGGATTTCAACGGACTTCATAAAAACAAAATTACCTCTTGCTCGTTATCCCACCATCTTCATTACAAAGTGTAGCAAATTACCCAAGTCTCGTTTAGACGTAGAAATTACACCGTCATTATTTCAGCTTCTTTTTTGGTCGATAGCCGTTCGATTTCTTTCTTTGTTTCCGCCATTGTGTCATCGACTTGCTTGGTCGCCCGTTTGTGTTCATCTTCGCTAATGTCTTTATCTTTTTTTGCTTGATCGAGCTGCTTCAAAGTTTCGTGGCGAATATTTCGAATGGCAATGTTGCAATCCTCAACCTTTTCGCCCAGTTGTTTGACAATTTGCTTTCGCCGCTCTTCTGTGAGTGGCGGTATTGGTACTCGAACCACCCGTCCATCGTCCATAGGATTCATTCCAAGCGATTGATTGTCGCGAATCGCGCTCGAGATAGCCTGTATGTTGCTTGGATCGAATGGCGTTACTTGAATAAGTTGAGACTCGGGAGTGGCAATAGTTGCAAGCTGGATCAAGGGCATCTGCTGACCGTAGGCCTCGGCGCTCACGCCATCAAGCATACTCGGGTGCGCTCTGCCTGTTCGAAGTTTGGTTATCTCTATTTCAAAGTGAGCAATTGCGGCTTTCAGTTTCGCTTTTGCGCCATCTACAACTTCCGAGGGACTCATCGACACCTGCCTCCAATACTCTTTATAGGTATTGTACCTTACTCTACTTCACCAAGTGCAAATCTTTTAAAGCGGCGTACTACGATATTCTCTCCAAGCTTGGCAATACCCTCCTTAACGTACTGATCAACTGTTTGATCGGGATTTTTTACGAAAGGCTGTTCGAGTAAGCTGCGCTCGGCAAAATATTTCTTAAGCATTCCCTCAACAATCTTTGGCACCATTGCGTCTGGTTTACCTTCAGCTCGTACCTTATCGCTAAACTCTTTCAAAATGCGAGCCTTGTCCTGTTCGCTAACCTGGTTGGATGACAAATATTCGGGGTTAGACGCCGCAATATGCATCGCTATGTCCTTCACCAGATCGGTAAAGACTTGGTTTCGCGCCACAAAATCGGTTTCGCAGTTTACTTCGAGCACCACACCGATTCGACTGTCATGATTATAGGTACTGACCACGCCCGCGCGCGCTTCCCGTTCGCCTCGTTTCTCGGCTTTGGTAAGCCCTTTTTTTCTCATAGCTTGAAGCGCTTTGTCGAAATCCCCTTTTGAATCAACTAGGGCCTTCTTGGCATCAGTAATTCCAACGCCAGTAAGCTCTCTGAGCCGCTTAATTGCCTCAATATCCATAAATTATTTGTCTCCTTTTTCCTCGGCTTTTTCTGCCTTTTTTGCGCCAGTCGTTTTGCCAGCATTTACGGCTGCAACGACGTAGTCCGTGATCAGCTGGATGGTTTTAATCGCATCATCATTGGCCGGAATAACATAATCGATCAAGCTCGGGTCGGCGTTGGTGTCAGTGATGGCAACGATTGGAATTTTCAACTTTCGGGCCTCTTTGACGGCATTGAGCTCATTTGTCACATCAACTACATACAGCGCTCCGGGCCGCTGAGCCATGTGTTTAATGCCCCCGTACATGAAGTTCATAGCATCAATCTCTTCTTGGTAGCGCTGAACCTCAAGTTTTGAGTATTTGGCCTCAAGCGCCCCACTGGCCATCCTCTGCTCGAGATCCTTAAGGTGTTTTATGCGTCCATTAATAGTTGCTGTATTGGTGAGCATGCCCCCAATCCACCGCTCTGCCACATATGGCATGTCCGTGTCTTCGGCCGCTTTTTGAATTATTTCTTTGGCTTGTCTTTTGGTTCCGACGAACAATATTTGCTTTCCCTCTGCAGCAGTTTTTTCTAAAAATGCCAGTGCTTCACTCAGTTTTTCGGCAGTTTGGGTAAGATCAATAATATGATTCCCTGCTCTTTTGCTATGGATATAGGTCGCCATTTTGGGGTGCCAACGACTCGTTTTGTGGCCAAAGTGCGCGCCTGCCTCTAACAATTTTTTTACGTCAACATCTGTTGATGCCATAATAATCCTTCCTTGCCTCGATTGTCGAGATCACTTCACCCTAGGGGCCGAATGAGCGTCCTGCACGGATTGCTACTTCGGAGGATATGTTCCCAGGATTGTCTACGTTAGTATTAGTTTCATTCTAACAGATCAGCGGATCTTGATCAAACACTAATTTCGAGCTATAATAGGCTGATTATGAAAAAAGATACTCACCCAGATAACTATCGACTGGTGGTTTTTAAGGACCTGTCAAACGGAACTACATTTTTGACTCGTTCGACTGCAAAAACAACCGAGAAAATTAAGCACAGCGATGGCAATGAGTATCCGCTCGTAAATGTACACATTTCTAGTACGTCGCATCCCTTCTTTACCGGTCAAGAAAAACTACTCGACATCGAAGGACGCGTTGATAAGTTTAAAGCTAGAACAGAAGCCGCCGCCAAAGCCCGAGCTGCAACCAACAAAAAGACTGCCAAGAGCAAAAAAGCCCAAGCCACCCCTCAAAAACTCGGCTAATAACTACTATTAGCTCACCCTAAAATCGGGGGTCGTCTCGGTTCTTTGGTATCATTATGGAACATAGCATGCAAGACAAAGAAATATCCCTTAGGGACGAGGCAAAGAAGCTGGCAGACACGCTAAGCAATCCACAAATTTTCAGTGATCCAAAGTATCCAAAGTTGGCCAAACGACAAAAAGAACTCGAAGAAACCCTATTGTTATTTGACGAGCTAAAAAGACTGGATGATCAACTAAAGACCGCGCAAGAGATGTTAAATGCGGGCGGCGACCTGGCCGAGTTGGCCAGCGGAGAGCTTGAGAACATCAAAACCCGCCGCGCAGAGGCCAATCAAGCGCTCTCTGAAGCCCTCACCCCCAAGGATCCTAATAATGACCGCGACGTAATTGTTGAAATACGGGCGGCGGCCGGCGGTGATGAGTCCAGCCTATTTGCCGCCGAGCTTTTTCGAATGTACAGCCGGTGGGCAGAATCACACAACTATAAAGTAGAGCACATTGACGACAGTCCTTCGGAGGCTGGCGGCTACAAAGAGATTAGTTTTGCAATAAAAGGACTCGAGGCGTATAAAAATCTAAAGTTTGAAGCTGGTGTGCACCGCGTACAACGCGTTCCCGTGACCGAGTCTCAAGGCCGAGTGCATACCAGCACCGCCACCGTCGCCGTCATGCCCGAAGCTGAAGAAACTGATTTAGAAATTAACCCAAGCGACCTACGAATTGATGTGTTTCGCTCTGGTGGGCACGGTGGACAGAGCGTAAATACGACCGATTCTGCGGTACGCATTACTCATCTTCCGAGTGGCACGGTTGTTACCTGCCAAGACGAAAAGTCCCAAATAAAAAACAAAGAAAAGGCCATGGGAGTACTTCGAGCGCGACTACTAGCCCAAAAAATCGAAGCCGAACAAGCCGAGCTATCTGATGCCCGAAAAAAACTAATCGGTTCAGGAGATCGCAGCGAGAAAATCCGGACCTACAACTTCCCTCAAGATCGCATTACCGATCACCGCATCGGCTACAGCCGATCTAACATTCCCGCTGCACTAGATGGCAACATCGACGATCTCATCGAGAAGCTGTTGGCATACGAACACGAACTAATAAATCGCGAATGAGGTTCGTTAACGCCCAAGTCCCTCAAGCACATCCATAATTTCATTAAACCGATCTTGTGTAAATACGTTCGGCAACCCAATATCTGCCATTTCCCCTTCTTCTTCACAATATGCAGTGAACCACGCCACAAAGCTGTCGCCACTAAGCTCTGATTCACCCCGCTCGCGATCGGCTTTTGCAAGTGTATGCCACATTTCCTCTAGTCTGGTTCTTACTTTTTTCCACACACCTTCGTTTTCGTCCCAGCAGTATAGCTTTGATGAATAGTTGGTAGTAACCTCAACTTCAGGGGTCATTTCTTGGGTAACACTGTAGGAAGTAACAATTTTATTTTTTCCATTAGGACTGTTAAAATACTCGCTCATCGTAGCAGCGTGCACGCGAAATTTTTGAAGTACATTATCGAGCCGAACTTCTTCCTCGGCAATAATGATGCTCAGTTCTTTGTTATCAGCTAAACTAAATTGCCCACTTAGATCGCGATGGCGCCAATAGTCACTACCCGTTAGGTGACCGTGAGGCCACAAGCCTCGTTCCTCAGTGACGGGAAGAAGCGCAGGACGAAAGGACTCAATTTTCTCAATAAAAAACCAGCACTGCTCATGGCCAATTTCTTGACTACCATGATATTGCTCAAAATTCCCTTCTGACATTGTATGAGACATTATCTAAAAACGAGAAAAAATATACAATTGCTTACGGTTAGTTCGACCGTCTATACTACATAACTGATGACAATTGCCGATTGGCTCATTAGTACTATGTCCGAGCTTGGTGCGCAAGGCGTTGATGCTCCTCGAAGAGATTCGCTAGTACTACTTGAGGACTGTCTGCACAAAGATCGAGCGTGGGTTGTCTCACATCCAGAACGTGTTTTGAGTGATGACGATCTGGCTGCGCTCGAACGACCAGTGCAGCGCCGGCTGAACAGAGAGCCTTTGGCCTACATTCGTGGTAAAGCCTGGTTTTACGGCCGCTTTTTCGCAGTCAACCCAAACGTGATGATACCAAGACCAGAGTCCGAGGCATTCATTACACTCCTAAAAGATCTGTCTTTCGAAAAAATCATTGATGTCGGCACCGGTTCGGGCTGTCTGGCAATCACCGCAAAGCTCGAATTCCCCGACTGTACAGTTGTTGCAACCGACATTAGCGCCGGGGCTCTCGATGTCGCAAAAGGTAACGCTGCGCTTCACCACATCGATATTTCATTCATTGAATCCGACCTGCTTGACTCGGTGGTTGACGGGGTTACTACCAAAACCGCAGTTATTGCCAACTTGCCATACGTCCCCAGCGGCCTTATAACTAGCCCAGAAATAACTCACGAACCGCAGCTGGCACTTTTTTCGGGCAAGGACGGACTAGATTATTATCGTCGGTTTTGGCAGCACGTCGATCGCCTCAAAAGTCGATCACCATATGTTCTGAGTGAAGCTCTTGAATCGCAACACAAAACACAAGCAGAGCTTGCCCAAAGCGCCGGGTACCAATTACAAAAAACTGAGCAACTTACTCAGCTTTTCGTAACCTCACCACACACCTAAAAAACGTCTCTGTTAAAACCCGTGCACTAACTGGTCGGCGCTGCCTCGAGCGTCGCGTCAAGCGTGATCGTTTTGCCATCACGCACCACAGTGAGCTTTACTTTATCACCCACACTATATCGACCCAGCACCGAAACAAGGCTGTTCTGTTCATTAATGTCTTGGTCGTTCACCTTGGTGATGATGTCCTTTTCTTTTAGCCCTGCTTTTTGCGCTGGACTACCATCAATAATTGACGCTTGCCCACCCCCAGTCGGTGCAATATACGCACCACGCTTAACGTCAAGATTATATTGATAGGCATACTCGTCATTGAGGGTTACGTAACGTACGCCAAGATAGGGACGCTGAAGCTTACCGTTTTTCAATACGCTCTTAACCAGTCCGCCCACGTCGTTGATTGGGATCGCAAAACCAATGTTTTGAGCCGTTCCGCCCGCAATAGCAGTATTAATGCCTATTACCTCGCCAGATGTGTTTACAAGTGGCCCGCCCGAGTTGCCTTGATTAATTGCCGCATCGGTCTGAAATAAATTTTGCAATGACTCCGAGCCAGTATCATCTCCAGCCTCCACACTACGGCCGTAACCCGAAATTATCCCAGAAGTAACCGTGTTTTGGAACTGTCCAAGCGCGTTTCCAATCGCGACCACTTTGTCGCCAACCTGCACTTTTGCAGAATCACCGAGTTTCGCCGGTTTCAGCTCTTTGCCTTTGGTGTCTTTGACCTTTAAGAATGCAATATCAAGCGAATCTCCGTCGTTCGTGCGCCCAATAACCTCAACGCCATCAAGTTGCGTGCCGTCTGACAATGTCACGCTCACATCAGTTGCACCTGCTGGAACAACGTGTCGATTCGTTACAATCACACCCTCTTTACTAATAATGAATCCAGTACCGGCGCTCTCTTGACTTTGTGTTCTTGGACCAAATACGCTGTTTCTGGTCGTCTTTGAGGATACATTTACCGAAACGACACTTGGGCCGACCTCTTTGGCAATTTTAGAAATAAGTTCACCTTCACTCGTGACCACCTTCTGGGCCTGCGACACCGAGTTACGCTGCGCAGTATCGTCTTGGCGACCACCAAAATACCCTCCAAGAAATCCAGCGCTCACACTGCTTATCAACAGCAACAACACCGTAAGCACACGTTGTTTGCCAACCGAAACCTCGGTTTTTTGCTTGGGCGCAGCGGCGGCCTTTTTTTTGTCAGTCTTTTTTTCTGGTTCGCTTGGGGTTTGTTCCATTATGCTTATATTATAACTCTAGGTTGGCTGAGGATTAGCTGAGAAGCAACATTTTGCTACTTAATAACACTGTCGCCCCAGTTAGAGAAGACAATCATCACTATCACCACGGCAACAATTACAAACAAGACTTGGCGACGCACAAGCGCGGAAAGCCGATCAGTTTCATCGAGATAGTACAGCGTGATCAAGCCGTATCCAATTACCGAGAGCAACAGCGCAGGTTGAGCTATAGGACCATAGAACAACAGCCAATGCCCAAGCAACCAAGCAATTGAGCCCCCAAAAAACGCCCAAATCCAGGAGTAAATACTGGCGTTCTCCTCCTCAAATCCTGCAAAAAAGTGCCGTGAGCAAAAGTAGGTTACTACCGAAACCCCGATAACATATACCGCCAACGACACATCTTCGAAGGCAATAAACAATGCAACCAACCCAATAAATTGACCAATCAGTGCTTGCAAACCAATCAGTAACGTCGTTGACCCGGGCTTGAGATATAGGACCCACACCTCATAAGCTATGAGCCACACCAGCTGCATAGACATCGATTCGCTGTTAATCATAAAGGTCAAAAACGACAAGCTGGCAATAATATCAACGGCATTTGTCCGAACGTGCGCCAGCCAGTGTCGTGGACGAACCGCAAACATTCTCCACTTGCTGAGCAAAATGATTGCCAGGGCAACATTGTAAAACTCAAGTCGAACAAATAAATATACCAACAGGGGCAGCAAACCGACCAGCACAAAATGAAAAAGGTGCGAAAACCCTTTTCCGGGGCGCACTTTGCTTACAAGCATTCTTACCATTTTAGGCGTGTTACTCTCAAATTATCTCGATTGATCACTGCCGATGATTATAACAAAGTCTGCTGTTCCAGGCTGAATATTGGCGTCGGGCAGATTGGTTACCGCTGAGACCCCATAACGCTTTTCAAGATAATTTTTGGTGTATTTCTTAGAGCCACCCCTTAGATCTACTACAATCGTCCGACTGTAGTTTTTCGTCGGAGCGTTGTCGACCTTTGTGACATTGTAGCCGTAACTTTTTAGTTCATCGGCTTTTTGGGTAGCTAAACCGGCAGTTGTCGTGCCATTAAGCAGCATTACGCTGGCGTTTTCGCTCTTCAAATAGCTATCTTTTAGCACATTCCTAAGATATGACTGTATCTCCTTATAATTCCCCCGCCCCGCGGTAGGTACTACCACCGAAAGACCATCGACGTTGCTGGTGGTAAGAAAATTATTTGGCGGATCCGCCAGACCAATCGAGGTTATTTTGTTGCCGGGAATGTCCTTTGTGATGTCATAGAGACGCGACAAGTCCTTGGCAGAAAAGTTGGTCTGTACATGATTTCCAAACGTCGAGAGCAAGTTAGAAATCTTTTGCGGATTGGAAAAGGTGCCAAGCGACAGGGTTTTATCCTTGAGTGCCGCAATAATGAGGCGTTGGCGTTCGGATCGGTCAAAATCGCCCCGTTCGCTCGTGTAACGAGAACGCGCGTAGGCCAGTGCCCGAAAACCGTCAAAGTTTTGTTGCCCAGGCTTTACATTAAGATAGTATGGTTTACCGTCAATTCTCATCTGTTCTGTGACGGCTTTTGGCGCATTCAAGGAGATACCATTCACATTATTAACCGCATCTTTAAATCCAGAAAAATCAACCATCGCGTGATAATGAACGGGTATACCTAGTGTTTTCTGAACGGTACTTTCCATCAACGCAAAACCAGCATCTTCGGCTTGATTTTTTACTTCGTTGGTTTTCTTTGAGTATTTATTGAGCGCATTGGTTTTTCCTGTGTAGAATACTTGGTTGATCTTCATGGAACCGTATCCAGGAACCGAAACATAGGTATCGCGCGGAACACTTACCAGCGCGGCCTCTTTCGCAACCGGGTCGATACTTGCCAAAATTACTGTGTCAGTTAAATCTGCACCTTCGTGCCCTTCTCCGCCCCGGCCAAGCAGTAAAATGTTCACCCGTCCATCGCCCTCTCCTCTAAGCTTTGAGGGGTCCACGTTCTCCTGCAGTGCTGCAGCCCCGCCGCCACCGGACAACACCTTTCTGAGATTTATATAGCCCTTGGCAAACAAAAAGCCAGTAACCATCATCACGAGTACAACCAGCACCGAAAACGCTCTGAGGGCTTTTTTCTTGTTCGATATTGGTTTTTTTCGTTTTTGAAAGCCCGAAGGACTGGCTTTTTTGCGCCCAAAAAATGATTTCTTTTGCGGTTGCTTCTCGATAATCAATGGTTCGTCGTATGACTTGGTGGTTGCCAATGGCGCTTGAGAGGTTGGTCGAAAACCTTCTCGCCTCGAAAAATCGTCGAGTTTTGGGGATCCGGGACGATACGAAGCAGGCTTATCAAAGCCCACTCCACCGGTTGGTCGAGATGCTTTTGATGGCCTACTTATCCCGTCGATGGATGTTTGTGGACGACGCTTATTTGGCTTTTTTTGAAGAAAATCGTTCATATATTACGTAAGCACGTAGGAATCAATTATACCTACTTTTACCCCCCCGAGTAAACCAGACAAACTGAATATAATTTTTGAAGGGCAGTATGGAAATTAACTCTTTTAAAAGTCTATTCCATAGTAGCTGAGGATTAACTGAGAATCTACTGCAATACATGTATGCCTACCGATGATTCGTGATAAGCTACTTGTTGTTATGCATTCGGAAAAAGTACATGAGCAGGAACAGTCTCCGCACGATGCGCACACCAGCCAAAAGCCTCAAGGCTCGAAGAAAAAGTCGAGCTTTCGTGCGAACCTTACTACCGCAATCCTGGCCCTCGGTGTCATTGGAATCCCGTTTCTCATTATTGGTTTTGTAGTCCAAAACTACGAAGTGGACGGGCCAAGCATGGAGACTACTCTTTCAAATGGCGACCGGCTGATTGTGATAAAAGCCGGCAAAACGGTGTCACGAATTACAAACAAACCATATATACCTAAACGCTACGACATAATCGTATTTAATCATCGTGGTGACTACGGCTTCGAGGAGCAAGTCACCAAAAAACAACTAATAAAGCGGGTTATTGGCGTGCCCGGCGATCGAGTGGTTGTCAAGGACGGCGTGGTGACAATTTATAATCAACAAAACCCGGATGGATTTTTGGTTGATCGCGAGGGCCCCGAGTCAAAAATCATAAAAGTTACCAGCGGGAATATTGATCAAAAAATCGGAAAAGACGAAGTCTTTGTAATGGGTGATAACAGAGACAATTCCCTCGATTCACGCGTCTTCGGCGCCGTATCCTCTAGTGACATTGTCGGGGAGCTTGCGGCTCGGATTTACCCCTTTAATCAGACTACGCGTTTCTAATTTTTATTCAGAAAACGCATCCAAATACACAGATTGTTGTTCAGTCGTTGCTGACCGATCTAATAAATGCTTCCAGGTCCTTTTTGGCTTCAAACACCAACTGTACTTTTCCGCCCTTTTTGGTTTCAGTTATTCGAACTTGGGCGTGAAGTTTTTTGCCAAGTTGCTCAGAAAGTGGGTGGAGCGGCTTGGTCTTCGCCCGACCCTGTGTGGCGTTGTTGGCATGCTTTCTATCAATAACAAACTGCTCGGCTCGGCGCACGGACCATTTTTTTTCAATGATACTCGACACTAATTCTTCTTGAGCCGACGGGTCATCCTTTAGCGCGAGCACCGATCGCGCGTGACCTTCGGAGATTTTTCCCTCGGAGAGCGCCCGCAATGCAATGTCTGGCAACTGCAAAAGACGTGTTATGTTTACAACGGTTGTATAGGCTTTACCGAGCCGTTTTGCGATGTCTTGGTAGCTCATCGAAAATTGTTCGTTCAGTCTCGCAATCGACTGCGCTTGTTCAAGCGGTGCTAGATCAACCCGCTGAACATTCTCGATAAGACTGATCTCGAGCCGTTCTAACTCCTCTAAACTCCTCACCAGCGCTGGTAGCTGCGACAGGCCAGCCTGTTTTGCAGCATGATAGCGACGTTCGCCCGCCACGATCATGTAGCCACCCTCCGTTTCGACCAACACTAAAGGTTGTAAAATTCCATGCGTTTTTATTGATTGTGCCAGCTCCTCAATGGAGTTTTTATCGAAGGATTTTCGGGGCTGAGCTGGATCAGGCTTTATGTCTTGAATTAAGATCTTTTGAACGCGTTCTTCCTTATCGAGCAACAATGAATCATCAAAATCAGAAGGCAACAAACTTCCAAACCCTTTTCCTAGCGCTTTCGAACTCGTCATCTTACTCTCTCCTCCAATTCTTTTGCCAATGCTTTATAGGCACGAGCCCCTTTGCTCCACTTATCATGCTCCGACACAGGCTTTCCGAAGCTTGGCGCCTCTGCCAGGCGGACATTCCTCGGAATTATTGTCTCAAACAGCTTGCCACCAAAGTGCTTCCCGACCTCATTATATACCTGCTGGGCAAGTGCTGTCCGGCTATCGTACATGGTCATAACAACCCCAAGTAGTTCAAGTCGCGGGTTGCTGCTGCGCTTTACGGTTTGCATTACTTGTAAGAGTTGGCTTAGTCCTTCGAGCGCATAATACTCCGCTTGAACAGGAATGAGTACAAATTCCGCTGCAGTAAGGGCGTTTATCGTCAGAAGTCCTAGCGCTGGAGGGCAATCAATAAGAATAAAGTCGTAGTCTGTTGCCCCTGTTAGTATGTCCTGCAGGGCATACTCACGTCGATCCCTGGTTGCAAGATCTATCTCTGCACTCGCAAGTCGAGCATCTGTGGGAAGCAAAAACAACTTATCAATTGACGACTCAAGAATGGTTGTATGTAGCTCGTGCCTCCCAAACATAACGTCGCACAATGTTGCGTTCAGATCGTTTTTCTCGTAGCCAAGCCCGCTGGTGGCATTTCCTTGAGGGTCAGCATCAACCAAAAGTACGCTTTTGCCCATTTTTGCCAAATAGGCACCAAGATTTATAGCGGTCGTCGTTTTGCCTACCCCGCCCTTTTGATTCAAAACCGCAATAATTTTTTGTTTTGCCATTGTAGTTGTACCTAAGTGCTATCTTCCAAGCCTAACATCCCTAGGGTGATTAGTAAACTCAGAGCCCCAAAGATTAATATCTGTTAACTAGCCGTCTAGTACTAGTACTACTTCGATTGCTTGAGTCCATTAATATAGTTGGTCCAATCAGCATTCAGCAGCTTCTTGTCGGACCGCAGAAAGATCATTAGCCCATTTTTGTGAAAGACCACAAACTGAGGACCTTTTTCCGATGTGCCAAGATGCGCCCGCCCACCGGTAATCTGTAAAAGTTCGTTATAGTTAGCATTTTTGGCAAATATCTCTACCCTGCCGTCGGGATTATCCTTAAATTCCTCTGGAAGGGGCTGTTGCGTCACCAAAACCTCGTTTTGACCAATCTTGTCGGCGTAACCAACGAGCTGCTTTTCGGAGGTATATTTATAGGCTTGACTGTTCGTATTCGCAACATCACCCCCGGGCAAGAACGGCTTGTAAGAAGGCGAACTTGGCGAGCCTTTTCCAGTGGTTGCCCCCTGTACGCCGCGCCCATTGTTATGATTTTTTACGATCGACACCGCCACAATATTCAAAAGAATAATGACTACAATTACACTGACTACCTTCGCGTAGGTGTTTTTTCTATACTGCCGCCAAAGCCTTTTGGCTGGGATCTTTGGAATCTTGAAACTCACTGAAACTTCAACGTTTTTGCCGCTCGCTTTCGCTTTTTCGGTATTTACGGGGTTTTCCAATTTAGGTAACAGGGGTCGACTCAATCTATTTTTGAGCTTCTTTTTCTTCTTTGGTGGCGCTTCTCTTACTGGTATTGGTTTTTGGGCAAGTCGAGCCCGAAGATCATCACCAGAAAGACTGTCTATCCAACTGTTTTTGTTGTCTCTCATCTCTGTCTCAAGCCTATCATAATTCTTCACATAAAAACAGCCTAACAACAGGGGTAGAACCCGCACAAAATAATTGTTATGGAAACGGCGTATCCAGTGGCTGAAGTTCGCCACCAGTGAATGTTTTGCCGTGACGCATGCGCTTACTTGGGTCAGCCGTAAAGAAAAGGCTTAGGTCTGTGATTGTCGGCCCCCTCGAAACGTCTTCTGGGTAGCCGAACGCTTGTGAGCTGTCAATGTATACCGACAGATAGTAATAGCGCGCAAAGTTTGTGTTGCTGCCGCCCGCGTCCTTGGGCGTATAGGTTCCTGGGGTGCCAAGCGTCACCGCACCGACATTTGTTTCTTGACCCCAGGCAGCCGCCGAATTAGTAGAAGATCGATATCGTAAATACCACTGTGCTCCAATTGAGTTATCAAGTCCGTTAAGCAGCCATTTTGTTGGGAACACATCTGTATCGGTATCTATCATTCGCGAGTATTTTGCGATCTGGGGCTGTGATTTGTATGCGCTAAAATAGTGCCGGGTCGACGCAAGAGGCGCCGTACAGCCTCCGCCAAGCACATATCCCTTGCCGTTACTATACGCGACCGCCGTTCCATAACGATCACCAGTGTATTTGACATTGGTTTCGTACCACTCGCCAATGCCAGTTGGATTGTTGCCAGACGCAATGGTAGTGTTTGCACTCACTGGGGTCACGATCGTATTCGGTACACACGTCGAAGCCGCCGAACGACCACCTATCAAGTAAATATAGCCATTTGAGGCAAAAGCATCCGCTTGACTCAACGAACCAGGCAAACTGGTGGAATACGACCACGCATCGATCGTACCGTCAGAGTTTATCTGCGTGTACTGTGTATCGTTGAGGTAATTAGTCCCATCATAGCCACCAAATAGATAGAGGTTATTCGCATAAGCTACAGTGGCAGCACCCATTCTTGCCACATTAAAGGCGCTCGTTGACGTCCAGACTGCAGTAATATCCCCCCCAGAATTTAACTGAGGACTCACGTAGACGGTATTCTGAACCGCGGCAGTAGAGTCAAGGCCGCCAACCACATAAATACGGTTATTCCACACAGTCGCGCCGTGCTTGGTGCGGGCATTTCCGCCGCCACCCGTATCGCCAAGCGCCCTGGTTGTCGTAGCCCACGCCGAGGTAATATTTCCGCCGCTCACGGGGGTTGCATAATAAATTGTTGACTGTTCGTTGGTGGCAGTGTCATCTTGCCCACCAATGTAGTACAGCGTGCCCCCCGCGACCTCCAATTGCCCCCAGGCCCTATCAAGTGTCAACACATTTGTCGTACTTGCCCACGTGCCAATACTGCCATCGGTCGCACTAATCGGTGCGTACTGCACATTGTTGGTGGCATTTGTACAATCCGTTGCGCTAATGCAGCCACCAGCCACATAAATATAACCGTTCAGTATTGCGGCACTCGCCCCCCAACGGTCAGTATCCGCAGCAAAAGTGTCATCTGATGCCGCCGTATAACTCGCCGGGGCGCCACTGTCGTTGTTGTACAATTGGAAGGTCTGAATTTCCGGTTGCATCGCCGTACATTGATCCGGCGCTGACCCAGTGCCGCAGCCTCCGAGCGCGTAAACATAGCCATTTGAAACAATTGCTCGAAGATCCCATCTTGGTGTTACCACCACACCAGAACTGCTAAAACTGCCCATATCTCCCGTGCTGACATCGATTTTGGCGAACAAAAGGTCTTGCAAGGACGCCGAGCCGCTGTAACCAGCAAGCGAGTAAATATAACCATTATACCCAAACGCCATAGCTCGCCGGCGCACTGGGCTCATTTGACCGCTGGTGAGCTGCCAGATCCCACCACTCGAAGCAACTATGTTATTGTTGTTGTCAATTGATGCATAAATGGTGTCTTTTCGGTTCCCGGAGTAGTTTGAGCCACAGGGGTCGTTGGCCGAACCAACTTGCGTGCATGCTCCACCAACTAAGTATATTCGATTGGCGTAAATTGCTCCCGCCATCAGCCCCAACCCTTGGTTGCCAGCATTCACATTATCAGCATCTATCTGTAGCTGACTACCCGTACCGCAACTAGCGAGCGCGCCAGTTGTGCCGATATTACACTTGATAACTTCGGTGTAGTACGTACCACACCCCAGACCGTCCGCTCCAGCGCCAGCGCCGCCACGGCAGCCTCCCAACATATAATAGTTTCCTGGATTCGAGCCGGCGGCGGCGGGATTTGCCCTGGCAAACGTATACATATAGCCCCTTTCATCGTCGGCCGTTCCACTCAAACCCAAGTCGGTAGTCATATCTTGAGTTGTCCATGCACCAGACAGTGAGCCATTGGCATTCAGTCCCACACGCCGAACGGTTTTCTGCCAATCACTCCCCGTGGTACCACCGGCAACGTAGATGGTGTTGTTAAATACTGTGGCACTGGCTGCAGACAACCCAGTCGTTCCGTTTATGGTATTTGTACTATCTACGCACCACAGACTATTGGTTACAAACGTCCCCCCACACGTTGCAGCCTTTGACATTTTTCCATTCGAATCAAGTGCGGCGTACATTATGTTGCCCGACGATTGAGCTGTTCCAGCGTTTTCACAGACATTATTTGCCGCAACATTGGTACAGCCACCAATTACATAGATAAAGCCGTTATTAATTGCCGTGGCACTACTCATTTGCCCACCTTGTTCGGCACCATCACCAGCTGCCGGAAGATCACAGTCGGTCGGAGATGCGCCACTACACGGAGCGGTGTTGGCAGGTTCAGAGTTACTTACCGTACTCGCGTCCCCATCGGGGTTAATGATGCCATATTCAACATCTTGATGGACCGCATAGCATGTGCCAGTGCCGGTATTTTGGCGATTACAGCCACCAAAGCGATATAAACCATTTTGCCAGGCCACAAACGAATAGCCAATGCGTTGGTTGCTGAGATTAAGGATAGAATTCCATGGTGCAAGCGATCCATCGGCATTAATACTTGCCAGCTGGACATCACTGGCAATTGTCGAACAGTTCCCAGAGGTAAGTGCCGTACAGCCGCCAGCAAGATATATGTAACCACCCCAGAGCGCGGTCATAGATCCGCCAAAGCTAGAACGCGCCGTCGTAAAGTTTGAGGTCGCTGTCCAGGGGTTCATGGTTCCATCATTATTAAGTTTGCTGTAATACACAGTGTTGCGTAGCGTACCGCCGCTATTGCCACCAACCAGGTACATCACGTCGTTATAGACGTGCACCGAGTGGCCAAACCTCGCGTCTGGCATAGCTTGCATGCCAGTGGTTGACCATGCCGAAATATCTCCAGTTGGCTTAAGGTCTGCAACATGAACGGTACCAAGACTCGTACCCGCCGTGTTGTTGCCACCCAACAAATATAATCGGTTGTTGTATGCCGCCACGGCCGTGTAGCTGGCTGCCGCAGGCAGGGTGTTGGCAGACGCAAACCAATACCCTGGCGTACCACCTGTGGGATGCCACAGTTGCGGCTCGCCGTTCGCACCAAGCTTGGCGATCCACACCGTTGAGGTGCCACCTGCAGCCGCACCAGTTGAAGTACCACCAAGCGCATACAAAAAGCCATTGTACGAAATCATCGACATGCCGACTCGTACCGCCGGTAAATTATAAGCTGAGTTTGTACACCAACCGCTACAGGTGCCATTGCCCGGGTTGGGACTGTCAATTGCCCCCGTCGAGGTGTTAAAACGAGCCCATTGTACTGACTGTTGAATGCCTGCGGTCACAGTCGCCGGGCGAATCGCAATCGATGAGGCACCATACGTATCGTTCACTAGGCCGTCATTCACTAAGGTGGTGGTGCCTGTTGCGTTGGTCGCGAGCGGCGGCACGTCAAGCGAAGCAACCATTAACGCGGCACTGTTGGCGGTATCAGTACTACTCGTGCCAGTAAATAATTTTGTATGTCCGCTGGGGAGCCAACCAAATTCGCTTGGCTGATCAGCGTCTACGCCAACAGCCCGAATTACCAGTGTTGCATCATGAGACGGTGTGGTCGTCGGAAAAACTGGCACCGCATTACTTGCACTACTGCCCGTACCGGCAGTACCGCTAATAGGAGAGCTCGACTCAAAACCCTTTATTCGCAAAATTACTCCAGACCACTGTTCGCTACTCCCGGTAAACGTGTAGGAAGCCGATTCGTTTCCACCGCCTTGATCGGTTCCAATCTTGTAGTACGCAGCGTGCTCTCTAGTGTCAGCGTATTCAGTCCAGCCCCCGCCGCCTGGGGGCGTAATCGCCCCTGTCCCGTCGTGTGCGATTATGGCAACATACAGATCCCCAGCTGGTCTGATGCTCGGCATGTTCATCACAAACGAGGTGCTATTTGTTGCTTGAACCGAAGACTGTTGGCTAACAACATACGGCATTGTGGGATCGATCCTGCCTCCCGCCCGATAGACATATCCACCAGCTGCGGCAGTTGATTGATCCCAAATTCCCGAGTTCATCTCTGTGGAGTCGGACCAGCCATTTATTCGCGCGCCGGTCGTCTGACTTTTTTGGATTAGTTCGTTCGAAATATCAAAGTCAACATTGCTTTCATTGTTGCCTTTCATCAGTTTTGCCGCGGTTTCTACATACACACTCGGGTCGATGCTCAAAGGATAATTGGCCCCCCGAAGTCCCGCCGCATGAACACTCAATGTATTACCCTCAAGGCTGTACCAACTCTTTGCAGAACTTGTTTTCTTCAGACCTTCAAGAATAAATGGCGCTGGAATGCGGAAAATCAGATTGTTTTTTTCGCCGTTTTCTCTGGCTTTTTTAAGAAGTTCAGCATCTTTTTCCGAGCCGGTCGATACGCTTCCGAGCAGTTGTTTTGAAACTCCATATACTCCCAGCGAACCATCATTTTCGACCCGTGCTTCCATGCCGCTTTCCAAGCCAAGCTCGTATTCGAACTCCAGTGTATCTTTCACGAAGTGGTCAAGAATAATATCTTCTTTTACGCTCGCGCTCCGTACCGTGTACACTGCCTTGGCGGGCTTGCCAACAATTGGGTACACGACTCGATTCTTATCCTTTTGTGGTGCTTCTGTCTTAAATTTTGGCTTAAGGCTGATACTCACATTGGTCAATGGATCTTCGACACGAACGGCCCTACTGTCGCTCGAATCAAAACTCGCACTAATTTTTGGCCCAAACGTTTGTCCCGCTACCTCCCCACCCGGTTTGTAGCCTTGGTTGTAGTTTATGGTTTGTGACTTTGGATTTACGTTCAGTTTTTCAGCATAAAGATCTACCGGCTTATTCAATAAGAGGCCCTCGTATGGCGCTAGATTGTACCGTTGTGCACTCAGCTTTGGCTGGGTGATTTCAATCAAAAATGTCGAAAACATTATGAGCGCGAGCGACACAGCGACTACTCGAAACGCCAACCCATGCTGCCTCTCGAGATCAAACAACCTGGATAACACACGCTCTATTTTTACGCGCCTAGTCAATTTTGTTTTGGGTGATGGGATCAATTGATCTCTGTCCGGCCCGGGCGCTGTCGAACGATACGGAAGACTCATCTTTGGCAGCTCATCTTTTCTGTGCACCCCATCAAGGACGTTGATTGGTTTTTGAGCTTGGAATTGGTGGTTTGTATCTTTAAATCTCATCATTACCTACCCAGCGTCGTAAAGCTTAGAGTCCCCACATACACATTTGCGTTATTCCGGGCTTTGACGTTTATCTTAAAGATCACAAACGCATTGCCAGAGCTTGTAGTAAATCCACAGCCTGTCGATTCGTTACCGTTTACTCCCAAGGTCTGCCACGTATCGATGACACTTGTTACGGTTGTTTCGGTGCCGCACGCCGAAATAGCTCCAGACTCATTTCTAAACATCTCATAGGTCACCGAGCCGTCAGAGGTGTTACTGGTTCGTGCGGTCAACTGAACCGTGTCATCGCTCGAAAAATTCTTGAAGCTGGCGGGCAGCTGATAGGTAACGTAGATACTGTACGTTTGCATCGAAGCTTGCGGGCTTGTCCACTTGTAGAAGTTGCGCGCCTGGCCGCTCGAACATAGCGAAGTATTAACCGACAAACCGCCGCCGTTACCACAGAAATCTGCGCTCATCGTACCAACGCCTGTGCCGTTTAGTACGGCACCCGCAAACTCTGGATTGAGGTTTACGATATTGTCTGGCGCAGCACCACAGGCTCCCCAACCATCCGCCTCATAACACTGGATGCGCCCAGAGGTTGTGTCATAGTACATCGAACCAAGGTAGGCATCATTATTATCAGCAATGGGAGCGGTCGACGATCGATCAAGAGTAAACAATGTAGTTGGGCCACCCTTATTGCCTCCCCCAACTTGCACGTTTGACGCAGTGTTGGTGTTAAGAGCCACAAACAGCGCATCAACATAGAATGTTCTGGCCGTACCGGTCGGTTGATAAATTACAATATCTGGGTCAGAAATACCGGACCCGGGAGTGGTTATGGTACAGGTTATCCTTGTCCAGCCAGTAGTGGATACAGTCCGGGTGTTATAGTCGACACACAGTTGCGCAGCTATAGGAACGGTGTTACCGCCGGCCGGCAAGAAGCCTACCGTAATGTCATTGAAGGTGTTAGAACTCCGAGCGTAAAAAGTTATTAGGTACTGGGTATTTATTGACGGCGTTATTGCCATGTTGTTGCGCACACCCATATTCGCGTGCGCAGAGGTGACATCGGCGACTGAGCCGCTGGTGTCATAGATAGTGGTTGTGTCGCGACTTGGGGTGGTGGTTCCAGCCCCCGCTCCATCCCCGTCAAAGGCAGTCCAGTTTGTCCCGAGCGCCGAGTCAACGCTACCGTCAGCCGCATGATTGACGCTCGCATTTACCGTCACGCTAAGGTTATCGATGTAGAATGTCCTGGCCGTGGCATCACTCTGCCGAATAAAGATTGCATTCGCCGCGGTAATGCCGCTTGACGGCGCCGTAAACGTACAAGTAATTCGGGTAAATACTGAGGTTGTAACCGTACTTCCAGTCCTACAGCTGGTTGTTGCGGTGTTTGTGCCATCCCTCGAATAAATAGTGTCGAGTGTAGAGAAGCTTGCGGCACCCTTTACGGTATAACTCACATTGTACTGTAGATTTGCCGTCAACGCCGCACTTAAGGTATCGGCCGCTCCGTGGTTTGCCACCGCGGTTGTCACCACCGAAACGGATGCTTGCCCGGTTGCATTGTTTGCCGCAGTGGTATTTCGTGACACAGTTCCACCTGCGGGCGCAGCGCCCCACGTGCTCGCCGGGAAGGTTGAAGAGCTGGCTCCTTGAGTTTCAGCCCCACCGTTCGTTGCATACTCTACCGCGTTATTGTTTACCGTAAACAAGTTACTTCCAATGCCGGTTTGTACCTCCAAAACCCCACCGTATATTGGATTTGAGGAATTATTTCGTATGGTCAAACCGTCGGCATTACCGCCGCTCCCGTTTAGCACCAGCTCTGCACCACCAGCACTCGTAAGTGTGTTGTTGTAGGCCGACTGAAGGTCAGTGGAACTCGAGGCGCCCGCCGCCGTCCAGTCAGTGCCGTTCCAAATAAGGGTTGCGGTACTATTTTGCTTCATGGCAATATCTATCGGAGTTCTTGCACTATTAAGCCGCATAGTAAAGTCAAGCGAACCACTTCTGGCTGATATGTAAAGTATTCGACCAATCGTACTCTGGGCTGGATCTGGAACCGTCAAAGTAAGTCCTGTGTTGGTGTTTGCTTTTACGGGGAGTGAGCTATACAAGTCAACATTTCCAGCAGTAATTGAGGTATTAGACGTAAACGCCTGTTCAGCCGCTGATGTAAATGCACTGGTAGAAAGATTCACGAGTCCTTGGGTTCCTGTCCCGACCGCAGTACCACCAGAAATTGTCACTGCCCCACCGTTTGCATTACCTGTTCCTCCCGCTGCTCCTCCTTGAAGCGTCAAGCCACCACCAGCAAACGCCGACGCACCGGAACCAGCTGCGCCTGCTGCGATCGTGAGGCTATTTCCAGCAGCGTTGGTAGTTCTGGTAAGCACATTTAGGGTCCGATTTGCTCCTTGACCAAAGGTAAGATCAGCACTCGGTGCCGCCGTGTTAATGCCGATCCTACCGTTCGTGGTATCTACTGTGAATATGTTCGTACTCGCCGCGTTCTGAACTTGAAAAGCGGTGGTCGTATCGCTAGAGTTCCTAAATAACGCGTTCC